>NZ_JNIW01000027.1 GCF_000701425.1 Deinococcus frigens DSM 12807 | reverse complement strand
CACCAGACCAGCGACATCCAGAGGACAGAGCGGATGCTGGTGAAAGAATCGCTCGATCTGGCGGATGACGGAAGCCGTTTGAGCGTTGCCAGGGCAACGCTCGGCCAGTGCCGCGTGGCGAACGTCTTTGGCTCCAATCAAGGCCAGGACGAGCAAGGCGAGCAGTTCCACCTGATTCTTGCGGTATTGGGGGAAGTGGGAAACGAAGCACAGACTGAACGATTTCAGGGCAACGGGAGACGCGCTCTGTTTTCGCGTATTGGACGACGGATTTCAAGCCCCCTCGAAAAGTGTCGGGTACTGAGGTGCCAGTCCCAAATGCCGGGCAAAATCCACTCATTTCATTCGGTCAAAAGTGGAGAACTCTTTTGACAAATGCTCTAAATTCCCACCACCGTCAGCACCCAGTTCTGCACGGTGCGGATGAACTGACTCAGGGGTTCGCGGGCCAGGAAGATGAAGCCGAAAACGATCAGGAAGCTGAACGGCTGGGACTCGAACTGCGAGAGGGCGCGGCCCAGCGACGGCACCAGCGCGCCCAGGATGCGGCTGCCGTCCAGCAGCGGAATGGGAATCAGGTTGAAGACGGCCAGCACCACGTTGATGCCCAGCACCGTGAGTAAAATGGTCAGGCCAATCTGGGTGACCGGCAGGACCTTGAGCAGCACGGCGCACAGAAAGGCGATCAGGATGTTGCTGATCGGTCCGGCGGCGGCCACCCACAGCGTGCCCCAGCGTCCCAGGTTGCTGGGGTTGATCGGCACCGGCTTGGCGAACCCGAAGCCCGCCACCAGCAGCAGCAGCGTGCCTACCGGGTCCAGGTGGGCCAGCGGGTTGAGGGTCACGCGCCCATACCGGCGCGGCGTGCCGTCGCCCAGGCGGTCTGCGGTGTAGGCGTGCGCGAATTCGTGAACGGCAAGGGACAGCACCAGCGCCAGCGCGATGATGACAAACGCGCCAGGGTTGGAGGTCAGTAAGCTGAGGAGGCCCATACGCTGGGCATTCTACGGGCCTTTTTTAATTCCGTTCGGCTTTCAGGTACTTTTGCAGCGCCGCGCGTTCGTCCTGTCGACTGCCAATCTTGCCGTCCCGGCGCAGTTCGGCCAGATACGCCAGCGCCTCGCCCACCGCGCGGCCTGGCAGCACGCCCAGCGCCAGCACGTCACGCCCGGTCAGCGGCACCGGGGCGTCTGGGCGCAGCAGGCCGCGCAGCACCCGCTCCGGTGTGCCGTCTGGAAAATAGGCGTCCGAGAGGGCGCGGGCCAGCAACGCGCCGGGGCGGTCCCCCAGGCCCAGGCGTTCGGCCAGCAGCGCTGCATCCCGAGAGGTGTGCAGCGCGGCGGCGGCGTAAAGCTGGGGCGACATGGACTGCCCGGCGTCCTGAAGCCCATCCAACCTCTCCAGCCACTCCACGCCGGGCAGCAGCTCCCCCGCGCCCCACCCCTCCAGCGTGCGCGCCGCCGCTCCCGGACGCGCCTCGGAGAGCAGCAACTTGAGTTCAGCCCACAGGCGAGGCGTGTTCCCGGCCACGGCCAGAGCGCCCGGCACCTGCCGTAGCAATTCGCTGTCCGCCGTGAAGCCCAGCCGCGCCGCCAGCCGTGCCCCGCGCACCAGACGGCTGGCGTCCTGATGCAAGGAGGCCGGGTGCAGGGGCCGCAGCACCCGCGCCTCCAGATCATCCAGGCCGCCCAGCTCGTCCAGCAAGGTCATCTCGCCCACCGGCCCGATCAGCAGGGCCAGGGCATTGACCGCGAAGTCGCGCCGCCGCAGGTCGCCTTCCAGCGTGCCGGGATGGGGAAGCGGATTCTGACCCGGCACCGGATACCTCTCGCGGCGGGCGCGCACCAGATCGGCGGTGCGGCCATCCGGCAGGGTCACGGTGGCATTTTGAAAGGCCGGATGGAACAGGGTGGGTAACCCGGAAGCGCGGGCCAGGGTCTCCACGTCCGTGCCCTCGGCCACCACGTCCAGATCGAGGGGGGTCTGGCCCAGCAGCGCGTCCCGCACCGCGCCGCCCACCAGCGCCACGCGGGTGTGCGGCCCGGCCTGCCGCGCCAGCGTCCGCAACCACTCGCGGTCCGCCGCCTGCAACCGGCTCCAGATGTGCTGGGCAAGGTCCGTCATAGCATCAGTGTGGCAGCCGGGGGCTTGGCGAACTTCACTTGAAGGCCGCCGCGTCCAGCGTCACCTTTACCTCGCGTTCCTGGCCGCCGCGCACCACGGTCAGGCTCACGGTGTCGCCCTCCGTCTTGTTGATCAGGGCGGCCTGCAAGTCTTCCAGCGCGTCCACCGGCTGACCATCGGCCTTCACGATCACGTCGCCCCCCAGGCTGACGACGCCGCCCCGGAACTCCTGTTCGCGGGTGCCGCCCCTGAGTCCAGCCTGGGCGGCGGGCGTGCCGGGCTGCACCTGGCCCACCACCAGTCCCGTGTCGGGCAGCTTCAGTTGCTGCTTGCTCTGGCTGGTCAGCGCTCCCAGCCCCACCGGCAGATAGCCCTGCTGCCCTTGCACGGCCAGCCCGACACTGATCCCGATGCGCGGCAGATTGACCTGACCGCCCCCTGCCGCTTGCAGGCGCGGCAGCAGATTCCTGGCCGCGTTGATGGGAATGGCGAAGCCCACGCCCGCGCTCTGGCCCACCCCGCTGGACTGACCGCTGGGCGAGAGAATCTGGGTGTTGATGCCGATCACCTCGCCCGCGCTGCTGAGCAGCGGCCCGCCGGAATTGCCCGGATTGATGGCCGCGTCGGTCTGAATGGCCTTTTGTGTGATGCCCTCGCCCCCGCCCGAGAAGCCGATGGGAATCTGGCGCGCGGTGCTGCTCACAATGCCCTCCGAGACGCTGAAATCCAGGCCGAAGGGTGCGCCCATGGCAATGGCTTTCTGGCCCACCTTCAGATCGTCGCTGTTGCCCAGCGGAATGGGGCGGATCAGCGCTTTGTCCAGCCCCTCGGCGCGGATCAGCGCCAGATCGTACTGCGGCGCGGAGCCGATGACCCTGGCCTCCACGGTCCTGTCCTGGTTCATCACCCGGATGCTGATCCTGCTGGCGCCGCCGCCGCCCCCCCCCTCGCCCGCCACGACGTGGAAGTTGGTCAGGATGTCCCCGGCGTCGTTGACAAAAAAGCCGCTGCCCACGCCCTGCTGCACCTGCGAGTCGCCCATCATGCCAAACGGGTCCTGCGCGGCCACCTGCTGCTCGGTGGTAATAAACACCAGTCCCGGCTCAAAGCGCCTGACCACATCGATGGTGTTCTGCTCGGATTGCAGCCGCGCGCCCGCCTCCAATCCCAGCGCGCCCGGCGCGGCGTCGGCATTCTGGTCGTCTGGGGACGATGTGGCTGTGGTTTTTGCCGGAGTCGTCTGTGTCGGAGTCGGCTGTGCTGGAGCTGTTTGGGCCGGGGCTGTCTGGGTTGTCTTCTGAGTGGTGTCAGTCTGCTGCGGTCCGGTGTCACACCCGGCCAGCCCCACGGCGAGGCCGCCCAGCAGCAGGGCGGTGGCGGTTCCTTTGGCGTTCATGCGGTCAGTATCGCCAGACCGGGTGCGCTCCGCATAAGAGCGGATGCGGCAGGGGCTTCACCCATGCTTTCCTTGAAAGATGCCTGACCTGAACGCGGCCATCCGTGAGCTGAAAAACGTGCTGGGCGATTACCTGCAAGGAGGACGGTGCGAAGGTGTATTCCACGTCCAGCTCGGCGGGCCGGGCAGCGTCCCCGCGCTGGCTGATCTGGACGTTCCCGAACTGCATCTGGACCTGCTGCCGGAGCCGCCCAGCCAGGAGCAACGCCGCATGCTGGAGGCGCTGGGTTACCTGCCTGAGGGTGAGGCTTACCGTCACCCCGCAGGCTGGCGGCTGGTGCTGCCCGATCACAGCAGCGGCTGGCGCGCGGAGCAGGGGGCGTTGCGGGCGCTGCTGCTGGACGAGGACGAAGCGGCGGCGCGTTACCGTCAGGTCTTTCTGAAAGACGGAAGGGGGACGGCAGACGACGCGCTGAATGCCGACGCCATTGCTCACCACGCCCGCACCGTCGGCTTCACCCCCGCGAAGTTGGTGGCACAGAAACTGGCCGATCTGGACGCTCCGTGGATGTTCGCCGCAGGTGTGGCGCTGGACCTGCATCTGGGTCAGGTGACACGCCCCCATGACGATCTGGACGTGGCCGTGACGCGGGAGGCCCAGCCGCAACTCTTGCATCTACTCTCCGGTTGGAAGCTGGATGCGCCGCAGAACGGTGAATATCAGCCCTGGACCGTCCCGCTAGAGCCACCCCTGCACCAGATCCACGCCCGCCACCCCGACTTGCCGGACGTGCTGATGCTCGATGTATTGCTGACCAATTTCAGCGGCGACGTGTAGCATTACCGCCGAGACCCGCGCATAACCCTGCCTCTGTCCGAAGCCAGATTATGGTCCCGCGCTGGCCTGCCGTATCTGGCTCCGCAGGCGGTGTTGCTGTTCAAGGCGGCCACCGGAGGCCAGGAAGTGCGCGGCAAGGATGCGCGGGACTTTGAACGGATGCGCCCTACGCTGAGCCGCGAGGCCGTTGCTTGGCTGCGCGCCGCGCTGGAACTTGTTCACCCGGAACATCCCTGGCTTGAGCGGCTGTAAAAAAAGCCCCTTCCGCTGTGGAGAGGGCCGACTGAAGAATTTTTAAGCCCGCGCCCGCTCCGGCTGGGCGTCCAGCGCGGCGATCTCGGCGGGGGTGATGTGGTACTTCTCGCCGCACCAGTGGCACACGATTTCCTGACCGCCGGTATCCATCATGTCCTGGCGCTCATCGGCATCGAAGAATTTCAGGCTGTCCTCGGCCTTCTGGCGCGAGCAGCGGCACTCGAAGCGGGCGGCCTGCGCGCCGGGGGCCAGGGTCAGGTCCAGCCCCTCGGTCACGCGGTTCATCACGTCCAAGATTCCGCCCCGGCGCAGGCCGTCGGTGATCTGGCCCAGCGCGCGGATGTTGGCTTCCAGCCGGGCCAGCGTCTCATCGCTCACGCCGGGCATGGCCTGCATCAGCAGGCCGCCCGCGTGGGCCACCCGCCCACCCGCCTCGTACACGCCCAGCAGTACGGCGTTGGGAATCTGCTCGGAGACGCCCAGATAGCTGCTGACGTCCTCGGCGATCTCCCCGCTGACCAGTTCGATGCTGCCGGTGTACGGCTCGCCGTTGTCCAGCAGGCGCGTGACCGCCAGTTCACCCGTGCTGCCCACGATGCCGCTCACGTCCAGCTTGCCGTCGGACTCGCGCAGGGGCAGGTCCGCGCCCGGTTCGCGCACATAACCGCGAATCTGCCCACTGGCGCTGCCCTCGGCGACGATCCAGCCCACCGGGCCGCCGCCCTCGACGCGCACGGTCACGCGGCGGTCGGGTTTCTTGCCCAGTATCACGACCAGCAGCGCCGAGGCGGTCAGCGTCCGGCCCAGCGCGGCGGTGGCGGTCTTGCTCAGGTGGTGGCGCAACCGGGCGTCTTCCACGATGCGGGTGGATTCCATGCCCACCAGCCGCAGGGTGTTGGCGGCAGCCGTGCCGCGCAGCAGAAAAGAGTCGGGAATGGCGGAGGCAGTCATTAGGAAACCTTACACGAAGGCGCTCAAGAACGGCTGTGGGAGGTCTTTCATTTTCGGGGCAGGGTATGAAGCGGAGGTCCGTCCAGGGCGGTCTTTTCCCCACGTTTTGCGGTCCTCCAACCCCCTGATTCTGGAAAGCTGAGCGCTGAGTCTGATGTGGGACAGGCCAGCCAGAGAACAGCTTGGCCGTCTGTCTAATCATCTCTCATGGGCACTGTCTAAGCTGATCTGCTGACGAATTGTCTTTCATTAGACCATTTCAGCGGCGTTCCATCCCAGTACTTCTAAAACCCTTCTTCAACCGCAGAGGCTTTCAGACCTCATCCCGATGATCCGATTCTCCTCAAGGAGACCCTCATGACCCTTCCCAAACCGGCTCACAAGAAAATTTTGAGTGCCATTGCCCTGACCACCCTGACCCTGAGCCTGGCGGCATGTAAAAACGACACCGCCAGCACGAGCAGCACCACAACTGAGACCACCACAGCCGACACATCCGGCGGCGGCGGCGCGGAACCCACCGGCGTACTGGTCATTCAGGAATCCGCCGACATTCCCACGCTGGACCCCGGCACCACCTACGACACCGCCAGCGGTCAGGTGGTGGAAAACCTGTACGAGACGCTCGTGACCTACCAGGGCAACAGCCTGTCGGAACTCAAGCCGCTGCTGGCCACCGAGTGGCAGGAGGAGAACGACGGCACCGAGTACCGCTTTACCCTGCGGGACGGCGTGAAGTTCCACACCGGCAATCCCTTTGAGTGCAAGGACGCCGAGTACACCTTCCGCCGCAACCTGGTGACCAACACGGGAGACAGCGGCAACTGGTTTATCTCCGAGAGCCTGCTGGGCACCCAGAGCAACGCCAACGACGATCAGGGCGTCACCTGGGAAAAGATCACCGACGCCGTGAAGTGCGACGGCCAGACGCTGGTGTTCAAGCTGCCCAAGGCCGATCCCGCCTTCCTGGCCAAGCTGGCCTACATCGGGCAGGGCATCGTGGACAGCGCGCACGCCACCGAAATCGGCGAGTGGGACGGCACCGAAGCCACCTGGAAGGACGCCGTGGGCAAGGACATCACCGGCAGTCCGCTGTCGCAGGACCCCAGCGGCACCGGCGCGTACAAGCTGCTGGACAAGACGGCCACCGCCGTGACCGCCACCGCCTTTCCCGACTACTGGGGCGACAAGCCCAGCATCAAGGACGTGATCCTCCAGAAGATTCCCGAGCAGGCCGCGCGCCTTCAGGCCTTTGAGAAGGGCGACGCCGACATCATCGAGACCGGCGGACGCTCGATCATCGAGGCGCAACTGACCGACAAGCCCGGCATCGCCATCCTGGACGATCTGCCCTCTACCAGCGCCTTTGGCATCAGCATGAACCAGAAGATCAGTGGCAAGGGCGCAATTGGCAGCGGCAAGCTGGACGGCCAAGGCATCCCCGCCAACTTCTTTAGCGACGCCGATGTGCGCCGGGGTTTTGTGGCGGCCTTTGATACCCCGCAGTACATCGAGGACGTGCAGAAGGGCAAGGGCGCGGCCCTGAACTTCCTGCTGCCCGAGAGCTTTCCTGGCTACGACGCGTCCATTGAAGCCGCCAAGTACGACACTGATGCGGCCACCGAGTACTTCAAGAAAGCCTGGGACGGTCAGGTGTGGGACAAGGGCTTTACCGTCAACGTGTCCTACCGCGCGGGCAGCGCCACTGCCCAGACCGGCATGGAAATCCTGAAGAAGAACATCGAGACCATCAACCCCAAGTTCCGCGTGAATATCGTGGCCAAGGAGTGGAGCGACATCATCAAGGGCAGCAACCAGGGCAGCGAGGCGATGGTGATGACCGGCTGGGCACCGGATTACGCCGATGCGGACAACTTCGTGTACACCTTCTACAGCTCCGAGGGGTACTACAATCCGCGCATCAATGCCAAGGACGAGCAGATCGACACCTGGATCGACGAGGCGCGCAGCATCACCGATGTCGACAAGCGCAACGCGCTGTACGCCGACATTGCCAAGCGGGCCATCGACCAGGCGTGGTACATCAACATGCCCAACCAGCCGGGCGTGCTGGCCTACCGCGACAACCTCCAGGGCATCAGCCTGGACACCTTCAACCCCATGCTCTCCTTTGCCACCGGCACCCTGTGGAAGGACCTGAGCAAGAGCTAGGCGTTTTCAAATTTCATCCGGGCCATCTTCCTTCGCGGGGATGGCCCCTTTTCATGTGCCGGGCCGGATATTCTGCGCCCATGCCTGACCCTGCCCATGACTCCGACAGTACATCTGAAACGGGCCTGCCCCGCCGTATTTCGCTGCTGCTGGTGGACGATCATCCGGTGGTCCGCAAGGGAACCCGCGAGCTGCTGGAAGGCGAGCCGGACCTGCATGTGGCCGGGGAAGCCGCCAGCGGCGAGGAGGCGATTGCCCAGGCCCGCGCCCTGAAGCCGGATGTGATCCTGATGGACGTGTCCATGCCCGGCATGAACGGCATCGAGGCCACCCGCGCCATCAAGGCCGAGCAGCCGCGCGTGGGCGTGCTGGTGCTGACCAGTTACGACGACGACGCCTACGTGTTTGCCTTGCTGGAGGCTGGGGCGGCGGGTTACCTGCTCAAGAACACCAGCGAGGACGATCTGCTGGGCGCGGTGCGGGCGGTGGCTGCCGGGGAAAGTGCGCTGCACCCCAGCGTGGCCCGCAAGGTGCTGGAACGCTTCAGCGCCGCCGCCCAGCCCACCCCGCCGGAGGACAGCCTCAGCCCGCGTGAGCTGGAAGTCTTGCGGGTGGCCGCCACCGGGCGCACCAACAAGGAAATCGCCCGCGATCTGGACATCAGCCCGCGCACGGTGCAGGTGCATCTGGCGAACATCTTTTCCAAACTGGGCGTCGGCAGCCGCACGGAGGCGGTGTTGCACGGAATTAAACGGGGCTGGATTGACCCGAAGATGCTTTGAGGACAGGTCAGCTTAAGCGAACTTGAGTAGCGGCGCGTTCAGATGGCTCAGGTCAAGACTTTCGCCGCGCAGGATGGCCGTATAAACGTCGTTTAGTTCGCTCACGCTGGCACTTTTCTCCATGAAACGAAAGGTGGAGGCAGCCAAGTATTCCGCATTCTGCTCAAAAGTTAGCCACGCGCGGCCCTCGGTCTGGGCGACGCGGCCCGTGGTGTTGCTGCCGCCGAAGATGTCCAGCACCAGATCACCCGGCTCAGTCAGAAAGCGGATGAAGAACTCTGGCAGTCTGGCCGGAAAGCGGGCGGGATGGCTTTTGACCCCCACCCGGCGGCAGGCAGTCAGATACTGTCCGCCCGCCTCGCTGTTGGGAATCTGGAGCAGGTTGGGCGGAATCGCGCCGCCGTTGTCCTTGCCGAACGACGCGCCAATGTTGTGGCCGCTGGGCCGCTCGGCAGGCGTGTAATACGCGGCGGGATCGCTAATGAGCTTCTTCATCCTGTCGCTGTATTCGGTCAATACCTGTGAGACATCGGCCTTGGGCCACTCGGTCTTGCTGAACCACCACACCGTATTCACGGCGTCCTTGACCCGGATTTTGCGTTTGTTGACCCATTCAATCGGGCTGGGCAGTTTGGACGGGTTGAACCAGTAGAAATCCTCGGCCAGATGGAAACCCAGCTCGTCACAGAATTTGAGCAACACCCGGAAGTTGTACAGGCTGCGGGACGGAATGCCGCGCCGATAAGCCCCGCCCAAATCCAGCACAAAACTGCCGTCTGGCCTGAGCTTTTGCCTGACCAGGGCGGCGAATTGCGCCAGCCACTCCACGTACTCGGCCTCGTCGCGGTTGCCGTATTCCTTTTGCCTCAGCAGCGCAAATGGCGGGCTGGTCATCACCAGTTGCACCGAGTCGTCGGGTAGGTGTGCCAGCAGCTCCAGCGAGTCGCCCAGATAAGCCGCGCCGCCCTCCGTCCGGTAGGCGGGACGCAGGCGGGGAAGGTAAAGTTCGGCGGCGTGGGGCATCCCTTTAATACTAGCGCGGGCTGATCCTCAAATGCTACTCAGAGGCTGTAGACTCAGAGTCATCATTGCCGGATGGTGGCGGGGATGCCAGCTCAGGACACTTCTTTACATGCGCGGGCCGTTCTCGCGGCCAACCTGCGGCGGCTGCGGCGTGAGCAGGGCATCTCGCAGGAAGCCCTGGCCGATTTGACTGGATTGCACCGTACTTACGTCGGCTCTGTTGAGCGCCAGGAACGCAACCTATCCCTGGACAATGTGGAGCGGCTGGCCGGGGCGCTGGGTGTCCACATCACGGCTCTGCTGACGGAGACCCAGTGAGTCGCCAAAGTCACGCTGATCTGGCCGAGCTGGAAGCCCTGATGCCCACCATCCGCGCTTTTCAGGCGCTGGCAGATCGGCATGGCATCGCCGACGTGTTTCAGGACAACGGTGGCAAGGTACTGCAACTGCTGCTGGTCATGAACATCCGTGTGCTGCCGGGCCGTGAAGGCAACGACGCCGTGGACGCCAGCGGCACCGAGTACGAGCTGAAGACCCTCAACATCAACAACCGGGGCAAGGGGTTTACCACCCATCACCACCTGAACCCCGTCATTCTTGCCAAATACCGTCAGGTTCCCTGGATTTTCGCCGTCTACAGTGCCATTGAGTTGCAGGCCATCTACCGGCTGGAGGCGGCGCAACTTGAACCATTTTTTGCCGAGTGGGAGAGGAAATGGCACGCCACGGGCGGCAGGGACATCAACAATCCCAAGATTCCCCTGAGTCACGTCATAGAACATGGCTCACTGGAATACGGCGAGGCTCCGTCCGTCCGAACGCGAGGCCGCAAAGCTGCCGCCCCTGAACCCCTCCTGAAAGTGGTGGAAGAGGCGGTAGAGGAGCAGGGCGAACCCTGACTTCGTCTCCCAAAAATGACCCCCCCACCCCCCACCCTCGCCGCCGCCCAGACCGCCCGCGCTTTTGCATCGGCGCTGGCGGAGTACGCCTGCCACGCGTCGGCGGCGCACGGCGTTCAGGTCTGGGTGGCCGAGGGGGAGGCCGGATGCCTGGAAGCGCTGGCCCAGGAGGGGCGCGGCCTGGGCCTCAGCGACGGCACGCTGGCCCGGCGCGCAATGGACGGCGGCCATCTGCTGGAAGAGGGCATGCTGGTCTGCCTGCCGTTTGGCTGTGGCGTCCTGGAATTCGTAGGGGCCAGCACGGAGGGCATCGCGGAACTGTCGGCGCTGGTGCCGCTGCTGACGCTGGCGCTGGAAGGCGTTCAGGCCCGCGAAGCCCGGCGCGGACGCGGGCGCGTGGCCGAAACGGTGGAAGCCCTGGTGCGCCGTCTGGGCGGCAGCCTGGATCTGGCCGAGGTCCTGACCGGCACGGCCCAGAGCGCGGCCCAGGCGCTGGGGTTTTCCCGCGCTTTCGTGGCGCTGTTCAGCGAGTTCGGCGAGGGTGGGGCCAGAACGGGGGACGTGTTCTCGCACGGCTTCGACGAGACGTTTACCGGCGGCGTGGGCGTTGGTCCGGTCAGCCTGGAAACGCTGATCAGGCGCGGGGAGGCCATTCGCTTCGAGCGCACCAGGGACGCCGACACGCCGATGGCCCAGGGCCTGCTGGAGCTGAACCCGGAGGCGGCGGTCATCGCTCCTCTCAGCGCACGCGGCCAGCCGCTGGGGGTGCTGTATGTGGACAGCCGCAGGCCCGGCGCAACCGCCACCGACGACGACGCCCGGCTGGTGCTGGCGCTGGCCGAGCAGGCATCGCTGGCGATTGACAACGCCCGCCTCTACGGCATCGAGACCCGCAAACGCGAGGCCGCCGAGGCGCTGCGCGAGGCCGGGGCGGCGCTGGCGGGCAGCCTGCACCTGGGAGACACCCTTGCGCGGGTGCTGGAGCGGGCCGTGTCTCTGTTCCGCGCCGACGCCGCCGCCATCTACGAGGCCCAGCCGGACGGGCGCACCCTGAGCATCCGCAGCGCCGTAGGCCTGCCCAGCGAGTACGTGCTGCGGGTGCGCGCCAAGATGGGCGCGGGCGTGACCGGGCGGGCGGCCCAGCGCCGCGAACCGGTGGCCGCGCACGATCTGGCGACCGCCAATTACGGCGGCGGCAGCCGCTACACCCGTCAGTTGCTGGCCGGGGGCCGCTATCCCTACAAGGGCGTGCTGGGCCTGCCCCTGATCACCCGCGCCGGGGTGTTCGGCACCCTGACGCTGTACTGGGAAGCGCCGCTCCCGCTGGACGACGACGATCTGGCGCTGGCCGAGGTCTTTGCCGCCCAGGCGTCCCTGGCCGTGGAAAACGCCCGCCTGTACGAGGAAGAGCTGCGCCGTGAGCGCGAGGCCGCCGTGCTGCTGAACGTGGGCCGCGTGCTGGGCGAGAGCCAGGACGACGCCGCGCTGGCGGGGGCTGTGCGCCTGACCACCCTGGCCCTGAACGCCGGGCGAGGGTTGATCGCCCTGACCGACGACGCGGGCGAGGTGCTGCGTTGCGCGACGTTCAACCTCTATCCGCCTACGGCAGAGGAGTTGGCCGCGCTGAAATCGCAACTGGGACGCGGCCCCCGGCCCCTGCCGCGCCGCGCCTGCCTGCCCGTGGCGGGCAGCGGTCTGATCGTGCCACTGGGCGATGAGGCCCACCCCCTGGGTTTCCTGTACGCCGACGATCCCGGCCCGGAAGCCCCCGGCGATCACCCCCTGCAACTGGCCCGTAGCGTGGCCGATCAGATGGCCCAGACCCTGACCCGCGTGCGGCTGCTTTCCGCCCTGGAGCGCGAGGAAGCCCGCTACCGCCAACTGGCCGAGGGCGCGCATGACCTGATCCTCAGCGCGGACGCGGGCGGCACCGTGACCTATGCCAATCCCGCCGCCTCCCGCCTGCTGGAACCGCTGACCGGGCTGCTGGTGGGGGAGAGGCTGCTCTCCCTGCCCACGCCCGTCACCCGCGACGCCCTGCGCGCCGCCTGGGACGCCGCCCGCACGGAGAGCACCGGGGGCCGCGCCGAGATTGGGATTGGCCCCTACCGCCTGGAAGTGCGCCTGAGTGCCGTCGAAGCTGGCCCAAACTCCGGCGTGCTGCTCGTCGCCCGTGACCTCTCGGAACTCCAGACCCTGGCCGACGAGATCACCCGGCGCGGGCAGGCGCTGGAGGCCGCCACCTCCCGCCAGAGCGAACTGCGAACCTACCTCTCGCTGTTCACCCAGGCGCAGGAGGAGGAGCGCAAGCGCATCAGCCGCGAACTGCACGACGACACCGCGCAGGTGCTGACCGCCTCGGGCCGCCGGGTGGCCCGGCTGGCGCGCGAGCTGAGCGGCGAGCAGCGGGAGCGCGCCGACGACATTCTGGCGGACCTGAACGCCGCGCTGGACAGCGTGCGCCGCTTTGCCCGCAACTTGCGCCCCAGCGTGCTGGACGATCTGGGACTGCTGCCCGCGCTGGAATGGCTGGCGGGGCAGGCGCATACGCCCACCCGGCTGGAAGTGGGCGGCTTCGAGCGCCGTCTGGGGGCAGCCAGCGAGCTGACGGTCTTCCGGCTGGCGCAGGAGGCGCTGAACAACGTGGACCAGCACGCCGGGGCGAGTAGCGCCGCCATCCGCGTCATCTTTGGGGCGGACGGCGTGGATGTGGTGATCAGCGACGATGGCCAGGGCTTCACGCCCCAGCAGGCCGAGGCCCGCGCCGAGGCGGGCCATCTGGGACTCACCGGCCTGCGCGAGCGCGTTGCCCTGGCCGGGGGAGCATTGAATGTGGACAGCGGGCCAGGGCAGGGAACGGCGCTGAGGTTCAGCTTGCCGGGGTAGGAGTTCGCGTGGGCGCAACGCCTGAGCTTTACCCATCAGTCTGGCCAAGTTCCAGCGTGCTGGGCAGAAATCCCCGCCCCCTGAGCGCTTCCAGAAGCTGCCGTGATGTGGCCGCGTAGGCGTCCGGGTCATATTTGTAGGGACTGGTGTACATCTGCGCCAGCGAGGTAATGCCGCCCTCCTCGCACATGGCCCTCAGATGCGGCATGGACATGTACCGTTGCCAGCCACTCTCCTCGCGCGCCCGGTACAGCTCCTCCAGATCAGATGGGCCAGGCTTCCTGTAAGCCTCATCATGGACATAGGCCCGCATCGGCAGGCGCTCACGCCTGTCTGGGCGCTCGTCGGGAACACCCACCACGATGGTGGTGATGGGCAGACAGGTTTCGGGAAGCTCCAGGTAATCGGCGATCTCCTGCATGGCCTGGAGCGTGGTCCCCATGTAACAGATGCCGTAGCCCCGCGCCTCAAAGCCCAGCGTCACGCTCTGGGAAATCAGCATCGCCTCGTTCGCCGCCACCTGATAGCCCAGGAAGTTGTTGAAGTTGTCCCGCGCTCCCCGCAACTCTAACCACTGCCGCGTGCGGTACCAGTCGGCGCAGAACGTGATGACCAGCGGGGCCTGGAGGATGAAGTCCTGTTCGCCGTGCAAACCGTACAGCCGCCGTTTTCGCGCCGGGTCACGGGTCACGATTAGCGAATAGCTGTTGAGGTTCCCCGATGAGGACGTGCCCATGATGGCGTCGTGCAGCACCTCATCAAGGGTGGCCTGGGAAATTTCATCAGGTTTGAACTGCCGGATGGAGCGGTGCGATCTCAGTGTCTCGGCCACGGTTTGCATGCCGGAAACTATAGTGAGCCTGACCGGGAACACGCCGCCTGCTTGCATCTGGGGATGGGTGACTTGGGAGCAACGTCATCTTGATCCTGATGGCTGGTAATCGCCTCAGCTCAGCCCCAGATGAACTCTCAATTTGCCGTCCAGCTCGCTTATCTGCGCAGTGGTCAGGCTGCCCAGATAGCGCCCGATCCGGCTGCGGTTCAGGCCACGGATGTAATTCAGTTGCACGCGGCTGCTTTCGGTCAGCCTGCAACTCCCAGCGGGGAGCGCGACATCAAAGGGATATTCCCGGCTGACATTGCTGGTCACCGGAGCCACCACCAGATGCGGCAGCGTTTCGTTGGCAAGGTCATTGGTCAGGATCACGGCGGGCCGGGTGCGGGCGGGTTCTCCTGGCGTGCTGGGTTCAAAGTTGACCAGATAGAGATCGCCGCGCTTCACTCCTGACCCTCTGCGCCTTCATTCATGGGGAAGTCCAGCCACTCTTCAGCCTCTGCCTGGGCCTGGGCGTCCCGGGCAAAATCCTGGGCGTATTGCTCATATGCCTGCCGCAACTCCTGCTGCTGCAAAGCCAGTGCGGCGGCTTCAATGGTGGCGCTGAAGGAGGGGAGCTGGTGCTTGCGCTGGTAGTCCTCCAGAAAGCGCAAGGTGTCAGGTGGGAAAACGACGTGCTTGCGATGTGCCTGAGTCATGGTCAAAATTTAACACACTGAGAATGTGTCCAGAGGTGACCACTGTAGTTGGAATCACCCGTACTTCGCCAGGAACGCCTCCCGGGTCATCCAGGCCATCTTCGGCTGCGGCTGGCTGGGCGGGCGGGCGGTGCCGTAGACGATGCGCAGCATGCGAAATCCCAGGCCATAAATCTGCGCGCGGGCGGGCGGCAGCGGCAGCAGCGCGAAGCCGCCCTGCTCCAGTGGCCCGTGGAAGAGGGTCACGGCAAACACGGCCTGTGCGTCCTGCAATTCGGGCAGGGTCTGCATGGCGGCGGCCACGTCGCGCAGGCTGCGGAGGTAGGCGCGGTAGGCGGTCAATGCGCCCCGCCCGGCCAGACCCACGATGCGCGGCGAGTGCAGATGCAGTTCAGCGGTGGGCGTGCCTCGCGGCAAAGGCAGCGGCGCGGGCGCGTGGCCCAGCGCGGCCACCCGCATCACGGCGTCGGCACGCTGGGCCAGATCGATCACGCCGTGTTCGCGGGCAAAATTTGCCTCCACGGTGTGGGTGTATAGGTGCAACAGCAGGTCACGCGGCCCGGCCTGTCGCAACCCCGGCACCTCGCGCACGGGGACGGGGCGGTACCCCAGCGCCCGCATCTCCGGCAAGCTCTGGCCGAGTTCCTCCGGCAGCACCCGCACCGTCTGCCCCGGCTGCGGCGTCTCCAGCGCGAAGGGCAGGGGGTGGATCTCTTGCGCGGCCAGGCGGCGGAGGTCCGCGCGGCCCAGCCCCTGTGAATTCCAGCTCTGGAGAGGCTGGGCCGAGGCGGCCTCCAGAACGCCGAGTTGCCCTGGCCTGCCCGATCCAGCGATCTCATGGCCAGCCTGCGCGGCGGCGTAAAGAGCATCTGGCGCGCTGTGGGCCAGCGGAGAGGGGATCAGCAGGGTCACTGTTGCGCCTGCCTGCCCCAACGTGTCCAGGACGGTCCTGATCTCGGTTTCGTCCCCAACCGGCACCGTCACGCCGACTTCGGGTGTGCCGGGGTGGCCGCCCGCCCACGCGCCGTAGGCTCCGGCACGCAGTTGGGCGGCGAGCAGAGGAGACGGCGCGGCACGCATGGAGCGACTGTAGCGGGTTTTGCCGCTCCCGGCGATTGGCCCCGCCTGCTCTGGGGCGAGGCCGCCGGAACATGAGACCAAAGGTGGACGACTCTCTCATCTCCGGCGTCGTATCCTCCTGTCTAGCGATGCTTCAGACTTCCCCCCTCCCAGCAGGACGGCCCCTCCCGGAATGGAACTCCACTGGTGGGCACGGATGAGACCGCTCCGCATCGGCCTGTTCACCGATACCTTTTTGCCTGATCAGAACGGCATCGTGACCAGTGTGGGTTTGCTGAGCGACGAATTAAGGGCGCTGGGGCATCAGGTGGAAGTGGTGGCCCCGGATTTCCCCGACAACGTGGATAGCCGCACCGACGTGCGGCGGGTGCCCAGCCTCAGTTACATGTTCCTGCCCAGTTACCGACTGGCCTGGCCCACCCGCAAGGACTTTGCCCAGAAGTACGACGTGGTGCATACCCACACGCCGCTGACGCTGGGGCTGGCGGGGGCGCGGCTGGCCCGCAAGTGGAACGTGCCGCATGTGGCGACGTACCACACCCACCTGGAGGCGTACACCCATTACGTGCCGGGGCTGACGGCGCTCCAGCGCCAGACCGGAACGGTCACCCGTCTGGTCAGTCTGGTCTACCGCCGGGCCGACGCCGTGATTGCGCCCACCGCTGGAATGCTGGACGTGCTGCACGCCATGCACGTTCGCAATCCGGTGGTCATTCCCACCAGCATCGACGCGCGGGTGCTGCACGCGGCCCCGCCCATAGGAAGCCCCTGGCCCGCCGGGAAACGCCGGTTGCTCAGCGTGGGACGGCTGGCCCGCGAGAAGCGCTTCGATCATGTGCTGGACACCGTGGCCAGGCTGCCCGACACCCATCTGGTGCTGCTGGGCGAGGGGCCGGAGCGGGTGCATCTGGAAGCGCACGCCCGCCGCCTGGGCATCGAGGGCCGCGTCAGCTTTCTGGGCGTCAGGCCCTGGACCGAGATCGGCGCGTATTACCGCCTGGCCGAACTGTTCCTGTTCGCCAGCGACACCGAGACGCAGGGCCTGGTCTTGCAAGAGGCCGAATTGATGGGCGTGCCGGTGGTGGCGGTGGGGGCGCGCGGCACCTTGAGCAGCGTGGCCCACGGGCGCAGCGGCTACCTGGTGGCCCCGGCGGACGTGAACGCCATGATCAGGTACGCCCACGCCGTGCTGGATGATCCGGCGCTGTGGGCGCGGCTGTCTGCCGGGGCGCGGGATTTTGCGTCGGGAACCACTCCGGCGGGGGTGGCGGCGCGGGTGCTGGACGTGTACGCCGCCGCCCTGGGCATGCCGCGCGAGGTGCCGTTCCCCGCAGAACCCGGCCTCAGCGCTTCTGTTCAGGGTGCTTCTGGTCAAAGTATCCTCGCGTATGACCGGTGATGTTGCTCAGGTGCTGCCACGCAAAAGGCAGCGCCCCCCTGTCCATGCGGCGGGCGCTGGTCTGCACCAGTGCGCCCGGCACGTAGGCCAGCGGTCCCAGCTTTGCCAGGGCCTGTCCCAGCATCACGTCCTCGTAGGCTTCTACCTCCGGGTAACCGCCCGCCAGCAAAGCGGCCTGCCGCGAAAAGGCCATATTGGCCCCGGCCAGGTTGGGCTTGCCCACCACCCGGCAGCCGTGCAAAAAGGCGCTGTAAGCCTGCTGAGACGCCCAGGCCCACTGCGGGGCCACCCCGCAAAAGCCCATCGGGCCGTACAGGGCTACCCGGCCTGGCGTGGCGGCGTCCAGCAGCGAGAGCCACTGTGGGCTGGGCAACGAGTCCGCGTCGGTGGTGGCGATCCAGTCGCTGCGCGCCGCCTCCAGGCCAGACTGGCGGGCCTGGGCCACGCCGGGGCGGGCGCAGCGCAGCACCCGCGCGCCCCAGGCCCGCGCCACTTCCGGCGTGTCATCGGTGCTGCCGTTGTCCACCACGATCACCTCGGCGGGGGCCAGGTGCTGCGCCTCCAGCGCCCGCAGGGTCAGGGGCAGGTACGCCGCCTCGTTGCGGGCCGGGATGATCACGGAAAACGCGGACACGGGCACAGGGTAGCAGGCTTGTCTCATGCTTTCGTTGGAGGAATGGGCATAGATACGGCGAACACAAGACGCAAGGGACCGGTTGGAAGTCAATCTCTGTGCCCCGCAGCTTTGCAAGTCGGGCTGCTTTTCCTGCTGGCGGGCCAGCGAGTGCCCTCCTCCCGCTGTACGAGGCTAAGGACGTGAGCGCCGTGACTGCCCTGCGCGAGCGGCTCCCTGTCAAGCCCGACAGGTTGCCCGGCGTGCTGGTGGCCGCGCTGGTGCTGGCGTGTTCGGAATTTGTTCGCAGCGGACTGTATGCGGCGTATCTGCCGCAGGCCATCGGCACGCTGCTCGGTGTGTCCAAGGCCGACGCCGTGGCGCTGGCGGCCACCACCTTCGTGGTGCATTTTATCGCCGATACCCTGATGCGCGGCCCCGCCGGGGCGCTGATCAGCCGGTTCGGGGTGCGGCTGGTGATGCTGAGCGGCGCGGCGCTGTCGCTGGGGGCGCTGGCGGTGATGTCCGGCACCCACACCGCCTGGGTGATGCTGGTGTGCGCCGCGCTGCACGGCGTGGGCTTCAGCGCCATGTGGCCCGGCACCATGAACCTGACCGCCGACGCCACCCGCGACAGCCACAGGGGCCGTGCGGTCACGGCCATCAGCCTGGGCGTGATGCCCCTGATCGGCGCGGGTTTTCTGCTGCTGGGCGCGATCGCTGAGCGCCCGCGCGTGCTGGCCTTCAGCATCGTCTTGGCGGTGCTGGGCGCGGCGCTGCTCGCCGCTCTGTTCGTCCCGGACCGGCTACGGCGCGCAGCAGAGGCCGAGCAGGAGGACCGCCCGGCCCGCCGCGCCCGCCTGAAAACGGCGCTGAGCGCGCTGGCCCCGTTGTTTCCGGCGGCTTTCATGCAAACGCTGACCATGACCCTGCTGGGGCCGCTGCTGTTCACGCTGTACCGCGATCTGGGCCTGACCTACTGGGGCATGGTGGCGGTGCTGGGCACCGGAGGCGCGGTGGCCTTCGGCAGCCTGCCGCTGACGGGTAAGGTGGCCGATGGGGGCCGCGCCCGTCTGGCGGTTACGCTGGGCTTCTCACTGCTGGCGCTGGGCCTGGGCGGGGTTGCCACCACACCGCCGTTCTGGGCGCTGTTTGTGATGGCCGCGCTGGTGGGTGTGGGCTACGCCTTTATCATGCCCGGCTGGGCCGCCCTGGTCACGGGCCGCCTGCCCGAGGCCGAGCGCCCCGCCGCCTGGGGCGCGCTGATGACCGTGGAAAATGTCGGCACCTGGATGGGGCCGCTGCTGGGAGCCTTCGCCTACCGCGCCCTGGGACCGACCGGACCGTTTATCACCGGCGCGTCCCTGGCCTTTGTAACAGCGCTGGGCTACGTGATCTTTCGCCGCGCGCTGACCACCCGCCACGAGGCGGGGGCATAAGAGGTGATGGGCTGAGGGGTGTCGGTTGTGGAAAAAGACAAGCGGAGCTTGATCGGTGGCCCCCCTCTCTGTGGGAGGGGGACTTTGCGGCGCAGGGGGATGAGGGGGCCACCAGGCTGGCCTCGCGTCTGGCCAGTCGTCCAGCCCCTGGGTCTGGTTGTCCTTGCCGCCATCCTGGCCGACGTGCTGGGCCGCGCCGCCGGGTGGGGTGCGCTGGGCAGTGGCCCGCGTGATTCGGGCCGAGTGGCCCTGACCTTCGACGACGGCCCCTCACCGCGCACGCCCGAATTGCTGGCAATTCTGGAGCGGCATGAGGCCCGCGCCACCTTCTTCGTCACCGCACCAGCCTGTGAGGCGCATCCCAGCTTTTTGCAGACGCTCCTGAACAGCCCCCACCAGACCGAGGCGCACGGACGCTGGCACTGCCACGCGCTGCTGCTGACGCCCTGGCGGGAATGGGCACAGATCAGGTGGCATCCACGTGCGGGAGACGCTGGACCGCTGCTGTACCGCCCGCCCTACGGTGGTCACGGCCCGCTGACCCGTCTGCTGGCGCGGCTGGCGGGTCGGCAGATCGCCCTCTGGGACATAGAAGGCCGTGACTGGATCGACGCCGCCGCGCCCACCCTGGCCCGGCAGACCCTGGCCCGCATTCGCCCCGGCAGCGTGGTTCTGCTGCACGACGGTCCGGCAGTCACGCCGCCGCTGCTGGAGCTGTTGCTGGATGGTCTGGCAGCGCGTGGCCTGTCGGCGGTGACCCTGGCCGGGTTGCCCGCAGGGCGCATCGAGCCACGGCAGGGGCTGGCGCGTTTGCGGGCCAGTTACGGGGGGTGAACCGACCCCGGTCTTGTGCCACCATCCACGGCCCACACCCCGCCTACAGCGCGGCCACCCGCACGTTCTTGGCGCGGCGGTACAGTTGCGCGGGGCGGCCCACGCCACTGCGGCGCTCACCGCTGGGGATCAGGATGCCCTGGGCCAGCAGGCGTTTGCGGAAATTGCGCTTGTCCAGGTGGCGGTCCAAGATCGCCTCGTAGACGGTCTGGAGTTCGGGCAGGGTAAAGGTATCAGGCAAGAATTCCAGCGCCAGATTGGCGTATTCCAAGCGCAGTTGCAGCCGCAGCAGGGCGCGCGTCAGGATCGCCTGGTGATCGAAGGCCAGCCGGGGCGGGCGGTGGGCGCTGAGCCATTCCGCGCCCAGGGTGTGGCCGCCGCCGCTGACGCTGACCGTGCCGTGTGGCAGCACCGCCAGATGCGCCACGCTCACGATGCGTCCGCGCGGGTCCCGGCCCACCTCGCCGAAGGTGTAGAACTGCTCCAGGTGGCGCGGTTCGAGCTGCACGGTGGTCTCGGTCCGCAGTTCGCGCAGGGCGGCCTCATGCAGTTCCTCGCCGGGCTGCACGAAACCGCCGGGCAGCGCCCAGTCGCGCGCGTGCGGCAACTGCCCGCGCTGCACCAGCAGGGCGTGCAGTTCGCCGCCGTGCATGGCAAAGGCCGCGATATCCACCGCCAGCCCCACCTGGGTGGCCTGCGGCGGAAGGGCGAGGCGCGTCATGGGGCCGATGCTAGGGTTAGTGTCCGGCAGACGTCAAGTTCAGGTATCTAGCCATAAGTGTGTCGTGTAATCGCCGGGAATAAGCTCTGGGACACGCTTTAACCCGAGTTTTGGGCGATGCGTTACCGTTTTTCTGCCCTGGAGACCAGCACATGCGCGCGCAACAGCTCGGCCACGCTCCATGCCTGGAAGGGGCAGCCGCCCGGCAGCAGCGCGTCGCCGCCAAAGACCTCCGAGACGTGGCCCACGCCCGCCTCCCAGACGTGGCCGCTCAGTCCGTCCAGCGCTTTGCGGGCCTGCGTGACCTCGCCGCGTAAGAGCAGCAGTTCCAGGTACGCGGTCAGCGGCCAGGGCCACACGGTGCCCTGGTGGTAGGCCGCGTCGCGCAGCACCTGCGGGCCGCCGTACTTGCCCCGGTAACGCGGATCGCGCGGCGACAGGGTGTGCAGCCCCAGCGGCGTCAGCAGCTCGGCCTGCATCTGGCGGATGGCGGCGTCCTTTTGTGTGGGCGTGGACGGGGTAGCGGGCAGGGCCAGAGCTAGGGCGGCGTTGGGGCGCACGCTGGGGTCCAGGGTGCCATCTGGCCCGATCACGTCCGCAAAAGTCTGTCCGTCCCAGAATTTC
The DNA here is from genome assembly GCF_000701425.1 of Deinococcus frigens DSM 12807. GTDB lineage: Bacteria > Deinococcota > Deinococci > Deinococcales > Deinococcaceae > Deinococcus > Deinococcus frigens. The sequence goes on along the minus strand of NZ_JNIW01000027.1, from coordinate 30,633 downwards.
CCAAAACTGCCCTGCGCCTTTAACCTGGCCTCCGCAAATTCCGGCGGCGCTCCCAGCCGTTCCGAGAGCCGCATTTCCGCGTCCAGCGCCGCCAGCCACAGTCCCTGAATTTCAATCGGCTTGCCGTGGCGCGGCGTGACCACCCAGTCCCCCACCTTCACGTCCATCCAGGTCAGTTGCACTGCCGGTTCTCCGGCCAGCAGCAGGCCATCTGCCGGATCGACACGGATGCCGTGATCGGTGCCGCGCAGGTGCCAGCCCAGCAAGTCGCGCAGTTGAGGCAGCGCTTCCCGAGCAAAGTCCAGATCGTCGCTGACAGCCAGATAGCGCTCCAGTGCCACCGCCAGCCACAGCGCGCCGTCCACCGTGTTGTAGCCCGCGCCCTGGCCACCTCCGTGGCCCTTCTGGTGTTCAAGAAAGTGGTTGGGAATCAGCCCGCGCCGCTGGGTTTTCAGGAAGGTGCTGAGCAGCTCGCGGGCCTGTGCGAAACGCCCAGTCAGCAGCGTCAGGCCGGTCAGCGAGATCATGGCGTCGCGGCCCCAGTCGGCAAACCACGGATAACCCGCGATGACGCTGGTTCCCGCCGGGCTGCTGCGCCGCACCAGATAGGCGTCCGCCGCCACCGCCAGCGTCGCCACCAGATCGTCGGTTATTCCACAGGTCTGCTGCGCTAGCTCAGCCAGTTCGCGGCGTCGCGTCGCCTCCTGCCCGTAGGCCAGCCAGGGATCGGGAAGCTCAGGCGTGGCGTCGGTCATTCCCTGGACCACCAGCGCCACCTGACCGCCGCCCGCTGGAAACTGGACTTCCCACAACGCCGCGCCCAGCGTGTACTCGTGATCGGGTTCGCCGCGCGCCGCGTCGTGGCGGTAGTAGACCCGCTGGGGAAAGGGTTTTGGGGCAAAGGCCATGATCTCCGCCCCCGACGCGTGCAGCCGGACCCGCGTGGTCCGTTCGCCGCGCACCAGGACCTCTTCACTGTTGGTCTGAAATTTTAGCTTGGGGGCCTCCGCGTGGACGTGGTGCATATCGCGGTCCACAAAGTAGCCGCCCAGCGTCAGCGTGACGGTTTCCGGCGCGTCCACCGTGTACAGGTACGCAACCGCGCCCGCGTGGGCCGGGCTGACCATCCGGCGCGTCACGCGGACGCCGCCCACCATCTGCACCCGTTCGGGCAGCAGGTCACGCAGGGTCACGCCGCTCAGACCCTCCAGCCCGCGTCCCTCGAACACGCCCGGCGCGAGTTCCAGGGCATGCAGGCTGTGACGCTGGCCGCCCACTTCCAGCACCTCCAGCGGTGAGACCAGATGAGTGAAGCGCTGCACAGGGGGCGACTGGCTGACCACCAGGCCCGAATAGCAGCGCGTCGGCACCCCGGCCACGCTGGACAGCGCGAAGCCGCCCAGTCCGTCGGTCAGCAGCACTTCCAGATCGGGATCGCGGGCGTGCAGGGGGCCGTAGTGGTGCGAGTGGGCGGCGGGCGATGAAGACAGGGCAAGACCGTTCATAGCGGGGAGCATGGCAGAAAGCGGGCGGCGGCGCGGCACCCGGCCAGTGTTGACCTGGGGCCACACCACAAAAGGACAGGGGGCGTGCGTGGTAAACTGAGATGTTTACCCGCCACAGCTTTCAACGTGAATGTGGGTTCAGCCGCCCCAACCCGTCAGCAATGACGCTGTCAGCGTGCAGGGGGCGCGCGGAGGTGATGAATATAGCGAAAGATCACAAGGTCAACGAGCAGATTCGCGTCCGGCAGATTCGTCTGATCGGCGGGGAAGGTGAGCAGGTGGGCATTATCGACACGCGCGAGGCGATGAACATGGCGCGTGAGGCGGGAATGGATCTGGTGATGGTCAGTCCACAGGCCGTGCCGCCCGTCTGCCGTTTGCTCGATTATGGCCGCTTCCGCTACGAGCAGCAGCAAAACGAGAAGGAAAACCGCAAGCGGGCGCGCGCCCAGGAAGTCAAGGCCATCAAGTTCCGGGTCAAGATCGACGCGCACGACTTCAACACCAAGGCCGGGCATGTGCGCCGTTTCCTGGAAGAGGGCCATAAGGTCAAGGTCACGATCATGTTCCGTGGCCGTGAGCGTACCCATCCCGAACTGGGCGAACGCATCCTGGTGCGTGTGGCCGAGACCCTGGCCGACGTCGGCGTGCCGGAAAGCAACCCCAGCATGATGGGCATGGACATGAACATGATCATGACCCCAAGGGCCGCCCCCGCTCCCAGGAAAGAGCGCGACGAGGACGGCGAGATGGTTGCGGTCGCGCCCACGGACGCCCAGCCCGACGCCCAGCCTCAGATCATCGCCCAGGCCACCGCCCCCAAAGCGGACGCGCCCGCCGAAGCCCCCGCCCCGGCGTAACGCTCCAGGATACGCAACGGCCTGCCCGCGCGGTGGGCCGTTCGCCTTTGCTGAACCGGCGCACTTGTCATCCCTGCTTTATTTAGTAAACTGGTACGCCGGGCGGGGGACGGTGATCGCCCGCATTTGACTCACCACACACCGGAGGAACTGCCCATGATCAAGATGTACACCACCACCTGGTGCCCCGACTGCCACGCCACCAAACGCGCCCTGACCAGCAAGGGCCTCGACTTCGAGGAAATCAACATCGAGCAGGATGAGGGGGCTGCCGAATACGTGATGAAGGTCAACGGCGGACGCCGCAGCGTGCCCACCCTGGTCAGCGGCGACGTGGTCCATAGCCTCAGCGGCTTTCGCCCGCAGAAGCTGGACGCCTTCCTGGCCGAAGCCGGGCTGTAAAGAGACCCCGGACCCCTACCCTTTCCCCTGCGGAGAGGGCTTTTTTTGACCCTGACGGTGGGGGAGGGCGGCCTGCCCCTCCTTGCCCAGCGTGAGCAGTTCCGTGACGCTGTCATTGCTGGCCGATTTCACCAGCCCCACGCACCCGGCGGACCATTCCTCAACCTCGACCGGATTGTGGTTGAGCGGCACTGGCCGCAACTTGCCCACCACGCGCAGGTTCTGCCTGACTTTCCAGGCACTGCGGGTGGCACGGTGACCTTTTCGCGGCCCATGACCTGCCGCTCAGGAGACCCTGCCATCCTTCCGAATCCCAGACCGGGCTGCACGTCGCGCCCGGCCTCCAGGCTGGGGCGGCGGTGAGGCCCCCGCCGTTGCTTTCCTGCTCGCTGTCTTGTCCGGGGCAGCGCCCATGAGGACATTTGAACGCCCGCTGGGATGTCCAAATGTTTTCAACACTTTATCAATAGGAGTCCGTGGAGATGCGGGGCGATCTATCTCGCTGCTTTCCTGATTTCCTGCGCCCCGGCCAGCGTCGGCACTCCGTCTGGGGCCACCGTATAGGTGCTGATGGTGAGGATCTGCGGCGTCACGTCCAGCCACAGGAAGCCGGGCTGCCCGTAGAACTCGGCGGCGGCGGGGCGGGTGCCTTTGCTGCCGCCCTCGGTCTTGCCCGCCGCGCCCGAAACGGCGGTCCAGGTGCCGGGGCATTCGGGCTGCGGCGCGAAGACCTCCAGGGCGTGATCGTGGCCGCTCAGCAGCAGGTCCGCCCTACCGCAGGCCAGCCCGTACAGCTTCCGCACGGCGTCCCCGCGCTGGAAGGCAAAGGGCAGGCCGTCGTAGCGCCCGGCGTCCCCGTGCTTGCCGTTGGAAAACAGCGGATGGTGGCCCAGCACCAGTTTCCAGCGGGCGGGGCTGGCTGCCAGGGACTCCGTCAGCCACGCCTGCTGGGCGGCGTCCCACACGCCTCCGGGCCGCTCGCTGGCGCGGCGCACGGGCAGGTAGGCGGCCAGCGGCGAGGTGTCCACGGCGAAGAACTCGGCCAGCGTTCCCACGGGCGCGCGGTAGGTCCGTCCCGGCATGACCCACTGCGGGTTCAGACGCGAATAGGCGACTTCGGCGTCCGCGCCCCTGGCGTCTGTGCCGTCGCCGTTGAATGTGCCGCTCTCGTCGTGATTGCCCGGCACCATCAGGAAGGGAATGTTCAGCGGGCCGTAAACGTCTGCGAATCTGGTTTTAAAGAGGAGAGAGCCAGCCTCTTTCGGCCCTGCCGGATAGAAATTGTCGCCCAGGCCCACGCCCAGGTCACAGCCCTGCACCGCGCACACGGTCTGCATGGCCGCCGCCACCCGCCGCTGAACCTCCGTCCCGGTCCCCTGATCGCCCATCACCACCACCCGCAGATGTTCGGGATTGGGGACGCTCAGCGTGGCGGTCAAGTCGGCGAGTGGCTGGACCGGTCCGCCGAGGGCGGGGGCGCAGGCGGTCAGGAGCAGGCTCAGCAGGGGCAGAAGTCGGCGGGGCATGCCCGCATGCTACAGAGGGCGGACGCGCAGGGGCGGGCGCGGCGCTACGGTGTGAGGATGCACGTGCGCCCCGCCACCCCCGCCGACTTTCCGGCCCTGAAACCCATGCTGCTGGACATGGGGTTTGTGGAGGACGAGTCGGCGCTGGAACGTCGTTTCCCTTCCTTCTGCGGCAATCCACTGCGCCCCGTACTGGTGGCTCAGGCGGACGGGGGAGAGGTCGCTGGCTACGCTGCCCTGCACGACTACGGTCCTCATCTGCGCTCCGGTGAATCGCACCGTACGGCCAAGCTCGAAGACCTGTACACCGTTCCGGGGTGGCGGCGGCGCGGCGTGGCCCGGTTGCTCATGCGTGCGGTAGAGGACTGGGCGCGGGCAAGACCTTTGCGTTACGTGTTCTGATACGCCAACACCCATGAGACTGGCCCCGCCTACCAGCGCATGGGCTACCGCCCCGACGACGCCGGGCAGGAGAGGAGGGTTTCCTCTACTTCGAGATCGATCTGGGCGATCCGGCAACGCGCATGCCGTACCCGCAACGCGGCTCCTGACCCCGAGCCGCTAGCCTGCCCCATGCAGCTTGCTCAGGTCAACCTCGCCCGTGTGCGCGCGCCATTGGACGATCCCATGATGGCCGAATTCGTGGCAAATCTGGACCCGGTCAACGCACTGGCCGAGGCCACGCCCGGTTTCGTGTGGCGGCTCCAGGACGACGGCGGCAACGCCACCAACATTTCTTACAACGAGAATTCCAGCATCATCGTGAACCTGAGCGTCTGGCAGGACGCGGAGGCGCTGCGCAGCTTCACGTACCGCAGCCATCACACCGACTTCCTCAAGCGCCGCCGCGAGTGGTTCACCCGCATGGACATCTTTGTGGCGCTGTGGTGGGTGCAAGACGGCCACCGCCCCACGGTGCTGGAGGCCAGGGAGCGGCTAGGGCATCTGACCGAGCATGGGCCGATGCCGCACGCCTTTACCTTCGCCAGGGTCTTCGAGCCTCTGGCCCATTAGCCAGCTCCGCCTGAGGACGAATTGGAAATGCGGATCATTCCGCCCTCTGTCGCCAGCCAGGCCACCGGGACGTCGTGCAGATCGGCAGGCAGGTGCGGCACGATCAGCGCCCCCGGAATGACGCCCACGCTCAGGCCGCCGAAACCGGGCAGCAGGCGGTCATAGAATCCGCCGCCGTAGCCCAGGCGGATGCCGCGTTCATTGAAGGCGAGGCCGGGCAGCAGCACCGCGTCTACGCTGCTCAATGGAACCTCGGGTGCGTCGGCGGGCGGCTGCAAGGCTCCGAAGCGGTTCGGCTCAGTGGCGGTGTTCCACGGGTGCAGCGTCAATCTGGGCGTGGGCCGGAAGCGGGCGCGGGGAGCCAGCAACTCGAAGTCGTGGGCCAGCGCCGCTACATCTGGCTCGTCGGGCAGGGCGCGGTAGGCCAGCACCCGCCGCGCGCCCGCCTCCTGCAAGAAGGTATGCAGATGCGCGGTGATTGCTGCCGAGTGATCGGGCAGGGCCGCGCGGCGTTCCCGCGCCCAGGCCCGCCACTGGCCCTTGTCCCATCCGCTCCTGTTGGCGGGGCTGTCGTCCGGGGGGACAGTCATGGCCGGGCCAGCGCGGCTGAACCATGAAAAGCGGGGCAATAAAAGGCAGGGCAATAAAAAAGGGAACGCGTGCCTCCCCAGGTGGACACGCGCTCCTGAACAGCCATATGCGCCGCGCGGGCATTTGGATCAGGCCGGGGCTTCACGCTCCTTTCACCACGCCTTCAGCCCGCTTCCTTCGGCCCCTTCAGGCCGCTCCTTCCCTCGCGGCCTTGCAGGACGGCGGCCACGTCGCCCGGCGAGACGCCCACCTCGGCCATCGCGAACAGGGTGTGGAACAGCAGGTCGGCCACCTCGGTCGCCAGTTCGGCGCGGTCCCCGTTCTTGGCGGCCAGCAGCACCTCGCCGCTCTCCTCGCTGATTTTCTTGAGGACCCGGTCCAGGCCCCCGGCGTGCAACCGGGCCACGTAACTGCCCTCCGGCAGCGTGGCGAGGCGCTCCGAGATGGTGGTATAGACGCGCTCCAACGTGCCGTCCAGGCCAGCCGTGGGGGTCTGGTCTTCCAGCAGCGGCGTGTAGAAGCACGAGTATTCCCCGGTGTGGCAGGCGGCCCCGGTCTGCTCCACGCGGTACAGCACGCTGTCGCCGTCGCAGTCTACAGACACGCCCAACACGCGCTGGGTGTGGCCGCTGGTTTTCCCCTTGATCCACTGCCCCGCGCGCGAACGGCTGTAATAGGTGGCCTCGCGGGTGGCCAGGGTGCGTTCCAGCGCGTCCCGGTCCGCATACGCCTGCATCAGCACCGCCCCTGTGCGCGCGTCCTGCGTGACCACCGGAATCAGGCCGTCCGCGCCGAAGTTCAGGGCCGAGAGGTCAGGGGGCTGGGGTGCGCCGCTCATCTGGCCCCGCCTTGCAGCACGGCCTCCTCCACAGTTGCCGTGTCCTGCCATTCGGGCCGCACCGCCACGCCCTGCGCGTGCAGGTACGCCTTGACCTGTGGCACGGTCAGTTCGCCGAAGTGAAAGACGCTGGCCGCCAGCGCGGCGTCGGCCAGCCCGGCGGTCAGGACCTCGTAAAAGTCCGAGAGTTGCCCCGCCCCGCCGGAGGCGATCACCGGCAGGTCCACCGCGCGGGCCACGGTGCGGGTCGCCTCCAGGTTAAAGCCCGCCTGCGTGCCGTCGGCGTCCATGATGTTCAGACAGATCTCGCCCGCGCCCAGCGTCTGCCCGCGCACGGCCCACTCCAGCAGGTCCAGCCCGGTGTCCACCCGCCCGCCCGCGCGAAAGACGTTCCAGCCGCTGCCGTCCGGGCGGCGCTTGGCGTCCACCGACAGCATCACGCACTGCGCGCCGTGGTGGTCACTGGCCTCGCGGATCAGCTCGGGGCGGGTCAGCGCGCCGCTGTTGACGCTGATCTTGTCGGCCCCGGCCAGCAGCAGTTGCCGGAAGTCCGAGAGCGCATTCACGCCGCCGCCCACCGTCAGCGGCATCATCACCTGCTCGGCCACCCGCGCGGCCACGTCCAGCATCAGGCCCCGGCCCTCGTGGGTGGCGGTGATGTCGTAAAAGACCAGTTCATCGGCCTGCTGCTGCTCATAGACCTGCGCTAGCACCAGGGGATCGCCCGCATCGCGGTGATCTTCAAAAAAGCGGACGTTCTTGACCACCCGGCCATTTTGCACGTCCAGACAGGGAATGATGCGCTTGGTCAACATGTCCCGGAGTTTACGTGACCACGGGCGCGGCGCGCGGCAGGCGTCTACCAGGCCGGACCTGGGGGGTCTGATCCTGGCGGCTGGTGCGGCCCCACGGCCCGCCTTATCATGAGAGCTGCTTCCTGCCGCTCAAGACCAGATTGTGTCCTTCTACACACAAAATTTGCCCAATGCCAAGTTGTTCACACCCCCCTTGAAGTTTAAGATTCCTTTATTCACTATGCTAAACTGGAGGCATCTGGTGGCTTCCCCAGGCCGAGCCAGCCACCCCGGACCACCTGTGTATCGACAGGGCGGTCTGCCGGCCCACCCTTCATGGAGAATGCCGTGATCACGCACCGAATCCTGCTCGTCGACGACAATCCCAACGATCTGGAACTGGCCCTGTCTGCCATCGGCAGCGAGCGGGTAGGCGATTCCCGGCCCGAAGTCGTGGTGGCCGGGGGCGGTCAGGAAGCCCTGGGTTTACTGCGCTGTGCGGTTCAGGACAATACCCCCCTGCCGGACCTGATCCTGCTGGACCTGAAGATGCCTCAGATGGACGGTCTGGCCGTTCTGGACGCCATCCGCGCAGAGTCAGCTCTGCGCGATATCCCGGTGGTGATGCTGACCACCAGCGGCGAGGACCGCGACATCCGCGATTCCTACGCGCACGGCGCGAGCGCCTACGTGATCAAGCCGCTGGACTTCGCCCAGTTCAGCGAGGCGATGCACACCATCCAGGCGTTCTGGACCGATCTGAACCGGCATCCGCGCCTGTACTGAGCGGGCCAGAAGAACGGAAGGCGTGGAGGCTGTTCCGTGCCTTTTTTAAGGCTCCATCTTGAACCCGCCTTCATCCCGGACCCTGCCGACTGACCCACGCTCTACCCTGAATTCATGCGCGTGTATATCGGCTGCGGCGGCTACAGCAACGACGACTGGACGGCCCCCGGCCTGATCTACGAGGGCGTCAAGAAAGACGGCTATCTGGACGCCTACGCCCGGCATTTCGATGCGGTGGAGCTAAACAGCTCGTTCTATGCCATCCCCGGCCTGAAAGCCTTTGGGGGCATGGCGCGCAAGTCCGGCGGGCGCACGCGCTTTGCCGTCAAGCTGAACAAGGCGTTCACGCATGACCGCGCGCCCACCGACGCCGACTATGACCGGATGCTCCAGAGTCCAGAACCGCTGCGCGACGCCGGGCTGATGGGGCCGTATCTGGCGCAGTTTCCTTACTCGTTTCACCGCACTGCCGACAACCGCAAATACCTGCTGGCGCTGGCCGAGCGCTTTGCCGGACACGAATTGGCCGTGGAGCTAAGGCACGCCAGTTGGGACAAACCCGAGGTGCGCGAGGGCATGGGCGAGTTCGGCCTGATCTGGGTCAGCCCCGATTACCCCCCGGTGGGCGGCATGCCCGAACCGCAGGTACATGTCACCGGCGACGTGGGCTACCTGCGCCTGCACGGGCGTAACGAGGGAAGCTGGTGGGAGGGCAAGAGCGCCGCCGAGCGTCACGACTACCGCTACAACCGCGCCGAGATGGACGAGTGGGCCGAGAAAATCGCGCTGGTGGCCGAGGATTTGAGCGAACTCTATATCTTCTTTCAGAACACGACCAAGGGCCACGCCCTCAAGAACATCCCCATGCTGCGCGAGGCCCTGAATGCGCGCGGCGTGCCCGTGCAGACGCCGGATGCGGGGGATGATGGGCGGCTGTTGTAGGGAGGACCCCTCACCCGCCGAGTGGCGCGGCACTCTCTCCCCGTGGTAGAGGGTCAGAAGGTGACTCGGCATTTGCGCCCTCACCAGAAGGGGCAACAAAAAGCCCCTCTCCGCAGGGGAGAGTCGCAGACCTGCTTGCAGAGGGGTTGGGGTGAGGGGCCTGTTTTACCCCGCCCGCAAAAGCCGCCGTTTCTCGATAATGCCCGGCGTGTGTTCGGCGGCCAGGCGCACCAGAATGCCCATCTTGTGCGGATTGGCCTCCAGATCGATCCGCAGGCCCAGATCGGCGGCGGCCTCGCTGCACGCCGGGCCGATGCTGACGATCACCAGACGGTTCAGCGCCTCGCGGGCGTGGGACAGCAGTCCCAGCCCCTCGGCGTATTTCAGGAAGTGCAGGGCCTGGGTGCCGCTGGACAGCAGCAGCACGTCCGGGCCGCCCAGCACGCAGTCGCGCACCGACGCGTCCAGCGGGCCAGTGTCCAGCGGGAAGGCGCAGCGGTACACCGGCAGGCTGGTTACACGCAGGCCCGCGAAGCCCAGTTCGCGCAGCATCGGGGCGGGCATGGCCTCGCCGTATTCCAGCAGGACGGCGTGTTGCCCGGCCTCCAGGGCAGACAGCAGGTGGGCCTGGACCTCGTGCCAGGTGTGGGGTTTGGCGACATTCACGCCCAACAGACCGAATTCCTTCAGCGCCTGCATGGGCTTGTTGCCGCGCGCCACCAGTTGAATGCCGCGCAAGGTGTCCAGATGGCGCGGGTCAGGTCCAGCTTCTGCTCGCGCATGCTGGGGGCCACCACGGGCACGCCGCCGTATTTGCCGATCAGCGTCGCCATTTCCTCGGCGCCGCGCGATTCCAGACTCAGCACCCTCAGTCCACCAAACCAATCCATACCTCACCTTCCTGAACCCGCGCAGGGTAGGTGGGCAAGGTCATGTCCGCGTGGTCCAGCGACTGCCCCGTTTCCAGATCGAAGGCGTGTTTCAGCAGCGGCGAGGCCACCTTGGGCCGTTCCTTTGCTTCCCTGTCGCGGTAACTGCCCGTCAGCCCGCGCGAGATCACGTCTGCCCCGGTGAAGGGATCGCGGTTGCTCACGGCGTAGACCTGCCCGGCGACATGAAAGACGGCGATCTGCCGTCCGTCCACCAGCGCGCAGACGCCCAGGCCCGGCAGGATGTCCGCCAGACTGCACACGCGCTGCCAGGAAGGAAGGGGAGGGCTGGAATGGGGATTAAGATTGAGGGTCATGGGGACTCCTTTGGAGTGGTCAGAGGGTCTGGAAGTTAAAAGGTCTGGGGGTCTGAAGGTTTTTCGCTAGTCGTCCCCGCCTGCCATCGGCAGCGGCGTCAGACCCTGCGTCATCTCATGGGCAAATGCCGGGCGCAACTGGCCGCGTTCCTCCACCCACTGCAACCCGGTGTCGCGGGTGTCGGCGTTGACGAACGTGCGGAAACGGGCAGGAGTGGCGGGATCGGCCAGGGCGGCGGCCCACTCGTCCTCGTAGCTGCCGACGTGCTGATCCATCGCGGCGTCCAGATCGGCACACAGGCCCAGAGAGTCGTCCATGATCACGGCGCGCAGATAATCCAGACCGCCCTCCAACCCTTCCAGCCACGCGCTGGTGCGCTGGAGGCGGTCTGCCGTGCGGACATAGAACATCAGGTAGCGGTCAATGGTGCGGGTCAGGGTTTGCTCGTCCAGCCCCTCGGCCAGCAGCAGGGCGTGTCTGGGGGTCACGCCGCCGTTGCCGCCCACGTACAGGTTCCAGCCCGCCTCGGTGGCGATGATGCCGAAGTCCTTGCTGCGGGCCTCGGCACACTCGCGGGTGCAGCCGGACACGCCACTTTTCAGCTTGTGCGGGCTGCGCAGGCCCCGGTAGCGCAGTTCTAGCCGGATTGCCAGCCCGGTGCTGTCCTGCACGCCGTAGCGGCACCACGTCGAACCCACACAGCTCTTGATGGTTCGCAGGCTCTTGCCGTAGGCGTGTCCGCTCTCGAAGCCCGCCGCGATCAGTTCGGCCCAGATGGCGGGCAGATCGTCGCGCTGCGCGCCCAGCAGGTCGATGCGCTGCCCGCCGGTGATCTTGCAGTACATGCCGAAATTGCGCGCCACCTCGCCAATGGCAATCAGGCTATCCGCCGTGATTTCGCCGCCCGGCACACGCGGCATCACCGAGTATGTGCCGTTCTTCTGGATGTTGGCCAGAAAGGCGTCGTTGGTGTCCTGAAGCGGCGCGTGCTGCGGCTTGAGCACGTATTCATTGTGCAGGCTGGCGAGGACGCTGCCCACGGCGGGTTTGCAGACCTCGCAGCCCAGGCCGCTGCCGTGCGCGGCCAGCACCCCATCCCAGGCGCGGTGTCCCCTGACCCGGATCAAGTTGAACAGCTCCTGGCGCGAGTAGGCGAAGTGTTCGCAGAGGTGGTTGCTGACCGTTTCGCCCAGCCGCCGCAATTCACCTTGCAGCAGGCCGTGCAGACTTGGTACGCAGCCGCCGCAGCCCGTCCCGGCCCCGGTGCAGCTTTTGAGCGCCTTGATATCGCGCGCACCCTCGCCAATCGCGTTGCACACGGCGTCGGCGCGCACGTTCTCGCATGAGCAGATCAGGGCGTTGGTGATTGCGGGCAGGACAGCGCCGCCCGGCAACGGTGGCACGATCAATGTTTCGGGCGGTACGGTCAATGGCGTCCCGAACAGCGCCAGATCGAGCAGATCGTTATAGCGCGCGGTGTCGCCCACTAGCAGCCCGCCCAGCATACGCAGGCCGTCGGCAGACAAAACAAGTTTGCTGTAGGTGCCGCGCACGTTGTCACTCAGGGACACGGTGCGGCAGCCTTCGGTCACGCCTTTTGCGTCGCCAAAGGAACCCACCTCCACGCCCAGCAACTTGAGTTTGGTGGAGAGGTCAGCGCCCGTAAACGTCGCCGGGGCGTTTCCCAACCCCAGCCCATGCAGGATACTGGCCGCCGCCACCTTCGCCATGCTGTAGCCGGGGGCCACCAGGCCGTAGATGCGCCCGCCGTGCAGCGCGCATTCGCCCACCGCGTACACGCCCGGCGCGCTGGTCTGGCAAGTGTCGTCGATGACAATGCCGCCGCGTTCGCCCAGCGCCAGCCCGGAAGCCCGTGCCAGATCGTCGCGTGGACGGATGCCCGCCGAGAAGACCACCAGATCGGCCTCCAACGCGCTGCCATCCGCGAAGGCCAGACCCGACACGCGCCCGCTGTCGTCCAGCGTCACCTCAGAGGTGGACTTACCCACATGCACGCCAATACCCATGTCCTCAATGGTGCGGCGCAGCGTCTGGCCGCCCTCTGCGTCTAGTTGGGCGGGCATCAGTTGCGGGGCAAATTCCACGACATGCGTGGTCAGCCCCAGCTTTTGCAGTGCGCCCGCCGCCTCCAGCCCCAGCAGCCCGCCGCCGATGACCACGCCGCTCCTAGCATTCCTGGCCGCGTCCCGGATCTGTTCCAGGTCATCCAGCGTGCGGTACACGAAACAGCCGGGCGCGTCCCTGCCAGCGATGGGCGGCACGAAAGGAAAGCTGCCGGTGGCAAACACCAGGGCGTCGTAACTGAGGGTCTGATCGTTTACCTGAATAGTCTTTTGCGCGGTGTCTACCGCCTCAGCCTGCCCGTAGACGACGCGCACGCCACCCTGCTCATAGCCCTCAGCAGTCGCCAGGGCCAGATCGGGGGCGGGGTCATCGAAGTGGCTGGACAGGTGAACGCGGTCATAGGCCAGCCGCGATTCCTCGCAAATGACAGTGATTTGTGGTGTCTGTTGAGGTGCTACAGCGCCCGCCTGGGTTTGCAGTTGCTCCACCAGGCGGTGGCCCACCATGCCATTGCCGATCACGACGATCTGAGGCGGGCGGGTGGGGGTAGGTAGGGACGTGGGTTGGTTCTGTGGCTGAGGCATAGCAGGCTCCTGAAACGTCCTCCACGGTTGGAGGCGGGGGAGTCGGGCTGGCGTGGGGCCAGACCTGCTGCCTATTGGGACCGATTCTGTGCAGTTTGTCAAGAGACTTTTGAACAGACCGCATGTCTTCTAGACCTATATGGCTGGTTGTCTCGTTAATTCTGTCAGCTAATCGGTCTTGGCCTTGACACTTTGCAAAGCATCCCGCAGGCTCAGCCCCATGACCGCGCCTACCTCCCTGCCCACCGCTGCCCCGCCCGGCCCGCGCGTCGTTCGCACCACCTGTCCGTACTGCGCGGTGCAGTGCAACTTCGATGTCCATGTGGAAAACGGTCTAGCCGTCAAGCTGATGCCCACCAGGGAATGTCCGGTGGCGCACGGAACGGTGTGCAAGAAGGGGCAGGCGGCGCTGAACGATCTGCGCCATCCCGAACGCCTGACCGATCCGCTGCTCCGCAAGGACGGTCAACTGGTGCCGGTGTCCTGGGCCGAGGCGCTGGCCTACGTGCGGGACGCCCTGACGCCGCTGCTGGACAGCAACCCGGCGGCGGTGGGCGTGTACGGCAGCGGCAGCCTGACCAACGAGAAAACCTACCTGCTGGGAAAATTCGCGCGGCTGGCCCTGAAGACGCCGAACATCGACTACAACGGGCGCTACTGCATGGCCTCGGCCAGTGCGGCGCTGAACCGCACCGTGGGCTATGACCGGGGGCTGGGCTTTCCGCTGGGCGAGATGGCGGGCAGTGACCTGATTCTGCTGGTGGGCGCGAACATCGCAGAAACCTTGCCGCCGATCATGCAGTACCTGAAGGCCGCCAAGGACCGGGGCGGTGTGGTGTACAGCATCGATCCGCGCGCCACCGTGACCGCCAGGGTGGCCGGGCAACATCTGGCCGTGCGCCCCGGCAGCGACGGCGTGCTGGCGCTGGGCCTGATCCATCTGATGAAACGCTGGGGCAAGATTCGCCCCACTGCGCCCGCCCACGGGCTGGCCGAGGTGCTGGCCCACGCGAGTGCGTACCCGCCAGAGCGCGTGGCCGCCGAATGTGGTCTCCCGGAGGGCGAGCTGTTGCTGCTGGCCAGACGCTACGCCGAGGCCGCCAAGCCGCTGATCCTGACCGGACGCGGCGCGGAGCAGCATGCCCACGGCACCGATACCGTGCAGGCGTGGCTGAACCTGTCGTATCTGACTGGGCATTTTGGCAAACCCGGCGGCGGCTACGGCACCCTGACCGGCCAGGGCAACGGCCAGGGCGGGCGCGAACACGGCCAGAAGAACGATCAGCTTCCTGGCGCGCGTTCCCTGCGCGATCCCCGCCACCGCGCCGAGATGGCGGCGTTGTGGGGCTGTGCGCCCGAAGACCTGCCCCAGCCCGGTCTGAGCGCCCAGAACCTGCTGAACGCCTGCGGCCAGCCGGGCGGCGTCGAGGCCCTGGTCGTGCTGGGCAGCAATCCGGTGGTCAGCGCGGCGGGGGCGGGGCAGGTCACCGAATGCCTGAAGGCTTTAAAGCACCTGATCGTGATCGACTTCCTGCCCAGCGAGACCGCCCGGCTTGCCACGCTGGTCCTGCCCGGCGGCATGTGGTGCGAGGAGGAAGGCACCACCACCAACCTGGAAGGCCGTGTGCAGCGCCGCCGCAAGGCCATCACCGCCCCCGGCGCGGCCCGCGAGGACTGGCGCATTCTGTGCGATCTGGCGGCAGCCGTCGGACGCCCGCAGGGTTTTAAATACGCCACGTTCCGCGAGTTGCAAGGCGAATTCTTTCGGGCCACGAAGGGCGGCAAGGCAGATTACAGCGGCCTGAGCGCCGAAAGGCTGGACCGCGCCAGTGCCCAGTGGCCGGTGCGCCACCCGGACGGCCCCGACACCCCCCACGCCTACGCGCCCGCCTATCCCACCGCCGACGGCTGGGCCACGCTGCACGTTCCCGAATTGCCCGCTCCCGCCCCGGCCCGCCAACTGACGCTGACCACCGGGCGGCTGGGCTACCACTATCAGAGTGGTACCCAGACCCGGCGCAACGCCGCTTTAATCGCCAAAAATGGGGGCGATCACGGCGCACAGGTCCATCCCGAAACGGCCCGCGACTACGGCCTGCGCGTGGGTGAGGAGGTCATCCTCCGCACGGCGCACGGGCAGGTCACGCTGCCGCTGAGCCTCAACCCCGGCCTGCGTCCCGATACCGTTTTCCTGCCCTTCCACTGGCCCGAGGCGGCCAACCTGCTGACCGATCCCGACACCCTGGACCCCCACTCGCAGATGCCCGCGTTCAAGGCGACGGCGGTGACGCTGCTCCCGGCCCACGCTCAGGCGTTCTCGGTGGCGCGCGGCGGCCTGGAGATTGTTCTGGGCTGAGCTGTCCGGTTTCCGCCCTCGTTTCTCCCCCTTTCCACCAGAGGTTGACCCATGACCAATATTCCCCTGACGCCCGCCAGCGCCCCGCCCGCCCTGTCCGCCGAGGCCCGCAAAGTCGTGGCCTGGAGCACCATCGGCTTCACACTGATGTTCGCCGTGTGGCTGATGTTCGCCATTCTGGGCCTGCCGATCCGGGGGGAACTGGGCCTGAGCGACGGTCAGTTCGCGCTGCTGACGGCCATTCCGGTGTTGACCGGCTCGCTGCTGCGCTTGCCTGCGGGCATCTGGGCGGACCGCTACGGCGGCAAGAAGGTCTTCATCGTCAATACGCTGCTGACCGCTGCATTTTCTTTCGCTCTGGCCTTCGCCAGCGGCTACAACCTGCTGCTGGCCCTGGCGCTGGGCGTGGGCCTGGCGGGCGTCAGTTTTGCGGTGGGCAATGCCTGGATCGCGCAGTGGGTGCCCGCCGCACGGCAGGGGCTGGCGCTGGGCACATTCGGGGCCGGGAACGCCGGGGCCAGCATCACCAAGCTGCTGGCCCCGGCATTGATCGGCGTGGTGCCGCTGGGCCTGCTGATTCCGGGCGGCTGGCACTTCGTGCCCTTCGTCTTCTCGCTGGCGCTGCTGGTCTGCGCCGCGTTGACCGCCGCCCTGACCCCCGCCGATATCGCCACGCCCAGCACCCGCACGCTGGCCGACTGGCTGCGCCCGCTGGCCCAGGCGCAGGTCTGGCGCTTCGGGCTGTATTACGTGGTCTTCTTCGGCGCGTACGTGGCCCTCAGCCTGTTTCTGCCCAAATATTACGTCGATCACTACGGCGTCCCACTGGCCCAGGCGGGCCTGCTGACCGCGCTGTTCATCTTCCCGGCCAGCCTATTGCGCCCCGTTGGCGGCTACCTGAGCGACCGCTTTGGCCCGCGCAGCGTGACCGTGACGGCGTTTGCCGTGATGCTGCTGGGCCTGCTGTTTTTAACCCGCGAACTGCCCCTGACCGCCTTCATGCTGCTGACCACCGTGGTGGGCCTGGGCATGGGCGTGGGCAAGGCCAGCACCTATACGCTGGTGGCCCAGTGGCACCCTGGCCAGATGGGCACGGTGGGCGGTCTGGTGGGGTTGCTGGGCGGCCTGGGCGGCTTCTTCCTGCCCCTGATCTTCGCCGCCCTGAAACCTACGCTGGGCGCGCAGACGGCCTTTATCGTCCTGCTGGGCCTGACCGGCCTGACCACCGCCGTCTTCATCGGCAGCATGATGCGGCTGCGGGCGTTGGGGCGGCAGCCGAATTTCGCCTGAAAGTGCAAGGTTTAAGGGTCTGTGGAGGCGTGAACCGCCTGCCGAGACCCTTCTTCCGTTTGCTGGCATTTGCTGGCGGAGGGACCCCGGTATCCTGCCGTAGAGTGTGGCGGATGCGCTCCATAGCACCCCTTTTGGTGGCGTCCGCACGCCCGCTGCTCTAGACTCGCGGCGATGAGTGCAGCAGCGAGTTCCGAGCGGGTCCGGGTGGGTCCAGAAGCCGAGATGCCAGAAGGCCACCAGTGCGCCGTGGACATGGACGGGATCAGCGTGCTGGTGGTGCGCTACGAGGGACAGTTCTATGCCCTGCGAAACAACTGTACCCATCAGGATTACCCGCTGCTGGGCGGCGAGGTCCAGATGGGCCGGATCACCTGCCAGAAACACGGCGCGAAATTCGAGCTGGCGACGGGCAAGGCCAGGAGTCTGCCCGCCGTGAAACCCGTCAGGCTGTTCAAGACCGAGGTGGAAGACGGCGTGGTGTACGTCTCGTCTCTCTAAAGAAGCCAGAATGAAGCGCCGCCGGGTCATCCCCGTGCGGCTTCCCTGTGCGGCCTCATCAGGCCCGAAACTGGATCAGCGCTGGTGACCGCTGATCTCGTCTTCCAGTTCCTCGGATTGACCCGGTAGCAGGTCGCCAGGCTGCTCGTGCACATGCGGCGCGACTTTCTCGCTGGGCGGCGTATAGCCGGGGTTCTGATCGGCGCGTCCTACCACGGGGCCACGGCTCAGCGCCGCCGCCGGATTGACGCCCAGACCTGCCGTGGGGACCACCTCGTCCAGCGCCTCGCCGCCCAGACCCGCCACGGTCTGTGCCCCGGCGAATTCAGGGGCCTCGGGGTCATGTTCCATCGCCGCCACGTCCCGCGTTGCCAGGTGGTCATACTTGCCGGTAATGTCGTGCGCCGATTCCGTTGCCTGCGGGGGAACGCCCTCGCTGTGATCCACGCTGCCCACCCGGTCGTCACCCGGCGTGGTGGTGTAGACCACGGCGTGATTGTCTTTGGGATCGGGGGTGTCAAAGCCTGTGACCGCGCCCGCGCTGCCGTCCGTTTCTGGGCCGATCACGTTGGGGTTGGGTACGTCGGTCTTGCGCTCGTCACTCATGCCCCAGTCTGTCCCAGGGGGTGGTGGGGCGGATAGGGACGGCCTTCCCATTTTCTTGAGGCTCCATGAAAGCCCGCCTATTCAAGCCCGGCCAGCAGGATCAGCACCTCGCCGTGGCCCTCCTCCTGCGCCAGATCGGCAGCGCTGCGCCCGTCGTCGGTCAGGGCACCGGCCTGTGCCCCGTGCGAGAGCAGCAGCCTGACCAGTTCCGCGTCGCCGTTCTGCGCCGCGCCCATCAGCGGCGTAAAGCCGCCGTGCTGCGCGGCGTTCACGTCTGCCCCGGCTTCCAGCAACTTCTGGACGAGGTTGAAGTGGTTTCCGGCCACCGCCGAATGCAGCGGCTGAACCTGCATGGCATTCCGACTGACCGCGTTCACGTTGGCCCCGCGCCAGAGCAGCAGCCCGGCCACCTCATCCTGACCAAAAAAGGCGGAGAGGCCCAGCGGCGAGAACCCGTCGGGACTGACCGCGTGCAGCAGCGCGCAATCGGCGTCCAACAGCTCCCGCACCCGCCCCGCCTCTCCGACTGCCGCCGCCTCGAAGATGTTCAGAGACGCGCCCTGTTTGACGAGGACGCGGGCCATGTCCGGGTGACCGTAATACATGGCGAACAGCACGGGCGACACACCCATCGGACTGACGGCCTCCAGCAAGGCGCGGTCCTGCCGGGTCAGCTCGCAGACCGCCCCGGCGTCGTTCGCGCGGATCGCCAGAAACAGCTCCTTCTCGGCTTCGGTGGTCATCTTAGCCCCGCGCCCGGACCACCACGGCGATGCCCATGCCGCCGCCGATGCACAGGCTGGCCACCCCGGTTTCCTTGCCGGTGCGCCGCAGCGCGTGGATCAGCGTGACCAGCACCCGTGCCCCGCTCGCGCCGATGGGATGGCCCAGCGCGATTGCGCCGCCCGTGATGTTCACTTTGGCCGGGTCCGCCCCCAGATCGCGCACCACCGCCAGCGACTGCGCGGCAAAGGCCTCGTTCAGCTCCAGCAGGTCCACGTCCGCCAGGGTCAGCCCCGCCCGCTCCAGCGCGGCGGGAACGGCTTTGGCTGGGCCAATGCCCATGACCTTGGGGTCCACGCCAATCGCCGCGTACCCGCTGATCTCGGCCAGAATGCTCAGGCCATTGGCTCTGGCATAGTCCTCGGTAGTCACGGCCAGCATGGCCGCGCCGTCGTTCAGACCGCTGGCGTTGCCCGCCGTCACGGTGCCGCCTTTCTTGAAGGCCGGGCGCAACTTCGCCAGCGCCTCGGCAGAGGTGGCGCGTGGGTACTCGTCGGTGCCAAAGGTAGTGGGTCCCTTTCTCCCTGGCACCTCCACTGACACCAGCTCCTCGGCGAAGTGTCCGCCCTCCAGCGCGGCGGCGGCGCGGTTCTGGCTCTCCAGCGCAAAGGCGTCCTGCTCCTCCCGCGTGATGCCCCACTGTACGGCGATGTTCTCAGCCGTGATGCCCATATGGTAGTCGTTAAACACGTCGGTCAGCCCCTCAGACAGGATGCTGTCCAGCGCCGCCGCGTGGCCCAGGCGATAGCCCTCGCGGGCGCGGGGCAGCAGGTACGGGGCGCGGCTCATGGACTCGGTGCCGCCCGCCAGATACAGCTTTCCGTCCCCGGATTTCAATCCCTGCGCGGCGCTGATGATCGCCTGGAGGCCGCTGCCGCACACGCGGTTGACGGTTAATCCCGGCACATGGTCTGCCAGACCCGCGCCCAGCGCCACCTGCCGCGCCACGTTCATCCCCACGCCTGCCTGAAGCACGTTGCCCACGATCACGTCGGCGATGTCGCTCTCGGGCAGGCCCCCCGCCACCGCCCGCGCTGCCGCCACGCCCAGTTCGGCAGCGGACACGTCTTTCAACCCGCCCAGAAAGCTGCCAATCGGCGTGCGCCGGGCCGCCACGATCACGATCCTTTCACTCTTTTGAGTCATGGCCTGAGTGTAGCGGGCGGCCTTACTCTGGCTCTATGACCCGTCCCACGCCCCAGCCCCGCGCCGCCTACCCCTACCACCACCCCATCCAGACGCGCTGGGCCGACAACGACGTGTATGGGCATGTCAACAACGTCACTTACTACGCCTATTTCGATACGGCGGTGAACGCTTACCTGGCGGGCCAGGGCGCGCTGGATATTCAGGGCGGTGACGTGATCGGTCTGGTGGTGGAAACCGGCTGCGCCTTCTTCGCGCCCGTCGCCTTTCCCGAGGCGCTGAGCGTGGGCGTGAGGGTCACCAAGCTGGGCCGCAGCAGCGTGCGCTACGAGCTGGCGGTCTTCCAAGACGGGGCGGGGGAAGCGGCGGCGCAGGGCCATTTCGTGCATGTGTACGTGGACCGCACCTCGCGGCGGCCCGTGGACCTGCCGCCGGTGTTGCGGGCTGCACTGGAGGCTTTACAGGCCAATTGAGGGCGTGCACACCCTTCGCATGAAGGCCAGGTCAAGATCGCCCGTTATACTGCGTGTATCTTCAACTTAACGGGACGCCATGTGCCACACGGTTCATGGACGTGACCAGGAGGGTATTCATGGGAATTGATCGCCGGAAGTTCTTGAAAGGGGCCGCCGCCACCGCTGCGGCCAGCACCGTTTTCTCGCCGCACAGCTTTGCCCAGACGGGCAACATCCGCTGGAAATGTGCCACGAGCTGGCCCAAGAGCCTGGACACCATCTACGGCGGGGCCGTCAGCGTGGCCGAGCGGGTCAGCGCCATGACCGACGGCAAATTCACCATCCGCCCTTACGAAGCGGGCGAACTGGTGCCGGGCCTCCAAGTGCTGGACGCCGTGCAGCAGGGCACCGTGGAGTGCGGCCACAGCGCTGCATATTATTACGTGGGCAAAAACCCCGCACTGGGCTTTGCCACCAGTATCCCCTTTGGTCTCAACGCCAATGAGCACAACGCCTGGGTCTACAGCGGCGGCGGTCTGGAACTGCTGCGCGGCGTGTACGACGACTTCGGAATCATCAACTTCCCGGCGGGCAACACCGGCGCGCAGATGGGCGGCTGGTTCAAGAAGGAAGTCAAGACGGCGGCGGACCTCAAGGGCCTCAAGATGAGGATTCCGGGCCTGGGCGGGCAGGTCATGGCGAAGCTGGGCGTAAACGTGCAGGTCATCCCTGGCGGCGAAATCTATCTGGCGCTGGACCGTGGGGCCATCGACGCCGCCGAGTGGGTAGGGCCGTATGACGACGAGAAGCTGGGCCTGCAAAAAGCCGCCAAGTTCTACTACTACCCCGGTTGGTGGGAACCCGGCCCGGCGCTGGACCTGATGGTGGGCAAAAAGGCCTACGCCGCGCTGCCCAAGGCGTACAAGGAAATCCTGGCGAGTGCCTGCGCCGAGGCCAATATCCAGATGCTGGCCGACTACGACGCCAAGAACCAGGCGGCGCTGCTGCGTCTGCAAAAGGGCGGCACCCAACTGCGCCGCTACTCCTCCGACATCCTTAAGGCAGGCAACAAGGCCATGCAGGAGTTGCACGCCGAGAACTCTGGCAAGAACGCCAGCTACAAGAAGGTCTACACCCCCTGGGAGTCCTACCGCCGCAGCGTCCACGCCTGGCACCAGATCAATGAAAAGCCCCTGCTGGATTTCAACCCCTGAGGTTTTCCAGTCACCCGGCACCATAAAGGAGGCCCGCACTGTCATGGTGCGGGCCTCTCCTCTACTGCGGTGAATGCTTACGGCCCAGCAGCCCGCAGTGCCGTCAATCCGGGGAAAGCCACGCAAAGGGTCAGCACGAAGACCTGAATGAAGATGAACGGAATCACGCCCCTGTAAATGTCACTGGTGGCCAGGTATTTGCCTGCAATACCTCGCAGATAAAACAGCGAGAACCCGAACGGTGGGGTCAGGAAGCTGGTCTGGAGGTTGATGCCCAGC
The DNA here is from genome assembly GCF_000701425.1 of Deinococcus frigens DSM 12807. GTDB lineage: Bacteria > Deinococcota > Deinococci > Deinococcales > Deinococcaceae > Deinococcus > Deinococcus frigens. Next base: position 8,829 of record NZ_JNIW01000027.1, on the reverse strand, counting down.
AGGATGCCGTACCAGATCATGTCTATGCCCAGTTCGCGGGCGACGGGCGCAAAGATGGGCAGCAGAATGAAGGCGATTTCAAAGAAGTCCAGAAAAAAGCCCAGGATGAAAATGGCCAGATTGGTCACGATCAGGAAGCCCAGCACCCCGCCCGGCAGGTTCGCCAGGATGTTTTGCATGTACAGATCGCCGTCCAGCGCCCGGAACACCAGCGAGAACGACGTGGAGCCGATCAGGATAAAGATTACGAAGGTGGTCAGGCGGGCGGTGGACAGCGTGACGTCCCACAGCCCGGCGCGCGTCAGCTTGCGGTTGGCCAGGGCCAGCAGCACTGCGCCCAGCGCGCCCACTGCCCCGGCTTCTGTGGCCGTTGCCAGGCCGAAGAAGATGGACCCCAGGACCGCGAAGATCAGGATCAGCGGCGGAATCATGGCCCGCACCACTTGTAAGGCCATTGCGGCGGGCTTGATGTTCAATTCTGCGGCGGGCATGGCCGGGGCCAGCTTGGGATTCATGGCCGCGCGCACGATCACATAGACGATATACAGCGCCGCCAGCATCAGCCCCGGCACTAGCGATCCCAAAAACAGATCACCCACCGACACGCCCAGCTCGCTGCCCAGCACCACCAGCACCACGCTGGGCGGAATCACCTGCCCCAGCGTCCCCGACGCCGCGATCACGCCGCTGGCCAGGCTCTTGTCGTAGCCGTAGCGCAGCATGATCGGCAGGCTGATCAATCCCATGGTGACCACCGTGGCGGCCACCACCCCCGTTGTGGCGGCCAGCAGCAGCCCCACCAGCACCACGGCCACCGCGATGCCGCCGCGCAGGCGTCCAAACAGCAGGCCCGCCGTTCGCAACAGGTCCTCGGCCAGCCCACTTTTACCCAGAATGCCGCCCATGAACACAAAATACGGAATCGCCAGCAGCGTGAAATTGCCCATCGTGCCGAAGATCCGGTCAGGGATGGCGCGGAGCAGCAGGGCATCGAAATGCCCGGTACTCAGCCCGATCAGGCCGAAAATAATGGCGGTCCCGGCCAGCGAGAAGGCCACCGGAAAGCCGCTGAAGATCAGAATGAACGCGCCGAAAAACATCCACAGGCCGATGGCGTCCATTACTTCTTCCTCTGATCGTCATTCATTTTTGTCTCGTTCATCCGGGCCTCGGCCTCGTCAGGAAGACCCACCAGCAGGCCGTCCAGCCCGGCGCGGTCAAGCTGGACATCGGCAGCCAGGGCCTCCAGCTCGTCCTGGGTGCGGTATTCATAATGGCCGGTCAACGCGCCCGCCGCCTTGATCGCCTCGCTGATGCCCTGAATGAACAGCAGCACGAAGCCAATGGGGATCAGCAGCTTGACGGGCCAGCGCAGCAGGCCGCCCGGATCGGGGCTGCCCTCCTGAATGCCAAAGCTCAGGCGGAACCACGGAATCGCCACCCACAGCACGATCACGCAGAACGGCAGCAGGAACAGCACGGTCCCCACCAGATTGATCAGGGCGCGGCGTTTGGGGGCCAGGCGGCCATACAGCACGTCCACCCGTACATGCTCGTCCACGCTCAGCACGTACGCTCCGCCCAGCAGAAAGATCACGCTGAACAGGTACCACTGCAACTCCAGCAGAGAATTGCTGCTGAACTGTGTTCCCAGGTAACGGTCCGCGAACCGCCCGAACACGTTGAAGAGGCCCACACCGATCATCAGCAATGTCACTCCGCCGATAATGACGCCCAGCCAGGATGAAAAACGGTCTATCGCGCGCGCAAGTCCCAGCAGTGCTGGCATTCCTACCTCTCCCCGGACGGCCCTGTCTTCAGCACGTACCGCGTGCCGAGACCGTCCCTTAAGAATTTGTTTACCTGCGGAGTATACGTGCCCCGGTCAGCGGGGTGGGTCAGGTCAGCCGCGCCCGCGCCCTGCATGCCAGACCAGCCACATCAGCAGCGGCTGAAGGGGCAGTCTGGCCCAGGCCGCCCACGCGGGAACGCCGAATTTCTGCGGTTCCTGCGCCATGTAGATATTGGCGGGAAACACGCCCAGCAGCAGCGCCAGCAGCCCCCAGCGTGCGGCGGGCCGGGTGGCCGGGTGCAGCAGACCCAGCCCGCCCGCCAGTTCCGCCGCGCCGCTGATCAGCGTGGCCGTGCGCGCGGACAGGGGTAGCCCTGGCGGCACGATCCGGTCAAAGAACTGCGGCAGGGCAAAATGCGTGATCCCTGCGGCGGCGAACAGGGCGGCCAGCGCGAGGATGCCGGGGGTGGGCCGGAAAGGTTCGGTCATGGCCCACTGTAGCGGCGGAGGCATGAAAGGGGGGCCAGGAAGTCTCGCCTCCTGGCCCCGCCGTCTGTTTGGTGGTTAGCCCTGCTTGGTGGCGGGGACCGAACGGGCTTCTTCCACGTCCTTCTTTTCCTTCAGGCCGTCGTGCTCGTTGTTGCGGGCGGCGTTGGCCTCGCGGTCGTTGTTGCCCTTGAAGGACGGCTTGCGGTCATGCTCGATCTCGTGGACCTCTTTCTTGTTGCGGTCGTACTCGGCGGGCTGGCTGGTGTGGCCGCTGTTCTTGTCGTCTTTGTCTGGCATGGGGCAAGGTTGACAGACTGCCGGGCCACTGGGGAGAGGAAAGGCTCAAGCTGGATTTAGAGATGAAGGTGAGGTCAAGCAGACTTAGGGCGATGAAATGTGGACGTAGAGCTGCGAATGGCGGCCAGCGGCCCCGGCCCAGGCTGCCCGGAACAGTTGGTGGGCCAGCCCCTACCTCTGGTGGTCAGGTACGGCGAGCAGCCGCGAGATGCAAGCGACCTCCTGCGCTGGTAGGCCAGTGACTGCGGTCCATCCTGGCACCAGTTCTGGCACGGCCCACAACGCCACCTGACCCACCGCCCCGTGCCCTCTCAACCTCGGCCATCTAGGCGTTCAGCGTCAGCGGGGGCGCAAGGAATGCAGCGGGATCGGCGGGCATGGAGGTGAGATGGGCGTCGGCACAGTGGGTGCCGTGCAAAGCGTCTACCAAGGCTGGAAAATCAGAATCGGTGCGCGGGCGGATGCTCACGGCGCTTACAGCCGGGGCAGCGTCACGCCCCGCTGACCCTGGTACTTGCCCTTGCGGTCCCCGTAGGTCACCTCGGGGCGCTCGCCTTCAAAGAAGAGCAGTTGGACACAGCCCTCGAAGGCGTACATCTTGGCGGGAAGCGGCGTGGTGTTGGAGAATTCCAGGGTGACGTGGCCTTCCCAGCCGGGTTCCAGGGGCGTCACGTTGGCCACCAGGCCGCAGCGTGCATACGTCGATTTTCCCAGCGCCACCACCATTACCGTATCGGGAATTTTCAGATATTCCAGGCTGCGGGCCAGGGCAAAAGAGTTCGGCGGAATGATGATCTCGCTGGCCGTGATGTCCACGAAGCTGCGCTCGTCGAAGTGTTTGGGGTCCACGATGGCGCTGTTGACGTTCGTAAAGATCTTCCACTCGTCGGCGCAGCGCAGGTCGTAACCGAAGCTGCTCAGGCCGTAGCTGATGACCTGCTGGTTCTCGGCGGTGCGGACCAGCCGGTCCTCGAAGGGGTCGATCATGCCCGCATGGGCCAGTTCACGGATACGCCAGTCGGGCAGGATGCTCACGCCCGCCATGCTAACGGTAAAGCGGACGCGCAGGCCAGGGGTCAGGCTTTCGACAGCGCGTCCGCCGTGTGCGCGACGTGTTTGCCGCCCTCCACCTCAATGATGAAGCGGGGATCGTCCTTGCTGGCACGGTACCGAAAGCCACTGACCTCGCCGTCCTGGTGGGTCACGCGTACTACCTTGCCGCTGGCCTCGCCGCCGTGGCTGTTCCACTTCACCTGATCGCCTTTTTTGAACGTCATGCCGCCAGCGTGGCATCCGATAAACGCGCTGCCCGTTGCGGTCCCTACAGTGTGGAGGCCGGGTGAAGGCCAGTTGACCCCCCGCGCCCCCCGCCGCTATACTCTTGACCGCCGCGCTAAAGTGCCGGAAACAGCCGTAGGGATATGGTGTAATGGCAGCACAACAGATTTTGGATCTGTTTGTCCAGGTTCGAATCCTGGTATCCCTGCCACCATAAGCAAAGGCAGCCTCCCTTGATCTGGGAGGCTGCTTTTTGTGCCGTCTCATGAACCAGAAGGTCAGCTTCCTCACCTTCAGTCAGCTCACCTTCACCGGGCGTCAGATGCAGAGGCGTAGCGTAGGGGCATAAGCAGAGACGCGCCGAAAAAGTGCGCTGGGACATTCCCCGCGTCAGCGGTGACGACTGCTTTTCCCCGGAGGCTCCAACATGATTTCATCCTTTAAGAAGCCCGCCCTGCTGCTTGCCGTGTCTGCTGCCCTGCTGGGACTGGCCGCGCCTGCCCTCGCTGCGCCGAAGATCAGCGCCCAGAGCATCATCGTGAATCCGGTGCCCACCAGCCTGAGCGCCCGCGTATGGGTGGACCGTGACCGCAGCGGTTCGCAAAACCCCACCTACCGCATCGGCGAACACATCACGCTGTACACCAGCGTCAACGAGAACGCCTTCGTCTACTTGTTCAACGTCAACCCGGACGGCAGCACCGATCAGATTCTGCCCAACCGCATCAGCTCCAGCAACGGTTCCAGCAACTATGTGCGCGCCGGGCAGACTCGCGCCTTTCCCGCTAGCGGAGATCAGTTCACCTTTAACGTGGCCGGTCCCTACGGCCTGAACCGCGTGCTGGTCATCGCCAGCCGCCGCGCCCTGAGCCTGACCGAACTCAGCAGCTACCAGAACGGCGGGAGTTTTGCCACCGTCAAGCCCAAGACCAGTCAGGGTCTGGCGCAGGCGCTGAGCATCGTCGTCGATCCGGTGCCCAGTCCGGTGGTGCAGCCGGTGCCCCAGACCGACTGGATCAGCGACACGGCGTATTACACCGTCGGGTACTGAAGAAAATTGTCTCACGGTCCAACCGTCTAACCGCCAAAGATGTCCGAGTCTTTTTGCGGTTTGACGGTTTAGCTTTTAGATGCCGCGCAGTGGCCCCTCAATGCAGCGGCACATGCCCTGGAAAACCGATCAGGAGGTCCAGCAAGTCGCCCACCATCGCGCTGGCGGTGATCATGCCGCCCGCGCCGCCCCCGGCAAAGATCAGCATTCCGCATTCCTCGCCCTCGTAGACCAGGGCGTTGCGGCTGGCCCCGGCGGTACACAGCGGGTGGTTGTCCGGCAGGCGCTGCGGGGCGACGGTGGCCCTCCACCCGCTTCCCTGGCGTTCCAGCTCGGCCACCAGTTTGATGCGTTCTCCGGCGGCGCGGGCGTCCTGAATGTCTTTCTGGGTGATGTCCTCGATGCCCTGCACCTCCACGGCGCTGTAGGGAAAGTTGCCGTCGGCGCAGAAACGCGCCAGGACCGCCAGTTTATGGGCGGTGTCGAAGCCGCCGACATCCAGCGTGGGCGGTGTCTCGGCGTAGCCCAGCGCCTGCGCCTCGGCCAGCGCGTCGGCGTAATTCTTGCCGCCCTCCATCTGGTTCAGGATGTACAGGCACGTACCGTTCAGCACGGCTTGCAGGCGGGTAAAGGTGCTGGCGCGCAGCACGGTACTCATCGGGCCGATCACCGGGGTTCCGGCCATCACGCTGGCCTCGTAGTACAGAGTTCCGGCCAGCGCGTAGTCGCGCAGCACGTCCCAGCGTTCGGCCAGCAGCGCCTTGTTAGCGGTGATCACCGGGCGGCCCGAGCGCAGGTACGGCAGCAGCATCTCCAGCGGGCGGTCCACGCCGCCCATCGCCTCGATGACCACGCCGCACTCCTGCAAGAAGCCCAGATCGGTGGTCACGCGCGTTCCGAGCGGCACGTCGCGCACCTTGTTCACGTCGCGCACCAGCACACCCGAGATCTCAATCCTGACGCCCAGATCGCTGAAGACACTTTCCCGGCGCTCGATCAGGTTCAGCACGTCCTGGCCGACAGTGCCGCTGCCCAGGACGCCCACGGTAACAGTTCTCATGGCCCCAACCTTAACGCGGGGCGCGCGGCGGGGGCCGGGCCGGGTTAGGTGTGGGGCACAAGCGGCCCTGTGACCTCGCTCCAAGTCATCCCGGCAGGCGGACGCTAGACTGCGCCGCATGTTGCCTGTGTCCAGAGTCTGTCTGTTGACGAATTCCTCGTCGGCTGAGAGTCCGCCGCGCCCCCATGCGCTGTGGACTGTGTATGAGTCGTGAGTTCGCGCCTGCAAGAACTCCAGTCCGAATTTGGGCTGGTGGAGCGTCGCCTGGGTGATCCGGCGGCCCTGGCGGACGGGCGCGAGTACGGCAAATTGACCCGCCGCCACCGCGAACTCTTGCCCCTGGTGACGCTGCTGCGCGAGCGCGATGGCCTGCAAAGTGACCTGGCCGGGGCGCGCGAACTTCTCCCGGACCCCGACATGAAGGAGCTGGCGGCGGGCGAGATCAAGACCATCGAAACCCGTCTGGCAGACATCGAGGCCGAGCTGGAAGTCCTGCTGCTGCCCACCGATCCCGACGACGCCAAGGACGTGATCCTGGAATTGCGCGCCGGGGCGGGCGGCGCGGAAGCCGGGCTGTTCGTGACCGATCTGCTGCGGATGTACACCCGTTATGCCGAGGGGCTGAACCTCAAAGTCAATGTGCTGGACGCCAACGAGAGCGATCTGGGCGGCGCGAGCAAGGTGGTGGCGGAGGTGACGGGTGATTCCGCCTTCCGCGCCTTCAAATGGGAGCGGGGTGTCCATCGCGTCCAGCGCGTGCCGGCCACCGAGTCGGCGGGGCGCATCCACACCAGTACCGTGACTGTGGCGGTGCTGCCCGAGGCCGAGCAGGACGAGGTTCATCTGGACCTCTCCGAAGTTCGCATCGACGTGTACCGCTCGCAGGGCGCGGGCGGGCAGGGCGTGAACACCACCGACAGCGCCGTGCGGGCCGTCTACCGCGCCGGAACGCCCGACGAGATTATGGTGGTCTGCCAGGACGGGAGATCGCAGATCAAGAACCGCGAGAAGGCGCTGATTGTCCTGGCCTCGCGTCTGGCCGAACGCGAACGCGCCACCCGCGATGAGGAGGAGCGCAGCGAGCGCGCCTCGCAGGTGGGCAGCGGGGACCGCAGCGAGAAGATCCGCACCTACAATTACCCGCAAAACCGCGTCACCGATCACCGGCTGGAGGGTGACGACAAGAACCACCCGCTGGACAGCGTGATCAACGGCGCGCTGGTCCCGGTGGTGGCCGGACTGGCCCGCGCCGAGAAGGAACGGCAGCTCCTTGAGATGGCCGGGCAGGACGAGGGCGCAGGCCAGAGTGGACAGTATGGCGCGGCGTGACCTGCTGGTGGCGGCAGGCATCCTGCGGGACCGCTTCGGGCGGGTGCTGCTGGTGGGCAACGACTGGCAGGGCCACGGGCGTGTGCGCCACACCCTGCCCGGCGGCGTCGTGGAGAACGGCGAGACCCTGCCTGAGGCCCTGTACCGCGAGATTTTCGAGGAAACCGGATTGAGGCTGACTGGCATCCTGCACATGGCCTACACCGTGCATATCGAGGACGAGCGCCGGGGTGAGCGCGCCATCGCCGTGGCGTTCGAGGCCACCTGGGACGGCCTCTTAAATCCCGCCGATCCCGATGGCTTTATCGTCGAGGCCCGCTTCTGCACCCCAGAGGAGGCGCTGGAAAAGCTGGAATCCCCCCCCATGCGCGAACCCCTCAGCGACTTCCTGAAAACTGGAGAACCGGGCCGCTTCTACGCCTTCAAGGGCTGGGACGGACGCGGCGGCCTGCGGATTCCAGCCCTGAAACCCCGCCCGTGACCGGGGAGCTGTTTGTTACCTCCTGGAGCGGCGGTAAGGACAGCGCCCTGGCCTTCCACCGTGCAAAACGGGCGGGAGGCGTCCCCCTTGCCATCGTGAATATGCTGGACGGGGCGGGACAGCGGTCGCGTTCCCACGGCCTGCGCCCGGAAGTTGTCGCGGCACAGGCCTCGGCGCTGGGCGTGCCACTGCGAACGGCGCGGGCGTCGTGGGCCACCTACGAGGCCGAGTTCACGGCGCTGCTGGGGGGCGCGGCGGTGGACGGTGCGGCGCGGGCTGTCTTCGGAGATATCGACCTGGCCGCCCACCGCGACTGGGAGGAACAGGTCTGCGCGGCAGCGGGTTTGCGGGCCGATTTACCGTTGTGGCTTGAATCCCGCCGGGCACTGGTGGACGAGCTGCTGGGCCTGGGCTTCCGCGCCCTGATCGTCGCCGTCAGGGAAGACGCCCTGCCCACAGGCTTGCTGGGCAGGACGCTGGACGCCGAACTGGTGGCTGAAATCGAGCGGCTGGGGGCCGATGCCTGCGGCGAGAACGGCGAGTATCACACGGTTCTGATGGACAGCCCGGATTTTGCCCAGCCCATCCATCTCGTTCCCGGCCCGGCGGGGATTCACCACACGGGCGAGGGGGTTTTAACCGTGGCGACGCTGGATCTGGTGCTGGCCTGAAGGTCCACCCTCCGGGTCTCATTGATGGTTCGGACACTTTTAGCCGGATTCAGGCTGCTTTAACCCCCAAATCCAGCGGCCTAGACGGGTGTTTTTCTAATTCAGTAAATCGCGACTGAAGACCCAGATTGCTCAAAATTCGCCAGGCCAGGAGTCGGTTGTAAGCCCGTCGTTTGATGTCCTCATAGGAAAACACTCGTGAAGTGGCGGGACGTTGCTGGAGGCCGTTGGCCTCCAGCAAAACCTCTGCCCGTCCCAGGCTCAGCGCAAAGGATGAGGCATTCCAGTGGTTCTCCAGTGCCACCGTAGACCGGAGCTGACAAGTGGTCAGTCCAGCGTGCTGTTTGGCATCGCGGAACACAAACTCCAACTGAAAGCGGG
>NZ_JNIW01000026.1 GCF_000701425.1 Deinococcus frigens DSM 12807 | reverse complement strand
ACCGATCTGTATCTCGATCCGTCCGGCGCGCTGGACAAGGCCGAGTATCTGTCGCGGCTGTCGGTCCTGGACGGACAGCTCGCCACGCTGGGGGCCAGGCTGACGGAACTGCGGGACGCGGACGCTCAGGTACAGGCCAGGGCGCGGCACGAGGCGCATGTTCATGCTCTGAGCGGTCAGTACCGGGGCGCGCTGGACGGGGCGGACGACACGCTGAGGCAGCGGCTGGCGCATGAGTTTGTGGAGCGAATCGTGGTGCAGGGGGACGGAAGCGTGGACGTGGCTTGGAAGGTGTAATTGCACTCCGCAGGGGCAGGGGTTCATGGCCCCGATCAGTTGAAAGCGCGCCGGATACTCCACCGTGGCCCGCGCCCGGCTGATGGTGACCGTGCCGTCTTCCAGCGGCTGGCGCAGGGTTTCCAACGCCTTGCGGCTGAATTCAGGGAATTCATCGAGAAAGAGGATGCCCCGGTGGGCCAGACTGACCTCGCCGGGACGCGGAATGCTGCCCCCGCCGATCAGTCCCGCGTCCGAAACGGTGTGATGGGGCGAACGGTAGGGCGCGCCCAGGCTCAGGCCGCCGCGCAGGTTCAGCGCGCCCGCCGCCGAGTGGATGCGCGTGACCTCCAGCGCCTCGGCGCGGGTCAGCGGCGGCAGCAGCCCCGGCGCGCGGCGGGCCAGCATGGTCTTGCCGCTGCCCGGCGAACCGACGAGCAACAGGTTGTGCCCCCCCGCCAGCGCGACTTCCAGCGCCCGCCGCGCCGCCGCCTGACCTTTCAGGTCTGCCAGGTCCAGGTGCAGTCCAGTGTCGTCCTCCGCCTCGGGCGCAGGCGTGGGTGGGATTTCGGCCCGTCCGCTGAGATGTGCCACGGCCTCCAGCAACGTCCGCGCGCCGTGGACGGTCAGGCCGTCGATCAAAGCGGCCTCGCGCGCATTGCCCTCGGGCAGCAGGGCGGGCAGGTTCAGCGAGGACGCCAGCAGCGCCAGATTGACCGCCCCGGCGATGGGCCGCAGGCTGCCGTCCAGCGCCAGTTCCCCCGCCGACAGCAGGCCGTCCAGCGCCCGCGCGGGCAGCAGGTCCTGGGCCGCCAGCACGCCCAGCGCGATGGGCAGGTCATACAGCGGTCCCTCCTTACGCAGGTCCGCCGGGGCCAGATTGACCGTGATGCGCGCCGCCGGAAAGGGCAGCCCGGCGTTGCGAATCGCCGCCCGCACCCGCTCGCGCGCCTCGCTGACCGCCTGATCGGGCAGGCCGACAACTGTAAAGGCAGGCAGACCGGGCGACACGTCCACCTCGACTTCAACTGGCACGGCGTCCACGCCGATCAATGCCACGCTGCGGGCGCGGGCCAGCATCAGGATTGCCCCGCGCAGAGTTGAGAGGACGACACGGCGGTCAGCGTAGCAGAAATGATCCCAGGCCCAAAAAAAGCCGCCCCGTGGGAGCGGCGAAGTCCGGCGAGAGCCGGCTCAGCTCTGGACAGTCTCTTTCTCTTTTTCCAGCCCTTTCTCTTTTTCCAGCCCTTTCTCTTTTTCCAGACTGACCGTCCCGGTCATGGGTTCGGCGGCAACCTCAGCGGCAGGTGTGGCGGCCTGCGGCGTCACAGTTTGCGGCGTCACGGCTTCCGGCATCACGGCGGCGGCGTTCACGGGCTGCGCCGATACAGCTTGCGCGGGCACCGAGGCGTGGATGGTCTGGGTGGGGGCCGCCTGCGCGCCCTTGTCGTTCAGGCCGACGTCCAGCTCGTCCTTGAGGCTCTGGGTGCTCTTGCGAAATTCGCGCAGGCCCGCGCCCAGGCTCTTGCCCAGCTCGGGCAGCTTGCGGGGGCCGAAGACCACCAGGGCGACGATCAGGATCACAATCAGTTCAGCGGGGCCGATGTTGGGCATGAGGCTCTCTCCTTGTGGGGCGCGTGAGGCAAAGCGGCGTCTTGACCCGCAGTGTAGCCCCGCGCGTGAACGGGCAGTTAGACCCGTGGGCACAGTCTGGATAGGATGGCAAGCTGGACAGGCTGAAGCCGCCTCAGACCGACGTGCCGCCTTCCCACGGTCTGCCCTCCACCCCGGCCACCGCCGCCGCCAGATCGTGGGCCACCGCCAGCCCCAGCGTGTCGGCGTGCGGGCCGCCCAGCAGCAGGTGAACGCCGTTCGCCAAGGTCTGGTGCAGGGGCAGCCCGTCCGCTCGCCCTCCCGGCAACGCCAGCCACGCGCCGGGAATGTCGCTGATGCTGCGGCCCAGTCCCAGCGCCTCCGTTCCCAGCGGCGGCAGGACGTCCATCAGGGCCACCAGGTCCTCCAGCGTCTCGCGGCGCAGGCCCGTGGGCACGCCGGTCAGGTGGCCGCCGGTGGGGGCGTAGCCGTGCGGATCGCGGTGGTGGATGGCCGGAATCAGCGTCCAGCCCCCGTTCTGCGGGCGCAGGGTCAGGCCACAGGCGCGCAGGGTGGGCGTGTCGTCGCCGCTGGGCACGTTCAGGCGCGGCGTCTGGCGGTAGGCGCGGGCGTGGGTGGTGTGAATGCCCAGATCGTGTTCCGCCGCGTGCGGGCCGCCTGCGCCCAGCGCCAGCACCAGCGTCCCGGCCCACAGACGATGCGTCTCGTGGACGACGATCTGGTGGGTGTTGGTCACGCTCAGGCGCTCGATGACCACCTGGCCGCCCGTGCCGTCTGGGGAGAGCGCGGCGTGGGCGCGGGCGTTGAGCATCAGGTCCGCGCCCGCCCGCACCGCCGTCTGTGCGGCGGCCAGCGCCAGCGCGCCGGGGCGGTAGGTGGCGGCCTCAGGGTCCACCCGCGCAAAGGGCAGGGCAGAGACATCCACCATCGCCCGCGCGTCCGGGTGGGGGGCCAGCGCTTCGGCGGCGGGCGTCCGGCCTGGCCCATCCTCTGCGAACAGCTCGGTCAGCGGGCGCGGCTGAAAGCTGATGTTCCCGAAGACGGATTTCAGTTGCTCACGGGTCCAGTGGGCCTGGGCGACGCGCTCCTCCGGCACCCCCCGAGTCGTCCACACACCGGGGGCCAGCAGGGTCGCGCCGTCCTCGTTGGGCAGTCCGCCCTCTTCGAGCAGCAGCAGGGAGAGGTGGGGGGCCAGTTGCCGCAGATAGGAGGCCAGGGCAGACCCCATACGGCCCGCGCCCAGTACCACCACGTCGTAATCCCGGGGTTGAAAGGGCTGACCGACATGCGCCCAGACCTGACCTGGGTTTGAAGGTGAAGCGGCAGTGTTCATGCCCGCCATGATGCCGCGCGCCGCCGCCTGCCGAGCGGAGGCTTCTCACGCCGCTGTGAGAAGGGCGCACATGCGGGATGTTTATACTCGGCCCCAACGATGTCCAACTCCTCCCCCTCTCTGCTGACCTCCCTGCTGGCTCCTGCGCTGACCTCTGCGTTGACCTGTGGGCCGACCTCTGGGCTGGCAGGGACGCGGGCGCGGCGTGGACGGCCCGTGCGGCTGGGCCTCGGCACCGCTCTGTGCCGTGCCGCTCTGTGCCGTGCCGCTCTGGGCTGTGCCGCGCTGCTCTGCGCCCCAGCCGCCTCTGCCCTGAACGTGCGCGTGCTGGTGGCCGCCGCCCCGCAGTTGACCGTGCGCGTGCCCGCCAGACCTGCTCCGGTGCAGGACGCCTTCGCGCCGCCGGGTCTGCTTACGCCCGCCCCGCCGCAGATGACCGCCTGGACGGTGGGCGTGGCCGCCGGGCAACTCACGTTGAACGGACAGGCAGCGGGCAACAGCACGCTGTATCTGCCGCCCAGCCCCGGCAGCGTGGTGGAAATCGCGGGCAGATCTTACCGGGGCGGCGTGCTGCTGCGCGTGCAAAGCGGCGGCGTGCAGGGCGTGAACGTGGTGGACGTGGAGGATTACCTGCGCGGAGTGGTCCCCGCCGAGATGCCCGCGTCGTGGCCCGCCGCCGCGCTGGCCGCCCAGGCCGTGATCGCGCGGACCTACGTGGCGGCGCGCATCAACCCGGCGGCCCCCTATGACACCTGCGCCACCGAGAGCTGCCAGGTCTACCCCGGCCTGCGCGCCGAGAAGACCGAAACAAACGCGGCCATCGACGCCACCCGCGCGCAGGTGATCGCCTACGCCGGGCAGCCGGCCAGCACCTATTTCAGCAGCGATTCCGGGGGCTTTACCGCCTCCAGCGCCGAGGTCTGGGGCAAGGAGTTGCCGTACCTGCGCGCACAGGCCGATCCGTTCTCGGCAGGCAGCCCGCGCGGCGACTGGCGCATTGAGGTGGCGGCAGCGCAGGTCCAGAAGGTGGCCGCCCGCTACGGCGCACGCGTCGGGGCGCTGCGTTCCGTGACGGTCACGCGCCAGAGTGCGTCGGGCAGGCCGCAGGAGATCACCCTGGGCGGCGACGGCGGCATGGCCCGGATCACGGGCGCGAATGCGGGCGGCTTCGTGCGCTCGCTGGGTGCGCCGGGCACGCGCGTGACCCTGAGTGGTCTCAGTCCACTGGTCATCAGCGGTAGCGGCGCAGGGCACGGCGTGGGCCTGTCGCAGTACGGCGCGCTGGGCCTGGCGCGGGCCGGGCAGGACCACCTGAACATCCTGGGCTTCTATTACCCCGGCACCAGCCTGAGCATGCTGGCTGACGGTCCGGGAACGGGCAGAGCGGCGCTGGCCGACGCATTCCCGCTACCCTCGGCGGCGCAAACCCTGGCACTGATTCCCAGCGTCAACAGGGCCGCCCAATGAGCTTTGGGAGCCGGATGGGGCTGGGCAGCATTGGCATGGAGAGACCGCGCCAGACCTCCAAAAAGAGGAAGGGAGGCCTGCGTACCCTGGCCCGCAACGCCGTCCTCACGGTGGGCCTGCTGGGGGCAGTGCTGGGCGGCGCGGACGCCCGCACGGTCAAGATCATCTCGGCGGACACGCTAGAACTGCGCCAGGTGGACGGGCAGGAACTGGTGATCATCAGCGGCGGCAACGTGGAGCTGCGGGTGGACGAGGACGTGGTGCGGGCCAGACGGGTGGAATACAACCGCACCCGGCGCACCCTGACGCTGGTGGGCGCGGCCAGTTACCGCAGCGCCAAGGACGGCCAGGACCTCAGCGGCGAGAATCTGGTGGTGGAGCTGGGCGATGAGCAGGTCACCGGGCAGGACGTGCTGATCAGCGACGCCGATCTGGAAATCCGCGGGCAGGAGGTGGAGCGCATTCCGGGGCAACTGCGCGCCACCGGCGGCTACTTCACCACCTGCGCCAAGTGCGGGCGCACCCCCAACGACTACGCCTTCCGCGCCGAGCGCCTGATTGTGTATCCCGGCGACCGGCTGGTGGCCTACCGCGCGCAACTGCTGCTGGCCGACGTACCGGTGCTGTTCCTGCCGGTGATCGTGATTCCGCTGAACGATCCCGAACGCCAGCCCCGGCTGCTGATCTCTCAGGATTCGGTGGACGGCTACACGGTGGAGGCCGATCTGCCGTTCTCGGTGGGCAGCAGCACGCTGGGCACCACGCTGCTGCGCTATTACCAGAACCGCAGCCCCAGCGTGGGCCTCGGCGTGGCGCTGCGCTCGTACGCGCCGCTGCCCTTCGTGGACCGGGTCAACCTGTACACGCTGGCCAACCCCAGACCCCTGAACGCGGACGGCACCACCAACCCCGGCTACGACATCGACATCAATTTCGGGGTAACGGGCCGCGTGCCGCTGTCGCTGGCCGTGCGCGATCTGGACTACCGCCTGAACGTGACGCGCCAGGACAGCAATCTTCACCAGACCAGCCCTGACCGCGGCGTGACCAGGGTGGACTTCGGGGCCAAGCTCGAATACCCGCTGTTCTCGTCGGAGTTCTCGTACCTGGGCCGTTTCGGACCGGAGCCGACGGAAGGCATTCCCTCGCCGTACCGCAAAACCGAGGTGGTGCTGGACCCCAAGCCCTACACCAACGGCACCTTCAGCGCCGACACGCGCCTGACGGCGGGTAAGTACAGCGCCCAGAGCAACCCGCTGTCGCCCAGCGCCACGGCGCAGGGCAAGAACATCAGCACCACACGCCTGGAAGAGCAACACGCCCTGGCCTACACCGCCCAGCCGTGGGGAGGTGCCGATCTGGCGCTGGGCAACACCTTCACCGGGCGCTACTACGGCACCGGGGCCAGGACGATGGACCTGAACGTCAGCGCCCAGCTTACCCAGCGTTTCAACACCACCAACACCGTGACCTTCGGCGTCGCCTACCTGCGGCGGGAGGGCACCAGTCCCTTCGCCTTCGACGCCCTGTCGGGCCGAATCCTGAGCGCGCCGCTGACACTGAACCTGAACACCGTGCCGGTCAAGGACGTGAGTTTCGGCATCTCGCTCAGGCGCGACCTGTTCCTGGCCCCGGACTTGCAGGCCCCCGCTGTCTTTACCGTGGCCGTCAATCGGCTGCCGCTGAATCTGAACGCGCAACTGGCCTACCAGCCGTTCACCAAGGAGCTGGAGAGCTTCTCGTACAACGCCACGGTGGGCGATCCCAATTCCGGCACGCTGACCCCGGTGGAGGCCCAGCCCGCCCGTGAGGCCACCGAATACGGTCCCGCCGTGCCTGCCCGGCCCGCCTACCTGCGCCGCAGCAGCGCGTGGCCCGCACCGGACCTGACGCTGACGGCCTCGGGCAGCTATACGCGGTTGAACGGCTACTCGCCCTTCACGCTGCGGGCCACCGTCACCGGGGCCACCCGTGCGGACTCGGTCAGCGCCTACGTCACGCACAACATTCAGTTGCCCCAGATCGACGAGGTGGGGGCTAGCATTAATGCCTCTGTGGCGCGCGACGCGGTGCTGAATCCCATCACCTTCTCGGCCAGCGAGACGCTGTATCCGCCCACCGGCAGAATCGCCGGCAACGCCAGCGTGACCTGGCGGGCGCGCTACAGGCTGTCCACCGCCCATGACCTGCTGCTGCGCCGCCCGGTGGACCCCGATCCGGCCCCCGGCAGCTCCCCGAGCAGCGGCAGCGTGACCTTCAGCGTGGGCACGGTGGGCGGCAGCGCCAACGACTGGCAACTGACCTACGGCGGTCCCTACGATCTGCTGCGCGGCGGCTTTACCCGCCCCACCGTGTCCGGCACCCTGAGCGTGACCCGTCCGGGGCAGCGGCTGGCGCTGGCCGCCACCGTGGCCACCCCCGGCCTGGACCAGTACCGCACCGAACTGACGCGGGCGGATCTGGACGCCAACGTGCAGTTCGGCAGCCGCGCGGCGCTGTCGGGCCGGGTGCAGTACTCGCGCAGCCGCAGCGGGATCTACCCCGACGACATGGCCACCGATTACCTGAGCGTCGATCCGTTGCGGGTCAGCCTGGGCATCGGCAGAAAGGACCAGCCGCCCGGCGCGTACCTCACCGCCAGCCTGCGCCAGACCTTTATCTGGGTGGACGGCGTGCGCCAGGACCCCAAACCGCTGTCGCCGGTGCTGGGCCTGACCATCGACCGCTGCTGCTGGGCCATCCAGGCCGAGGCCGATCTGGTGCAGCGCCGCTACCGCCTGTCGGTGGGCCTGCCCGGTCAGAGTCAGTACCCGCTGTTTGACCTGACCCCGGACGGGATCAAGGTGCCGCTGCTCAATCCCAGCACGCCGTGATCTCAGTACGCTGTAAGCGGCGCTGTCCAAAGGTCTAAAGGTCAAACCGTCCAACCGCTGGGACCAGTGCTTTTTTGACGGTTAGAGCATTGGTCCGAATGACAGCATCAGAAAAAAGGACAACTGAAAGCTTCCATTCTCACCTTCGGAGCTGTACCAGTCCCAGATATTCGGCAACATTCACTCACTTCGTTCGGCCAGAAGCGAACAACTCTTCCCACAAATGCTCCAGACCGCCTATCAAGGAGGCCCATGAAATCTCCATCCCACCTTTCCGCCCTGTTCCTGATCCCCGCCCTGCTGGTGGCCTGTACCGGCACCGAGGAGCCGCAGGTGGCCCTGCGCGTGGCCGTGCTCACCGATGGCGGCGGCACGCTGCGGACCGTGACCCCCAATGCCGACAGCAATTCCGCGCCGATCAGCGCCAACAAGAGCGAACCGGTGACCGACGGCGTGACCCTGAACTCGCTGCCTAGCGGTCAACGCCTGGCCCTGACCCTCAAGACCAGGATCGAGAGCCGCAATAACGATCTGGCCGACATCCAGCCGTTTGTCGCGCCGCCGTTCACGCCGGTCTGCCTGATCCAAACGGTCAGCAGCGCCGCGCGGGACCGCCTGCTGACCCTGAGCCAGTGCCAGGGCGGACCACAGCAACTGGCGCTGTACAACGCGGGCGGCACGCTGGTCTGGACCGTGCTGCTGCCCACCTTCCTGCCGCCCGCGCCGGGGGCCGACGTGCCGCCCGTACGGCTGGCCATCAGCGGCGACGTGGGTGTGGTGGCCCGCCCGCGCGTGGGCGGCGGCAGCGAGGTGTTGCGCGCCGCGCCGCAGAACGCGGGCGACGCAGTGGCCGTGGTCAGTTCCCCGCTGCCCACCCCGGCCATCCGCGATCTGGTGGCCTACAACGCCGACACTCTGGCCGCCACCGACAGCGGCGTGCAGAAGCTGTCTGCCACGGGCCTGCCCGACGGCGTGGCACTGACCGCCTTTGGCGCGCGGCGTTTTGACCGCCTGTGGAGCGGCAGCGCCGGAAGCCAGAACCTGCTGGCCGCCTGGCGCAGCGGCCAGGGCAACCAGCCGCTGCTGGCCTGGGACGGCACCGCCAGCAGAGCGGCGTCCACCGTCGCGCTGTTTGGTGACCTGCGCGACCTCACCCTGGCCCCCGACGGCAACCTGTACACCCTGACCGCCAGCACCCTGACCCGCTACAACGCCGCCCTGGGGCTGCAATCGGGCAACTTCGTGCCCCGCACCCTGCTGACCGGCCTCAGCGACGCCCGCGCGGTGATCTGGCTGGTGCCCCCACCGCCCGTCAACTGAGGCAGGATAAATACAGGCGCTACGCGCCGTCAAACCGTCTAACCGCAAAGAGCATCACGACTTTTTGCGGTTAGACGTTTTGACCTTAAAGACACGCGCACAGCGCCTAAGCCACTTCTTCCCGCTCCAGCCTGGCAAAGATCATGCGGCCCACGTTGGTCTGCACGTTGTTGACCACCTGCACGCGGGCCTGCTTGCCGCGCAGTTTCAGGCCGTCTTCCACCACCACCATCGTGCCGTCTTCCAGGTAGCCGACGCCCTGGCCCGCTTGCTGGCCGCCCTTGGTGATGGTCAAGGCCAGCAGGTCGCCCGCCTGAACCTGCGGTTTGAGGGCCACCGCCGCCTCGTTGACGCTCAGGACCGTGACGCCGTGTAGCCTGGCGATCTTGCCCAGGTTGCCGTCGTTGGTGACGATCTGGCCGCCGGTTTCGCGGGCCAGGCGGATCAGCTTGTCGTCCACGCTCTTGAGGGCCGCGTCGTCCCAGTCCTCGATGCGGATGGGATGCAGTTCTCGCAACTCCTCCAGCAGGCCCAGGCCGCGTTTGCCGCGCGTGCGTTTCTGCGCGTCGCCGCTGTCGGACAGGAACTGGAGTTCACGCAGGATAAAGCCCGGCACCACCAGCTCGCCGTCCAGAAACCCGGCGCGCACCAGTTCCAGAATCCGTCCGTCAATGATCACGTTGCTGTCCAGCAGCTTGCTTCCGCTGCGGCGGCGCACCTGCGGAACGACCAGCAGCCCGAAGGCCTCGGCGTGGCCCACCGCAAAACTCACGAAGAACACCGCCAGCACCACCGTCACCAGCAGGCTCCAGAACCAGTTGTAGAACGGCAGGCTCTGGAGCAGGCTGCTCAGCAGCACGCTCAGCAGCAGGGCCACGATCAACCCGAAGGTGGCGGCGGCCACGCTGCGCGGCGACAGCCCCGCGTACCAGCTCGCAAGGCGGGTCACGCTGCCGCCCAGCAGCTTCTCGGCGCGCGGCGCGAACAGCAGCGCGGTCAAGCCTCCCGCCAGCATCAGGCTGAGGGTATTGACCTGGCTGAGGTCCGTGGACTGCGCCGAGGCCAGCGCCTCTCCGGCCAGCCAGCCCAGCAGCAATCCCACCATGATGACAAACAGACGAACGGCCAGCACGCTTCCAGTGTAGCGGCTGGCAGTGCAGCGGCTGCCAGGGTGGCAAAGCGCAAGGAAAAAAGGCGCAAGGAAAAAAGGAAGCGGCGTCCGCAACCGACGGGCTGAGGCAAAGGCAGGCGCGCGAGGGCCTGACCCAGTTCGATGGTGCTGCCGCGCCGTCTGCCGCCTACTGCGCCGCCGGTTCCTTGACCACCTCTGCGCCCACGGGTCCCCCCTCCTCCACCCGGCGGATCACCGGGTTGAACAGTTGCGCCGCCGCCACAACCGCAAACAGCAGACCCGCGAATAGGGCAACGCTGCCCCCCGCGTAGCGCGCGGCCAACAGCCCGGCCAGTGCGGTGCTGAGGGGCGAGGTGAACTGCGCGATCAACCGCCGCACGCTGAACACCCGGCCCTGCATGGCGGGCGGCACCTGCGACTGCCAGATGCTCTGCGAGTGCGCGTTCATGGCCGGAAAGGTCAGGCCCATCACGAACAGCGCCGCACACGCCGCCAGCACCGTGGAGCTGAAGCCGAAGGCCGCCAGCGCCAGCCCGGCCACGATCATCGGCAGCAGCACGCCCAGCACCCGTTGCGATTTCAGCCCGCCCCAGACGCTGATCAAGATGCCGCCCAGCACGCCACCCACGCTCTGGGTGATGGTCAGGGTGGCCAGCGCGGCGGTCAGGGTGCTGCCCCGGCTTTGCCAGTCGGCGGCCAGCCCGAATTTGACGATCAGCGGCTCCAGCACGCCCAGACCGCTGCTGCACAGGTTGGCGACGGCGAAGGTCAGCAGCAGCGCCAGCAGCGGTTTACGGCTCCCGATAAACTTCCAGCCAAAGGCCATGTCCTCCCGGAACGAGCGCGGCTGGCTGCGGTCCGTCACCTCTGGCGGGGACGGGACATGCAGGCGCAAGAGGACCAGCGCCGCCACCACGAAGGTCAACCCGTCCACCGCGAAGGCGAAGGGCACGCCGTCGCGCAGGCCCGACAGCCAGCCCGGCAACGCCTCGGACTTTCGCAGCAGCGCGGGAACGCCGATCAGCAGGGCAGCCACCGCCGGACCCACCAGCCCGGCCAGGCTCCAGATGGTCTGCATCATGCCGTTGGCACGGGGCAGGCGGTCCCCCGGCACCAGCGTGGTGTAACTGGCGTCGAAGGCCGAACCGTGGAAGGTACCCACCAGTCCCATCAGGCCGGAGGTGAGGATCAGCGCCCACAGCGGCGCGGCGGGCAGCAGCAGCAGGCCCAGCATCCCGAAGGTCACCAGCGCGCCCAGCAGGTCCGCGCCCAGCATGATCCGGCGGCGGTCATGGCGGTCCGTCCAGGTTCCGGCCAGCGGCGCGCTGAGGGTGGCGGCCAGTCCCCAGGCCAGCGCCGTGGCCGACAGCGCCAGTGCCAGTTGCGGCTTCTGCTCGGCCAGCGGGTAGCGCGTGACCGTCAGGTAGATGTTGAAGGCGAAGCCCGCCACCGCCGATCCCAGCACGCTCAGCGCCTGCGAGCTCCACAGCCACACGAAGGTGCGCCAGCCGTCCGGCGCGGGTGGGACGGATTGAGAGGTCATCTGACTCTAATTTACGGCGCAGCAGAGGCCGGGGAGAATAGGCCATCTGGCGGGGGCCTCTCCCCCACCGTCAATGGGACAGAAGGTTCAGCGTCGCCGCAATGCGCTCAGAATGCCCGCAGCGATTTCCTCCACGCTGGTGCTGGTGGTGTCGCGCACCGGCAGGCCCACGCGCTGAAACAGGCGTTCGGCGCGGCGGACCTCGAATTCGCACTGTTCGGGGCTGGCGTAGCGACTGCCCGCCTTGCGCTGGGTTCGGATGGCGTGCAGGCGGCGCGGATCAATGGTCAGGCCGTACAGCTTGTCGCGGTGTTTCTCTAACGGCAGGGGCAGACTGTCGCGCTCGAAGTCGTCCTCGGCCAGCGGGTAATTGCTGGCGCGGACGCCGTGCTGCAACGCCAGAAACAGACTTGTGGGGGTCTTGCCCACCCGGCTGACGCCCACCAGAATCACGTCGGCCAGCCCGTACTGCTTGTCGCCCACGCCGTCGTCGGTGGCCAGGGCAAAATCCAGCGCCTCCATGCGGCCCAGATACGCGCCCGCGTCGTGCATGTCGTGGTAGCCGCCCACCGTACGCGCCGCCGTCTGTTCCAGCTCCACCTCCAGCTCATTGATGCCGGGAGTCAGCAGATCGAACAGGCGGGCGGGGGCGGCCTGCAACTCGGCCAGCACTTCGGGCTGGGTCACGGTGGTAAAGAGGATCGGGCGCCCGCCCGCCGCGCTCAGCACCGCCACCTCCTGCGCCACCGCCCGCGCCGCCGCCACGTCCGCCGTGAAGGGCCGGGGGATATAGCGCAGCGGTTGCCCCGGAAAATGCGCCAGCAGCGCGCGGGCGATGTTGTCGGCGGTCAGGCCGGTGTGGTCGCTGACGATCAGCACCGGGCGGGCAGGCGGCGGGGTGGAGGTCATGGCTTTAGGGTGACAGGTCGGCGGTGGGGGTGTCTCTGCCCCCGACACACCCTGCACGCACCCAAACCCGTTAAGCTGTGAGGGTACCCAACACTAATCCAACTGCCCTTGACCTATTCTTCCCCACAGCAACGGAGAAAACCCATGCAGATGACCAGCGCGTTCCAGACACTAAGGATGACCGACGTGGAGGTGGTGGGCGGCAAGAACGCCTCCATCGGCGAGATGATTCACGGGCTGGCAGAGGCCGGAGTGCGCGTGCCGGGGGGCTTTGCCACCACTGCCGACGCCTTCCGGCTGTTCCTGACTGAGAACAGCATCGAGGAAAAGATCAACGCCCGCCTGGGCGCGCTGGACGTGAACGACGTGGTGGCCCTGGCCGCTGCCGGAAAGGAGATTCGCGGCTGGGTGGAGGCGGCAGCGCTGCCGAAGATGCTGGAAGATGCCATTCGCGCCGATTACGAAAATATGGCTCGCGACTCCGGCGTCACCGATCCCGACGTGGCCGTGCGTTCCAGCGCCACCGCCGAGGATCTGCCCGAGGCCAGTTTTGCCGGGCAGCAGGAAACCTTCCTGAACGTGCGCGGCATAGACAGCGTGTTGCACCACGTCCGGCTGGTGTTCGCCAGTCTCTACAATGACCGCGCCATCAGTTACCGCGTCCACCATGACTTCGCGCACGCCGAGGTGGCGCTGTCCGCCGGGATTCAGCGGATGGTCCGCACCGATCTGGGCGTGTCCGGCGTGGCCTTCACGCTCGACACCGAGAGCGGTTACCGCGACGCCGTGCTGATCACCGCCGCGTATGGCCTGGGCGAACTGGTGGTGCAGGGCGCGATCAACCCCGACGAGTTCTTCGTGTACAAACCCGCACTGAAAGCAGGAAAAAAAGCCGTACTGCGCCGCACCCTGGGCAGCAAGGCCCGCAAGATGATCTATGCAGAGGGTGGCGGCGGTGTGGACAGCGTGGACGTGTCCGCCGAGGAGGCGCAGCGCTTCTGTCTCTCCGACGCCGATCTGACCGAACTGGCCCGGCAGTGCGTCGCCATCGAGGACCACTACCAGCGCCCGATGGACATTGAGTGGGGCAAGGACGGGCGCGACGGGCAGATCTACATTCTCCAGGCCCGCCCGGAAACGGTGCAGAGCCGCAGCGGGCGTACGCTGGAACGCTTCGAGATCGGCGGCGGCGGCACGGTGCTGGTGGAGGGCCGCGCCGTGGGCAACCGCGTCGGCAGCGGCACCGTGCGCGTGGTCAGCGACATCTCGCAGATGAACTCCGTGCAGGACGGCGACGTGCTGGTGGCCGACATGACCGATCCCGACTGGGAACCTGTGATGAAACGCGCCTCCGCCATCGTGACCAACCGGGGCGGGCGCACCTGCCACGCGGCGATCATTGCCCGCGAGCTGGGCATTCCCGCCGTGGTGGGCAGCGGCAACGCCACCTGCACCCTCAAGAGCGGGCAGCAGGTCACGGTGTCCTGCGCCGAGGGCGACACCGGCTACGTCTATGAGGGCAAGCGCGACTTCAAGATTCACCGCATCGAGCTGGACGCCATGCCCGACGTGCCGATGAAGATCATGATGAACGTGGCCTCGCCGGACCGGGCCTTCTCGTTCGCCGCGCTGCCCAACGAGGGTGTCGGGCTGGCCCGCGTGGAATTCATCTGCTCCAATGTTATCGGCGTCCACCCGCGCGCCCTGCTGGATTACCCGGACGTGCCAGAGGACGTGAAAACCCAGATCGACGAGCGCATCCGGGGCTACGCCTCGCCCCGCGACTTCTTCCGCGACAAGTTGATGGAAGGGGTGGCCAACATCGCCGCCGCCTTCGCGCCCAAACCCGTGATCGTGCGCCTGAGCGACTTCAAGAGCAACGAGTACGCCCACCTGATCGGCGGCGCGGCCTACGAGCCGCACGAGGAAAACCCGATGATCGGCTTCCGGGGGGCCAGCCGTTACCGCAGCGCGGACTTTGCGGATTCTTTCGCGCTGGAATGCGGGGCCATGAAAGCCGTGCGCGACGACATGGGCCTGACCAACATGCAGATCATGATTCCCTTCGTCCGCACGGTGGGCGAGGCAAAGACGGTGCTAGAGATTCTTGAGAAGAACGGCCTCAAACGCGGCGAGAACGATCTGAAGATCATCATGATGTGCGAGATTCCCAGCAACGCCATCCTGGCCGAGCAGTTTCTGGAACTTTTCGATGGTTTCTCGATTGGCAGCAATGACCTGACCCAACTCACGCTGGCATTGGACCGCGATTCGGGGCTGGTGGCGGACCTGTTCGACGAGCAGGACCCGGCGGTGCTGGCGCTGATGGCGCAGGCGATTGCCGCCGCCAAGAAGCAGGGGAAGTACATCGGCATCTGTGGTCAGGGACCCAGCGATCACCCGGCGCTTGCTCAGTGGCTGATGGACCAGGGCATCGACTCGGTGAGCCTGAACCCGGACAGCGTGCTGACCACCTGGCTGCACCTGGCCGAGGGGGCGGGGGCGGAAGCGACGGCCTGAAGACTTGCTACCCTGCGCCCATGCCCCCACCCAGCAGCGCCGAAGCAGCGGCCCGAACATATTTTGCACAGGTGCGTGACATTCAGGCCACGGGCGCGGGCGTGGCCGAAACCAGTTACTATCCCGCGCTCTTTCAGTTGCTGAGCGCTGTGGGCGCGACGTTGAAGCCCAAAGTCTATGCTGTGAACCACCTGAGCAACCTGGGCGCGGGCATTCCCGACGGCGGCCTGTTTGACTCGTCGCAACTTCAGCGCGGCGCAGATCAGGACGCCCTGAAAGGCCAGTTGCCCAGCCGGGGCGCGCTGGAAGTTAAATCTCCCGCCGAGGCCGTGGCGGACATTGCCACCGGACAGCAGGTGGGCAAGTACCTGGACCTGTACGGGCTGGTGCTGGTGACCAACCTGCGCGGCTTCGCGCTGTACAGCCGCGAACACGGACAGCCCAGACTGCTGGAAAGCCTGGAGCTGGCCCCCGACGCCCCGGCTTTCGCGGCGCTGCTGGCCGATGAGGGAAGGCGCAACGCCCACGCCGCCCCGCTGGCCGAGTTCCTGACCCGCGCCCTGCAAGCCGCCGCGCCGCTGACCACCCCGGAAGGTGTCGCGTGGTTCCTTGCCAGTTATGCGCGCGAGGCCAGACACCGCCTGAACACCACGCCGCTGGCCGCACTGAATCCGCTCAAGGACGCGCTGAGCAAGGCGCTGGACCTGCAATTCGAGGATGAGCAGGGCGAACGCTTCTTTCGCACTACGCTGGTTCAGACGCTGTGGTATGGCCTGTTCAGCGCGTGGGTGCTGCACATTGACCGTCACCCCGGCGAGGCGTTTCAGTGGCGCACCGCCGCGTGGGAACTGCACCTGCCGGTCATGCAGCGCCTGTTTTCCGAACTGGCGAATCCGTCGGCACAGCACAGCCTGAACCTGACCGATCTGCTGGACCGCACCGCCGCCACCCTGGCCCGCGTGGACACCGCCAGCTTTCAGGGCAAATTCCAGGGCGACGCCGTGCAGTATTTTTACGAGCCGTTCCTGGCCGCCTACGACCCGGAACTTCGCAAGCAGTTTGGCGTGTGGTACACCCCGCCCGAAGTGGTGGAATACATGGTGGAGCGCGTGGATCAGGCACTCAGAACGCAACTGGGCCTCCCGCTAGGACTGGCGGACCCCAGCGTGTACGTGCTGGACCCGGCCACCGGAACGGGCAGTTACCTGACGGCGGCCCTGGACCGCATCTGGCGCACCTTGCGGGCACAGCCGGAGGTGGACGACACCGTGCTGGACGATCTGCGCCGCGCCGTCAAGACCCGCCTGATCGGCTTTGAGATCATGCCCGCACCTTACGTGATCGCGCACATGCGCCTGAGCCAGCAACTGGCCCGCTGCACCCTGAACGGCCAGGCGGCCAGCCTCCGTCCCAATGACCCGCAGCACCCCGGCCAGCCCGAACGCGCCGCCGTGTACCTGACCAACGCGCTGACCAACTGGCACGACGTGCCCGCGCCGCTGCCCATGTCCGAGTTACAGGCCGAGCAGGACGCCGCCCAGCAGGTCAAGAAGAACGCGCCCATTCTGGTGGTGCTGGGCAACCCGCCCTACAGCGCCTTCGTGGGCACCAGCCAGACCGGGGAAGGCGACCTGATCGCCACCTACAAGGCCGGGCTGGTGTCCGAGTGGGGCATTCGCAAGTTCAATCTGGACGACCTGTACGTGCGCTTTTTTCGCGTTGCAGAGCGCAAGATCGCCCAGGGCGGGCGCGGCATCGTGTCGTTTATCAGCCCGTATTCGTACCTGGGCGACCCCAGTTTCGTGGTCATGCGCCGCACGCTGCTCGCCGAGTTCGATCACCTGAGCTTCGACAACCTGAACGGAGACAGCCGCGAAACGGGCAAACGTACCCCGGACGGCCTCCCCGATCCCAGCATCTTTTCCACGCCCACCAACCGCGCGGGCATCCGCACTGGCACGGCTATTTCGTTGCTAATCAGGACCGGGCAGCCCGGACAGACCCAGCAGGTGCAGTACCGCGAATTCTGGGGCGCAGGCAAGGCGCAGCAGCTCAGAACCGCCGCAGGTGGGAGCGGCCCCGCCTACCAGTCTGCCCAGCCCACCGCCGCCAACCGCTACACCTTCCGCCCCGACGCCAGCAGCGCCGAGTACCAGAGCTGGCCGAAAGTGGTGGAATTGGCTGGAGAGGCACCTATCAGCGGCTTACAGGAAATGCGGCGCGGCAGACTCATGGGTCACTCGAAGGAAGAGGTGGCCGACAACGTGCGTCAGTACCTCGATCCCGCCATATCTTTTGAGGAATTGGAGCAGCGGCAAATTGGGCCTGTTGTGGACGGTGGCAGTTTCAAAGCCTCTCAAGTTCGTCAGCGTGTAACACTTTCAGAGTCCATGCAGAGCGAAAACATCATCAGATATGCTCTATATCCATTCGACACTCGCTGGGCCTACCATACGAACTTCTCTCAAGTCTGGAATAGGTCTCGGCCCGCGCTAAGGAGCAACTATGGCGACGGCAATCAATATTTCGTGACGCGGGCATTTTCAGAACGGCCCGACGAAAAATTTATAACCGTGATGACATCCGCACTGCCCGACTATCACCTTTTGAGACCAAATGCGGTGGCGATTCCCATTTTATGGCGCACCGAATCCCCCGTATCAGACGGCCTGTTTGCCTCCTCCTCACCCTCAACGCGTGCCAATCTCTCGCCCCGTGCGCGGGTATATCTGGCGGCGCTGGGGGTCACGCGCCCCGACACCGATCTGAGCGAGGCGGCCCTGCTGTGGCACCACGCGCTGGCGGTGGGCTTTAGCGCGGCGTATCTGGCGCAGAACGCAGACGGCGTGGCGGCGGACTGGCCGCGTGTGCCGCTGCCCGCATCGCTGGAAACCTTGCAGGCGTCGGCGGCGCTGGGCGCGCGGGTGGCCGAACTGCTGGACAATCCACAGGCGGCGACGGCCCCGGAACTGGGCGCGGTGGGCCGACTAAAGCGTGTGGGGACGGAAGAACACGGCTATGAGGTCCGGGCCGGGTGGGGCAACCTCCAGCGCGGCAACGTGGTGATGCCGGGGCGGGGGCGCACAGTGCAGCGGCCCGCGCAGGGCCTGCCACCCGAACTGGGGGACACGGTGCTGGACATGTCCCTGAACGATGGCTGGGTCTGGGAAAATGTGCCGCAGGGCGTGTGGGACTACACCATCGGCGGGTATCAGGTGATCAAGAAATGGCTCAGCTACCGCGAATTCGGCGTGCTGGGCCGCGCGCTGACCCTGGAAGAGGCGCGCGAGGTCAGCCGCATGGCCCGGCGTCTGGCCGAACTGGTGTTGCTGGGACCAGCCCTGGACGCCAGTTACGAGGCGGTGCGGGCGCAGGTCTGGGACTGGACGGCGGACTGAGGCGCTGACCCCTGCTTAGCCCTGCCGCACCCGCCCCGCAAACGTCACGACTCTTCCGCCCGCCTCTTCAATCAATGCCGCTGCATCCCCAAAGCGGTATCCCACCTCGCCCGGCTTGTGCGCGTCGCTGCCCAGCACAAAGGGAATGCCGCGTTCCACTGCCTCCCCCACCAGTTCCGGCGCGGGGTACGCCTCGGCCACCGGCTTGCGCCAGCCCGCCGTGTTGAAATCCAGCGCTAAACCTGCCTCTGCAACAGCGTCCAGCGCCCTTAGCGCCGCCGCGCCGCCGGGGTCACGGTGGCCGAATTTCTTGGGCAGGTCCAGATGCCCGATGCTGTCAAATAAGCCCGAACGTGCCGCGCCTTCCACCAGCGCGTAATAGTCGGCATACAGGCCACCCAGATCGCGCACCTCGTATTCAGCCACGAATTCGGGATTGTCGAAGCCCCACGCACCCAGGTAATGCACGCTGCCGATCACGTAATCCCAGTCATGGGCGGCCAGCAGCCCTTCCACGAAACGCTCGGTGCCGGGGTGAAAGTCGGCCTCTAGGCCCAGCCGCACGTCCAGGCGTCCGACAAAGTCGGCCTGCACGGCGCGAATCCCGTCCACGTATTCCTGAAGCTGATCCTGGCGCATCCGCCACGGCGCGTCGTACCACGCGGGCATCGGGCAGTGATCGGTGAAGCACAGGCCCGCGAGGCCCGCGTCCAGGGCAGCCTGTGCGTACTCGCGGGGCGTGCCTGTGGCGTGGCCGCACAGCGGCGTGTGCAGGTGAGAGTCAAACAGGCGGGGAGGCATGGAAGACAGGGTACGCGAGTCGAGGCGCGTCAGTCCGCGCCGGGCGTGAGGGTGGTTCGCCGCGCCGGGGGCCACACCCGCCGCCCGAAGACATGCAGCAGCAATCCCACGGCGATCAGGGTCGTACCCGCCACCTTCCCCGGTGGAAAGACCTCGTGGTAGACGATGGCGCTGGAAATCAGGCCGAAGACCGGGACCAGCAATGAGAGCGGTGCGACGCGTCCGGCCCCGTGGCGCTGGATCAGCAGGGACCACACGCCGAAGCCCAGCACGGTGTTCGCCAGCCCCATGTACAGCACGGCGGCCCACAGCTCCCAGCCGCCGTAAAAGAGCGTCTGGCCCACCGCGTCCCAGCCGCTGACCACGCCCGACAGCAGCGTGAGCGGAATAGGGGCGATCAGGCTGCTCCAGACCACCAGCGAAAAGACGTTCGCGCCGCCCGATGCCCGCACCAGCAGGTTGCTGACCGCCCAGCCCAGCGCGGCCACCAGCGTCAGGCCCAGGCCCAGAACGCTGACCTGCCCGCCCGACAGCAGCCCGATCACCGCCATGCCCCCAAAGGCCAGCGTGATGCCCGCCGCCTGCCACGGCTGGATGCGTTCGTGCAGGAAGGCGGCGGCCAGCAGCGCCGTGAAAAACGCCTGAATCTGCATCAGCAAGGAGGCCAGCCCCGGATTCAGGCCCAGCGCTATCGCCAGGTACAGCAGCCCGAACTGCACCACGCCCACCGCCAGCCCATACCCCCACAGAATGCGGGCGGGAACGGCAGGCGGCCTGACAAAAAACACCGCCGGAACCGCCGCCACCGCAAAGCGCAGGGCTGCCACCAGCAGCGGCGGGGCGTCATCCACCGCCCACTTGATCACCACGAAGTTCAGGCCCCAGATCAGCGTGATCATCGACGCCAGCAGCAGGCCGCGCGTGCCGAGGGGCTGGCTTCCAGGCGCGGCGGTGGGAGCGGTCATCTGGAAGGAAGTCTAGCGCCGGAACAAAGGGGCCGTCTCTCTTCACTGGATGCATGATTAAACATTTTTTGCGTATACTCCTCGCCTATGACGAAGGCCACCAAGTCCGCAGAAAAGGCTTCAAAGCCTGAAAAGGCAGAATCCGCGTCTGTATCACAAGTGAATAAAAACACGCTGCTGACGCCTGAGAGTCTGCCTGCCCCTGTAATGGCGGGCCGCGACTTCCTGAGCAATCTGGACATGACGGCCTCCGAACTGCGGGCCGTGATGGACACCGCCCACTCCATGAAGCGCGGCGAGTGGCGCGGGGTCAAGCCGCTGTCGGGCCTGTCGCTGGCCCTGGTGTTCGAGAAATCCAGCCTGCGGACCCGCACCACCTTCGACGTGGGCATGTACCAGCTCGGCGGCCACGCCATCACCCTGAGCAACACCGAGATCGGCCTGGGCACCCGCGAGCGCGTCAGCGATGTGGCGCGCAATCTGGAGCGCTGGGTAGACGGCGTGATGGGCCGGGTCTACCTTCAGCAAACATTGCATGAGCTGGCCGATCACGCCGCCATTCCGGTGATCAACGGCCTGAGCGACATGCTGCACCCCGCGCAACTGCTGGCCGACTATCAGACCATCGAGGAAGAGTTCGGCACCGACCTGCGCGGGCGGCGGGTGGTGTACATCGGCGACGGCAACAACCTCGCCAACAGCCACATCCACATGGGCATCCTGACCGGCAGCGACGTGACGGTGGTGACCCCGGTGGGCTACGAACCCAACGCGGGCGTGCTGATGGACGCCGTGGAGGGCGGCACCCGGATTACCCTGACGCACGATCTGGCCGCCATCGAGGGCGCGGACGTGCTGTACACCGACGTGTGGATCAGCATGGGCATGGAGGCCGAGGCCGACATCCGCCGCCGCGCCTTCCGGGGCTATCAGGTCACGCCGGGCATGCTGGACACCCTGGCCCCGGACGGCATCTTCCTGCACTGCCTGCCCGCGCACTACGGCGAGGAAACCGTGCCAGAAGCCACCGAACACCCCAAAAGCCGCGTTTTCGATCAGGCCGAGAACCGCCTGCACGCGCAGAAGGCGCTGCTGTACCACCTGATGGGCGACATGCAGCCGAGGTGGTGATCCGGCCACGTTATGAGAACGTGCCACGCTTTAAAATAATGACATGACGCCATCAACGGACCACAGTCGGAGCCAGTCTTCAAAAGTCGGACGGGCTTACCGCGTGGTCCTGCCGCCCGAGGTCAGAACCGCGCTGGGCGTGCAGGAGGGAGACCGGGTGATCTTTCAGATCAGCGGCGCAGATATACGGGTGCAATCCCTCCGCGAGTTTACCCGCGACTTGCAGGGCAGTTACGCTAACCTGCTCAGGGGCGCGGCAGACGAACTGATCGCCGAGCGCCGGGCCGAGGCGGAGCGTGGGTGAAGACGGGCCAGTGGTTCTGGACGCCAGCGCCGTGCTGGCCTACCTTCAGGCCGAAACTGGCTGGGAGCGGGTAGAGACGGTGCTGGTGGGCGCGCTGATGTCCACCGTGAACTTCTCGGAGGTGCTGGCAAAAGTCGCCGAACGCGGGGGGCAGCCTGCTGCGGTAGACCAGCAGCTCAGGCCACAGCTTGAGTTGGTGCCGTTCAGCGCCGAACACGCCCTCGCCGCCGCTGCCCTGCGTCCCCTGACCCGGCATCTGGGCCTGGGAGACCGCGCCTGTCTGGCGCTGGGGCTGGAGCGCGGAGTGAATGTGCTGACCGCCGACAGGGCCTGGGCCAGGCTGGACAGCAGCTACCGGGTAGAGGTCTTGCGGTGAATGAGCGGGAGGAATGGCTCGACCTGGTCGATAAAAACGATCAGGTTATCGGTCAGATCACGCGCGACGACGCCTGGGAGCAGCGGCGGCCCGTGCGCGTCATTAACGCTTTTCTCGTCAACTCGCGCGGCGAACTGTGGATTCCACGCCGCACCGCTTCCAAACGCATGTTTCCCGGCTGCCTGGATATGAGCGTGGGCGGCTATGTGGAATACGGCGAGGATGACCTCAGCGCCTTCAAACGCGAAACGTGGGAAGAGCTGAAGCTGGATGTGGACGCGCTGGACTGGCGAGAAATCGCCGCCCTCTCCCCTTTTGAAACAGGATTGAGCAGTTTCATGCGCGTCTACGAGATCAGGAGCGATGCCGCGCCCAACTTCAACTCCGCCGACTTTTCGCAGGCGTGGTGGCTGACCCCTGCCGAATTGCTGGCCCGCATCGGCGCGGGCGAGGCGGCCAAGGGCGATCTGGCTGAACTGGTGCGGCGATGCTACCCGTGACCGCTCACCGCGCCGCATTGCGCCACCTGCGCCCGGGGGACGCCCCCGCCCTGGCGGCCTACCGCAACGATCCCGATGTCGCCCGTTTCCAGAGCTGGGCCTTGCCCTACGCCCTGGCTCAGGCTGAAGCCCTGATTGAGGCCATGCACGAGCGTACGCCTGGGCAACCGGGCTGGACACAACTGGCACTGGTGGACGCGAATACTGAGGAATTGTTGGGCGATTTTGCGGTGAACGGCGCGGCATCTGGCGAGGGCGCACAG
Organism: Deinococcus frigens DSM 12807; assembly: GCF_000701425.1. GTDB lineage: Bacteria > Deinococcota > Deinococci > Deinococcales > Deinococcaceae > Deinococcus > Deinococcus frigens. Next base: position 32,421 of record NZ_JNIW01000026.1, on the reverse strand, counting down.
GCCGAGATCGGCTTCACTCTGGCCCGGCACGCTCAGGGAGGCGGTCTAGCATCCGAGGGGCTGGCGTTGCTACTAGCGCAACTGTTCGGCCCACAGACCATGCACCGCGTCTACGCCCACATCGACCCGCGCAACGCCCCAGCCGCCACACTGCTGAGCCGCGCAGGCTTTCGCCACGAGGGCACAGCGCTGGAAAGTTACTGGCACCGGGAGGAGTGGGCAGACGACGCGCTGTATGGGCTGCTGGCGCGAGAATGGCACAGTCACGATAAGGAGATGGCCTGATATGACCCCCAAAATATTCATCGACGGCGAGGCTGGAACCACCGGCCTGCAAATCCGCACCCGCCTTCAGAACAGAACCGATATCGAGTTGCTGAGCATCGATCCGGCGCGGCGCAAGGATGCGGGCGCGCGGGCCAAACTGTTGAACGCGGCGGACCTGAGCATCCTGTGCCTGCACGACGACGCGGCGCGGGAGGCGCTGAGGCTGACCACCAAACCCGCCGCCCGCCTGCTGGACGCCAGCACTGCCCACCGCACCGACGACAACTGGGTGTTTGGTTTCCCTGAACTGAACGCCGGGCAACCCGGACGCATCCGCACAGCGCGGCTGGTCTCCAATCCGGGTTGCTACAGCACCGGGGCAATTGCGCTGCTCTTCCCCCTGACGGCAGCCGGCCTGATTCCCGCCAACTTTCCCCTGCACATCCAGGGCTACAGCGGCTACAGCGGCGGCGGACGCACGCTGGTGGACGCCCACGAGCGGGGCGAGAACCACGGTATGCGCGGCGATTTTATCAGCTACGGCCTGACGCTGGATCACAAACACCTGCCCGAGATGGTGCGCTACGGCGGCCTGTCGCGCACGCCGATCTTCACGCCGCATGCGGGCGGCTGGGCACAGGGCATGACCGTGAATATCCCGCTGCATCTGGGCGAGTTGGGGGTCACGGCAGACGCTCTGCGCGACGCTCTGGCCGACCATTACGCTGGCCAGAAATACGTGCGCGTCTGTCCAGTGGCCGAGAATCCTGCCGTTCTCGATCCGCAGACCCTCAACGGCACCGATACCCTGGAACTGTTCGTCTACGCCTCATCAGATGGGGCCTCGGCAGACGGCGAGCGGGCAGTGCTGGCGGCGCGGCTAGACAATCTGGGCAAGGGGGCCAGCGGCGCGGCGGTACAGAATCTGGAATTGATGCTGGGGCTGGAGAGTCCGCAGAACTGAGGACGACACTTCAGGGCCGGTTGGCCGGGCAGGCCACGCGCCGGTAGGCCACGCGCCGGTAGGCCACGCGCCGGTAGGCGGCCTCGCGTCCACCCCGCAGGTACAGGTCCTTGAACATCGAGTTGAGGCCCAGGCGGCGGGCCTCGGCGCAGTTCAGAAACTTCTGTCTGTACTCCACGTTCAGGGCGGGCTTGCCGCGCCTGACATACTCGGCCAGCGGCGCGCACTCGCCGAATTCGTGACAGCTCTCGTTCAGGATGCCGTCGAACTTGTCGGCCAGTCGCTGCCCGCTGCGGTCCCTGAGCAGCACCTTGTCGGGGCCGTTCTTCTGGAAGATCGCCAGCCCCAGCGCGTGCGCCTCGTCGGCCAGCCAGCCGGAGAAGTCCACCTGATCCTGAAGGGTGATCACGCCGCCCGGCACGTTCTCGTCGTTCTGGAGGTTGTCCGGCTCAACGGCCTGAAAGCCCCGGTCACGGCACAGCTTCAGACGCTTCCTGAGAATGTCGGCCAGCACGGAGCCGGGCCGGAACACGTCGCGCACGTCCACGAACGCCTCGTCCTGCCAGTTGGGGTCCACGCCCAGCTTGAGCCGGGCCGGATAGCGCGCAGAGTCCGGGCGATACGGCTCGTAACTCCCGGCGTTGATGTAGCAGACGGTGTACAGGCCCTGTCGCTTCAGGCGGGCCACCTGCGCCGCATCCGTCCCAAAGCCATCCAGATCGATCAGCCGCAGGCCGGGTGGAACGCGGACCTGCGCCGCCGTCTGCGCGCCGATCTGCCAGTCCCAGCCGTACAGCCCGGCGGGCGGACGCTGGACGCGGGGGGAAGGCAGCCCCGGCCTCGACAGTCCCAACCCCGACTCGCCCAGCAGGCCGCAGACCGTCAGACCTCCCAGCGCCAGCCCTGTCCTTCTCACCCCCTCACCCTACCCCCGGAGCCGCTCCCCCGCGCGGGAATGATTTGATGTACAGTAAGCGGGGCGACAATTCAGTTCCATGGAGGAATCCCTATGGCAGCGAAATTCGTGTTGAAGATGTCTGGCGATCAATTCATGTTCAATCTCCAGGCCGGGAACGGTCAGACGGTCCTGACCAGCGAGCGCTATACCACCAAGGCCGCCGCCACGAACGGCATCGCCTCGGTCAAGCAGAACGCCGCCGACAGCAAGATGTACGAGATGACCGCCAGCGGCAAGCACTTCAACCTCAAGGCGGGCAACGGTCAGGTGATCGGCGTCAGCCAGAACTACTCCAGCGAGGACGCTGCCAGAGCGGGCATGGAGGCGGTCAGGAGCGCGGCGGCAGAGGCGCTGGTGGACGATCAGACCGCGCAGGGCTGAGGGGACTGGCGGGCGTCTCGCATGCTGACAGACGCCCGGACACGCCGCTCAGCATGAGCTTCTTTAAAAGCGCCTGCGCTGAACACGCTGCCTCAGCGCTCGCCGACGACCAGCTTCGCCGGGCGCTGAAATTCATCCGGGGCCTCATCCGGCCTGCGGGTCTGGCTGGGGGTGGGGTCTGGAAACTGAGGGTTGGCCTTGCGGTCTGGCGTGCGGGGGTAGGTGCGGGCATCAACGCCCATACCGCCGCCCATACCGCTGACCAGGCCACCCATCTGGCCGGGTTCGCGCAGTTTCAACCGGGTGGTGCGGGCGGGCAGGCCCATGGCTATGCCGTGCGGCTCGATGTCGCCGCGCAGCAGGGCGTGGGTGGCCAGCAGGGCGTCGTCGCTGACCACGCTTCCGGCCAGCACCGTGCTGTGGTAGGTGATACGCGCCCCGCGCCCGATCACGGTGCGCCGCAGGGTCACGTCCGGGCCATCCAGCACGCTGTGGGTGTGGCTGTAGATGTTGACATAATCGCTGACGCTGGCGTTGTCGTGCAGCTCGATACCGCCGATGTCGTCGAGCAGCACATGGCGGTGGACCACCACGTCGTCGCCGACCTCCATGTTGTAGCCCACGCTGAATTCCACGTTCTGCCAGCACCTGAAGTTGCGGCCCACCCGCTTGAAAATCCGCCCGGCCAGGATGCGCCGCAGCGGAATGGCCAGCACCGGGTTCTGGCCCACCGGCGTCAGGTCCAGCCCTCTCCACAGCCACAGCAGCGGCTTGACCGCCGCGAATTTCTCAGGATCGGTGGCCAGGTAGTACTCGGCCTCGAAAGTTACGTTGCGGGCGTCCAGATTCAGGGCGGCCAGCGGCGCGTCGCCCAGCAGATCGGCGTAGCTGCGCCCATACATGGCCTGTGCCAGCACCTCGCGCGCCAGGGCATGGCGGTCACAGGCAGGATCGCTCAGGCGGGCGTCCAGATCGTCCAGAAAGGTGGTGTACGCGGCCTGGGCGTCCCCCGCGATGTCTACCGGTCTCAGCCAAGTCACGCCCGACACTGTACCCGCATACTGTGAAAAGTAAAGTGGGGTTGTGCGGACGAATCATACGTGTTGCGTCCGCGACGCTCAGACACCGGCACCGCGCCCGCCCATGAATTCCGTCCCCGATACACGTTTTCCGGGTTCCGGTGGTGGCCTAGCGCTGGCCGCCCGCAACACCAGTTTCGAGGATTTATCAGATGAGTCGTTCTGCCGGGTGAAGCCGGAGAACTTCTGGGGACAGCCCATGAGGTGGCCCTTGACTCCGCTCAGGACGCCGCTCCTCCGCCTCACTGACTACTTCAGGGCACTCGGCGGCTGCGAGGGGCCGACGATCACCCTGGCCGCCCTTAATTTACTCTGCCACAGCGCCAGCTCGGCGCGTTCGGTCTCGCCATTGACGGCACTGGCGCGGTTGCCACCGCAGACGCTGCGGGTGGCGCGGGTACAACTGGGGGTCCAGAGGTTGTTGTACCAGGTGTTGCCGTCGCTGTTAAAGCGCGTCCAGCCGATCAGGTTGTCCCGAATGGAATTGTTGAAGAAGGTGGGCGGAGACTGGCGCGCGCCGTTCTTGATGTCCCACATGTAGGCCCCGACATTCGCCGTGGGAATGATCTCGCCGCCCGGCAGGCGGCCCGTGGACAGGATGCGGTTCTGCCAGACGTGCTGATCATGTCCGCCCGCGATGGCGACGCCCTGGTTGGAGGTGTTGATGATCTGGTTGCGGTAGACCTCGATATACCCGCCCGCGACCGACAGGTCCTGCGCATTCCCGTCGCCCAGCATGATGCCGCCGCCGGAATAGGACTTGTCCTTGAGCGGGTCGGCGGCGTAGGCCCCGTGAATGTAATTGTTGTGAATGCGGATGGGACTGTCCGGCGTGCCGCTGCTCTCGTACAGGTTGATGTTCTCCTCGGGCGCGCTCTTGCCGGGCTGGTTCACTATCTCGTTCCAGGCAATTTCAATGTTGGGCACGCCGACGACATGGTTCAGTTGCACCGCCTGCACGAGGTAGCGGCTGCCGGTGAGGCGGCCCGTGCGGTCCACGTAGCGGCCATCGACGTCCAGCACCTTGTTGCGCAGGATCTTGATGGTCTGGCCCCTGGCCGCGTTTCCCTGGAACCGGTTGACATACATGCCGGACGTGCCCTGCAAGTAATTGTTCTCGGCCCGCAGGTTAAAGATGAACTCGACGGCCAGAAACCGCCCCGGAAAGGCCCGGTCCGCCTGCGGATTTAGGCCGTAGCCGCTGGTGTTGCGCACCGTGAGGTCGACGTTGGAGCCGCGAATCAGGTCCCCGCGTCCCCGCAGGTTGGAATTTTCGATAACCACCGGCTCGCGCGTGGCGACTGTGATCACCGGCACCCTGGGGTCCAGGCTCTGCCAGTTGCCCCGGTACGTGCCCCCCTTGCGGATCACCAGTGGGTCACTGTAGGCCAGCGCCGGGCCAGGCAGTGAAGGGGTCGCCGAGTTCAGCGCCAGAGCGCTCAGGCCCGGCCCCAGTACCAGTGTCGCTGTCAGGACAGCCCGGATGGACGCGTGATTCAAACTGTTTACCTCGGCCCTATCTTAACCGTTTGGGACGCTGTTGGGGTGGCCCATATCTATCCGCCGCCCGGGCCTCTGATAGCGCGGGAGAGGGGGACCCGTGTACCGTTCTCCCACGCGCCCAACGCCGCGTACCAGTATCCGGCAGGTCTGGACCAGCATCCAGTGATCGCCGGGGGCTTCTGCACAGCGCTGGGAGGGCAAGCAGGGCTGCGGGCGATCTGGGGAAAGGAGATACAGACGCTCCTTTCGCTCAAGAAAAAGAGCCTGGAATGGCACAGCTCGAAATGAAAAACAAGAAGCCCCGCACTGGGCGAGGCTTATCATGTGGTGGATCGTGTAGGAATCGAACCTACAACCCGCTGATTAAGAGTCAGCTGCTCTGCCAATTGAGCTAACGATCCAGAGCGGAAGAAAGTATAGCAAGTTCCCTGGGCCTGTCAAGCTGCGCCCGCGCACCCGCCGCCAGATACAGGCTGCCCGCCACCAGCAGCGTGCCGCCGGGCGGGGTCAGCGCCAGCGCGTGGGCCAGTGCCTCAGCGGGATCGGGGCAGGCCGTGCCACCGTAGCGCGCCGCCAGTTCCCATGGGGGCGTTGCCAGATCACCAGGAGCGGTAAAGACCCGCAGCGGGGCCAGCGCCAGCAGCGGCTCCAGCGTGGCGGCAGTGTCCTTGCGGGCCAGGTTGCCGAACAGCAGCACGTCGGCTCTTGGCACGGCCAGCGCCAGCGCACGGGTGGCGTGCGGGTTGTGCGCGCCGTCCAGCAGCACGGTCTTGCCGTCCACGCTCAGGCGTTCCAGTCGGACGGGATGGCTGGCCTTCAGGGCCGCCTCCACCCCCGCGCCGTACCCCAGTGTCCGCAGGGTGGCGGCGGCCAGGGCGGCGTTGGCATGCTGGTGCGCGCCCGCCAGCCGGGGCGCGTGGGGCAGCGCGAACAGCTCCGGCTGGGTCTGGGGCGTCAGGAGCGGCGCACCTGTGGCCCCGGCCACCTCCCGCACCACTTCCAGCGCCGTGCCGACGGCGGTGGTCAGCAGCGGCACGCCGGGCCGGGCGGCCCCTGCCTTGTCGCGGGCAATCTCGGCCACGGTCGCCCCCAGCACCCCGGTATGGTCCAGGTCCACGTTGGTCAGGGCCACCGCCGCAACGTTGGTCAGCGTCTGGGTGGCGTCGCTCAGGCCGCCCACGCCCGCCTCCATCACGGCCACCTCTACCCCGCCTTCGGCGAAGACCTGGCAGGCCAGCGCCAGCGTCAGGTCAAAGAAGGCGGCGTCGGGGGCGTGGACTTTAGCCCACTCGATAAACGCATGGGTGCGCGCCGGACCGAGGTTGACGCCGTCCAGCCGGACGCGTTCCTCGTAGGCGTGCAGATGGGGACTGGTGAAGCGGCCCACCCGCGCCCCGGCGGCCAGCAGGCCCGCTTCCAGCATGGCGCAGGTGCTGCCCTTGCCGTTGGTGCCGATCACCCGGATGGACTGGAATCGGGTGTCCGGCGAACCCAGCCCACCCGGGGCCGGCAGGTCCAGCAGCGCCCGTGCCCCCTGCGGCCCCCGCGCCCGACCCGCGCGGGTGCGCGAGTACAGCCAGGCGTAATCGGGCGGCGCAGTCACAGCCCAGAGGCTAGCGCGTGCGGGTAGGGGACGGGGCGGGTAGCATGCGGGGCGTGAGCGCAACACTGTCCCCCCGCGTCGGCGTCGTCATGGGCAGCCGCAACGACTTCCCCACGATGGAGGCCGCACTGGCGGTGCTGGCCGGTCTTGAGATCGCCTACGAGGTGCGGGTGCTGTCGGCCCACCGCACGCCGGAACTCTTGCCCAGCTACGCGGCGCGGGCCGAGCGACTGAACCTCGCGTGCATCATCGCCGGGGCGGGCGGCGCGGCGCACCTGCCGGGGATGCTGGCGGCCTTTACGCGCGTGCCGGTGCTGGGCGTTCCGGTGCAGTCACGCGCCCTGAGCGGCCTGGACAGCCTGTACAGCATCGCGCAGATGCCCGGCGGGGTGCCCGTCGCCACCTTCGCCATCGGGGCGGCGGGGGCCAAAAATGCCGCGCTGTTCGCCGCCGCCATGATCGCCACAGGGGATGAAGAGGTCCGGGACCGGCTCAACACCTTCCGCCAGCAACAGACGCAGGCCGTGCTGGACGATCCGTTCTTTGAGGGCCATCCCGAAGCGGGGGCGGAATGACCGCCGATGCTCCGCAGCTCACCCTGGGCATTCTGGGCGGTGGGCAACTGGCGCAGATGCTGGCGCTGGCCGCCCTACCTCTGGGTGTGCGCGTGCGCGTGCTGGAGCCGGACGCGCAGGCCCCGGCGCGGCTGTGCGCCACGCACCTGCACGCGCCGTACACCGACGCGCTTTCCCTGGACGTGCTGGCCGGGTGCGACGCCGTGACGCTGGAATTCGAGAACGTGCCTGTACAGGCACTAACGGCGCTGGAAGACCGCGTTCCGGTACGTCCTGGACGCGCACTCCTAGAACGCAGCAAGCACCGCGCCCGCGAGAAAGAGGCCTTGCGGGCAGCAGGCGTACAGACCGCTCCCTTCGTGGTCATCGAGACGGAGGCCGAGGTGGGTGGCGCACTGGAGCAGGTCAGCGGAAGGGGCATCCTTAAAACCTCCGAACTGGGCTACGACGGCAAGGGACAGGCGCGCGTGTCGGATCTGGACGGGTTGCGCGCTGCCTGGAACGCCCTGGGGCGCGTGCCCTGCTTGCTGGAAGGACTCGTGCAATTTGAGCGCGAGGTCAGCCTGGCTGTGGCGCGCGGCCCGGACAGAGCGCTGGCGTTCGGCCCGCTGATCGAGAACGTCCACAGAGACGGCATTCTGCTGACCAGCCTCTTTCTGGAGGGTGACCCGCAGGAAGTCCAGGCCCGCGAAATTGCCGGGCGGGTGGCGGGGGCGTGGGAGCTGGAAGGCCTGATGACGCTGGAGTTCTTTGGGCTGCCGGATGGCGACCTGCTGGTCAACGAGGTGGCCCCGCGCGTCCACAACAGCGGCCACCTGACCCAGGACGGCGGCGGCATCAGCCAGTTTGAGGCGCAGGTGCGCGCCGTGCTGGGCCTGCCGCTGGCCGACTGGCGGCCCCTTCACCCCTGCGCGATGGTCAACATCGTCGGAGCGGAGGGCAAAACGCCGGACTGGGCGGGCATAGATGCGCTGCCTGGCACGCGGCTGCACCTGTACCACAAGGCGTGGCGGGCCGGGCGCAAACTGGGGCATGTCAACCTGGTGGCCGCCGACGAACAGACGCTGCGGGCGCGGCTGTCCCAGCTCGAAACACTGATCCCCTGAATCACCCCCATTAAATAAATGCGCTGTCAGCCGCGTTTCACGGTCCGTCGCGGCCTGTCCGTAAGCTGGGGGGATGAAACGCCCCTTGCTGTCCATGCTCCTGCCGCTGCTCGCGCTGGGAACAGCGGCCCGCGCGCAGGAGGCGCAAAGCCCCAGGCCCTTCAAGCTGATTCTGGTGGACAACCAGAGCAAAATCCAGAAGGGCGAGTTAAAAACCTCCATCCTCGCCAAGAGCTGGACGCTGCCAGATGACGGCATCAAGCGCAGCAAAAAATACGACAAGCTCAGCAGCACGCTGATGCCCACCCTGGACAGGGTCGAGGCGCAGGTCAACGCCCACCAGCCGCTGCCCGCCGTCTTCAAGAACGTGGGCGGCCAGTGGATCGCCACCGATCAGACCGGCTGGATCTTTGACCGCGACGGCACCAAGGACAACATTCGAAAGGCCATCGGGGGGGGCAAAAACGAGGCGCGGGTGGCCTTCAAGCGCGTCGTGCCGCAGCGCAGCGTGAAAGTGCTGGCGCAGCGCGGCGTGCTCTGGCATGTCGCTGGCGGCAAGAGCAGTTACGCGGGCAGCCTGGACTTCCGCGAGAAGAATATTCTGGTGGGCGCAAACAAACTGGACAACTTTTTTATCGCGCCGGACCACGAGTTCGACTTTAACGAGGAAATCGGGCAGATCGACGCCAGCACCGGCTTCGTGCCGGGCTTCATCATCAGCGGCGGCACGCTGGCCAAGGAGGACGGCGGCGGCATCTGCCAGGTCAGCACCACCATCTTCCGGGCGCTGTACAGCGCCGGGCTGCCCGTCACGGACCGCAGCGAACACAGCCACCGCGTCAAGTACTACGATCCGGTGGGTTTCGAGGCCACGGTGTACGCGCCGTCCAAGAACCTGAAGGTCAAGAACGACACGGGCGCGCACCTGTTCATCCAGGCCAGTTGGAACCGCAAAGAGCAGAGCCTACGCTTCGATGTCTTCGGGGCCAACACCGGGCGCGAGGTCACGGTCAGCGATCCGGTGATCAGCGACTTTCTTGCCCCCGCCGCGCCGAGCTACACGCCGGATGACCGCGTGGCCGCTGGCAGCCGCCGCCTGCTGGACACCGAGATGCAGGGCATGACCAGCGTGATCACGCGCACCGTCAAGGTGGGCGGCAAGACAGTGAGCACGGACACCCTCAAGAGCGTCTATCAGCCCTGGGGCGCGGTGTACGGTGTGAATCCGGCGGACGCGCGGCTAAATTGAGGGAGAGGCACATCACTCTGTTTGAGGTGGTGGCCTGTCCGGCGACCCCTGGCCCCGGTGCTCCGCAACGCCCCGCTCTCGTGGGGGTCCCCTCGCTCGTGGGGGTAGAGGGGTCAGGCAGGGCGTCGTAATGGGGGTCCCCGTATCCTGTTCTCCATGACCGCCCCACAGGTCCCCGGCGAACTCCGCACGCCCCGGCTGCTGCTGCGCGCTCCCCGGCCCCAGGACGCGGCGGCGGTCCACGCTGCGGTTCGCGCCTCGCTGCCCGAACTCCAGCAGTGGATGGTCTGGGCGCAACAACCGCTCGATCTGCCCGGCACCGCCGAGAACCTGCGCGGGGCCGCCGCACGCTACGCCGCCCGCGAGGAACTGCGCCTGCTGATCTGGAACGCGGCAGGAACGGAACTGATCGGCAGCAGCGGCTTTCACGCCCTGGACTGGCGTGTGCCCAGGGGCGAGATCGGGTACTGGATCGCCACCGCCCACAGCGGCCAGGGCTACGCGCAGGAGGTGGCCGGGACGCTGACCGAGTTCGGGCTGAAAACGCTGGGCCTGCGCCGCATTGAGATCCGGTGCGACAGTGCCAACGAACGCAGCGCCCGGATTCCCCGGAACCTGGGTTACACGCTGGACGCCACCCTCAGAAACGACGCGGTGGCAGCGAACGATCCGGCACGGCTGCGCGATACGCTGATCTTTAGCATGGTGCGGTAGCCACCAGTCTTGAGCATGGTGCGGTAGCCACCAGACCCAGCAAAGCCCCTCTCCCGACGAGAGAGGGGGAAGGGAGCGACGCCTACTTCGCCCGGATGTTCTGGTTGACGCTGAAGACGTTGTCTGGATCGTACTTACCCTTGATCCGGGTCAGGCGCTCGTAATTGCCCCGGTAGGCAGCCTGTACGCGCTCCTGGCCCTCGTCCATCATCATATTGACGTACGCGCCGCCCATCGAGTACGGGTGCACCGCCTCCCAGTAGCCCACGCACCAGTCCCTGATCATCCCGGCGTTGGCCGGATCGGGATCCACGCCCACGATGACCATGCCCCAGGTGGCGTCGCAGTAGCTCCAGGCGGTCTCGTCCTGCCCGACGCGCTGCGCCGCTCCGTTGATGGGATACAGGTGCATGGTAGAGAGCATGGTGGGCAGGGTCCGGGCGTGTTCCAGGTGCTTCTCAATGGCCTCGTCGCTCAGCTCCTTCACGAAGTCCGCCCGCCAGTACCACTGGTGGCCCGGCGGATACAGGCCGTCGAAGGCGCTCTGGAGGGCGGGGAAGGGCATGGCCTGAATGCCGTACAGGGCAGGTGGTCCGAACTCACGGATGGGCGCGAAGACTTCATCGGCCTTGTCCTGCGGGCCGGTGTAGCACCACACCACGCCGCACATCTTCTGGAGGTGCAATTCTTCGGGAAAGGGCGGGCCGGGCGGCACGGTCAGAAAGGTGAAGAAGCCGGTCAGTTCTTCGGGGGCGTGGCGGATGAAGTCCTGATACCAGCGCATCACCTCTGGAGCCTGATCCAGCGTCCACAGGGTGGGTCCGCCGACGACGGTGCCCACCGGCTGCCCCCGGAACAGGAACGAGGTGACGATGCCGAAGTTGCCGCCGCCCCCCCGGATGGCCCAGAACAGATCGCTGTGTTGCTCGGCGCTGGCGGTCACGAGTTCGCCACTCGCCAGCACCACATCGGCTTCCAGCAGGTTGTCAATGGTCAGGCCGTACTTGCGAGACAGGTGGCCCAACCCGCCGCCCAGCGTCAGCCCACCGACGCCAGTGGTAGAAATAATGCCCGACGGCACCGCCAGCCCGAAGGCGTGGGTGGCGTGATCCACCCCACCCCAGGTTGCGCCGCCTTCCACGCGCACGGTGCGCGCCTGGGGGTCCACCCGCACGCCGTTCATGGGGCCGAGGTCAAGGACCAGGCCACCCTCCACACTGCCCAGGCCACCGCCGTTGTGACCGCCGCCGCGAATGGCAACCCTCAGGCCATGTTCAGTGGCAAATTTCAGGCCTGCCTGCACGTCGGCGACATCGGTGCAGCGCACGATCAGGGCCGGACGTTTGTCGATCATGGCGTTGTAGAGGGTGCGGGCCTCGTCGTAGTCCGCGCTGTCGGGGCCGGTCAATTCGCCGCGCACCGAGGCTTGTAGGGCGCTCAGGTCCAGTGCTTCGGGTCTGGTCTGTAAGGTGGTCATGTGCTCTCCTTGTGGGATGAGGTGCCCCACCCCTGACATTTCATCAGTGGCGTCAGGGAGGGGCATGGCGCACTACTTCCTCGGATCAAGGGCCGGATTGACGTACGTGATCTCGAAGGGGCCGTTCAGGTGGAGTTGAATCACCGTTGCCTCGTCGGTCCAAACGTAGTGGTTCATTCTGGCACCCAGAGCCACGAAGCCGCCGGGTTGCAGGACAGCGGTGCCCGTCTTGCTCAGCACGTCGCCCATGCCCACATTCAGGCTGCCGCTGATGACCGTGACATCCTCCTGGGTGGGGTGCCAGTGCGCCGAAATCTGGTATCCGGCAGGCATTTTGAGCCGCAGCGTGATCCGCACGGCCTTACCGGGATCGCCGTCCATCACGGCAATCTGCGCTCCTGGTGGCAGGAAGGCGGGCACCGGCCCCCACTTCAGGGCGTCGGCGTTCATGGCCTGGCTGGAGGCGAGGCTGACGGAGAGCAGGGCGGCGCAGGCGGTCAGGGACAGTAAACGGGGAACAGACATCACAGATCATCTCCTGGAAACGGAGGGGGTAGAGCTTGAAAGAACCCCCAGCCCGCTGAGCCTGGTGTTGCTGGCCCGTGCTGCTGGCCTTTCCGTGGTCCAAACCTGACATTCGGGCCGTTCGTAAAGCGTTCGCATGGGCGCTCGGGGAAAGGTCAGGACAGCGTGTGGAGCAGCGTCCGTGCCGTATTCAGGTCAGGCGTCACGAGTGAGGCGGGAAAGGCCGATTCCACAGGTTCCAGCAGGGAGAGCGCCCCAGCAGTGCGGTCCATTCCGTGCAGGTGCCGGGCCAGACTGGTGGCCGCCCGCAATTCCAGCGAGAGGCTGCCCTGCCCACGGGCCACCGACAGCGCCCGGCGAAAACAGTCCTCGGCCCGCGCCGGTTCGGTCTGACCATGCAGGCGGTGCAGTTCGGGCAGATACCACACGTCGCCGTTCTGAGAGGCCACCACCTGGGCGCTGTCCAGCGTGGCCCGCGCCGCTTCAGGCTGATCCAGAAGCAAATGGACTTCGGCCAGCAGCGCCAGGTAGTACGGCAGGCGTAACGTGGCGTTCTGCTGGTGCAATGCTTCCAGACCGCGCTGGATGCGTTCCAGACCCGCAATTCCCTCGCCGCGCATGGCCTGCGCCCAGCCGCCCACCACGACGCCCCACTCGTGGTAATAGGCGATCTGGTGTTCCTGGCAGCCGCTGACTGCACTCTCGGCGCTGTCCCAGGCAGCTTTCACGTTGCGCTCCAACTGATGTGAGATGGCGCGGTAGGCGGCGGTCTGCATCCCGGTAAAGGGATGATCCAGTTCGGCGGCGATGACGGTGGCGCGGGCGACGTGTTCACGTGCCTCCTTCACACGGCCCTGCAACCACAGCCCATGTGCGCCCCAGGACAGGCTGAAGGCCCCCACGTCGGCCCCGAACAGCACCCGGCGGTGGCCGATCCGGTGATACAGCCGGTTGGCAATGCCGAAGTGTTCGGCGGCGCTGACCAGTTGCCCCTCGATCATGTCCACGCCACCCAGCGCCTGATGGCAGTCGGTGAGTAGGCCGCTGTCCTCCCCAGCCAGGCCCAACGCCCGCTCGGCCAGATGGCGCGACAGCGGCACGTTGCCGCGCACGATCTGGAGGGCGTACAGTCCCCACAGGCTGGAAATGATGGCCTGCTCATCGCCCAGCTTCTCGCCGATATGCAGCGCCCGATTCAGGTGCGTTTCCAGTTCGGGCGAGGCAAAGCCTCTGAGGGCATTGAATGCAGCGGCCAGGCTGATGCGCGCCTCCAGCTCATGCTGATCCCGGCCTGCACTCGCCGGAAGTTGTCCCACCAATCTCAGTGCCTGCCTCGCCTGCTCAATCGCCTGCTGACTGGCTGAGACGGTGTTGGCCCGCCCCGCCGCCCGCAGATAGAACGTGACAGCTTTCTCAAGCTGCCCGGCCTGCTCGTGGTGCGCGGCCAGTGGCGCGGCCACCCGGCCCAGATCGGGGGCGTGCCGCAGTTCCAGCGCCTGCGCCACGCGGCGGTGCAGCAGGCGGCGGCGGGCCGGACTGATGGCGTCGTATGCGCCCTCGCGCAAGCGGTCATGGGTGAAGTCGTAGACCCCACCACCAGGCTGCTCACGGATGATCGCGCCGTGCCACAACTCGTCCAGCGCGGCCACCAGCGCAACTTCTTCCAGGTCGCTGGCGTCGCGCAGCACCTCTACCTCAAAGGCCCGCCCGATGGTGGCCGCCAGTTGCGCGGCGCTGCGGGCCTCCGGTGAAAGCTGTTCCAGCCGCGCGGCGATGATGGCCTGCACGCGTGGGGAGGCAGGCAGGGCCAGCAAGCCGTCATCGGCGTTGACCGTCAGGCCCGCCCGCACCGCCTCCACGATAAACAGCGGCTGGCCCTCGGTGGCCTGGAACAACTGCGCCTGCGCCCCGGCAGACAACTCTGCCGGATGCAGCGAGGCGGCCAGTTCCCCGCTTTCCTGCGCCGTCAGGGGGCCGAGGTCCATACGCTCCAGCCCGCCGCGCTGCTGCATGTCCTGCAAGAAGGTGCGGAGGGCGGGGTTGGCCGCCAGGGCTTCCGGACGCAGGGTACACAGCAGCAGCAGCGGCGTAGTCGGGGCAAAGCGCAGCAGAAAATGCAGCCATTCCAGCGTGTCGCGGTCACACCATTGCAGGTCATCCAGCAGCAGGATTGGCCCGCCGCCTGCCAGAAATGCCCGCGCAAGCGCCTCGAACAGCCGCTGACGCTGCCAGCCCTGGCTGGGCAGTTCGGGAGCGGCGGGCGCTGACGGCGCGAGTTCGGGCAACAGGCGGGCCAGTTCACCCTTCCACGGCTCCCCCAATTGGCCCACCCCCGCCGTCAGCGCCGGACTCCGCAGCCAGTCGCTGATCGGCGCGTAGGCCAGTCGGCCCTCGGCGGCGTACGAGCGGCTGCGGGCGGTGCTGGCCCCCTGAGAGAGTGCCAGGGCCAGCAGCGCCTCGGCCAGCCGGGTCTTGCCAATGCCCGCCTCGCCCGCGATCAGCAGCACCCGCGTGGACCCGGCGCAGGTCTGCTGCCACACCCGCAGCAGGCCCGGCCACTCCCGGCGGCGGCCAATCAGCGGCAGCTCGCCGGGGGGCGTGGGCGGCGTAGCAGCGGCCCCGCGCTGCATGAATTCATACGCGGCCTGCACCGCCTGGCCAGGGAGAACGTCCAGTTCGGCCTTCAGCACATTCACGCAGCGCCGGTACACCTGCCGCGCCGCCGCCGCGTCCCCGCCCGCGAGGTGCAGGCGCATCATGGCGGCGTAAGCGCTTTCGCGCAGCGGCTCCAGTGCCAGCAGGCGCTCCAGCACCGTCAGCGCCCGCGTCCGCTCGCCAGACTGCTCAAGCTGCGCGGCCAGAACTTCCAGCACCTCCACGGCCCGTCGGTGCAGGCGCTGGCGCTCGGGTTCCAGCCATTCGTCGTCTGCCGCGTACAGCAGTTCGCCGGTATACAGGTCAGCGGCCCGCGCCAGCTCCGCTGTGCTGGGCGGAGTCTGGCGGCCCAGTTTGCCCAACGCTTCCTCAAACTCCTGCACGTCCAGGGTGCAGGGCGCATCCTGCCGCCAGCACAGCGTCTGGGCGCTCACTTCCAGGTAGCGTTCGCATTCGGGCAGGCCACGCCGCAGGTGGTGCAACTCGCGGCGCAGGTTGGTCAGCGCCTGAGGCTCGTCCGAGTCGGGCCACAGGGCAAAGGCGATCTGTTTGCGCGGCTGGGGCGCTCCGGCGTGCAGCAGCAGCCACGCCAGCAGCGCCTGCTGCCGGGGGGCGCACAGGGCGGTCACGGGCTGGCCATGATGGACGACGTGCAGCCCACCGAAAAGCTGAATCTCAAGCTCCGACATGGGCCTGGCTTCCCCCCTCCCCCGAGTCTGGCCCTTTCAGTGTACGACCTGCGGCCAGTAAAGAGAGACCTGTAACAGGTTTGAAGTCAGGGCGTGATTCGGGTCCCCACCTCGCCCCACACCGCCGCAGCCAGCACCCCCGCCGTCATGCCGCTGGCAATGGTGGCGAACGGTGCGCCGCGTTCCAGGGCGTCCAGCGCGGCGCGGACCTTGGGAATCATGCCCCCGGCGATCCAGCCTGTCGCCACCCCTTCCTCGACCTCGGCGCGGGCCAGATGTGGGGCCAGACTGTCTGGATCGGGGTAGGCGCGGTAAACCCCGTCCACATCGGTCAGGAACACGACGCCCTGGCCCAGCGCCCCGGCCACTGCCCCGGCAGCGGTGTCAGCGTTGATGTTCAGGGCCTCGCCATCCGGGCCGACAGCGACGCAGCCCAGCACGGGAGTAATTCCGGCTCCCAGCAGGGTTCGCAACAGCTCGGCATTGACCTTTGTTACGCGCCCCACCCGGCCCAGGGCGGGATCGAGGACTTCAGCGCGCAGCAAGTCGCTGTCACGGCCCATCAGGCCCACGGCCCCCCCCACCTCCTGACTCAGGCGCTTGTTCAGCATGCACAGCGCCATTTCCACCACGTCCATCAGTTCGGGCGGTGTGACGCGCAGGCCGCCCCTGAATTCGCTGCTCAGGCCGCGCGCCGTCAGCTCCCGCTCGATAAAGGGGCCACCGCCGTGGACCACCACCGGCAGATATTCGCCGCGCAGGGCCGCGATCTCGGCGGCCACCACCCGGCGCAGTTCGGGACTCTTCATGGCGTTGCCGCCGTACTTGATGATCATGGGACAGAGTGTAGGGTGACCCCGTGGGGTCCGTCTCACCGCCAGAGATGGCCGTTCCTTTTGCATTCAGACCTTCAAAAGTCTGGACCATCAGAGCTTCACGAACTGGTGGCCCATCAGCAGAATCTTCAGTTCGTGCGGGCTGGTGGCCGAGGCCATGGCGTCCTCGGCGGTCATGTGGCCGCCCTGCACCAGCGTGGCCAGGTGCTGATCGAAGGTGTGCATGCCGCGCGCGCTGCCTTCCAGCAGGGCCTGCTTGATCTCCTCGGTGCGTTCGGGGTCCTTGATGCACTCGCGCACGGTGGGCGTGCCCAGCAAAATTTCCATCCCCAGCACGCGGCCCCCGCCCAGGCGCGGCAGCAGACGCTGGCTGACAATGCCCACCACGCTCTCCGACAGGCTCTGGCGCACCTGAAGGCGCTCGTGCGGCGCGAAGAAGTCGATGATGCGGTTGACGGTGCGAATGGCATCCTGGGTGTGCAGCGTGCTGAAGACCAGGTGCCCGGTCTGCGCGGCGCTCAGGGCCGCTTCCACCGTCTCCTTGTCGCGCATCTCGCCGATCAGGATCACGTCGGGGTCCTGCCGCATGCTGGCGCGCAGGCCCGCCGAGAAGCTCAGGGTGTCCATGCCCAGTTCTCGCTGGCTGATCATGGCCGCGCGGTCCCGGTGCAGCACCTCGATGGGATCTTCCAGGGTCACGATGTTCACCGGCTGGGTGGCGTTGATGTGATCGATCATGCTCGCCAGCGTGGTGGTCTTGCCCGATCCGGTGGGGCCGGTGATCAGCACCAGACCGCGCTCGTGCTGGGTCAGCTCGGTGAAGGTTTCCTGCGGCAACCCCAGTTCCTCAAAGGTGGGAATGGGTTTGTCCTCGATCACGCGCATGATCAGTCCTACCGTGCCGCGCTGGTAGTAGGCGTTGACCCGGAAGCGCGCCAGCCCGGCGATCCCGTAAGCGAAATCGGCCTCGCGGCGCTCCTGAAAGCCCTCCCACATGACCCCCGACATCATCTCGCGCGCGAAGTCGGCGACGTGTTCAGGGGTCAGGCGGGCCTCGCCGTAACGCTTGATCTCGCCGTTGACCCGCCCCGCCGGGGTGCTGCCCGCCCGCAGGTGAATGTCGCTGGCCCGGTCGTGCACGATGGCCGTCAATATGCTATTGAGAACACTCATCTGAGCGTCAGCTTAGGCGCGTGGGTCTTACAGTTTTCTGTGTGCCTCAGCGGCCTGATCCCACCTTCAGTCAGGGGAAGCGCACCTCATGCCGGAATTGGAGGCCTGGAGGAAAGGCTGTCCTGGACCGGACTTCCGGTGTCTCCACCTTTCCCGCACGGCGCAGGTCATTTCAAGTGGGGAGGGCCGGAATGGGCACAGACCGGGTTTCAGAGGCGTGGTCTCATTTTGAATCGGCTGTCCCGTGCGGTCTGTCCACATCTGTTCTGAAGGTGTCTCACTCCAGGATGGTGCCGAGACTGTGGCAGGATCGCTGCGCCGTCCACGCCGCCCGGCATTTCACACTCAGGGCAGCCGGGCCGCCTCGAATTCAGGAGGGCGCGGATTCCGGCATGACCTCCTCTGCGGCGCGGCCCCCCTCCTTCTCGCCGCGCAGGCGACGGCTTTCCAGGTCCGCGTGCTGGGTCAGGTAACGCAGCCACGCCTTGGCGGTCAACGGTCCCAGGCCGTTGTGACCCACGGTTGCGCCGTCCTCCGGCGGGTTGGCATGCAGTTGACGGGCCAGATCGACGGTGCCGGAGCGGGTCTGGGACAGCAGGTTTCGCAGCTCGGCCAGCCCCGTTTGCGGCGCGGGGCGGTACGACTGGTAGTCGTCGGATTCGTACAGCCGCCGTCCGAGCGCCACCCGCAGGCGGTTCTGGCCCCAGCGCTCGATGCCGATGATATGAGACAGCACCTCGCAGTTGGCGGGGGTGTCGGCGGCCCGCGCGGCGCGTCCGGCCAGCGCGATGCCGCCGCGCTCCAGGCCCTGACCCAGATCGGTGTAGCTGCTGCGCCCGGCGGGGGCCTCCAGCACACGCGACACCACGAATTCCTTGACTTCTCCCTTGCGCTGGCGGGCCAGGTACGCGGCCCCGGCGGCCAGCCCCACCCCGGCCACCGTGATCAGCGCCGGAACGAGGGTCTTGCTGCTGCTTGACTTGGTCATGGTGCAGTGTACGAGGCCAGGGCCAGGGCAGTTCCCGTCGGGTGCTCTGAGAGCCTGAAGGTTTGCAGGCTGGATCAGAGCCCTGCTGAAGGCTCCAGCACCCCGTCCGGCGTCCCGATCAGCGCCACACGCGAGTCGGCGGAGCAGGGCAACGTGGCAGCCATCATCAACGGGTGGGCCAGAGTAAGTTCAGGCAGCCCCAGGCCCAGCCCGCGCGCCGCCCAGCCAAAGCCCTTGCCCAGTCTTGCGCCGTCTTTGCCTACCGCCACGCTGCCCAGGACGGCGGCCCGCGCGTCTTCCAGACCCGATCTGCCTGGCACGGACAGCACCGGCTCGCCCACCCTCGGCATGGCGCTCAGGCGTGCGCCCGCCGGGTCCGTCAGCCGCCAGTACCAGACCTGCCCGGGCAGGGCCACCTTCTTCTGGTTGGGCACGTACAGCGTGACGCCCGCCTCCAGCGCCAGCTTTCGCAGCGGGGCCAGCACGCGGTCCGGGCCGACGATCATGGCACGCAGCCCCGTGACCTGGGGATGCGCCAGCAGGTGACGCGCCGCCTGCCGGGCGCGGGTAAAATTGGGATGATGGCCGTGGGGCGGCAGCGGGTAGGCACAGGCCCGCGCGCGCATCAGGGCCGTCCACAGGTGTTCGCGGTACGCGCCGGGCGTGGGGGGGCCGTCCATACAGCTTGCAGGGTAGCTCCATAGCCCCGAGGGGGGCGAAGAGCCGCCCGCCCCCCCGCGACGTAAGCTGAGCAGATGTCCGTGGAGGTTTGCATGAAAAGACCGCTGCTGTCCGTTGCTGCGCTGTGTCTCGCCGTATCCGGCGGGGCGCTGGCGAACCATCAGGCCCCCAACCTCAAAGCGTTCAAGACGGTCTGCGTCACCGGAAGCTTCGAGGAGCAGGGCCAGCAAGACGACGGGGTGCTGGGCAAGCTGCTGGGCCGCCTTGAAGACGCCCTGGACCGGGCCGGAATCCAGGCCACCGAGAACTGTGAGGTCGAAAACGGCGTGAGCGGCAGGACGCAGCTCAACCTGTATTTCGAGTTCACCACCACCAAGTCGGGCACGGCCTTCGTCTGCGCCCTGGACGGCTGGTTGAACACCAGTGACACATACACTGACGTGACCCTCTGGCACGACTCGTTCTTTGGTTCCATCGAAGCGGGCAGCGGAGCCGATCAGGCCGCCGACAACCTGGACGAGCTGCTGGACGGCTTTATCGAGGAATGGGACAGCGTGCACTGAGGGACGAGATCCTGCGTCCGGTTAAACTCTGCCCATGACAGTGGTGCGGGTGGCGGCAGCGGCTTACGGGGTGGACTTCCTGCCCGACCGGGCGGCCTACGGGGCCAAGATCAGCGCCTGGGTGGCCGAGGCGGCGGGCGCGGGCGCGGAGCTGCTGGTCTTTCCCGAATATGCGGCGCTGGAACTGGTGGCACTTCTGCCGCCGGAGTTGCGCCATGACGTGCTGGGGATGCGCCCCGCGCTTCAGACGTTCTTGCCGGACTTTCTAGGCCTGCACGCCCGGCTGGCGCAGCAGCATGGCGTGTGCATCGTGGCGGGCAGCTTTCCAGTTGAACACGCTGGAGGCTTTGTCAACCGCGCCCACGTTTTCGCTCCCGACGGCACCCACGCCTGGCAGGACAAGCTCTTGATAACCCGTTTTGAGGCCGAGGAATGGCAGATCTCTTCTGGCGAGGGCGTGCGCGTCTTCTCATTAGGGCTGCGCGGCGGCGAGAGCCTGCGCTTTGGCGTCGCCACCTGCTATGACAGCGAATTTCCTGCCCCAGCCCGCCAGATGGCCGAGGGCGGCGCGGAAGTGCTGCTGGTGCCGTCCTTTACCGGCAGCCGCGCCGGATTTACCCGCGTGCGGGTGGGGGGCATGGCCCGCGCCCTGGAGGGCCAGTGTTACGCGGTCCACGCCCCGCTGCTCGCCGACGCGCCGTGGACCTGCGCCCTGGAGGATGCCGTGGGCCGCGCCGCCATCTACGCCCCCGCCGATGGTGCCCTTCCCGAAGACGGCATCGTGGCCGAGGGCGGCTGGAACGAGTCCGGCTGGCTGATCCATGACCTCGATCTGAGCCTTATTCGCGACGTGCGCGTGGGCGGCCATGTGCTGAACTGGCGCGACCGGGTGGCGGCTGAGGAGCGGTCCACCCCCGCCGAAGCCGTGATCCTGGGGGCCAGCGTCGGTGTCTGAGCCAAGGGTCCGAGTGCTGACCGCAGAGGACGCCGCTGCTTACCGGGAGGTAAGGCTGGCGGCGCTGCATCACGATCCAGACGCCTTTATCACCACCGCCGCCGAGTTTGAGGTCAGGACGGCGGAATCGGTTGCCACGCAGATCGCGCCGCGCCAGACATTCATAGCTTTCGGCGCTTTCGTGGGCAACGAACTGATGGGTCTGCTGAGCCTGGGGCGCGAGGAACGGCCCAGATTGAAACACAGAGCAAATATTTTTGGTGTCTCCGTCTCACCCCAGGCACGTTCTCAGGGCTGCGGCGACGCGCTGATGCGGGCGGCCCTGGCCCACGCGCGGGGCTGGGACGGCGTGACCTCTGTCCACCTGTCCGTGACCGAAACCCAGACCGCCGCGCGCCGCCTGTACGAGCGCCACGGCTTCCGGGTCTGGGGCACACAGCCCGACGCCGTGCGGAATGGGGCGGGGCGCATCCTGGCCGAGCATCACCTCTGTCTGCTGCTGGACCAGTCAATGTCCTGATGCGGCAAAAAGTCAGCGCCGAACCCCCAAAGAGAGTCCGGCGCTGACTTTAAAGCTGGTGCTCGGGATGGGACTTGAACCCACACAGCTAAGCTACACGCACCTCAAGCGTGCGCGTCTACCAATTCCGCCACCCGAGCACACGTAAAGAGAGGCAACGCAATATTAGGGGCGGCCTCTGCCCATGTCAACTCGGAGCAGAGCTGGCTATGGTATCTTCCGTTTTGCCGCCGCGAACGGTTCCGGCCCATTCCCCGCAAACGGAGTGGATTTTGCCAGGGCTGCTGCGCGCGGGACTTTAAAAAAACAGGAAGAGGTATAAACATGATCGACAAGAAAGCCACCATTACCGCCCACGCCAAGAGCGACAAGGACACCGGCAGCACTGCCGTTCAGGTGGCCCTGCTGAGCGCCCGCATCAACAACTTGGGCGCGCACCTGGCCGAGAACAAGAAGGACAAGCACGGCCAGCGCGGACTGCAACTGATGAACGGCCAGCGCCGTCGTCTGCTCAAGTACCTGGAGCGCACCAATTACGACGAGTACATCGCCCTGACCGATCAGCTCAAGATCCGCCGTGGTCAGCGCATCGTCCGCTGAATCCAACTGTGTATGGAGCCGTCGCCCGAAAATTGGGGCGGCGGTTTTTCGTGGGTTCGGATGTCATATGGGGTCAAAACGAGTTCCGGACACCTTGACCTTGCGTTCGGTGGCGGCCCACCCGGTGGCCCCTTCACTCTTCCGTGGCTGCGCTCCTCCCGCTCCCATACGGGGCGAGGGGCAAAAGCCTCGATCAGATCAACTAGCGGTCACTCTCATCCGTGCGGCTGCGGTCCGGGATGGCTGTCCAGTCGCCGCCCGGCACGGAAATGACGCCGGGACGATTCAGGCGCTCGGTCAGGGCGTAAAGATACACCCAGGCTGACACATGCTGTGCGTCATCCAGCGTCAGGGCGACGGCTTCGCGGGTGTAGAGGGGCGGGGTCTCATCGGTGCCCTCCAGCTCGTCCAGAAAGGGCAGGGCCACCGGCCAGTCGGCGGGCGCGTAGGTCAGGGCGAATCCGCGCACGACCTCTCCCCCATCGCCCCGAACCACAGCGGGATACGCCTCCGGCCACAGGTGGAGCAGGCGGTGGCCGGGCAGGCGGGCGGGCCGGGCGCTGAAGGTGCCGCCCAGCGCAGCAATGTGGGCGTTGCGCTCGCCGGGCATCAGGGTGCCGTAGACGAAGACGGTGGTGGTGGGCGGCTCGGACACAGGGAGAACTGTAACGCTCAGGCGCTACAGCCGCACGCCGCGCGGCTGGTGAAAGTAGACGCGGCCCACCACCGTCACCTCCTCCGGCTTAACGGGCGGGTGATCGGGGTTGTCGCTGGTCAGCCACATGGCCCCCCCATCGCGGCCACCACCGTAACGGCGCAGGCGTTTGACAGTCAATCCCAGGCCAGAGACGTGCAGCACGTAAACCAGCCCCTCGCGCAGGTCCAGATCGCCGGGATCGACGTAGATGCGGTCACCGGGGCGGATGCCGCCGCTGGAGGTGGTCATGGACTCGCCGCCCACCTCCAGGACCAGCATGCCGGGGCGGTGGTCTCTCACGGGCACCAGCTCGTGATCGATGACGCTGGCGAAGTCCTCGGTCACGGGCAGCCCGGCACTCGCCAGCGCGCGCACCGGCACGCGCACCAGCTCCAGCACCTCCAGGGCGTCGTCGCCGGGGGCGGGGGTCAGGAGCGGCAGGCCGGTGCGGGCCACCCACTCGCCCGCCGGAATTTCCAGCGCGCGGCGCAGGGCGTCCTGACGGGCGGGGGTCAGCGCCTCCAGCAGGCGGGTGCCGCGTTCCAGACGGCTCAGGTACGGCTGCGTCACGCGCCCGGCCTGCCCGCCGTATTCCAGCGTGCGGACGCTGACCTGCCCCTGCTGCAAATTCAGCCGCGCGCGCCGCACCCCGAGCCAGGCCGCCAGTTCGAGTGAGGGAAATCCGTCGTTCATGCCCCGAGTCTAATGACCCACCGACGTGCAACTGGAATCCAGATCACTTCTATTATGTCTCAGGACATATTACACTCTGAGCCTGGATACGCCCCCAGCAGAATCGGGCGCTCGCTTTCGTCCATAGCCGCTCCCACACCAGCCGCACCACCGGAGGTCATCATGCCCGACAGCTCTGCCATTCCCGCCTCCCTGCTGATCCTGGCCCCGCTGCTGGGAGCCGCCTTCGCGGCGGGCAGCATCACGCAACTGGCCCGGCTGCTGGGCCAGGATGAGACGCCGCGCGCCCGTGCGACGGCGGCGCTGGCGGTGGCCGCCGGAATCGCCGCGCTGACGGTGGCGGCCCTGATGACCGTGACCCTGCGCCCCGATCCCGCCCCGGCCCTGCTGCTGGCCGCTGCCTGCGTGACCGGCTGGAGCGGCCCCGGCATCCTGGCCCGCCTGGGCGCGGTGATCGAACGTCGCCTGGGCCTGTCCCCCTCCCCCACCCTGTTCGCTCCGGAATCTGCGCCGGACAAGAGGGACGGGCGTGAACAGATCTGAGCGGCAAATAGGGGTAGAGAGAGGCGTTCCCCCCTCCTACCCCCACAGACGGTAGGCGATCTGACCGTTGATCTGTCAAACACGCTGGAATGGAAAGTCCTACCACAGACCCCCCGCCCCGGCACACCCACAATGAACCATGACCGCCGAGACTGACCGTCTCCCGCGCCGGGATGTCCGGGGCCGGGACTCCAAACTTCGTTCCCTGCTGCTGAGTGGCCTGCTGCTGAGTGGCTTGAGTCTGTCCGGCGCGGGCGCGCAGGGCGTGAAATACCGGGGACCGGATGCCAGTCCCATCGGGCAAGTGCTGACGCCCGTGCTGCCGGACTCCCCGGCCCCACAGGCATTTCTGGGCGCGCCGCTGCTGGCTCAGAAACCCGCTCAGAAGCCGGCCCAGAAACCGGCCCAGAGTAGCCCCACCAATACGCCCACACCTCTGACCGACGCCGAGAAGCAGACCCTCAAGGCCCTGTTCAACAAAGTGCGGCCAGCCAGCCTGCGGATCGAGCAATGTGACCTGAACAAACCGGGGGCCTGCGATGACCCGGACGGTATTGGTTCCGCCGTGCTGATCTCGGCGGACGGACTGGCGCTGACCGCCTACCATGTGGTGGAGGGGGCCAAGAATCTGAGCGCGCAGAGGGCAGATAAGAAGCGTTACGCGGTGGAAGTCGTGGGTTACGACGATCAGTATGATCTGGCGCTGCTGCGGGTAGCTGTCCCCAAAGGGACGCCGTTCCTGCCTCTGGCAATTTCCCGCCCCGGCGTGGGCGACGCGGTGCTGGCGATAGGCAACGGTGGTGGTGGCTTCCTAGAATCCAAGGTAGGCCGCCTGACGGGTCTGGATGCCGACGCCGGCCGCGCGGATTTCCCGCCCGGCACCCTGAAAATGAACGCGCCGTTGATCCCTGGCGACAGCGGCGGACCGATTTTAAATACCAGGGGAGAATTGACTGGCATCGTCAGTTACGTCAGTCTCCGTGATCAGGATTCGGCGTCGTTCGCCGTCCCAGTCGTCGCCAATGACACCCGTCTGGCAGACCTTCGCGCGGGCGTCAAGCGCGACGCCCCGATCATCGGAATTAGCCTAGACAACCGCTACAATTGGGCCTTTATGCTGGATGAGGATGGCTTTGAATACTTCAGCAGAATCCTGAAACTGGGTAACGTTCCCGGCGCATTTTTCAGCGGTGTTTCGCAGGGCAGCCCTGCTGCAAAGGCAGGTCTCAAACCCCTGGTCCTGAACGGAGATTACGAACGCATCTCCGGCGATATCGTCACTGAGGTCAATGGCAAGCGCATCCTGAATTTCAGCGACTTTCAGTACGCAGTGCGGTCTTATGTGCCGGGTGACACCGTCACCTTGACGGTCCTGCGCGGCCCACAGACCCTCAAAATCCCGCTGAAATTAATTGGCAGGAGCCAAGTCAACTGAGCCTCCTTGCTCCATCGGCGCAGCAGGCCCCATTCCGCCTCTGCGCGGTCTCCTCTGCGCGGTCTTCTGGAGTCAGTTGTTGCTGTTCCAGACAGGCCCGTACAACTGCTTGACACAGCATTTCAAAAATACCCCTTGACATTTACGCTTAAAACAGAATAATACCCTTATGGATACCCTCAAGAAAGCAGGTGCGATGCTGTCCCACCTCGACCTCTTCCACCAGATGCTGGACCTGCGGGGGCTGTTGCAACTGGCCGCCCACATGGAAGAACGCGGTGACCGCGTGACCCTGATCAGCAATGAAAGCATCACCCTGATCGGCGCGGAGATGCTCAGCGATGCGGGCGTCACCACGGGGAAGGGAGCCAAGATCGAGGCCGCCACCGCCTACCGCGTTTTGCAGGGTCTCAAGGGCCACGACGCCCCCGAATACGCCGTGACCCGCGAGGAACTGGGGGCGCTGAACGCCCGCGCGGTGGCCGAGCTGGAAGGCGGCGACGCGCTGAAAGCCTTCGGCGACACGCTGGCGCGGATTGGGGCGGCTCCGGCAGCAGCGGCCGCTTCCCCCCAGGCCCAGGAAGCCGAGGCTGCACCCGCCGAACGCCCGGGCCGGGGCCGCCGCAATGCCGAGGCGGAGGGCGGGAACCAGGAACAGCCCGCCGCTTAAACCGGAGGCCCTTTGCCGCGTCCCACATCTTGCCCGCAGCGGGTGAGGGTGGGGCGCGGCTCCTGGTTTGGATGGCGAAGGAGGTTGTCGGGCGGTTTTTGGGTTGGCTGTCTGCGGTTTTATATGGACTCCGATTGGAAGGTGTTGGAAACACCTGGAAATCCGAGGGGAGCGAGCGGGAGAAAAACGGGTTCCGGACGTGGAATGGATGAATCGGCGCTGTCCCGATTCATGCACGAAACAAACGGAATCCGTATAACCCCTCAAGCGATTGCGCGACACCTGCCTCCCTTTTAAGGGGAGCTGGCGCGGAGCGCCGGAGGGGTCAAACCGTGGCAACACACCTTTCACCACACGGCCAAGAGGGCTGTTCCCATCGGCCCACCTCTCCTCTACCGTGATCCAGAACCTTGCGGCCAGCCCCCGCCGTCCGGCATACTTCTGGACGCCGCAGGCTGGCGCGTTGGCAGATCCAACCGTTGCCCCCTGACGATAACCGCATAGTTTCTTTTCGCCGCCGTCCGTGCCTGCCCCGTGCTTCCTGGGCGCTGGCGCACGCTTCAAGAGGTTCAATTTGACTGTTCTTCCCAAAGTTTCTTCCAAGCCAGGCTTCGACTTCCAGGCCTACCTGCGCGAGTGGTTCCAGAATCCGCGCGGCGACGTGCTGGCGGGCATCGTGGTGGCGCTGGCGCTGATCCCGGAGGCGATTGCCTTCTCGATCATCGCCGGCGTCGATCCCAAGGTCGGCCTGTACGCCTCGTTCATCATCGCGATGGTCATTGCCTTTATCGGAGGCCGCCCGGCCATGATCAGCGCGGCCACCGGGGCAATGGCGCTGCTGATGGTGGGCATCGTCAAGAATTACGGGCTGGAATATCTGTTCGCGGCCACCATCCTGACCGGGCTGCTTCAGATCGTGTTCGGCTGGGCGCGGCTGGCCCGCTACCTGAAATTCATTCCGCGCCCGGTCATGGTGGGCTTCGTGAACGCGCTGGCGATCCTGATCTTCTCGGCGCAGCTCCCGCAGTTTGTGGGCGAGGGCTGGCCCATGTACGCGATGGTGGCCGCCGGGCTGGCCATTATTTACCTGCTGCCGCGCGTGTTCCGGGCGGTTCCCAGCGCCCTGGTCGCCATCGTGGTGCTGACCGTGGTGGCGATCTTCGGCAACGTGGACGTGAAGACGGTGGGCGACATGGGCGCGCTGCCCGGCGCACTGCCACCCCTGCACTTCCCGAAGGTACCGCTAACGCTGGAGACGCTGGAGATCATCTTTCCGGTGGCGCTGACGCTGTGTCTGGTGGGACTGATCGAGAGCCTGCTGACCGCCCAACTGGTCGACGAGCGCACCGACACCACCAGCAACAAGAACACCGAGTCGCGCGGGCAGGGCGTGGCGAACATCGTCACCGGCTTTTTTGGCGGCATGGCCGGGTGCGCCATGATCGGCCAGAGCATGATCAATGTGAGCAACGGCGGACGCGGTCGGCTGTCCACCTTTGTCGCCGGGGCCTTTTTGCTGATGCTGATCCTGGTCTTGCAGCCGCTGCTGGTGCAGATTCCTATGGCCGCCCTGGTGGCGATGATGATCGTGGTCAGCGTGAGCACCTTCGACTGGAACAGCCTGCGGACGCTGACCGTGTTCCCCAGGGGCGAGACCATCGTGATGATCGCCACCGTGCTGACCACCGTGGTCACGCATGACCTGTCCAAGGGCGTGCTGGTGGGCGTGGTCCTCAGCGCGCTGTTCTTCGCGCGGCAGGTGTCCAAGATGTCAGGCGTGACCCACAGCGACGGCCCGGACGGACGCACCTATCAGGTGGGCGGACAACTGTTCTTCGTCAGCACGCACGATTTTGTGCATCAGTTCGATTTCACGCACCCCACTCAGAAAGTCACGATTGACATGAGCGCCGCGCACGTCTGGGACGGGTCCGCCGTGGGCGCGCTGGACAAGGTGATCCTCAAATTCCGCTCGCTGGGAATCCCGGTGGAAGTCGTGGGCCTGAACGAGGCCTCGGCGCACCTGCTGGACCGCCTCGCTACACATGACAAACCGGGTACGGCGGGCGTTGATATACACTGACGCTTACAACCCTGCGCCCCGAACCCAACTGTCTCAACTGTTTCGGCGCACAGGTTCCGGCGGCCATACGCCGAATTGGGGGAAGTCTGCTGCCGCGACTTCTTCCTTATTTTTTGAGGTCATCCGAGTTTTTGAGGCATCGTCTTCTTTTTCCCGCCTCCCCAAAGGAGTTTCCCCGTGAACGATTGTTGTGCCAGACCCAGTCATCTTCTCAGCCACACTCCGCACACTCCGGTGATCCGCCGTGCATGAAACGGGCGGCGAGACCATCAACCTGCTGTCCAGCCTGGGCCTGAACCTGGCCCCCGGCACGCTGACCATCATCGCCATCGCGCTGTTCGTGGCCACCTACGCCATGATCTTGTTGGAAAAGTACGTTCACCGCACGGTGGCCGCGCTGCTGGGAGCCTGCGCGGTGATGGTGCTGGGCATCCTGACACCGTCGCAGGCGTGGGCCAGCATCGACTTCAACACCATCTTCCTGCTATTCGGCATGATGAACATCGTCAACGTGCTGAGCCGCAGCGGATTTTTTGACCTGGTGGCCCGCCGGGCGATGGTGGTCACGCGCGGCGAACCTGCGCGGGTGCTGTGGATCTTTTCCATTCTGACCGCCGTGTTCAGCGCCTTTTTAGACAATGTCACCACGGTGCTGTTCATGGCCCCGGTGGTGGTGACAGTGGTGGCGCGGCTGGGGTTGCGCCCGATGCCGTACCTGATCGCCGTGATCCTGGCCAGCAACACCGGCGGCACCGCCACGCTGGTGGGTGACCCGCCCAACATCATCATCGGCTCGGTGGCGGGCAAGGGCTTCGGGGACTTTCTGGTGAATGTCGCGCCGTATGCCACGGTGGCCACCTTTATCGGCATCGGCCTGATGCACCTGCTGATGCGGGCGCGCGGCGATCTGGCAGGGGCGGGAAACAGCGAACGGCTGCGGGCCGCCCTGACCGACACCACCCCGATCAAGACCAACCCCAGGCTGATGAAGCAGGCGCTGGGCGTATTCGCCGTGACGCTGTTTCTGTTTATCGTCGGCCACCCGATTGGGCTGGAGGCCGGGCTGGTGGCGCTGACCACCTCCACCTTCCTGATGCTGATCGCGGACCTGACCCCGGTGGAGCTGTTCGAGCAGGTGGAGTGGACCACGCTGCTGTTCTTCATGGGCCTGTTTATCGTGGTGGGCGGCCTGGAAGAAGTCGGCGTGTTCCAGACAGTGGCCGCAGGACTCACCGGTGCCATCGACGGCAACATTGGCACGGGCATCCTGGCGGTGGGCTTTTCCAGCGCGATCATCAGCGGCTTTGTGGACAACATCCCCTTTACCATTTCCATGGCCAGCGTGCTGCGCGAGTTGCAGGTCACCCTCGGCCCCACGATGGACCCGCTGTGGTGGGCGCTGTCGCTGGGCGCGTGCCTGGGCGGCAACCTGACCCTGATCGGCGCGTCGGCCAATATCGTGGTCTCGGACATCGCTGCCCGCGAGGGCCACCCGATGGGGTTCCTGGAGTTCATGAGGTACGGCACCCCCGTTGCGCTGGTGACGGTCACGGTGGCGTTGGGGCTGTATTACGCGGCGTTCGTACTGGGCGGCGGGGGGGCGTAGGCCACAGGACTGCGGGACGAATGCAACAAGGGCGCGCTTCGCCCGCCACCCCCCTCCCCACGAAGGGGAGGAGCTAAAAACTCTCGTTCAAGACAACGAATTTTCTACCGCGCATCAAGAGTTATGGGGGAGATGTTCCGCAGGAATAGAGGGGGTAAGGCGGGCAGGACGTGCCAAGCTACGTTTGTGAAACGGCCCCGATGGGTGGGGGAATGGCCGGGGAACCTGCCACGGTTCCCCCTCTCCTTCGGAGCTGTACCAGTCCCAGCCTCCGCCACAGGCGGGAGAAACCACAAGCAAAAGCCCTCCGACTCTTGAATCTTTCACGTCCTCAGACCTCCCCAGGAGCTTCCCCCATGCAAATCCTCGATCTCGCCACCCTGCTGGTCTGCGTGACCGCCGCGCTGGCTTTTGTGAATGCCCGCTACTGGAAGTTGCCCGCGTCGATTGGCGTCACGGTGGGCGGCCTGGGCGTGAGCCTGATCATCTTCGGATTGGTCAGCCTGGACGTGCCGTTCGCGCGCGAGGCCGTGAACCTGGTGCGCGGCATCGAGTTCAATGATTTCGTGTTTCAGGGGGTGCTGTCGTTCCTGCTGTTTGCCGGGGCGCTGGGCGTCAACTCGCATGCGCTGTGGGGGCTGCGCGGGCCAGTGCTGACCTTTGCCCTGCTGTCCACGGCCATCTCGATTGCGCTGGTGGGCGGCAGCACCTACGCGCTGCTGGGGCTGTTCGGGTTGAACGTGTCGTTCATCTACTGCCTGCTGTTCGGCGCGCTGATCAGCCCCACCGATCCGGTGGCGGTGCTGGGCATGCTGAAACAGGCAGGGGTGCCCAAGCGAATAGAGACGCTGGTGGCCGGAGAATCGCTGTTCAATGACGGCGTGGGCGTGGTGGCCTTCGCCGTGTTGGCCGGGATCGCGGCTGCCGGTGGCGGAGGCGGCGAGGCCCACGGACCCGCCATGAACGCGGGCGGCGTGGCCCTCTTCTTCGCGCAGGAGGCGCTGGGCGGGCTGGCGCTGGGCCTCTTTCTGGGCTGGGTGGGGTGGCTGGCGTTGCGCTCGGTCAGCGACTTTGTGGTGGAGGTGCTGGTCACCCTCAGCGTGGTGCTGGCCTGCACCGCCATCGCCGCTGGCCTGCACGTCTCCGCGCCACTGGCCGCCGTCGCCGCCGGGCTGCTGATCGGGTCCCTGAAGGACCGCCGCCCGGAGGGACTGTCGTCGCACGAACGCTTCGAGGGCTTCTGGCACCTGGCCGACGAGCTGCTGAACATCTTTTTGTTCGCGCTGCTGGCGCTGGAGGTGGTGGTGGTGCGCTTCAGCGGGCAATCGCTGCTGCTGGGGCTGATCGCCATTCCGCTGGTGCTGCTGATCCGCACCATCAGCGTGTACCTGCCGGTGCTGGTGCTGGGGCAGCGGCGCGACTTCAGCCCCTACACCCGCCGCCTGATGATCTGGGGCGGCCTGCGCGGGGCCATCAGCGTGGCGCTGGCCTTCACCGTGCCCGCCGGGCCGGAGCGTGACCTGTTTCTGGTCATGACCTATGTGGTGGTGGTCTTTTCCATCATTGTGCAGGGGCTGACCGTGGGGCGGCTGGCGGCGCGGGCGAGTGATGCGGGAGAACGTTAGAGCAAATGATCTCAGGAAGATGCCGCCCCGAGCGAAGCGGCGGGGGCCAACAAGCGGCTGATGGGGCTGCCCCCTCGCCCGGCAGGACAGGTTTCTTGATGTCCCCACCCAGGCGCGTGGCACCCGGCGGGCCAGCAAAGGCGGCGCTGAGCAAAGTGCGGCAAATTGCCGGGTGGTGGTTTAGAGCATTTGTCATAAAAGAACTCGAGGATGGGCATGTTTGAACCAGACTCAAATTTATTCTAGAGGCTGTCCGGCAAGAATTCGTAGAGTGGAGCCAAGAATCTGTTGGGGGCCTAATCAAGGAGTGACGCGCCGCGCCTACCCCAGTGACCTGGACGATGACCTGTATCACTTCATGGTGATTTGTCTGGTCTTAAAGCCGGAACACGCTGTGCAGCGCAGGTATCCACTTCGTGAGGTCTTGAATGCCACGCTGTGGATTGCCAAAACAGGCAGCCCGTGGGCCTACCTACCCCATGATTTTCCACCGTATAAAATCGTCCATGAACAAGTGATGCGGTGGTTTGAACGAGGCTGTTTTGAGGCATTACTTCATGATCTCCGGCTTTGGTCCGACAAGATGTGCTGAGAGGGGATGAACCGACAGCGGCTATCGTGGATAGCCGCACGCTGAGAAGTACCCCGGAGAGTGGACACCGGGCAGGATGGGACGGTGGAAAGAGGTGTAAAGGCACAAAAGTTCACATGATGGTGGATACGCTGGGTGATTTCATTACCTTTCTGGCTTCACCGGCCAATGAACAAGATCGCGCTCATATTCATGATGCGTGTCTGGAAGCACAGCGAGCAACTGGGGCAACTATCGAAGTCGTGTTTGCTGATCAGGGATACACCGGTGAAGCGGCGGCATCAGATGCCGCCGGGATGGGTGTGGAGTTGGTGGTGGTCAAACGGCCCGAAGGCGAGAAGGGCTTCATCCTGCTTCCAAAACGCTGGGTGGTGGAACGCTCGTTTGCCTGGCTCTCAAGATTTAGGCGACTGGGA
>NZ_JNIW01000025.1 GCF_000701425.1 Deinococcus frigens DSM 12807 | reverse complement strand
TGGCAGTGTGGGCACATCACACCATCAGGCCAACGAAGTTGCCGCACCACTTCAAAACACTTTTCGTCGTCCAGGAGCTGGATGAGACTCAGCATGCCGATAGATGACCAGGGCTGACATAGCTCCCTGGAATCCAGGATGAGCCATTTATATTTACAGACCCCCGCGTGGGTTCACATCCACACGCACCCTGGCCTTCCACGTTCGGCTGTCCAGCACCTTGAGCAGTTCGGCTAGGCGGGCGTCGGTGCGGGCGCGCAGGAACAGATGGTAGGGGTAAACGCCGCGCAGGCGGGCCACCGGGCTGGGCGCGGGGCCAAGGACTTCCTGAGCCTTGGCCCCTGCCGCGTACAGTGCCTCGGCCATCTCCTGGGCAGCAGTCTGGGCGCGCTTGGCCTCGCGGGCCGTGATTTCCACCTGGGCCAACCGGGCGTGGGGCGGGTAGCCCAGCTCCTTGCGGGCGCGTTCCTCTGCCGCCGGGTAGGCCAGGGCGTCGCGCCCATCGGCCAGCACCTTCAGGGCCGGGTGACCTGCCTGGAAGGTCTGCACCAGCAGCAGCGGCGCGCGGGCCGGGTGCCACTCGGCCAGTTGCCGCAGCAGCCGATGATACCGTTCGGAAGCGCGAAAGTCGGACACGTTCAGCCAGGTGTCGGCCAGCGTGATCGCCACCAGCGCCAGATTGGGTGGCGCATCGTGGGCGAGGAGCAGTTGAGTTCCCACCATCACGCCTGGCTCTCCGGCATACAGAGGGGCCAATGGGTCCTGACGGTCCTTATCCATGCGGTAGACGGGCATCCCCGGCAGCAGCTTGCCCACCTCCTGGGCGATCCATTCGGTGCCGGGGCCGCGCGCCTTCCACATCTGCTCGCCGCAGTTGTCGCAGCGGTCCGGCATGGACTCGTGGTAGCCGCACTGGTGGCAGGTCATCTGGCGGGTGGCCTGATGAAAGCGCAGCGGCACGTCGCAGTTGCGGCACTGCGGGGTGTGTTCGCAGTTGGGGCAGCGCAGCAGCGCCGAGTAGCCGCGCCGGGGGGCCAGCAGGGCTGCCTGCCGTCCGCGCTCCTGCACCTGCCGCAGCAACCGGGCCAGATCGTGACTGATCGGGTAGCCCATATCGCCCATGCCCAGATGCGCGCTAGAAAGGGGACCGAGGGCGGGCTGTTCGGGCGGCGTGGCGTAATCCACGACATGCACGCGGGCGCGCGGCGGCGGCAATACTGCGCCGGGCCACGGCACGCTCTCGGCGGCGGGCGTGGCCCCCAGCGCAGCCAGCGGAATGTCATGCGCGGCAGCTACCCGCGCGGCGATGTCCGGCACAAAGGCCCGCGAACCGGAGAGGAGCTTGTGGGCGTCGCTGCCTTCCTCCAGCACCACGATCAGGGCAGGGTCTTGCAGCGGCGCAGCCAGGGCGTGGGCGCTGCCGATGACCAGCCGCGCCGCGCCCCCCCGGACCAGCTCCCAGGTGTGGGCGCGCTGAATGTCGCCAAGCTGCCCGCTGAGCTGCACGGCGCGCGTTCCGGCATGGGCCGCCAATCCCGACAGCCCCTCCCAGGCGCGGCGCAGGGTGGCATGATCGGGGGCGAGGACCAGCACGCCCCGGCCCTGCTCCAGCAGCCGCAGCACACGCGGCGTGAGGGTGCGGAAGCGCGAGGCCGCCCGTCCGCCGTGCAAACGCCACAGAGGAGCCTCTGGCAGACGGTCTGGGAGGGTGTCATCGACCTCGACAGGCACCGCCTCGGGCAGCGCAGGCGGCGGCGCAAGCACCTGCACGGTGTCGGCCCAGCCACGCGCCAGCAGCGTTCCGGCGGCGGTGGGCGACAGCGGTGTGCCGTCCGCGCTCGCGCCGTTGGCCCAGCTACTCAGGGTGTCCTGCGGGCCAGCCTCGTTCAGCCATTTCCAGGCAGGGGGAGGTGGGGCCACTTCGGCCACATAGTGCGCCCCCCCCGCATTTAGGACGCCATTCACGACACTACCGCTGACTCCGGCGGCTTTGGCCCAGCCGCTTAACGTCTCATGCGGACCGTAGTCGCTCAGCCACGCGTGGGCGTGCGTTTGCCGGGGTGTCAACGGTGTGGGCACAGGGATCACGGCATGCAACACCGTCACGGCGCGGGCGGCAGCGGGCACCTCGGCCAGCTCGCGGGCGCGGATCACTCCTCTGGTGCGGGGGCGCAGATCAAAGCGTTCTTCCAGCAGCCCCTGTTCGCGCACGGCGTCCAGCAGGGCGGGATGGAACGCACCCGCGTCGGTCCACAGCGCCGTGGGGGTCTTGCGGGCAAAGGCGCTGAGATCCGCTCCCCCCACCGCGCGGACCGTGTGGAGATAGTCCGCCGTCCAGCCCACGCCCAGCAGGTCACCCCAGATCAGCCCGGCAGGAATGCGGGCATCGTGCGCCCAGGCACACACGCCCGCCACCGTTTGCGGCGTGACCCAGGGACAGACCGGAGTGTCCAGCACATGCACGGTTTCACGCAGGCGGTAAGCGCCGCGCGGCTCGGTCTCGCACACCACCAGACCCACCACCAGTTCGCCGCGCCAGGGAATCAGCACGCGGCAGCCGGTAGGAACCCCAGCACTCCAGCCATGCGGCGCGCTGAAATCCTGCGCTGGCACGGGTAAATTGACCACCACCAGCCAGGGCTTGGGGGGCAGGGCGGGGGCCGGAGTCACATCCCGCAGGCTAGCGCGGCGGTGGCCCGGTCAAGGGTGAGCGAGGGGGGCTGACAGGTCAGACCTCCACCATATTCTCAGCAACTCCATATTCTCAGCAACTCCAGGGGGAGAAATAGCGTAATGGAGGCATGAAAACCACCCGCACCCGCACCGTCAAGGGCAGCTCCAGCCAGGCTCCGAAGTTCAGCCTGAGCAAACTGCTGATCTACGCGCCGATTGCACTTCAGGTCATCGGCCTACTGCGCCGCTCCCAGAAGACCAAACGCGGCAAGTACATCAAGGCGCGCAAACGGGACCGCGCCTTTGACTTTCTGCTCGGTCAGGCAGAGCGCGCAGTGGGAGGCAGGAGAAGCCGCCGTTGAGAGAGCGGGCAGGCCCGCCACTCCCCCACCCTGCCGCTGATTGCTGTTCCTAAAGCACCCGGAAGGCCAGGAAGCCCGCACCGATGCCCAGCAGGGTGCCCACCAGCACCTCCAGATAGGTGTGGCCCAGCAGCACCCGCACCGGCAGGGGCGCGAAGCCCGCGCGCACCACGTCGCGCAGTTCGCTGATCAGCTCGTTGAGCAGTGCGCCCTGCTGGCCGCTGGCGTGGCGGACGCCGGTGGCGTCGTACATGACGATCAGGGCGAAAACGGAGCTGATGGCAAAGAGCGCGCTGCCCACGCCTTCAGAGAGACCGACGCCGGTGGTCAGGGCGGAGACCATCGCGCTGTGGCTGCTGGGCATGCCGCCGGTTTCCATGACGGCGGCGGGCCGCCAGCGACGCTCGATCAGCAAGATCAGCAGCACCTTAAAAAGCTGCGCGCCCGTGGAGGCCAGCACCGCCGTCCACAACCAGCGGTTGCTCAGCAGCTCAGCGAACGAGTTCACCGACAGCCCCTGCCTGAACCTGCATCTCGGCGGCATGCACGGTGTTGGCCAGCAGTTGTGCCACGGTCATCGGGCCGACGCCCCCTGGCACCGGGGTCAGCGCCCCGGCCACACTGGCGACCTCCGGGTGAACGTCGCCCACCAGATGGCCCTTGCCCGCCGCGCTCAGCACGCGGTTGATGCCCACGTCGATCACCGTTGCCCCAGGCTTCACCATCTCCGGCGTGATCAGGGCGGGGCGTCCGGCGGCGGCGATCAGCAGGTCGGCCCCCCGGGTCACGGCTCCCAGATCATGCGTGCGGCTGTGGGCGACGGTCACGGTGGCGTCGGCATTCAGCAGCAGCGCGGCCAGCGGGCGGCCCACCAGGTGGCTGCGGCCCACGATCACGGCGCGCACGCCCGCCACTGGAATCCCGTAATGGGCCAGCAGGGACATGATCCCGGCAGGCGTACACGGCGTCAGCGCCGGACGGCCCGCCCACAGCTCGCCCACGTTCAGGGGATGAAAGCCGTCCACGTCCTTGCGCGGATCGATGGCGTGCAGCACGGCGGCCTCAGCAATCTGCGCGGGCAGCGGCAACTGGACCAGAATGCCGTTCACGTCGTCGTCGCGGTTGAGCGTGGCGATCAGATCGAGCAATTCGGCCTGGGAGGTGGCCCCGGGCAGCGCGTGGACGGTGCTGCGCAGGCCCACCTCGCCCGCCTTGCGCGCCTTGCCGCGCACGTAGCTGACGCTGGCGGGATCGTCGCCCACGCGCACGATGGCCAGATGGGGCAGGGCGGGCAGGCGCGAGGCCCGCGCCGCCGCGTCCGCCAGCAGCGCCGCCGCGACGGGCGGCCCGGCCAGCACGCGTGCACTCACCCGCGCTCCTCTGGTCCCCCAGGCTGCCGCACCTCCGGTTCCTGCTCTTCTATCTGGGGCGCGGCGGGGGCCGTCTGCATGCTGCGGCTCAGCCCCGCCAGCACGCCGTTCACAAACTTTCCGGAATCGTCGCCGCCGAACTTGCGCGCGATTCGCACGGCGCTCTCGATCACCGGGGGGTGCGGCTCGCCGGTATAGCCCATCTCGAAGGCGGCCAGCCGCAGCACGTTCAGGTCCGTCTGGGCCATCTGCCCGAAGCTCCAGCCGCGAATGGTGCGGTGCAGGGTCTCGTCGATGGCCGCGCGGTGGGTCTGGAGGCCGTCCACGAGCTGCCGGGCAAAGGTCATGGCCTCCTCGTTCAGGCGCGGGAAGGTGTCGTCGCCCTCACGCATCTGGCCCTCGGCGCGGGTGAAGACCGTTTCCAGCGGCAGGTCGCCCCGGTCCGCCTCGAACAGCGCGCGGAAGGCAAATTCGCGGGCGGCGCGGCGCGTTCCCACGGGCTGGGCGGCCCGGTCCTGAACAGAA
The DNA here is from genome assembly GCF_000701425.1 of Deinococcus frigens DSM 12807. Lineage (GTDB taxonomy): Bacteria > Deinococcota > Deinococci > Deinococcales > Deinococcaceae > Deinococcus > Deinococcus frigens. The sequence continues at coordinate 50,409 of NZ_JNIW01000025.1, read as the reverse complement.
CGGTCGCGGCGGCGGGTCAAGACTGGCCCTTGGGGGCGGGGGCCGGCACGCACACGCCCTGCACGGTCACGTTGACGGCGCTGACCTTGAGGCCAGTCATCAGCTCGATGTTCTCGCACACGGCGCGCTGCACCTGTGCCGAGACCGCCATCAGGTTCTGCCCGAAATCGACGTTCAGTCCCACGTCCACGCTCACGCTGCCGCCGTCGCGGGTCACGCGCAGGGCGCGGGGTTTGCGTGCGCCGGACTGGTTGCGCAGGACCTCACCCATGTTCAGCGGGGCGGGGGCGACCTCGGTACCCTGGATGCCGGTGATGGTGGTGGCGGCGATGTCTACCAGCACGCTCTGGCTGATCTCGACTTCGGGGCTGGACGCTGGGCTGCTGGGATTAGAACTGGGCTGAATTGGTTTGCTTGCCATGATGGGAACGCCTCCACGCGCGGGCCGAGTGATGCGCCGCGCCAGTGGGGAACAGTTTAGAGGGTGGGGGCGGTGGTGTGGGGTGTGGCGGGCCAGGGTGCACGGGAACCCCCTGCGTCTGCGTGGCCGCCAACCCTTCTCAAGGGGAGCCGAGGGGGCAAACCGTGACGGGGTCCCCTGCACCTCCAGTAACGCTCACGCCACCCCCTTCTCCGCCAGCAACGCCGCCAGCCCGGTCTCGTCCAGCACCTCGACGTCCAGCTCCTGCGCGCGGGTCAGCTTGCTTCCGGCGTCCTCCCCGGCGATCAGGTAAGAGGTCTTGCCCGTCACGCTGCCGGTCACGCGGCCCCCGGCAGCTTCCAGCTCGGCCTTGATGGCGTCGCGCGGGCGGCCCAGGCTGCCGGTGATGACGAAGTTCAGCCCCCTGAGCTGCTCGCCGCGCCGGACTGCCTCCTCCTGGGGATCGACGCCAGCGGCTTTCAGCTTGTTCAGGAGGGTGACGTAACTCTCCTCCTTCAGGGCCACCGCCACACTTGCGCCGATGACCTTGCCCAGTCCTGGCACGGCCTCGATTGCCTCGGGCGTGGCGGCCATCAGCCCATCCAGCGTGCCGAAGGCGTTGGCCAGCGCCTGCGCGTTGCGCTGGCCCACATGGTTCAGGCCCAATGCGTTGATCAGCCGCCACAGCGGGCGGGTCTTGCTGGCCTCCAGCTCGGCCAGGACGTTCTGGGCCTTTTTCTCGCCGCCGCGCTCCAGACCAGCCAGCGTCTCGGCGCTCAGGGCGTACAGATCAGCGGGACCGTGAATCAGGCCCAGCGTCAGCAGTTGCGCGATCAGCTTCTCGCCCACGCCCGCAATGTCCATCGCGCCGCGCGAGACGAAATACTGAACGAGTTTAAAGGTCTGCGCGGGGCAGACCGGATTGACGCAGTAGGTGTTGGCGTCCGCTGGATCGCGCACGACGGGCTGGCCGCACTCGGGGCAGATGTCAGGGAAGACAAAGGGCGGGGCGTCCGCCGGGCGCTTCTCGGTGATCACGCGCATGATCTGCGGAATCACGCCGCCGGACTTGCGGACCACCACCGTGTCGCCGATGTGCAGGTCCAGGGCTGCCACGAAGTCCTGGTTGTGCAGCGTCGCCCTGCCCACCGTGCTGCCCTCAATCAGGCGGGGTGACAGGTGCGCCAGCGGCGTCAGCTTGCCGGTACGGCCCACGTTCACGCTGATGCTTTCCAGCTCCGTTTCCACCTCCTCCACCGGGAACTTGTAGGCGATGGCCCAGCGCGGGGCGCGGCTGGTAAATCCCGCTTCCTCCTGGAGACGCAGGGAATCGAGTTTGAACACGGTGCCGTCGGCGTCGAACTCGAAATTCTGGCGCTGGGCGGTCATGCGGGCGTGGTAGTCGGCGGCGGCATCTACGCCGCTGAGCTGCTCGCTGTGGGTACTGATCGGAAAACCGTGGGCCTGCAACCATGCCAGCACCTCGCCCTGGGTGGTGGCCACAACGCCGTCGCGCCTGCCCAGGGCGTAGAAGATGGCCTTGAGGTTGCGGGTACGCGTCACCTCCGGGTCCTTCTGGCGCAGCGCGCCCGCCGCGCCGTTGCGGGGGTTCTTGAGCAGCGGCGTGCCCAGTTCCTCGGCCTGCGCGTTGTAGGCGGCGAAGTCCGCGCGTCCCATATAGACCTCGCCGCGCACCTCCAGCTCGCCGGTCAGGCCGTCTAAAGACGTGGGAATGCCCGGCACCGTCGCCACCTGCGCGGTCACCATCTCGCCCACTGCGCCGTTGCCGCGCGTGGCGGCCCACTGCAACACGCCGTCCTGGTAATACAGGTTGACGCTCAGGCCATCGATCTTCAGCTCGCCGGTGAGCATGAATTCGTCGTGTTCCGGGGGCAGGTTCAGCGAGCGGGCCAGCTTCTCGCGCCATTCGTCCAGTTCCGCGTCGTCAAAGGCGTTGTCCAGGCTGGTCATGGGCGTGGGGTGGCTGACGGGCTGAAAAACCGCGCTGGGTGCGCCGCCCACCGCCTGCACCGGACTCATCGCCGCGTCCGTCGCCGCCGCCGCACGCTCGGCCCAGTCGGGGTGCTGCGCTTCCAGCGCCCGCAGCCGCCCCACCAGGGCGTCGTATTCATTGTCGGGAATGGTAGGCGCGTCCTGCTCGTGGTAGGCGCGGTTATGCCGGGCCAGGGCGGCACTTAACGTCAGATAGTCGGCGAAGTCGGCCTGATCCATGCCCACAGCGTAGCACCCCCACCGGGTTCGGCTGGAGACGGAATGGCCACCGGAGCGGCGACCTGCCTTGATCCTCGTCGGCACCTGGTCCCAGCGCCGTTCTCAGGCCCCACCAGGTAAACATAACTCCGGTGTGGTCAGATCATGCCGCAGTTTCCGTATACTGTGTTCAAGCAACTCATCTGCCTGCTGTCTGGGCACTTGTCTGGGCACAGCCCACACTGGAGGAACCACCATGAAGAAATTTCTGACCCTGGCCCTGGCCGTCTCCATCTCGCTCGCCGCCGCGCAGACCGTGCGCGTGGGCGTGGCATACGACGCGGGTGGCAAGTTTGACAAGAGCTTTAACCAGAGCGCCTACGAGGGCAGCCTGCGGGCGTCGAAGAAGCTGGGCATTCAGCTCAAGGACTTTGAACCCAGCGATCCCAGCCAGGTGATCCAGGGCGTGCGCTCCTTTGCCAACGAGGGTTTTGATCTGACCATTGGCGTGGGCTTTGCCAACAACGCCAGCATCAGCCAGGTCGCCAAGGAAAACCCGGACCTGTACTTTGGTCTGGTCGACGACATCTCTGACCAGAAGAACGTCGCCAGCCTGACCTTTTCTGAGCAGGAGGGCAGTTATCTGGTGGGCTATCTGGCCGCCATGAACAGCTCGACCGGCGTGGTGGGCTTTGTGGGCGGCATGGACATTCCGCTGATCCACAAATTCGAGGCCGGGTACACGGCGGGCGTCAAGGCCGCCAACCCCAAGGCGCGCGTGATCGCGCAGTACGTGGGCACCACCCCCGACGCCTGGAACAACCCCGGCAAGGCCAAGGAAATCGCGGGCAGCATGCGCGCCAAGGGTGCGGACATCATCTTTGCGGCGGCGGGCGGCTCGGGCAACGGCGTGATCGATTACATCAAGCAGACCCAGTGCGTCAGGGCCGCCAACCTGCCAGCCGGCGTGAGGTTCGCCAGCGACAACTTTAAGGCCGTCAATAAGAGTGCCGCCTACACCAAAGCCTGCACGGGCAACACCCGTCCGATGTTCTTTATCGGCGTGGACAGCAACCAGAACTACCTGGGCGACTTTGACGGCAAACCCACCACCATGAACCACGGCCTGACCAGCATGCTCAAGCGGGTGGACAACGCCGTGTACCAGCTCATCAACGACGTCAAGGAAGACAAGTTTAGGGGCGGCTCGCGCGTCTTCGGCCTCAAGGACGGCGGCGTCGGCTACGCGGTGGACCAGTACAATAAGGCGCTGATCAGCAGCGCTCAGGTGATCAAGGTCGAGGGCATCAAGGCCCGGATCATCAGCGGCAAGATCAAGGTGCCCACCAAGTAAGTCTGTTCTGCCAAGGCGAGGGCGGTCCCGCGTGGACCGCCTTTTGTTGTGTCGGAAGCATGTCCTGGGACTCTGGCCTATGCTGAGGCCATGTCAGACCGCTCTGCGCCCCTGCGCGATCAGCCCCTGCGCGATCAACTCCTGATTGTCACGCCCCACCCGTCGGGGCAGCTTCCAGCGCACATCCTGCGGCAGATGCTGGGCGACGACGTGTTCGATACAGCAAAACGCGAGGCGTTCTTACAGCGCATCTTTCTGGACGGCGACGCCTACACCGATCTGCTGTACTCACTGCCCGGCGCGCGGCACGTCCAGGCTCCCTGGAGCCGCTTTGCCGTGGACCTGAACCGTGACCGGGATGACCGGGTGGACAACGGCGTGATCAAGGAGACGGATTTTGACCGCCAGCCGCTGTACCCCGCAGGCACCGAGATTGCGGACACCGAGCGCGGGGACCGGCTGCGGCGCATCTGGGACACCTTCGACGACGCGGTGAGCGCCAAGCTGCCCGGCGCGCGGCTGATGATCGTGGGCCACAGCATGGCCCCGCACGGCCCCAGGCTAGGCCAGGACACCGGCACGCCCCGCCCCGCCATCTGCCTAATGCCCGGCAGCCAGGACGCGCCCACCTTTCCGCGCGAGCAGTGGGAGGCGCTGCAAGCCGCCGCCGAGAGCGCCTTCGCCGACGTGATCGCCGCCAGCCCATTTCGCCGCGTCACCCTGGGCGAGCCGTGGAGCGTGGACACCCTGAGCCACAACCACAGCCGCCGCAGCGGCGTGCCCGCTTTCGGCATCGAGTTTAACGCGGGACTGCACCTCAGAGACGGGCAGCCGCTGGACGCAGCCATGCGGCAGATGAACGCGGCCTTTGCGGTGTTCGCGCAGGCGGCTCTGGAGCTGGTGAACTGAGCCAATGTGCCCTCGCTCCTCTTTCCCATTTGAGGTGTGTTTCCATCGAAACTTGCCCTCCGCCGCTGTCGTCCTGGGCCTCTGCCCACCCGCTGGAGCGCGAGAACAGCTCCCGGACCCCTCAAGGTCACCACCCAGACGCATTGCATTAAATTCCAGAACGGGCAGCAGAGCGCTGGATATTCTGCCGTACCACGCAGCACGTCATTCTTTACTTCTTCCTCCAGTCGGGTGCAAGTGGGCACATGAATCGCCATCCAGTGGGCCAGGCTACTCTGGGGCATGAGACAGAACATCGGCAGTTCCGCGCCCTGGGAGGCCAGCGTGGGGTACTCGCGCGCCGTGCGAGTGAACAACGTGGTGCATGTGGCCGGGACCACCGCCACCATGGACGGCGAGGTGGTGGGCGTGGGCGACGCTTACGAGCAGACCCGCGTGATTCTGGGAATCATCGGGGACGCACTGCGAGAGACCGGGGCCAGTCTGGAAGACGTGGTGCGAACCCGTATCTTCGTGACCGACATCTCGCGCTGGGAGGAAGTAGGGCGCGCCCACGGCGAGGTCTTCGGGACCATCCGCCCGGCGGCGACGATGGTGCAGGTGTCCGCACTGATTGACCCGCAGCATCTGGTAGAAATCGAGGCCGAGGCCATCATCCCGTGACTCTGGACCGCCACGCCGCGCTGGACGCCCAATTGCGCGAAGCCATGTGCGCCGACGGGCGCATCACGCACGCACTGGCCTACGGCAGTTTCACGCAGGGAACGGCGGACCGGTACAGCGATCTGGAGTACTGGCTTTATCTGGAACCAGAGGCAGAATTTGACGTGCGCGGCTGGCTCGAAACGCTGACGCCCGTTTTTCACTTTGTTATCAACGAGTTTGGCACACCCACGACGATCTTACCGGGATTGCTGCGCGTGGAGCTGCACGCCGTTCCGAACACGCGCCTTGATGACCTGGAGGGGTGGGGCAACGAACACCTCTTTCCCGAACAGATGCTGGTCAAAGATATAGACGGCAGGCTGGCGGCAGCCCTGCACAAGCTGACCTCGAAAGCCCCACCGGACACACAGGCCCGGGCCACGCTGGACCGCGTACTGAACTGGCTGGCCTTCGGGATGAATGTGCTGGCGCGCGGCGAACGGGTTCGGGCGCACGGACTGTTGTGGTGGATTCAGAGTGGGCTGCTGGCTCTGGCCGTCCTGGAGTCGGGTCACACCGATTACCTGCTCAACCCGGCGCGGCTGGCCGAGCAGCGGCTGAACGCGGCAACCCTGCGCCGTTATCAGTCGATCACGGGCGGCCTGAATGATCTGGAGCAGATCTATAGCCATGCAGTGGACTGGACGCTGGAACTGGCCGGAAGTCTCGATCTGACGGTCAACGCCGAACTGGCCAGGGACCTGAGAGAACGTGCGAAGGTGGACGCATGACCTCTCCCCTTCTCGCCCCCAATGCGCCCCGCCTGGGCCTGGGTCTGGCTGCACTGGGACGGCCCGGCTATATCAATCTGGGCCACGGCGCGGATCTGGAAAACAAGGCGGTAGACGCCATGCGGCGGCACGCCTGGCATGTGCTGGACACCGCCTGGGCCGCTGGAATCCGCTACTTCGATGCCGCCCGCAGCTACGGACGCGCCGAGGAATTTCTGGGCGGCTGGCTGAAGGCGCGCGGCCACGCGGCGACCGTCGGCAGCAAGTGGGGCTACACCTATGTCGCCGACTGGCGCACCGACGCCGAGACGCACGAGGTCAAGAGCCATGATCTGGACACCTTGAACAGGCAATGGCCCGAAACGCTGGCGGCACTGGGTCAAAGACCCGAGGTGTACCTGATCCACTCGGCCACGCTGGAGACGGGCGTGCTGGAGAATCAGTCGGTGCTGGCGCGTTTAGCAAAACTGGCAGCAGCGGGCGTGCGGGTGGGCCTGTCTACCAGCGGGCCGCAGCAGGCCGACACGCTGCGGCGGGCGCTGGAAGTCACCGTGGACGGCGTCCATCCGCTGAGCGCCGTCCAGGCCACCTGGAACTTGCTGGAACCGTCGGCGGGCGCGGCGCTGGCAGAGGCGCATGCAGCAGGCTGGGCCGTGGTGGTCAAGGAGGCGGTGGCGAACGGACGGTTGACCGGACGCGGGCAGATTCCCCCCGCGCTGGCCGGGGTGTGCGGCGAATTGAACGCCACTCCCGACGCCGTGGCCCTGGCCGCCGCCCTGGCGCAACCCTGGGCCGATGTGGTCCTGAGCGGGGCAACCACCTCGGAGCAGCTTAGGAGCAATCTGCGGGCGCTGCGGCTGAACGCCGACTTCTCTGCGCTCAATGGCCTTGCTCAAGCGCCAGACGCCTACTGGCGGGCGCGGGCCGGGATGGCCTGGAATTGAGACTATTCCTCTCCCCCATTCGCCAGTTCCTGTAAGGCGGGCCGGATGTTAACCAGCTCCGATGTCGCGGTGTGCCACACCAGCACCGGATCAATGCCGAAATAATCGTGCGCCACCAGATTGCGGATGTCGCGCAGGTAGGCCCACGGCACCTGCGGATGGCGGTCCTCCACGCTCTGAGGAATGAATTTGGTGGTCTCGCCTAGCCGCGCGAGGTTGCGGAGTACGGCGTCGCGGGTCAGTTCGTCGGCCAGGAAGCTGTCCAGGGTGTGGCCCGCCGTGTAGGCACGCACGCGTTCCAGGGCGTCCAGCACGTCATGCACGCGCCACAGCCAGCGTTTGCGGCGAAAGGTGGTCTGGGGGTGGCGCGGCACCCGGCTCACGTCGACCGCGTCGCTCAGGATTTCGCGGCGCAGTTGCGATTTCAGGCCGCCCTCGGTCAGCACGTCGATGCGGCGGCGCAGGGTGTCTTCGAACAGGTCCTTGACGTGCATCAGGTCCAGCAGGCCCGCCTCGCCCGCGAAGTCCACCAGCAGGTCCACATCTGAGAGATCGGTGGCCTCACCGCGCGCCACCGAGCCGAAAATTCGCACGCGGGCCACGCCCATCCTACGCCAGTCCGCCTCTACGGAGCGGATCAAACGGGCGACTTCTTGCAGGCTGGTGTCGGGAAACAGCGCGGGCACGGATTCGTTCACCCCCCGAAGATACCCGCCGCGCACTAGCATCACGGTCATGATCGTCGCCGTGGGCCATGACCTGATCGAGATCTCGCGTATCCGCGCCATGCTGGAGCGCGAGGGACCACGCGCCGGCAAGCTGTTCGCGCCCGAGGAACTGGTCTACTGCGCCCGCCTGAGCGACCCGGCCCCCAGCCTGGCCGCCCGCTTCGCCGCCAAGGAAGCCTTTCAGAAGGTCTGGCCGCGTCCGCACGGCTGGCGCGATGTGTGGGTGGTGCGCCGCGCCACGCCGGACGGCCCCTTTCCCTTTTCGCGGCCTGCGCTGGCCTTTGTTCCCGCCATCGAGGAAGAGATGCGCGCGCGCGGCTGGGTGGCCCACCTGACGCTAACGCACACCAAGGAACACGCCTCGGCGGTGGTGGTTTTAGAAGAGCGAGAAACGCAGCCTCTAAACTATCAAAATGAACGAGAACACGCTGAATGAAGTTCTTCAGATGGTGGAAGTTGTGGACGTCGATTTCAAGCGCACCTTCCCGCCAAACTACTTTGATCCCAGTAAAAAGAGCAGTGAACGCGAGAAGGCTCGTGCAGAGCTGGTAAAAGATGTGGCAGCGCCGGCCAATGCCGAAAGTACCAATCCAGGTTATCTCGTCTACGGAATAAATGATCAAGATGGGCAACGCAAAGTATTCAGGCGAAACGATATAGAGCGCGAAGACGAGAGTATATTGAGTAGCTTCCTCGCAAAATACTTAGATCCAGCGCCCAAAATTGAATATGGCGAATTCAAGCGTGATGGCGAAGTGGTTGGATTACTTCAAGTTTACCGAGTGCCGGAATACCCTCACGTAATTCGCCAAAATTTAGGCAACTCAATTTATGCAGGTCAAGTATTTTATCGCGAAGGCACAAGCACAAAGCTGGCTTTGCATGAGCGGCTGGCCGCTATGTTCAGAGACGCAAAACCTTTCAACGTCAGAAGAAGCAGCGAGGAGTTGCGAACAATATCCTTGGACCTGCAAAAGCAAGGTTGGCACACCAGTTGGATTCCTGAGCATGAAATGAACGAGCGCCTACAAGAAGGAGGTCTACTAGTGTATAAAGCTGGCACCCGTCGGCCTTACAGAACTAACAGTGATTTTGCAGCTACAGCCTGGGAATATTTAATGAAACGCCGTCCTCAGCAAAGTCCACTCAAATGATTTATCCATCTCCACGCTAAGCTGGCCCATGCCCATCCGCCTGATCGCCACCGATCTGGACGGCACGCTGCTGCGCCCGGACCTGAGCGTCAGCCCGCGCACCCGCCGGGCGCTGGACGCGGCGCGGGCGGCGGGCATGGTGGTTGTTCCGGTCACGGCGCGCCAACCGCGCGGAGTTCAGCGGATCGCGGAGATGGCGGGCTTCATGGAGTGGGCGCTGTGTAGCAACGGCGCATATGGTGTTCACCTGACCACCGGAGAAGTGTTGTTCGAGGCACATGTGGAGGCGGCAGTACAGCGCGCTCTGGCCGAGGCGCTGGCTGAACGCATTCCCGGCGTCTTATTCGTCAGCGTGCGGCGAGGCGGTGAGGCCTTCGTGGCGCAGACCGGGTACGCCGACATCGCCCACTTCGAGGACCACAAGCGCGAGCCGGGCGAGATGGGCGCGGCCCCCCTGGACCAGGTGCTGGCCGAGCCGAGCCTGAAGTTCATCGTGCGCCACCCGGCACTGACCCCGCGCGAATTGCTGACCGAATTACATGCCCTGAACCTGGGCGGTTATGCCGTGACCCACAGCGGCGCACCGTTTCTGGAGGTGCTGGCCGAGGGCGTCAGCAAGGCGTGGGGCCTGGCGCGGCTGTGCGGCAGTCTAGAGATCGCCCAGTCCGAGGTTCTGGCCTTCGGTGACGCCCCCAACGACGCCGAGATGCTGGCCTGGGCCGGGCGCGGCGTGGCGATGGCGAACGCAGAAGAAGAAGCCCTGGCGGCGGCGGACGAGATGACCCTCAGCAACGCGGAGGACGGCGTGGCGGCGGTGATCGAGCGGCTCCTTCACCTGGCCCCACCCGGTGTTGCGGCTGCTGGCCCGGCATCGACTGCCCCGGCGTCGACTGGTCCAGGGTCTTCTGAATCCAGCCCGTCCGGCTGATAATCCAGCAGATCGCCCGGCACGCAGTCCAGTGCGGCGCACAGCGCGGCCAGCGTCTCGAAGCGCACGCCTTTGACCTTGCCGGTCCGCAGCAGCGAGAGGTTGGCCTCGGTGATGCCGATCTCGGCGGCCAGGTCCTTGCCCCGGCGTTTGCGGCGGGCCATCATCACGTCCAGGCGCACGACGATGGGCATCAGGTTCCCTCCATCAGCACAGCCCCGTCAGACAAAGCTGTCGCTCTCGGCCTTGAGGTCGCTGGCCGTGTGCAACACGTCTTTCAAGAGGTCGGCGATCATGATCAACAGCCCACCCAGCACGCCCAGAGTCACCGCTTCCGAGCTGAGCGCAAGGCCGAAGCCCCCCCGCGCCTCCAGCCAGCGCGTCCCGCTGGGAACGATCACTGTCGTGAGCGCCGCGCTCAGCAGCAGCGCGGTCCCCACCCGCCGCAGCAACCGCGCGGTCGCCGCATTCCACAGTTCCCCTGCGCCCAGGTACCGCAGGTATTTCTGGGCTTCCCAGACCGCTGCCACCACGGCCAACGCGGGGGCGGCCAGCAGCGCCCGCTGACTGAGCCAGGTCAGGATCTCCCGGAAGGGTACGCCGGTCGCCTGGCCGACCGCGCGCCATTCGCGCACCTGCAAGATCAGGGGCTTTAGAAAGTCTGAGACAACAATCGAGAAAACGATGCCCACGAACAGGTACAGCGACAGCATCCACAGCCACCTGGCCCGGCCCGCCGCGCGCTTCCGGGCCGTCTCCCAATTCAAGCGCCGCCCCTGTTCCTGTCTCGTCATGAAACAACAATATATTATTGTGAAGCAGTAATCAATACCGGGGCAGGCAGATGGTCTCTCATCTGACAGCCTGACCGGACCCGCACCGTGTACGCTGGGGTATGAACGCCAATGTGTCGGTTGAAGTGTTGACGGTGGCCCTCGCCCTGCTGGTCCTGCACCCGTCGGCGCTGGCGCAGAGCGGCACGCCGGTGCCCGCCAGGCCCCCGTCCACCGCCCCGGCCACGGGACAGCGCACCGCCGCCGAGCAGGCTGCGCTGACGCGTGGGCGGGCGCTGATGACCGAGTTTCTGGCGGTCAAGCTAGACCGGCTGTGGAACGTCTTTACGCCGGACGTGCAGGGGCAGTGGGGCACCCTCAACGGCTTCACCGCCTTTCGCAAAACGGGCGTCGAGCAGTACGGCAGAGAAACCAAACTGGTGCGCGAGCGGACCTTCATGCAGGGGGGCGAGGCGGTGTATGTCCGCAGCAGCATTTATCAGAAGTATCCGGATCAGGTCTGGGCTTTCGTGATGGGCTTCACCGGCGATAAGGTCACCACCTTCGGTGTACTGTTGGAAGACGAGCGCACGGACGACCCGGTGGCGCTGGGGAACTGAGCGCCCATTAAGTGCATTTGTTAGAAGAGTGATCCGCTTTTGACCGAACAAAGTGAGTGGATTTCCCCGGGTATTTGGGACTGGTACAGCTCCGTAGGAAAGAATGGAAGCGCCGGGACTCTCCTTTCCCAGCGCTGTCCTTCGGGCAGATGCTTTACGGCCCGCTTTGCTGCACCAGCACCTGACCGTCGCCGTTGGCCACGGTAAAGGTGTACTGCTGGGTCTCCAGTTTCTGCCAGCCCATGCGCTGGTCCCCGCAGGCGGCGGGCAGGTCCACCTGCGACGCTGTGGGATAGCGGTTGCCCACGCTGCCCTGCCGGAACGTTTCCAGCGCGCAGGCCAGGGCCATAGCGCAGTTCTGCGCGGCGGCGCGGGCCGTGACATCGCCCGCGTTGGTCGCGGCATGGTCAGACTGCCGGGCCTTCAGTTCGGCCACCTCGGTTTCCAGCGCGGCGACTCGAGCGCTGAGGGCGGCGAGATGCGCGGCCTGCCCGGCGGGGAGGCGCTGGTCCGGAGCCGGGGGCCGACAGCCGCCCAGGAACAGCAGCGGGAGGAGCAGGAGGCCAGCCTTCACGCGGTTCACGCTAGCGCCTGGAGCATTTGTCCGAATTACAGCATCGGGAAAAGAGACTCCCAATGCTTCCATTCTCCCAAATGCTCGGCAAAATTCACTCACTGTCTTGGGCAGAACAGACGCCCGTGAGGACGCTTGCCCGCCCGTTCGGCCAAAAGTGAAGAACTCTTTTGACAAATGCTCTAAGGTTCAGGCGCGCGTAAAGCTCTTGCTCACCAATTTTCAGCGGTTCAGCACGCTGACGATCTCGATGTGACTGGTCTGCGGGTAGAAATCGTGGGGGGTGACCTCGCCCAGTTTCCAGCCGCGCCGCACCAGATCGCCCACGTCGCGCGCCCAGGTGGCCGGATCGCAGGAAATGTAGACCAGGCGGTCGGCGGTGCTGGAATCGATGTGAACGCGCGCCCCCTCCTCCAGCCCGGCGCGCGGCGGGTCCACCACGATCACGTCCGTTCCCAGTTCGCTGAAGCGGGCGGCGTCGCCGTCGCGGTAGGTCACGTTGGATTCTGCTCCCCCCGCCGCAACACTCTCGGCCACGTCCTGCCGTCCACGCGCCAGCGCTTCGGGCGAGGCGTCCAGCACGGTCACGCGCCGGAAATTGGGGGCCAGATGGCGGCCAATTGCGCCCGCGCCGCCGTAGAGGTCCACGGCATGTTCGCCGTGTCCGGCCAACTCGGTGGCCCGCAGGTAGGCCAGCCCCGCCGCCGCCGGGTTAACCTGCGCGAAGCCGGTGGCGCTCACGCTAACCTGCACGCATCCGAACTGCTCGCGCACGTCGGCCTCTCCGGCGATCAGGCGCACGCCCGCGCTGAAGCGGCGTCCGGCGGGCTGGGCCAGCGACACGCCCACCACCCCGGCCTCCATCAGGTGTTCGCTGGCCCGCTGGAACGCGCGGGGTTCCCCGGCCCCGATCAATGCCGCCACCACCTCGCCGGTCAGGGCGCTGGCACGGAAGGCGACTTCTGTGGCGGGGTCAAGATGAACCGGATCAATCTTGTTCACGATGGCCGAGATGGCGTCCATGACCAGCGGATCACCCTCCACCACCAGCGGATCATTGCCGCGCCGTTCGCGGTAGGCCAGCCCCGTGGGCGTGACCAGATACTGCGCGGTGTTGCGGTACTGCCACTCGCTGGGACTGGGCACGGTCTCGCCGACCTCATGCTCCAGTTTGGCAATCCGGCTCAGCGCCTCCTGCACAAAGTCCCGTTTGTAGCGCAGTTGGGCGGCGTAACTGGCGTGGCCCAGATCGGCGGTGGGCAGATTCGGGCCGTCCACGCGGTCCGGGCTGGCCGTCAGCACTTCCAGCGTCACGCCCTGGCGCACGCCCCGGCCCGCGCGCACACTGGCCCGCACGCGCTCGCCGGGCAACGCGCCGCGCACCAGCACCACGCCGCCCTCGTCGCGGGCCAGCCCCAACCCTCCCGCGACCAGTTTCTCTATATCCAGCGTCAGCAGTTCAGATGGTAGGGCGGGCGGGCGTTCGGAGTGGGGGGCAGCTTCAGACATCAGACCTTTAAGGTAGCGCGGCGCAGGCGAGGCAACCGTTCAGCCCCTTTCCTTCAGCGCCGCCTCCGCCTGTGGCAGCCCTTCGGGCGTGTCCACATCCAGCAGCAGGGCGGCAGGAAAATTCAGCGTTACCGACGCCCGACGGTGTGCCGCGATGACCTGCCGGGGGCCGTGATCGGCATCGGGCAAAGTCAGCAATTCGGGCAACAGGTCCGCGCGCAGAAGATGCGGCGGGGCGCGCACGGCCCCACTTCCCTCACCATAAGCGGCCATCACGACAGGAGCGTTCGTCTCCCGAAAAGCGGAGAGCAGCGCGCCATACAGCTCCGCCGTCACCAGCGGCATGTCCGCCAGCGCAAAGGCCGCCCCGCCCAGACCGGAGGGCAGATGCGCGGCGGCCACCCGGAAGGAGGAGGCCAGCCCCAGTTCCGGCTGCGGGTTGACCACAAAAGCGAACGGCAGGTCAGCCAGCGCCGCGCGGATGCCCTGGCCCACCTTGCCGGGGGGAAGCATGACCAGAAGAGGGGAATACACCCTGGCCAGCGCCTGTGCCGCGTACAGGCACAGCGGCTGCCCGTTCAGCACGGCCAACTGCTTGGGACGGCCCATGCGCGTGCTGCGGCCAGCGGCGAGGAGCACGCCCGCGACGGGAAGGGGTTCGGGGGGCATGGGACATGGTAGTGGACGGGGAGGTGAAGCAGAGGGGCAGACCGGCCCCTGATCAGACAAGACCCTGATCAGCCCGGGCAGCACAGATCAGACCGACCACCACAGGTCAGCCCGGCCACCAAATATTACGGCACGCCAACGAGGGGTCCTGGCCAGGCAGCCTCCAGACCCGCCTGCCGTGTTAGCCTCTGGGCCGTGAGACAGTCGTGATTTCTGCCCTGACGCTGGCCGTGATCGCCGTGGGGCTGCTGGCCGGGGTGCTGGGCGCGATCCTGGGCCTGGGCGGCGGCGTGGTGGTGGTGCCCGCCCTGGAATTCGTGCTGCCGCGCTTCGGCCAGGAGATCACCATTGGACAGGCGGTGGCGATCAGCCAGATCGGGGTGCTGGCGGTGGGCCTCAGCGGGGCCGCCGCATACCTGCAACGCGGCCTGGTGCGCGCCCGCACCGGCTACCTGCTCTCGCCGTACACCATCCTGGGCGGCGCGGTGGGCAGTTTCCTGGGGCTGGTGCTGCCCGCGCGGGCCGTGGCGACGGTGTTCGCCGTCTTGCTGCTGTACTCCGCGTATAACCTGCTGCGCGGCCTCAAGCGGGTGGAGGCCGAGCGCGAACCCAGCCGACTTGTCCCGCCCGCCATGACCTTCGCTGGCGTCATGAGCGGCCTGCTGGGTATCGGCGGCGGCACGGTGCAGGTGCCGGTGCTGAACCTGATGGCCGGCGTCCCGATCCGCGAGGCCATTGCCACCAGCACCTTCATCATGGGCCTGACCGCCGTGGGCAACGCGCTGGTGTACCAGGCCGGAGGGCTGCTGGACCTGCGCCTGGCCGCCGGGGTGGCCCTGGGCGTGCTGATCGGCGCGCGGGCCGGGGCTGGCCTGCAAAGCCGCATTCCCGCCGACCGATTAAAACTGGTCTTCAGCCTGCTGCTGATCTTTACGTCCGGGCAACTGCTGTGGAAATACTGGGGGGGCGCGTGACCGACAGTCCCACAGAGGTCTCCGGGCTGCCGTCCTGGCTGTATCCCGCCGGATTCTGGGTGGGCGTGGCGCTGCTAGGGCTGGCCGTGTTGTTCCCGGACCTGGCCGCCGTGGGCGTGGCCTGGATCGGCGCAGTGCCAGTGCTGGCGGCCCTGTGGGTGGCGGTGGCCACCTGGAATAAAGACCGCCGTCTGAGCGTGGCCGCGCTGCTGGCGTTGGCGGGGCTGGTGACGGTGTTCTTCGTCAAGCAGTTGATCTGAACCCGGGTCACGCGTGCCCTTCGTAACCGCTGGCACGCCCGCCCCCTTCCTGCCCCCGCTACCCTGAGCGTATGCGTATGCGCCCGCTGCTGATCGCCGCCCTGCTGACCTCGCTGGCCTGTGCGGCCTTTGCCCAGACCACGCCCGAGGAATTGGCCGGGGCGCTGCAAGCCGCCGCACGCAGCGGGGACGCTGCCGCCTATCAGAAACTCCTGCACTCAGAGGGAACCTTCGCGGTGGAAGGCCCCAACTTCGCTGCCGATCTGGACCGGGTGCCGCAGCCCAGCGCCGTCTTTCGATTCTCGGAGGTGGCGGTGGAAGGTGATCAGGCCCGCGCCAATCTGAACCTGAGCTGGGAGCGTCAGCCGGAGCAGGTGTCGCGGGTGTCGCTGCCTGTCACGCTGTTCAAGGCAGGCGCAGTCTGGCGTTATGGCGGTGAGGCCCTCCGCACCTTGCCTGCCGGGGAATACTCGTTGCTGGCACTGGACGTGTCGGGCCTGCCCCTGCGGGCTGCCGCCATCGCGCCGCTGCTCTCGCGGGCCGCCGAGCGGGTGCGCGACACCCTGGGTTTGAAGGTGCCGAATGCCGCCACCATCAAGGTGTACCCCAACATGACGGTTCTGAGTGCCAGCGTTGCCCTGTCTATGCAACCCGTCGGCGGCTGGAACGAGCCAGGCGAGTCAATCAAGCTGGTGCTGCCGGGCAGCGCGAATCCTGATCAGGAATTGCTGCGCGTGCTGTCCCACGAATTCACGCACCTGAGCGTGTCGGGGGCGGCGGGCCAGAGGCGAGACAAACGCATTCCCTGGTGGCTGCACGAGGGGCTGGCCGACTTTGTGGCGCGGGCATACTGGACACCAGGAGCCGCTGAAAGCCGCCGGGAGCGCGTGGCCGGGTACGCGAAGGGAGACTGGATGCCACTGTCTGACCTGACCGACTTCAACGCCGTTCCTGAAAGCCGCTGGAAGTACGTCTATGCGCAAGGACTGGGCCTCGTCGAATTTCTGGCAGAGACGAAAGGGAAACAGGCCTCGGTGAAACTGGCGCTGGCTTTCGCGGAGGTTGGGGAGGCGGATGGGGCGGCGAGGGCACTAGGTTTTGACTCGTTCGCAGACCTCGAAACGCAGGTGCGGGCGTGGCTGGTGATGCGTGGCAGTAGCGTGGCGATCAGCTCTGACACCGCAGAGGCTGAATCCAGGTGAAGATTTGCCTCACCCTCTGCGGTGGACAATGACCCTGCCCCTGCATTAAAATTTGAACCGAGTCTAAATTTATTCATCCGGTCCTATTCGCCGTCTCTCTAGGAGGTTCCATGAAGATTCAGCCCCCCCGTATTCAGAAGGCTGCCGTGATCGGCGCGGGTGTGATGGGCGCTGCCATCGCCGCGCAACTCGCCAACGCGGGTATTCCCGTGATGCTCCTCGACATCGTGCTGCCGGACAACCCGGACCGTAATTTCCTGGCGAAACAGGGCATTCAGCGGGCGCTCAAGGCCCGCCCAGCCGCGTTCATGGATAAGTCCCGCGCGGCACTGATCACCCCCGGCAACCTAGAAGACGATCTGGCGAAACTCAAGGACGCCGACTGGGTGCTGGAAGCCATCATCGAGAAGCTGGACGCCAAGCGCAGCCTGTGGGAGCGCGTGGAAGGGGTAGCGAAGAAGACCGCCATCATCTCCAGCAACTCGTCGGGCATCCCCATGCACCTGCAAATCGAGGGCCGGGGCGAGGACTTTCAGCGCCGGTTCGTGGGCGCGCACTGGTTCAACCCGCCGCGCTACCTGCACCTGCTGGAAGTGATTCCCACCCCCAAGACCGATCCCGAAGTGGTGCGGACCTTCAGCGAGTTCGCCGAAACCACGCTGGGCAAGGGTGTGGTCATCGCCAACGACGTGCCGGGCTTCGTCGCCAACCGGATTGGCGTCTACGGCATCATCCGCGCCATGAAGCATATGGAGGAAGCTGGGCTGACCCCCGCGCAGGTGGATCAACTGACCGGGCCGGTGCTGGGCCGCGCCAGCTCCGCCACCTTCCGCACCGCCGATCTGTCGGGTTTGGACATCATCTACCACGTCGCCAACGACATTGGCAAGGTCACGCCGGACGACGAGGATTTCAGCCTGACTGACAGCTTCCGCACGCTGGTGGAGGACAAGAAGTGGCTGGGCGACAAGACCGGCAGCGGCTTCTATAAGAAGACCAAGGACGAGAAGGGCAAGACCAAGATCCTGATCCTCAACCTCGATTCGATGGAGTACGAAGATCAGGGCCGCGTCAAGGTAGACGCCGTCGAAGCCGTGAAGGGCAAGCCGCTGGCCGAGCGCGTGAAGACCCTCTACACCGCCGAGGGCAAGGAGGGCGAGTTCCTGCGCGGCGTGATGAATGACGGGTTCTGGTACGCCGCCAAGATGGCCGGGAACGTAAGCAACCGCCTCCAGGACATTGACAACGCGCTGAAGTGGGGCTTCGGCTGGGAGCAGGGGCCGTTTGAAACGATGGATACGCTGGGCGTGCAAACTGTCATTGGCAATCTGGAGCAGGAAGGGCGCACCCTGCCGCCCCTGCTCCAGTCTATGAAGGACAGCGGGCGCGAGAAGTTCTATGAGGGCGAGGAAACGGTCACGCCCGAAGGTCAGCCGACGAAGTACGAAGCGCCTTATTTCATCCTGACCGATCTGAGAAAAGACGTTTCCAGGGTGGTCAAGAAGCGCGGCGGGGCCAGCGTTGTCGATCTGGGCGACGGCGTGTTGCTGGTGGAATGGCACGTCAAGATGAACGCCCTGGGCGAAGACCAGCTCCGCGCCGTGCAGGACGGCCACAAACTGGTGCAGGAGCTGGGCTACGCCGGGCTGGTGCTGGGCAACCAGGGCGAGAATTTCAGCGCTGGGGCCAATCTGCCGCTGGTGCTGTCCCAGGCGCAGGCGGACGAGTGGGACGAGCTGGATGATTCCATCAAGCAGTTCCAGCAGGTCACGACTTCCCTGCGCTTCTCCCCGCACCCCACGGTGGCCGCGCCCTTCGGCCTGACGCTGGGCGGCGGCGCGGAGTTCACGCTGCACGCCGATCATGTCGTCGCCAGTGCCGAGCTGTACATGGGCCTGGTGGAAGTGGGTGTGGGTCTGATCCCCGGCGGCGGCGGCATCAAGGAAATGCTGCTGCGCTTCACCGATCAGTTGCACCCCAGCCAGCAGATCGGCGCAACCATGTTGCCCGCCGTGCAGCGCGCCTTTGAGTTGATCGGCACGGCCAAGACCTCCACCAGCGCCCTGGAAGCCCGTAACCTGGGCTTCCTGCGCGACACCGACACCATCGCCATGAACAGTAACCACATCATTCAGGAAGCCAAGCGGCAGGTGCTGGCGCTGGCCCCCGGCTACGTACAGCCCATCCCCCGCCAGGACATCCCCGTGATGGGCGACGCCGCCATCGCCGCGCTGAAGAGTGCGCTGTACGGCATGCACCAGGGCGGCTTCATCACCGACTACGATCTGGTGGTCAGCCACGAACTGGGCCGGGTGCTGAGCGGCGGCACGGGCAACAACCGCACGGCGAAGGTCAGCGAGCAGCACCTGCTGGATCTGGAACGCGAAGCCTTCCTGACCCTCCTGGGGAAGAAGGGCACGCAGCAGCGGATTGATCACATGCTGAAGACCGGGAAGCCTCTGCGGAACTAGGTCTTTTAGCTCCTCCCCCCTTGTGGGGGAGGCTGGGAGGGGGGAAACGCAAACGCCTTCCCAGCGCGGCTAGAGATTTAGGTAGGGCATCTTGTTTCATTCACGGCCTGCCCCGTGGCCCCCCCTCCCCAACCCTCCCCCGCAAGGAGGGAGGGAGCAAAGATTCCCACTCGCCACTCCGTAGGAGAATAGTCCGTGTACATCCTCACCCGAATCCGTCAGATCAACCGCCGCCGCGCACTGGGCTGGGCTTCCTTTTCCTATGCCCTGGCCGTCCTGGGCGGGGCGTTCCTGGGCGCGGAAATCACCCTGCGTTCCAAGACGCGGCGGGTCAAGGGCGAGTTCGTTCCGGTGGGGCGGCGGGGCAATTCAGTGTATCTGCCCGCGTCATCGGAAACGCTGTCAAAAGGCGTGGTGGGCATCGTGCCGCTGCTGCCCAACCAGGGCCACGCCACCCTGGGGCCGCCCAGACAGGCGGGAACACTCGTTAGGCGCGAGATTCTGGAAGAACGCGGGGTGCTGTCGAACGGCTCGCTGGCGTGGGTCTCCACCTTCGTCTACAACGGCACGCCGCAGCAACTGGGCATCGACTACGAGGTCACGTCTGTTCATACGGAAGTAGGGGACATGCCCGCGTGGCACATCCCCTCCGCGTCGGGCGAGAAGGACGCCATCGCCATCGTCATTCATGGGCACGGCGGGCAGCGGGCGCAGGCGCTCAGGATGCTGCCCGCGCTGCGGCGTTCGGGGGTGGCGTCTCTGTTCGTCACCTTCCGCAACGCGCACGGTGCGCCGCGTGTGGGCAAGGGCTACCTCAGCTTGGGCGACGGCGAGGCCGCCGACGTGATCGCCGCGCTGGACTGGGCGAAAGCTGCCGGGTATGGGCGGGCCATGCTTTACGGCTTTTCGATGGGCGGCAACGTCGCCCTGTGCGTGCTGCGCTCCCGGCATCAGCCATATCCGATTCCGGTGACGGGCGTGGCGCTGGACTGCCCGGCCCTGGACTGGCGCGACACCATTCGCAGCAACGGGCAGCGCTACGGCATTCCCGGCTTCATGGCGCGGCACATCGGCAACTTTGTGCAGTATCTGGTCACGCGGCGCAGCGGGCAGGATTTTGATGTGGTGGACCAACTGGCCGCCGCCCCCAGCTTCAACCTGCCCATGCTGCTGTGGCACGGCACCCGCGACGCCACCATTCCCATCCGTCAGTCCGACGCTCTGGCCGCCGCCCGCCCCGATCTGGTGGAATACCACCGCGTGGAGGGGGCCAAACACATCCGCTGCTGGAACATCAACCCGCAGAAATATGACGGGGAGTTGGAGGCATTTATAGCGAGGGTTCTGCCGGGGGTGAGGGCATGACTCCTGAAGAACTTCGTGTGTCGCGGGCGTTGGATTCGCTCTGGCAGAAATTCCAACTTAGTCCTTTAGCGCAATCTGAACAGATTCAGGCGAGAGGACTAGTTGATGTCAAAGGTGCATCATCTTGGACAGGTTCCTTTGAGGAAGGTGCAATCTATGCTTCCTCCTATATTGAACTGACAAGCTCTGACAGTTCACTTTTTAGCTGGAACCTGTTTTTCACTTATGAGCAAGAACCAAATCAAGTGGGCAAATTTTTACATCTGGGAATGGCTTACAGTGACGCTGGCATTTTAGTTGGCGTGGAAGGCACTCAACTCTATAAGCCTTCTTACAATATTGGCGATACTGATTTAGTAACTGAGCGCAGTGAGACAATTCAGCTTACTGATTTAGGCATTTTTTCTCAAGCAGTTGCGGACTTAGCTGATACTTGCCTGGAAGATCTGGCATACGCTTATCAAAACAATCTGTTTTCAAAAATCGCAGCATTGGCATTGGAAAGAGAACAACCTCTAGCCTCTAACCCGTTCAAGGAGTAAATCATGAATCTAAAAGACGCCGTAATCGTATCCGCCGTTCGGACCCCCGTGGGACGCGGCATCAAAGGCACCCTCGCCAACACCCGCCCCGACGATCTGGCCGCACTGGTCATGAACGAGGCCGTGCGCCGCGCCGGAATTGACGCCGCCCTGGTGGAAGACGTGTACCTGGGCTGCGCCATTCCCGAAGCCGAGCAGGGCCTCAACGTGGCCCGCCTCGCCGCGCTGCGCGCCGGAATGCCCGACAGCGTGGGCGGCGTGACCGTCAACCGCTTCTGCTCCAGCGGATTGCAGACCATTGCGATGGCGGCGGCAGCCATCCAGACCGGACAGGCCGAGGTGATGCTGGCCGGAGGCGTGGAAAGCATGAGCATGTTGCCCATGAGCGGCCACAACCCCAGCCCCAACCCCGATCTGGTGGACAGCCGCCCCGGCTCGTACATCGGCATGGGCATGACCGCCGAGAACGTGGCCGACAAGTACGGCATCAGCCGCGCCGATCAGGATGCCTTCGCGTTCCGCAGCCACCGGCGCGCCGCCGCCGCCCAGGACGCCGGACGCTTCGACGCCGAGATCGTGGCCGTGCCGGTGGAGAAAGACACCGTGAAAGGCACGAAGATCAAGTCCGAAACCATCCAGTTTGAAAAGGATGAACTGATCCGCCGCGACGCCAATCTGGAAGACATGGCGAAGGTGCGCCCCGCCTTCAAGACCACCGGCAGCGTCAGCGCGGCCAACAGTAGCCCCTTTTCTGATGGAGCTGCCGCCGTGCTGATGATGAGCGGCGACAAGGCGCAGGAACTGGGGTTGAAGCCCCTCGCCAAATTCCTGGGCTTCGCGGTGGCGGGCGTGGACCCCGAACTGATGGGCATCGGCCCGGTCAA
The DNA here is from genome assembly GCF_000701425.1 of Deinococcus frigens DSM 12807. Taxonomy (GTDB): domain Bacteria; phylum Deinococcota; class Deinococci; order Deinococcales; family Deinococcaceae; genus Deinococcus; species Deinococcus frigens. The sequence continues at coordinate 28,481 of NZ_JNIW01000025.1, read as the reverse complement.
GGCCATTCCCAAGGTGCTGGCGCAGGTGGGCCTGACCCTGGCCAACATCGACCTGATCGAGCTAAACGAGGCGTTCGCCGCCCAGAGCCTCGCGGTCATTCGCACGCTGGGCCTGAACGAGGAGATCACCAACGTCAACGGCGGCGCGATTGCGCTGGGCCACCCGCTGGGATGCAGCGGTGCGAAGCTGGCAACCACCGCCATCTACGAACTGGGACGGCGCGGCGGCGGCAAGGCGCTGGTGACCATGTGCATCGGCGGTGGCATGGGTGCGGCAGGCGTGCTGGAAGTGTATCCGGCGGAAGGAGGCGTGCAGGCGGCAGACTGAGCTTTCTGGATTGGGCGGCTTTCGGGCTGCCTTTTTCACAGTTGCTGTGTCTGGTAAATTTGACACTATGTCTGGTAAAGCGTACACTACGAACATGATGAATACAAGCCAGGAAGACGCTATGCCGCGCTCCTTCCGCGAGAAGGTGGCGTGGATCAGCCTGTCGACCACGCTGGTGCTGTACGTGCCGTTCTTCGTCTTTGCGTGGCGCTGGCTGGCCGTGCTGGGGCCGGAGACGACGGTGGGCGGCATCGTCACCCTGCACCTGATGCTGCTGCCCGTGGTGATCTTGCAGGTGCTGCTGATCGGGCTAGGACTGGCGGCTTTCTGGTTGACCGGACAACGCGCCTCCCAGGAAAGGGCCGATGAGCGTGACTGGGCCATTGACGCCCGCGCCACCCGCGCCGCGTACCTGAGCCTGATCGTGCTGGCAGGTGTGGGCTTCTACACGCTGCTGCCCTTTATGCTGTCCGGCAATGCTTCTCTGGGACTGTCTACTGCTGTGATGTTCTCGCCCACCTCGCTGCTGCTGCTGGGCTTCATGGCTTTTGTGACGGCTGAAGTAGTGCGCTTCAGCGTTCAGGCCATTGGCTACAGGCGCGGCTTCTGAGCGTGTCCACACCGGAGGGTCAGGTGGTCAACCACATCCGCCGCCTGCGCTTCGAGGCCGGGGAAATGACACAACAGGCCCTTGCCACGGCAGCAGGTGTGACCCGTCAGACCATCAATTCCATCGAGGGCAGCAAATATTCGCCGTCGCTGGAACTGGCGTTCAAGATCGCGCTGGTGCTGGGGCAGCCGCTGGAGCGGGTGTTTGAGTACCAGCAGAGCTGAGATGCGGCCCCTACAACAGTACCACGTCCACCACGTCCCCGACCTGCACTGCGCCTCCCTCCGGCACGATGACCAGCGCGTCGGCGTCGCTCAGCGAGCGCAGGATGCCGCTGCCCTGGGGGCCGTAGTCCCCCACCTCTCCGTCTTTAATCACGCCGCGCCAGAAGGCGGTCTTGTCCTTCAGGCCACGGAAGGGTGTGGCGGCGCGCAGTTTCAGGCTCTGGACCGGCTGCCCGGTCAGGGCGGGGCGCACGATGACGTGAAAGACCACCAGGCTGCTGACCGGATTCCCTGGCAGGCCGAAGACCGGCAGACCGTTCCAGCCGCCCAGAATGGCCGGGCCGCCGGGCCGCATCCGCACCTTCCAGAAGGCGACCCTGCCGCGCTCGATCAGCAGGTCGCGCATGAAGTCGTATTTGCCCATGCTGACGCCGCCGCTGCTGAGCAGCACGTCCGCGCCGCCCGCCCCCGCGATGACCGCCTGTAAGGACGCCGGACTGTCCGGGGCGTGGCCCAGCTCGATGACCTCGCAGCCGCTCTCATTCAGCATGGCCGACAGGCCCACGCGGTTGCTGTCGTAGACCTGCCCCGCTTGTAGTGGCAGGCCCGGCTCAATCACCTCGTCGCCGGTGGACAGCAGCGCCACGCGCAATTTGCGGCGCACCGGCAGGCGGGCGTGGCCCAGCGAGACGGCCAGCGCCACGCGGGGGGCACTCAGGCGCAGGCCAGCGCGCATCACCGTTTCACCCGCGCGGAAGTCGCCGCCCTCGGGGCGCACGTCGGCGGGACTGGCGGGGCGTAGCAGATGAACGTGTGCGGGGCCGTCGTCTGCGCTCTCCTCGTCTGCCAACTGTTCCACCGGGCAGATCGCGTCTGCGCCCTCTGGCAGCGGCGCACCCGTGTAGATTCGCACGCACTCGCCCACGCCCACGCGGCCATCAAAGGGCATTCCGGCGCGGCTCTCCCCCACGATCTTCAACCGGACTGGAGCCTCGGCGCTGGCCGTCAGCGTGTCGGCCTCACGCGCGGCGATGCCGTCCAGGGCGCTCTCGGTGGCGCTGGGGTGGCTGACCAGGGCACTCAGATCGGCGGCCAGGGTGCGGCCCAGCGCCTGGGAGACGGACACGGTCTCGGTTTCTAGGTCGGGCAGCAGTGCGGCCAGCATCTCGTGGGCCTCGGCCACGCTGACGTGCATCGGGAAGGGTTGGCTCGCAGAAATGGGGGCAGACATGCGGGCCAGCATAGAGGGCCAGCCAGCCGTGAAGCGAGGGCGCAAGGCAAGAGGCCACGCCGCTCACCCCAAAGCGTTACACTCCTCAGGCGAGAAAACTCGTCCCGACGTGGTGGCATCTGCCGCCGGGCGAGCAACGGAGGGCCATATGAACATTGCACAGGACAAAGTTGTCGATCTGGATTACAAGCTGACTGTGAAAGGCGAGATCGTACATCAGAGCGAACCCGGCGAGCCGCTGACCTACCTGCACGGCCACAGCAACATCATTCCGGGGCTGGAAAAGGCGCTGGAGGGCAGGGTTGCGGGCGACACCATGCAGGTGACCGTGCAGCCCGAGGACGGCTACGGCGAGCGCGATGAGGACAACACCGAGGAGCTGGCCCGCGAGGACTTCGAGGACGATATCGAGATCGGCGAGACCTACTACGCCCAGGCCGAGGACGGCAGCGTGATTCCCTTTACCGTGATGGACGTCAGCGGCGACACCGTAAAGGTGGACTTCAACCCCCCGCTGGCGGGCGAGGTCCTCGACTTCGACGTGACCGTGGTGGGCGTGCGCGACGCCACCGCCGAGGAACTGGAGCACGGCCACGCCCACACGCCGGAGATGATGGACCACGACGCTTAAGGCCTGAACAGGGCCAGAGGGCGGGGCAGAGGCTCACCAGTTCCGGCCCACCTCTGCCCCGCTTTTTTTGGCGGGAGGTCTGGCAAGAGATGGCCTGCCCGGTGGTTTCCTCACCTCGTTGCCTCGCAACGCCCCTCTCCCGTAAGGGTGGAGGGGTCAGGACGGTTACTCAGGGCGTCAGCCGGTGCCGGTCCCGGGGGAAGGCGCGGGCGTAGCGCACGTTGGCAATGCCCAGCAGCTTGGCGGTCAGGCGCTCGGCCCCGATGGCAAAGCCGCCGTGCGGGGGCATGCCGTACTTGAAGACCTCGGAGTAGCCGGTCATGGCGTCGGGGTTCATCTTGTAGGTGCGGATTGAGTCCATCAGCATGGCGTAATCGTGGATGCGCTGCCCGCCGGAGGTGATCTCGATGCCCCGGAACAGCAGGTCATAGCCGCGCGTGAGGTCCGGGTTGAGGCTGCCGTCGGCGTTGTGGTCCGCGTGGGTGTAAAAGGGCCGAGCGGCGCGGGGATACTTGGTCACGAACACGAAGTCGCTGCCCTCGGTTTCCGTGAAGTGCTGGCTGAGCAGGCGTTCGGCCTCCGGATCAAGATCCTTGCCGCCCACCGCGTGCCCGTACTTCTCGGTGACGAGTGCGCGGGCGTCCATCAACGGAATGCGCGGAATGTGCGCCGGAACGTCGGGAATCGTCGCACCCAGCAGCGTGAACTCGGCGGCGCTGGTCTCACGCAGCCGCTCCATGACCGACGCCAGCAAGTTGTTCTGGAGGGTCATCACGTCTTCCTCGCTCTCGATGAAGCCCATTTCCACGTCCAGCGACAGGTACTCGTTGAGGTGGCGGCTGGTGGCGTGTTCCTCGGCGCGGTAGACGGCGGCCACCTCGTAGACGCGCTCGAAGACGCCCACCATGATCTGCTTGTAAAGCTGCGGACTCTGGGCCAGGTACGCCTGCTCGCCGAAGTAATCCAACTTGAACAGGTTCGCGCCGCCCTCCGCCCCCGCCGAAACGATCTTGGGCGTGCTGATCTCGGTGAAGCCGTGTTCGCGCAGGTAGGTATGAAAGGCGTAGACGATCTCGCCCTGCACCTTCAGGGCCGCCCGCTCGCGCAGCCCGCGCAGCGACACGTAGCGGTAATCCAGCATGGTTTCGGGGTTGACGTTCCATTCCATCTTGGGAATTTCCAGCGGCGGGGCTTCCACGGCGGCGCTGATCACGCGGAAATCCTCGACCTGCACCTCGTAACCGCCGGGCGCTTTGGGGTGGGCCTTGACCTTGCCAATCACCTCGATACTGCTTTCGGGCAAAGGGAGAGTCAGGCCGCTGCCCACGCACTGCGTGATGCCCGACACGTCGCGCAGCACCACGAACTGCACGCCGCCTAAGTCGCGCCGGGCGTGGACGAAGCCCTGAAGGCGCACGGTCTGGCCGTCGTGCTGGGCCAGATCACGGGTCAGGGTCCGGGGAAGTTTCTGTGTCGATGCGAGCGTTTGGGTTTCGGTGGTCATGGAATCTCCTGTGTGGGCTGGCGCGGTATCGGCTGATAAAAAAAGCCCCCGACTCCGGCGAGGAGGTCAGGGGCGCAGGGCGGCTGGCGTCCCCTACCGGGGATCATTATCGCTATTGTTCAGGGCAGCCGCGAACATGCCGGGAAGTCTAGCGGGCGCGTAGGGCAAATTTCAATGTGAGGGCTAGTCAACGCGCCACCAACCCGTCCAGCCGCGCCGCCGTATCCGCCGCCCCCATCACGCGGGCGGCGTCTGCGGCAGAGGCTCCACCCGCGTCGCGCAGGCTGGGATCGGCCCCCAGGTCCAGCAGCCAGTCCAGCATGTCCATACGGCCAAACATGGCGGCCATCATCAGCGCCGTCCTGCCGCCGGGCGCGGCCACGTCCAGGCCCGCGCCGCGCTCTACCAGCAGTTCGGCGGTGGCGCGGTCGCCCCGGAACGCCGCACCCATCAGCGGGGTCTGCCCCTGATCGTTCAGGAGATCGGGATCGCCGCCGTGGTCCAGCAGCGTGCGGACGGCCCCGGTGTGGCTGTGGTACGCCGCCAGCATCAGCAACGTGTCGCCACGGGTGTTTTGCAGGTTGGGCGGCAGGCCCTTTTCCAGCCAGGTCTTCAGGAATTCGGCGTCCCCGTTGCGGGCCGCCTCGAAGGCCGACTGCATGATCTCCAGCACCTCGGCATCGGTGGCATCAGTGGCATTGGTGGCTTCGGCGGGAGCGGTGGGTTGAGGATTGGCGTGCGGATCGGTATCGGCGGACATGGCAGAATTCCTCTGAAAGCGTGGTTGGGACGGGGGGCGGGGGCAGCTCAAGCGGGCAAGGCAAATGAGTGGCGCGGGCCGGTGGGTTACCCTCAGCATAAAGGGCGTTGGCGTGGGAGCACAGCGGACATCTTTGTTCCCTCCACCCACATCCCCACCTCGCCACCCGTTACACTGCCCTGTTATGCCGCGTTCCCGGATCAAGCCCGAAGTGATGAGTCCAGTGGGAGGCTTTCCCCAACTGAAGGCAGCGGTGGAGGCCGGGGCCGACGCCGTATTTTTTGGTGTCAACCCGGCGCGCGGTGAGGGCCGAAGCGACGGCGCGGGCTTTCACGCGCGGGCCAAAGTCGGCTTCGATATCGAAGCCCTCCCCGAGATTATGGGCGGCCTGCACGCGCGCGGGGTGCAGGGTTTTGTCACTTTTAATGTGCTGGTCTTTAACCGGGAGTTGCGCGACGCCGAACGCCAGTTGATCGCGCTGGCCGAGGCCGGAGTGGACGCCCTGATCGTGCAGGACCACGGCGTTGCGCGGCTGGCCCAGCAGGTCTGCCCGGATCTGCCCATCCACGGCAGCACCCAGATGAGCATTACCTCCGCCGAGGGGGCCGAACATGCCCGCCGGTTTGGGGCCAGCCGCGTGGTGCTGGGCCGCGAGTTGAGCCTGCGGGACATCGAGCGCATTGCCGCGCAGACCGACGTGGAGCTGGAAACCTTTGTGCACGGCGCACTGTGCGTGTCCTACTCCGGCCAGTGCTTTTCCTCTGAAGCCTGGGGTGGCCGCAGCGCCAACCGGGGCCAGTGCGCCCAGGCGTGCCGACTGCCATATGACCTGCTGGTGGACGGCGAATATCGTGACCTGGGTGACGCCCGTTATCTGCTGTCGCCGGGGGACCTCTACGCGCTGCACCAGGTGCCGGAACTGGTGCGGATCGGCGTCAACTGCCTGAAGATCGAGGGCCGCTACAAGGACGCCGAGTTCGTGGCCCTCACGACTGCCGCCTACCGCCAGGCCGTGGACGAGGCGTGGGCGGGGCTGCCACTGAGCATCACGCCGCAGCAGGAGCAGGATCTGGAGCAGGTCTATTCACGCGGGCTGGCCCCGCATTTCATGGCCGGGACCAACCACCAGACGGTGGTGCGCGGGCGTGCGCCGAGGCACCGGGGCGTGCTTGTCGGCACTGTGCGCGGCATCACCGAACGCGGCGTGCTGGCCGAGCTTTCTGAGCCGCTCAAGCCCGGCGACGGTCTGGTGTTCGATCCCGCCAACTGGCGCACGCCCGAGGGCCGCGAGGAGGGTGGGTTCCTGTACGGTCTGTGGCAGGACGGCCAGCAGACCGAGGATGTGCGGGCCGGAGGCGTCTACGAACTGCGTTTCGGGCGCGGCGCGGTGGACGGCTCCCGCGTGCGCGTGGGCGATCCGGTGTGGCGCACCCACGATCCAGGCCTGAATGCCCGCGTCAAACCGCTGATCGAGGCGGGCGATCCGGTGTACACACGCCCAGTCACCGCCCACTTCGTGGGGCACGTCGGGCAGCCGTCGCAACTGACTCTGACCGATGAGGCAGGCCGCAGCTTTTCCGCCACGCTCCCCGAACCGCTGTCGCCGGCCCGCAACCGCGCGCTGGATGAGGCGAATCTGCGGGAGCAACTGGGCAAGCTGGGCGGCACCGGGTATCACCTCTGTGGCCTGAGCATGGAACTGAGCGGCGAGGGCTTTTTGCCCGTGAGCGCCCTGAATGGCCTGCGGCGGGAAGTGGTGGAGGGCTTGACCCAGCTCCGGGCCGCAGCCCCGGCGCGGCGGATTGGGGAGGTGTTTGGCGGGTTCGCCGCCGACGCCTCTCTTCCGCAGGCGCAGACGGAGCCAGAAGCAACGGAGCCAGAAGCATCGCGGCTGCATGTCCTCGTCCGCACCCCCGAACAACTGGACGCGGCCATTGCAGAACACCCGGATTCCATCACCCTGGATTATCTGGAGCTGTACGGTCTGAAACCCAGCGTGGAACGTGTGAAGGCCGCTGGCATTGCCGTGCGGGTGGCAAGTCCGCGCATTCTCAAGCCCACCGAGCAGAACTTGCAGAAGTTCCTGCTCTCGCTGGACGCTGGCATTCTGGTTCGCAGCGGCGGTCTGCTGGAAGGCTTGCAGTGTTCGGGCGAAACCGAGTTGACGGGCGATTTCTCCCTGAATGCCGCCAACGTGCTGACCGCCCGCGCGCTGCTGGAGCTGGGCCTCGCGCGCCTGACGCCCACCCATGATCTGAACGCGCGGCAGATCACGGAACTGGCCGGGCTGGTGGGGCCGGGGCGGCTGGAGGTCATCGCCTACGGCCACCTGCCCGTCTTTCACACCGAGCATTGCGTGTTCTGCCGCTTCCTGAGTGACGGCACCGATTACACCAACTGCGGCCACCCGTGTGAATCCCACCGCGTCGCCCTGCGCGATGAACGCGGGCGCACCCATCCGGTGATGGCCGACGTGGGCTGCCGCAACACGGTGTTCGAGGGCCGTCCACAGATCGCCGCCGCGCATCTGGAGGACTGGCTGGCGGCGGGCCTGCGCGACCTGCGTCTGGAATTTGTCCACGAATCGCCGGACACGGTGCGCGGGGTCATCCGCACCCACCGCGCCTTCCTGAATGGCGAGATGGGGGCCGCGAAACTGGAGGCCACCCTCTCCGACCTGAGCGACGGCGGGACCACGGAAGGCAGCCTCTTTGTTCCGCATGACTTCGGGCTGCTGGACGCGCTGCCCGTGATTTAATCGCTGGTCCGTCCCAGAACTTTGAGCGGGAGTTGCTAGATGCCTCTGGGTCAGTTGCGCGTGATTTCGGGTACGCTGTCCCATGCTTGCTGACGCGCATCCCATCAAAGTGGAAAGGCACGACGTTCGGGCGCGATGTCACCACACCAACACCGGCGTGCGCGCCGTGCAAACCTACCGTGAAACGGGCGCGGGCCTGTATGTGGCCCGCGATTTCGTTGGACACCCGCGTATCCGCCACTGGCAGGCGCACCTGCTGCCCGCGCAGCATCTGGTGGTCTGCCGCTACGCATTTCACGGGCGGCGCGAACACGACTATTACATCGACGTGGCACAGATCAGCCGTGAGGGCGGCGTCTGGACGGTGCGCGACCTGTATCTGGACATCGTGCTGCACGACGGCCTGGGCGCGGCAATCGCCGACACCGACGAGCTGCTGGCCGCCTGGGAGGTGGGTTTCATCACCTCCGAGGAGTTGCAGCAGGCCACCGAGGTCACGCACCGCACCGTTCTGGGGCTGGCCCACGCCGGGTATACCCTGAACCACTGGCTGACCGCGCAAGGGTTGCGGCTGGAGTGGCAGAACGACGTTCAAGACGAGCAGTTGAACGGGGCCAGGCAGTCTGCGCTGTCCTAAAATCTACGGGTGAAGGCTGTCGACAATCCGTATCAGGCCCGCCTCGAAGCTGCCCTACCTGACGCCTTGGAACGTATCGCCGCCACGCCGGTTGTCTACGCCGCGCTATGGTGCGGTTCGGCGGCGCGCGGGGAGGCCAACGCCTACAGCGATCTGGATATTCACGCTTTGGTGACGGGCGATCACCGCTGGCGCAGCAATTTCGTGGTGGACGGTGTCCCGGTGGAAGTGTTCCACAATCCAGTCCGCAAGCTCCGCGCCATGTTTGCGGACGAGGACGCGGCGACGATCACCATGTTCGCGCAGGGCTGCGCCGTGTTAGCCCATCCCGATCTGGACGCGCTGAAAGCCGAGGCGCAGGCCCGTTACGCCGCCGGTCCCACGTCCAAACCTGTCAGCGAATTCATCCGCTTCATGCTGACCGACACCGTGATGGACGCCCGCGCCAGCCTGCATACGCCGGTCCATGCGCTCACCGTCATGGCGGCGCTTGGACCGCTGGTGGTGCGGCCCCTGTACGCTGTCCACGGGTGGTGGGACGTGAAACGCGAGCGCTGGCTGGACGATCTGGGGACCAGGGCACCTGCCATCGCCGGGGAACTCCGGCTCGTGCTGGGCGCAGCAGGGGATGACGCGCGGCAGGCAGCTTTCGAGGTGCTGGCACGGCGGCTGATCGGCGAGCTGGTGTATGTGGACGGCGGAACCGAACCCGGATCGGTGCCGTGAATGCCGCTCTGTCCATCAAGACTGAGTTCGAATGGGGTTCAGCAATAGTTTGGACAGTTTTAACGAAGTTGCGCTGCGGGCAGAATGCGCCAGGGACAGCTTTCCTGCGCTGAGACGTTTGATGGAACGGACATCACATTCACTTTCGGCTGACGTTCTCTCACGCCTCCTTCCGCTATAAGGGAAAGATGCCGTCTCTTTCCCTCTCCCCTGCCCCCAGGAGGACGCATGACCCGCCGCCCCAACTTTAAAACCCTGCTCCGCGTGACCAGAGCGCTGCGCGAACCCGGTCCGAAGGCCGAACATTCGAAGTCCGAGGAAGGGGGCCTGCGTGACGCCGCCCGCCGCGCCGCCGCCAGCGCTTTGAACGACCCGCGCGTGCAGGGCGCTGCCGGGCTGCTCCGTGACCGCGCCGAGGCGGTGCGGAGCCGCGTGGGTGAGGGCGCGGACCGCAATCTGGAGCGCCTGATCGGTGACGCCCGCGCCCGCCGGGGCGAGGACACGTCCGGTGAGGTGGCGGCCCTGCTCGAACAGCGCCGCCGCGAACGCGACGCCCGGATTCGCCGCGTCCAGGCCCGCCAGGAACTGCTGGACCGCGCCGAAACCCCAGAGCAGCGCCGCGTCCTGACGCTGGTAGCCGGGGCCACCGTCTGGGCAGGCGGCGCGGCAGAGTTGGGACCGCTGCGCTACACCACGCTTTTGGACCGTCTGGCCCCCAGCGGCAGCGCCGAGGCGGAGATGGCCGTTCACCGCGCACTGTGGACCCTGGCCGAACGCCGCGTGCTGTCCGTGTCACCACACGGAACCCTGACCGCCGTGCAGTTGCTGGAGCAGGAACGGGCGGCGTTGACGGACACCGATTGACTGCGCTTTACACGCGGTCATCCCGTCCCGGATAAAGCTCAAACAGAAATCATCTTTCAGACTGAGCGGCGCGTGTGCCTTTCGCTGAGCAGGACGGGGAATGACGTCACCAGACAGACAGACTTCGGGTGACGTCATTCGCAGCACTGCTCTAGGCCAGCGTTCCGCCCGCCGCGCTCATGGCCGTTCCCATGTTCGCAAACGTTTTCTCGATCAGCTTCTTGGCCTGTGCGTCCAGCATCCGCCCGCCCACCGAGGCCACCGGGCCGCGCATGTTAGCCTCGCCGGTCCAATCCAGGGTGGTGGTCCCGTCATTGTTGTCCACCACATCCGCCCCAGCCGTCAGGTCCACCAGGCTGCCCAGCCCGCCGCCGCGCACGTTGACGTTCACGCGGCCCGCCGACTGGTCGGGCAAAACCTCGATCTTGAACTTGAACTTGCCGCGCACCATGCCCACGCCCACCTGCACGGTGGCCTCCATGTGCGTGGCGTCCTGGACCACCACGTCCTGCACATCGGGCAGGCAGCGCGCCACCCGTTCCGGGTCCTGCACAAAGGCCCACACCACGGCGGGCGCGGCCCGGACCTGTTCCTGGCCTGAATAGTTGAGTTTCATGGTTGACGCTCCTTTGGGGATGAACTGAGATGAGGCTGAGTTGCGCTTGCTCCCCAATTGTAGGCGGCCCAGACTGCCAGGGCGATGAGGGGCAGCGTGCACCCCGTCATGTCCACCCGACGTCCCCGGTGACCCTTTGAACCGGTCAAATGGGTGGGGTGGTTCAGTCCGACTTGAGCCGACTTTACCGAGTTCCGGTCCATCCATGATGCGGCAAGTAGCACCTCGCCGGGTCTTCGAGCGCCTGTCAGACGCGGGATGTGAAGTAGCCCGAGTCCTGCAACGGGCAAAGTCGAGTTGAGACGTCAGGACATTTTGACCGCTCAACGGGCATTGACCTGAACCGCCGGACAGTTGCCGCCCGCCCGCTGTGGCAGCATGGGGGGTGTGAATCCATCTTTCCTTCCCCGCACCGCCCTGATCACGGGCCTGGTCATCGGCGCGCTGAATATCGTTTTTGGAGGCTTCGAGTACGGTTTTGACCAGTTGCCCATCTGGTTCTATCTGGTCCAGTTGCTGCTGATTCCGGCCATGCTGGTGCCCATGTTCTACTTTCCGCAGGCCGCCGCCGCGCCGGACTACCTGCGCCGGGCCGCCTACTTTGCGATGGGCTGGGCCGTGCCCTTCGCCATCTACAAGTTCTCGCTGGACGTGCTGAACCCTAACTTCAGCCCGGCGGCCTCGCTGCTCAGCTACCTGTTCGTGATCGCCGCCTTCTCGCTGATCATGGCCGCCGTCCGCAAGCCGGTCAAATAATACGGATTCCGTTTGTTTCGTGTATGAACCGGGACAGCGCCGATTCATCCACTCCACGTCCGGAACCCGTTTTTCTCCTGCTCGCTGTCTTGTCCAGAGCAGCGCCCATGAGGACGCTTGGACGCCCGCTCGGATTTCCAGGTGTTTCCAACACCTTCCAATCGGAGTCCGTATAAGCCCCTTCAACGGAAACGTGGGCTGAAGAACAACCTTCGGCCCACGCTTCCTTTTCTGTCCCGGCTCAGCTCGGCCCCACCTCGTATACCGCCTGCCACGGCTTGTACGTCGTGCTGGTCTTGTCGCTCCGCACACCGCTGGCGTCCTCGATGGTGCGGGTGATGTACAGGTCATATCCGTCCGCCGCCCAGTCCACCTGCCGGGTGGTGCCGGGGCGCATCTTCGGGTTGACCACGTACTTGGGGGCGGGATGCGCGGTGCGGCCCAGAATCACGGCAGGGCCAACGGTCACGGTGCGCCCCTGCGGGATGCCCCAGAGCTGCACTTCCAGGGTGCTCTTGGCGTCGTTGTTGATGGTCTTGATCAGCAGCGGTCCGCCGGTGTCATTGCCGAACTTGAGGTCCAGGCCCGGATCGTAAACGGCGGCCTCGTAGCCCACCTGCGGCTCGTAATAGCCGACGCGGTAGCTGTGCTGGTTGCGCTCCAGAACCGGCAGCCCGGCCCCGTACAGCGCGCGGAAGGTGGTGGTGCTGACCTGACATACGCCGCCGCCCAGGCCGCCCACCGTGCGCCCGCCGCTAATGATCAGCCCGCCCACGAATCCGTTGCCCGCCGTGATGCCGCCCAGATTCTCCAGAAAGCTGAAGGTGCCGTCGGCCAGAACCACCGCGCCGTTGATCTTCGCGGCGGCGTTGGCGACGTTGGTGCGGCGCTCGGGGCTGCTGTGGAAATAGCTGCTGACACCCGTGTGGATCAGCGTGAGCTTGCTGGCGTCGGGCAGCTGTGCGGCGCTCAGGGTGGGGGCCACCGACTTGGACAGGAACGTCATGCTGGACGTGGACGAGTCCAGCACCGTGGCCCGGAAGGCCGTATACGCCGCATTCTGGGTCACGCGCCCGGCCTGCTCGCGCACCTTGACCGGTGTGTCACCCTTGAAGGCGAAGCGGGCGTTCTGCGCAGGCTGATCGATGAACTCCGTCAGCAGAACGAAGGCGCGCTTGATGGCCGCCTCGTCCGCGACGATGCCCTGCGGTCTGACCCAGTACAGGTTGGCCACTTGCAGCGGGGTCAGCAGGCCCTTGCGCGCCGTCCCAGCCAGCGTCGCGCCGAAGGGCCGCATCAACGCGTTGCCCTGGTCCACGTACTTCTGGAGGACATCGGCGGTGTACCGGGCCTTCAACTCCCTGACCGGAATCTGGATGCTGGTGGCGGTGGGCGCGGCGACATAGGTGCTGGCAGCGGCGGCGGCATTGTACTCGCGGCCCAGCGCGTCCCTGGCCGTCACGGCATACTTCAGGGTCTGCTTGTTGAAGGCCACCGTTGCGTTCCTGGGCTGCGTGTTCAGGCGGGCCGTCAGGGTAGCCAGAGCTGCCTCGGCGGCGGCAGGATCGACGGCGGCGACCAGCGCAAAGCTCTGCTGCTGCTGCTGGCCGATCACGCCTTTGACGCGCTCCAGAAAGGTCCGCGCGGCAGTGGCCCTCGCGGCGGCGGCCACGCTGGTCTCGGCGTCGGCGTACCAGCCGAGTTGATCGGCCCCCAGGGTCCAGCTCTGGTTCCCGGCCCTGACCGTCACCTGTGGGGTGGCGGCGGTTCGCTCACCGATGGCGGCCAGCGCCTGCGCACGGGTCAGGCCGCCCACGTCCACGCCCGCCACGCTCAGGCCCGGCGCGAGCCGGTCATCGGCATTGGCCGCCACACCCATCGCCAGCGCCCCGCCCAGCAGCGCCACCGCCGAAACACCCATCAACCAGAACTTCACCGTCCCAGTGTAAGGAAATGCGCCGTGGGGGGTGTGGAGGATTTTCACACTCTGCCACGCCCACGGCGGTGTTTTCCGGGCCATGTTCGCCTGTATCGGACAGCAAAAACGGGGCTGGGGGCCAGTCCGCAGCCCCGACTCCGGCCCCGGTTGAAAAAAACTACTCGCTCTGTTTTTCCTCCGCCTGCGCGGCCAGTTGCGCCTGACGCTCGGCACGGGGGTTGACGCCGTTCAGCACGCGCTCGAAGGCGTCCACCACCCCATCGATCTGCTCTTTGGTAATGGTGATCGGCGGCAGGAAACGGACCACCAGCGGCGTGGCTTGCAGGGCCATCACGCCCTCGTCGTGTTCCAGGGCGGTGATGTACGGCGCGCTCTTTTCCTTAAGTTCCACGCCGATCATCAGGCCCATGCCGCGTACTTCGCGGATTTTAGGGGAGTCAATGGCGCGCAGGCGGTCCATGAAATACGTGCCCTTCTCGCGGGCTTGCTCGGCCATGCCCTCGCGCTTCATGGCGCGGATGGCGGCCAGTCCGGCGGCCATGCTCAGCGGGTTGCCGCCGAAGGTGGTGCCGTGGCCGCCTGCGGGCATGCGGTCCGCCACCTCCGCCGTCATCACGAACGCGCCGATGGGGACGCCGCCGGCCATCGCCTTGGCCAGCGTCATGCCGTCGGGGGTGATGCCGAAGTGCTCGGTGGCGAACATCTTGCCGGTGCGGCAAAAACCGGTCTGGATCTCATCCATAATCAGCAGCGCGCCCTTTTCTTTGGTAATCCGGCGGGCCTCCTGCATGAATTCCATGGTGCCGGGGCGCACGCCGCCCTCGCCCTGCACGGGTTCCAGGATCACGGCTGCGGTCTGATCGGTCACGGCGGCGCGCAGTTCCTCGACATTGCCGTAGGTCACGAAGTCCACGTTCTTGCTGTCCACCGCCTCACCGAAGGGTTCGCGGTATTTGGGTTCCCAGGTCAGGGCCAGCGCGCCCAGGCTGCGCCCGGAAAAGCCGCGCTTCATGCTCACGAATCTCTTGCGGCCCGTGCCGGTGATGGCGAATTTCTTGGCCGCCTCCACCGCCTCGGTGCCGGAGTTGCACAGGAACACGCGGTCCAGGCCCGCCGGGAGGACGCCCACCAGTTCCTGTAAGAACTCGGCGCGCTTGTCGTTGGGGACGCTCTGGGGCATGATCATCAGCTTGCCCGCCTGCTCCTGAATGGCCCTGACCACGTCCGGGTGGCTGTGGCCGATGTTGGCGACGCCGTAACCCGCCACGCAGTCGATGTACGAGCGCCCGTTCTCGTCCCACACAGTTGCGCCCAGGCCGCGTACCATCACGACCTCGTGCTTGTTGTACACGCCGCTGTCGTACTTGAGTTCGGCGTCCAGCCACTTGCTCTGGGTCTTGCTTTCAGGAATTGCAGTCATACAGTCCTCCGTTTGCCCTCAGTGTAGGCGTCGTGCGCGGGAAAGGCGGTGAGGTGTCCAGCCTACCGGGCTGGGCCGGGCAGCGGGCGGCGTGGATCAGCCAGGCGCGGACTGACGGGCGCGTCTGGGCCGCACATTGAGCGACGCCAGACCGGACAGGATCACGCCTACGCCGACCACCGAGAGGACGCCTACCCGCTCCCCCGCCACCGCGCCCCAGAACAGCCCCCAGACGGGCAGCAGATACGTGACCGCCGTCACTTGCGTGCTGGAAATGCGCGCGAGCAGGCCGTAATACAGCAGGTAGGCAAAACCGCTGCCGAACACCCCCAGGAACAGCATGGCAAACACGGCCTGAGAGGTGAGCGCGGAGGGCGCGGGGCCGAGCAGGGCGGCGGGCAGCAGCAACAAGCCCGCCAACGACAGTTGAGTTGTCGCCAGCCCCACCGGATTCAGGCCGCCCAGCGTGCGTTTGGCAACGACGGTGGCCAGCGCGTAGCCCAGCCCCGCTGCCGTCAGCACGCCCACGCCCAGCACGGAGGCGTGGCCGCCGCTCAGGCCACCGAAGACGGTCAGGCCCACGCCGCCCAGGCCCAGCAGCACGCCCACAATCACGCGGCTGCCGGGGGCGATCTCGCGCACACCCAGGCTGATCATCAGCGTGAACAGCGGCGTGGTGGCGTTCAGGATGGCGGCGATGTTGCTGGACACGCTCTGCTCCCCCCACGCGAAAAACGTCCACGGCACCACGTTGTTAAAGAAAGCCACCAGCAGCAGCGGTCTCCACAACTGCGCGGGCGGCAGCGTGTGGTGGCCCAGCCGCAGCGCCAGCCACAGCACCGCCGCGCCAGACACGCACCGCAGCAGCGCCACCCACAGCGGCGGGAAGACCTCGCCCCCCCACTTGATCAGCAGGAACGAGATGCCCCACACGGCGGAGAGCACAAACAGTTGAAAGGCGTCCTGACGGGTCACACCTTGATCCTAGCGGGACCGGGAACGGCGGGACGCAGGCGGGCCAGCTCCGGCGTCAGCGCGGGCCAGTCTTCCGTCTGATCGGTCATGGGCGGCCAGTTTTCCTTGCCGCTCCAGCGCGTCACCGCCAGCGAGTAAACACTGGTGCGCGCCAGATCGGCGTCCAGAATGGGCCGGGTCTGCTGTCCGATTCTCAAGTCGGGAAAGAGCCGTTCGGACAGCACAGTCAGCGCGGCGCGGGCCTCCTCCCGCTCTGTCAGGAGACGGGCCGTGCCGAACGCCACGACGCTGCGGTATTGCACGCTCAATTCCAGTGGATTGTTGCTGGGAAGCAGACAGCCGATCTCGGTGGCCTCAAAGGTGGCCGGGTGACCCTGCCCCACGTTCGCCCACAGCCGCCCGGTGATGTTGGTGTGGTACACGACGTCGTGCGTCCCTGGGCGGTAGGCGAAGGCCAGCGTGGTGATGAACGGGAAGGGAAACCCGTCTTCCGATTGCCACACGGTGGCCACCCGTCCGATGTTAACGCGGGCCAGCAACTCGCGTATCCAGGCGGCGTCGCGGCGATTGTGCGGGCGGCGGCTGACGCTGGGGTCACGGCTCTGGGGATTGTAGAAATCGGTCACTTCAACTCCCTGGCGCTGTCCAAATTTTTGGCAAAGTGATGTGAGGTGATGTTCATGCCGTGCTTGAGGTACTGGCGGTGGGCGGTAAAACGGGCCGCGCCCACGCCAGAATCCAGGTGCAGGGCCACGCAGCCCAGGCGCACGGCCTCGGCGTCCAGCCACTCCAGCAGGGCGCGGGCATGGCCTTTGCCCCGCGCGTCCGGCAGCGTGGACAGGTCATCCAGATACACAATTCGTCCATACGCCAGCAGCTCCATCACGCGGTATCCAGCGGCGGCGGCAGCCTCGGTGCGTCCGTCCTCGAATGCGCCCGCCAGACGGTAACCCTCGGCGCGGGTGGCGGCCAGATGGCGGGCAAGAGACGCCTCATCCTTCAGAGCAAGAGAGTTTGGGCGCAATTCACGCAGGGCAGGCAGGGCCAGAGCGGCGTCGGGGCCGTCAAGTCTACGGATGCTCACGCCCCTTCCCCGTGGGTCTGCCCCAGCACGGTTCTGCTCCCCGGTTGTTCGCCGCCTTCCGGGCCGTAGAAGATCACCCAGACCGCGAAATCCCCGCTGAAGTCTTCAAAACGGTGGTCCTGCCCCGCAGCCACGAAGAGAAAATCGCCGGGGCCGAAGGGGCGGCGCTGATCCTCACACAGATACGTGCCATTGCCGGTGGCGACGACATGGACCTCATCCTGAAGGTGGGGCGTTTGCGGATCATGGCCGCGCGGGGCGTACAACTCGGCGCGCAATGTGCCGCGCCGGAAAACCTCGGCAAAGGCCAGAGCGCCGGGCAATCCAAGCTGATCCCTGGCCTCGCCCAGTGTCACGCCATGCGGATTGGTGGCCTGGAGGTCATGTCCCTTCTGCACGTTCATGGCCGTAGACTAGCCGGATGGTGGCCCCCCGCAAAGCTCCACTTCAGGCCAAAGAGCGCAGTCCACTTCTGGGCGACCTGCCACTGGCCCTCACGCTTGACCGGGATGAACAAAGGCCCCTGCACACGCAACTGGCCGACGCGCTCCGAGGAGCGGCGCTGTCCGGCGCGTTGCCCGCTGGTCTACTCCTCCCCGGTTCGCGCACACTGGCCGCAGAACTGGGCGTCACGCGCGGCGTGGTGGCCGACGCCTATGCCGAACTGGTGGCCGACGGTACGCTGGAGGCGACGGTGGGCCGGGGAACGCGCGTGGCCGCAGGAGCGGCGCAGGTAAGGAACACAGGTGGCGGAGCGCCCGGCTGGTTCGTGGCCCCGCAGGTCGCCCCGGTGGACGACCCCATGCGGCCAGGAGGCATTCACTTCCGGGCAGGCGTGGCCACGACGGTCACGCTGAACACGCGGGCGTGGCGGCAGGCCTGGGCGGCGGCGGCGCGGGCAGAGGTGGCAGGCGACTACGGCGATCCGGCGGGAGAACCAGAATTACGTGCCGCGCTGGCGGCGTTCGTGGCGCGCTCACGCGGGCTGAGTGCTGACCCGGCGCGGGTGCTGGTCACGGCAGGCAGCCTCCAGGGGCTGAACCTGATCCTGCATCTGCTGCCCCCCGCCTCTGCCGTGCTGTTCGAGGCCACCGGCTACCGCGCCGCGCGACAGGCGATTGTGGACGCCGGACACGTTCTGGTGCCGCTGGAACAGGACGGGGATGGGCCGGTCATCACACCCGAGACGCCGCCCGCCCGGCTGGCCTACGTGACGCCCAGCCACGGCTTTCCCCTCGGCGGGCGCATGAGTGTGCCGCGCCGCCTGGCCCTGCTGGAGTGGGCCGCGAAGCACGACGCGCTGATAGTGGAAGACGATTACGACGGCGAATTCCGCTACGGTGCGCCGCCCCTGCCTACGCTGGCGAGTCTGGACCCCCAGGGGAACAAACAGAGCAACCGCGTTCTCTACCTCGGCACGCTGTCCAAGGTGCTGACGCCGGGGCTGCGAACGGGATTTCTGATCGGTCCGCCCGCGCTGATGCCCACGCTGATCCGCGCCCGCACGCTGCTGGATTCGGGCCACCCGCTGCCCGTCCAGCACGCGCTGCTGCACCTGTTGAAAACGGGCGAGGTGGACCGCCATATCCGCCGCACGCGCCGCTGGCATGCCGGGGTGCGGACGGTACTGACACGCCTGCTGCAACCGCTTGCGCCGCGCGCCACGCTGGGCGGCATCGAGGCCGGGCTGCATGTCTGCCTGTTCCTGTCGCCACCGCTGGACGCGCAGGACGTGGCCGCCGAACTCGCGCGGCGCGGCGTTTACGTCTCTACACTGGACACCTATACCTTTACTGGAGCCGTGCCGAACGCCCTGCTGCTGGGCTACGGCGGCCTGACCATGCACGGGGCGGAGGCGGGAGCGCGGGAAATTGCGCGGGTGGTCGAGGAAAAACTCGGCGATCATATGGATTGTGGTTAAAGGCCTGACTTGAATCCGACTGGAATGAAAAGCAAGAAACGCGCGTTGCGTGGCCTGAAAGAACAGACGGTGCGTTTCTGTCTGTGCTGAATTGCACGCGACGCGGATCAGAGGTGAGGGGCTGGCCACCATCTCGCGGAGGTTGCCGCCGGCCCGGTGGCCCCCTCCCCAGCCCTCCTTCACGAGGGGAGAGGGGGCAGGAACGTTGACGCCCCTAGCGCCGTCCCTTGACCAGCCAGGCGTGTTCCTCGATGCCTGCCGCCTGGTTCGCCGCCCGCGCCATCACGAACAGCAGGTCCGAGAGGCGGTTGAGGTAGATCTGCACTTCCTTGTTGGCCTCTTCCACTTCCAGCAGGCGAATCACCTCGCGTTCGGCGCGGCGGGCCACGGTGCGGGCCACATGCAGTGCGGCGGCAGCGGGCGTGCCGCCAGGATGGACGAAGCCGGTAAAGGGCGGCGCGGCCTCCTGGTAGCGGTCGATCATCGCTTCCAGATAAACGGCGTCCTCAGCATCAATTCGGCTGACCTTCTTCTCGTACACGGTGCCGGGCCGGGTGGCAAGGTCCGCGCCCAGATCGAACAGCGCGTTTTGCAGGTATTCCAGATCGGCGTCCAGCGCGGCGTCGGGCTTGTGGCTGCGGGTGTTGTGGGCGCGGGCCAGACCCACGGCGCTGTTCAGTTCGTCCACGGTGCCGTAAGCCTCCACGCGCGGGTGCGTCTTGCTCACGCGGTCCGCGCCGTAAAGGCCAGTGGTGCCGCCGTCGCCTGTCTTGGTGTAGAGCTTCATAAGTTCCAGGGTAGTGGGTTTAGGGGCGGTGGGGTGTGGGAACGGCAAAAAAGACCCCTGGAGGAGAGGTCTTCGGAAGGTTTAATTGTGATGTGAAGGGAGAAGGCCACCTCTCCCCCATTCCCATCTAATTCCCCAGTCGCCCAGTTTCCGCCGTCAGGGCGCGCAAATTCGCCGCCAGATCGGGATGCAGATCGCCCGCGTGGTAACGCCAGGTCCAGTTGTGATTTCCGGTGGTGCCGGGCAGGTTCATGCGGTCTTCGCTGCCCAGATTAAACACGTCTTGCAGGGGAACCACGGCCAGATTGGCGCGGCTCCCAAAGGCCAGGCGCATCATCTGCGGCACAAAGCTGGTCTCGCTGGGGTCCGAGGACGTGTACACGCGGAAATTGTGCTTCTCCAGTTCCTCGGCGTGTACCCACCAGCCGCGCGTGGTGTCGTTGTCGTGGGTGCCGGTGTAGACCACCTGATTCTCGCGCAGGTTGTGGGGCAGGAAGTCGTTGACCGCGAAGTCGCCGCCGCCAAAGGCGAATTGCAACACGGCCATGCCAGGAAACTCGAAATTGTCGCGCAGCTTTTCCACGTCGGGGGTGATCACGCCCAGATCCTCGGCGATGATCGGCAGCACGCCCAGCGCGTCGCGCACGGCCTGGAACATTTCCTGACCCAACGCGGGCACCCAGCGCCCGTGCATGGCGGTTTCGGCGGGAAAGGGAATTTCCCAAGACGCCGCAAAGCCCCGGAAATGGTCGATGCGGATCAGATCGAACAGTTTGAGACTGCCCTTGAAGCGCTCGATCCACCACGCGAAGCCGCCTTTTTGCATGACCTTCCAGTCGTACAGCGGGTTGCCCCAGAGCTGCCCGGTTTCCGAGAAATAGTCTGGCGGCACCCCGGCCACCACGGTGGGCTGGCCCTGCCCGTCGAAATAAAACAGATCGCGGTTGGCCCAGGCGTCGCTGCTGTCCATCGCCACGAAGATGGGAATATCGCCGATGACCTCGATGCCGCGCTCGCGGGCGTAGGCGCGGACGGCGTCCCACTGCCGGAAGAACAGGAATTGGATGAATTTGGTGCGCTCGATGGTCACGTTCAGGTCGCTGCGGGCCAGCTCCAGCGCCTCCGGCTGACGCTCCCGCACGGCAGGCTGCCAGGCGTTCCAGGGCAGTCCGCCGTGCGCGGCTTTCAGGGCCGTGAACAGCGCGTAGTCGTCCAGCCAGCTCACTTCTTCGGTCTTGAACGCCTCGAAATCCGGGGTCAGGTGTTCGCCATAACCGCCCACGAAGGAGATATAGGCGCGCTCCAGCATCTGGTTGCGCCAGATGTATTGCAGGCCGAAGTCCACCCGGGCCGGGGCAAAGACCGGCGTGGCGGCAAAGTCGGTCTCGTGCAGCAGGCCCTCGTCGCGCAGGGTGGCCAGGTCGATCAGGTACGGGTTGCCCGCAAAGGCGCTGAACGCCTGATACGGGCTGTCGCCGTAGCCGGTCGGCCCCAGCGGCATGACCTGCCAGTATTTTTGGCCGGCGTCCGAGAGCCAGTCGATGAAGTTGCGCGCGGAGGTGCCCAGCTCGCCGATGCCGTAGGGGCCGGGCAGGCTGGTGGGGTGCAGCAGAACGCCGCTGGAACGGGCCAGTGTCGAGTGGGGCAGGGTCATGACTTGAAAACCTCCTGAGAGGATGAGGGCGTTTGGAAGTGATTCCAGAGTGAACGGTCCAGTACCGCCGGGGCCAGTACCGCCGAAGATAGTACATACGCCGGGGGTGCGCTCACGCTCCAAAGGGACGGTCAAGACAGCCGGCACAGGAATGCGCCCCCACCATAATTCAGGGAGAGGGCGCACTGGTTATAGGTTTGCGAGTTTTTCTGCGACTCCAGCACAGCTCAGAAGCTGCCGATCACCCGCGCTACTTCGTCTTGGTGATGCGGTCCTGCGCGCCGCCCGCCAGGCCGGGATTGGCCTTGAGGAAGGTGGCGAAGGTGTCCACATCCACCAGGTTGGGCAGTTGCAAGACGTTGGTGCCGTCCTTGAAGATTCCAAAGGAATCGCCGCCGCCTGCCAGGAAGGCGTTCATGGTGACCCGGTAGGTCTTGGCGGGGTCCAGGGCCGCGCCGTTCAGTTTGATGCTGGCGGCGTCCACCCGGCTGCTCTTGGCGGCGGTGGAGTCATAGCTGTAGGAAAAGCCCTTGCTGACCTGAAGGATGCGGGTGCCGCCCTCCTGCGGGTTGTCGAACTGCTGCTCCAGCAGGGTCTTGATCTGCGCACCGGTCAGGTCCAGGACCACCATCGAGTTGCCGAAGGGCTGCACCGTGAACACGTCGCCGAAGTTGGCGGTGTTGCCCGCCGCGCTGGCGGTCAGGTCCGCGCGGATGCCGCCGGGGTTCATGAAGGCGATCACGGCCCCCTGGTCGGCGGTGGCAGCCAGTTGCGAGTCGGCGATCACGTCGCCCAGCGCGCTCTCGCCCGCCGCGTTGGTGGTCCGGCTGATGCTGGGGGCCGCCAATGTGCCCACCGGCGTCGCCTTCACGGCGTCGGTCAGTTCCTTGGCGCGGGTCAGGATGGCGGTCATGGCCGGGTCCCTGGGCAATGTGCGGGTGTCCACCACCACGTTGGCCGCACTCACCGAGAGCAGCTTGTGGTTGGCCTTGTCCACCGTCAGGTCCAGGCGTTGCAGCAGGTGGCCGTAGTAGTCGCCCTGGATGACCACGCGGCCCCCCACCAGGCAGTTGTAGCCCTGGTGGGTATGCCCGCTGACCACCGCTTTAATGGACGGGTCCAGCTTGTTCACGATGTCCACGATGGGGCCGGTCAGGGTGCCGCAGGCTGGCTCCGAGAAGCCGTCCTTGGCCACGCCGCCCTGGTGGATCAGCACGACGATGGCGTCCACGCCCTGCTTGCGCAGTTCAGGGACATACTTGTTGATGCTGCTGGCCTCATCCAGAAAGTCCAGCGTCTTGATGCCGTCGGGGCTGACGATGTCCGGCGTTCCCTGAAGAACCGCGCCGATAAAGCCGATCTTCGCGCCGCCGACTTCCTGCACGGCATATGGCTCGAACACGGGCTTCTGCGTGGTCTTGTCCACCACGTTCGCGCCCAACCACTTGAAGCCCGCGCCGGGGTAGGGGTTCTCGAACTTGCAGGCTTTGGCTATGTCATTGCTGTCGCAGCCACCGTTCTGCATCCGCAGCAGTTCCTTGAGGCCCTGATCGAATTCGTGGTTGCCCAGCGAGCTGAACTTCATACCCAGTTTGGTCATGGCGATGGTGCTGGGTTCGTCGCGCAGCAGGCTGCTGGTAATGGGCGAGGCCCCGATCACGTCGCCCGCCCCCACGAAGATCAGGTTGGGATTCTTGGCGCGCTCCTGGTCCAGGTAACCGCCGATGGCCTCGATGCCCCCGGCCTTCAGGCGAATCTGCTTGCTGGGGTCCGCCGGATCGGGGATCATCACGCCGCTGAAGTTGGTGGCCTCCAGGTTGCCGTGAAAGTCGTTGAGGCCCACCACCGTCACCGTCACCGGCTCGGCGGTCTTGGACATCATGCTGCACGAGGACAGCGTCAGGGCTGCGCCGATTAAAAAAAAATTGCGTCTCATGGTTCCCCATCATAAACGCCGCCCAGCTCCTCAGGCCCGGGGCCGGGACGACCGGGGCAAACGGCGTCCACCCACGCCGGACCGCCCAGGAAAGCGGGACGCACGCCGTTCCAGTTCCAGCGGCCCCGGGAGCACCGCGAGAGGAGTGACAGAGATTGCGGTTGGAGGACGCGGATGGCGTCACCACGCCCGCCGGCCAGCACCCATCCCAGCGGGCAAAAGACAAACTCCCCCCCACATTCAGAGGTAAGCGTGGCAATCCTGATCTAGGTTGTGGGCCGGGCAGACGCCGAGCTGGCTCAGGCGGGAGTGGGCACGCGGGCCAGGCGCTCGATCACGGCGCGCAGCGCCAGCTCAAACTCTTCCCCGGCACCCTCGCGCATGCCGCTGACAGAGCCGATCAGGCCCCATTCATTCAAGCCCAGGGCCGAGTCACCCTGCGCGCTGCGGGGCCGTCCGTCCGGCTCCTCTGCCAGATGCTGCCAGCCGATAGACAGGGCGTACACATGCTTCAAAACCCGTTCGGACACTTCGCGGTCCAACGGCATCAGCGTCAGCAGGCGCTCCAGGCGCGCGGTCAGGTTGTGGTGAAATTCCTGGAGCAGTTCCGGGCGGACCCGGCGTTCCAGCACAGTGCCCAGCAGCACCAGCAGGCGGCGCAGCGACCGGGACTCCTGTCCGGCCTCCAGCAGGACGTCGGCCAGTTGTGACGGCGTGTGGGGGCCGCGTTCTTCCAACAGTGCGGCGGCGCGGTCGATCCAGGCATTCAGATGGCTGTCGACCAGCGCCAGGAACAGTTCTTCCTTGGTGCCGAAATACAGGTACAGCGTGCCCTTGGCAAGCTGGGCCACGCTGGCGACCTGATTCATGCTCAGGTCCGCGTAGGGGGTGGTGGTCCACAAGTGCTCGGCGGCGCTCAGGATATCGGCCCGCCGCTGCCGTTTGTCGGCCAGGCTGCGGGCACGCATGGGACGAGAGGGATGAGTGGTCATGGGAGGTGAACATAAGCTTGAACGCCGCCCCAGCACTGTTAAGAGCTTCACTCACACGGTGTACACAGGAGGTTCGCTTAAGGGAATCCGGAGATTCGCCAAAGGCGCGGGCCATCTGATGAGGCAATGCCTGGGAATGGCTTGGCAGAAGCGGCGCACCGGACGGCGCATTCATCCCCAGAACAGGAGTCCATGCCATCTTCAGAGCTGGGGACTGGCCACGCGTTGAAGGCGAGGTTCTGGCCCCCTTCCTGGATAGAGTTGAGCCATCCTGCTTTGTCAAACGGGCGGCGTCGTCGTACCGCTGGAAGTCAGCAGGCTGGTGCCTGTGTATGCGATTGACCTCCGTCACGCAACCTCCCCTGGACAATGTGCCTGACCTCAAATGGCTTTCCAGCGTCATGCTGGCCGGGCACCGTCCCGGTCGGTGCGTGGTCTCGGGCCGGGGCGCGGCTCCGCTGTCCGGCACGGAACAGCCGTTTTGGGGCATCGAGCAGATGCTGCCCGCCGGGTTCAGCGTGACCTCCACTGGCATCTCTGCTTTTTATGGCGGCCTGGACCCCAGAGCGGGCCAGCCCTCTCTCTGGAGATGAGCAGGCGGGATAGACTGCCGCTCATGATTGGAAAAACCTACACCACCATGCTCGGCGGGCGCGAGCTGAGCATCGAGACCGGAAAACTTGCCAAGCTGGTCAGCGGCAGCGTGACCCTGCGCTACGGCGATACCATGCTGCTGGTCACCGCCCAGGCCAGGGACGACAAGAGTACGCTGGATTTCCTGCCCCTGACGGTAGAATTCGAGGAACGTCACTACGCCGTGGGCAAGATTCCCGGCTCTTTCCACCGCCGCGAGGGCCGCCCCGGCGAGAAGGCCATCTTGGGCGCACGAATTACAGACCGCCAGATTCGCCCGCTGTTTCCCAAGACCTACCGCCACGAAACCCAGGTGATCATCACGGTCATCAGTGCCGACGGCCAGAACGCGCCGGACGTGCTGGGGCCGGTGGGCGCTTCGGCAGCCCTGAGCCTGAGCGATATCCCGTGGGCAGGACCGACCGCCTGCGTGCGGGTTGGCCAGGTGGGCGGCCAGTACGTCATCAACCCCACCGTGGAGCAACTGGGCCATAGCAGCATGGATCTGGTGGTGGCCGGAACCAAGGACGCCGTGATGATGGTGGAGGCCGGGGCGCACAACGCCAGCGAGGACGATCTGGTGGGGGCCATCGAGTTCGCCCACGCCGAGATGCAGGGCGTGATCTCGCTGATCGAGACCATGCGGGGGGAAATGGGCCAGGAGAAGTTCAACTTCCTGGAAGACACCGATCTGACCACCGATCTGGTCCCCGAAATTGCGGAAAAGGCGCGGGCCAATGGACTCAAGGATGCGCTGCTGACCGTCAAGAAAAAGGACCGCAGCGCCCGCACAAAGGTCCTGCGAGACGGCATTATCGCGGGCTACGAGCCGGACCCCGACGCCGAGGGAGCCAAGGAGCGCATCACGGCCCTGAAAAACGTCTTCAACAAGGTGGAAAAACAGGAGTTGCGCCGCCTGATCCTGGAAGACGATCTGCGCGCCGATGGCCGCGACTCTAAGACGGTGCGCCCCATCTGGATCGAGGCGCGGCCTCTGCCCCGCGCGCACGGCAGCGCCATCTTCACACGCGGCGAGACGCAGGTGCTGGGCGTGGCGACCCTGGGCACCGAGCGCGACGAGATTCTGGTGGATGACCTGAGCGCCGAGACCGGCGACAAGTTCATGCTGCACTACAATTTCCCGCCGTACAGCACGGGTGAGGTCAAGCGCATGGGCGGGCAGTCGCGCCGCGAGATCGGTCACGGCAACCTCGCCAAGCGGGCCATCCGCGCCGTGTTGCCCCCCTTCGAGGAATTCCCCTACGTGATCCGCATCGTGGGCGAGGTGCTGGAATCCAATGGCTCATCTTCAATGGCGACGGTCTGCGCCGGGGTGCTGGCATTGATGGACGCGGGCGTGCCAATTAAAGCGCCTGTAGCGGGTGTAGCGATGGGTCTGGTGATGGAGGGCGATAAATACCGCGTCCTGACCGACATCCTGGGCCTGGAAGACGCGCTGGGCGATATGGACTTCAAGGTCTGCGGCACTGCCGAGGGCGTCACGGCCCTGCAAATGGACATCAAGGTCGGCGGCATCACCCCGCAGATCATGCGCGAGGCGTTGGCGCAGGCCCGCGATGGACGCCTGCACATCCTGGGCAAGATGGCCGAGGTGCTGGCCGCCCCGCGCCCGGAACTGTCGCCCACCGCGCCGCGCATCATTTCCCTCAAGATCAACCCCGAGCTGATCGGCAAGGTGATTGGCCCCGGCGGCAAGCAGATCCGCGAGCTGGAGGCGATGGGCGCGCAGATCACGGTGGAGGAGGACGGCACCGTACGCGTCTTCAGCGCAGAATCCGCGTCGGCGGAAGCGGTGCGCGACCGCATCATGAGCATCACCCGCGAGGCCAAGACCGGTGAGGAGTTCGACGGCATGGTGGTCAAGACCACGCCGTTCGGAGCGTTTATCAACCTGTATCCCGGCCAGGACGGCATGCTGCACATCTCGCAGATGTCCGAGGAGCGCGTCAACGCCGTGGAAGACGTGATGAACGTGGGCGATAGGCTGCGCGTCAAGATCGTGGGCGTGGATGACCGGGGCAAGATCGACCTGGTCCGCCCCGAACTGGAAGGCAAGATCGCCCCGCGCGAGGCGCGTCCGCTGCGTGCGGGTGGGGACCGTGGGGGACGGCCACCCCGGCGGGACTGAGGGAAAGAGTCGGGGCGCGGGTCAAGCGTTGCCTGCTGGCCACTTCTGAAAGACAGAAAGGAAAAGAGCCATCTCCATGATTGGAGGTGGCCCTTTTTATTGATTTGTGATACGGATTCCGTTTGTTTCGTGCATGAGTCGGGAAAGCGCCGACTCATCCACTTCACGTCCGGAACCCGTTTTTCTCCTGCTCGCTTCGCTCGAATTTCCAGGTGTTTCCAACACCTTTCAATCGCAGTCCGTATGAGACGGCCCGTGAGACTTGTGCCGCACTCCAGCTTCACCGGCTCGCGATCTTAGTCCGCCGCTCCAACTGATCGGTGAACAGCGTCAGCACGGTGGTCAGGGCCAGGTACACCACGGCCACGGTGGTCAGCACCGGGATGGGCTGGAAGCTCTCGGAACTGACCCGCGACCCGGCCAGGGTCAGTTCCAGCAGGGCGATGCTGGACGCCAGCGAGGAATCCTTGAGCAGCGCAACGACGTTGTTGACCAGTGGCGGCACCACGATTCGCAAGGCCTGTGGCAAGACCACGGTGGTCATGGTCTGCCCGCCGCTGAGGCCCAGACTGCGGGCCGCCTCGCCCTGACCGGGTGGAATCGCCAGAATTCCGGCGCGGATCACCTCCGCGTTGTAAGCCCCGACGTTCAGCGACAGGGCGATCACGGCGGACCAGAATTCATTGAGCTGGAGTTGAATGCCGATGGCGGCCAGAATGCCCGGCAGCGCGTTGTACACGAACAGGATCTGCACCAGCAGCGGCGTGCCGCGCACCAGCCAGATAAAAAAGTTTGCGGGCGCGCGCACCCAGGCGTTGGCGCTCGTCTTTTGGATGCCCGCGATCATGCCGATCACCAGGCCGATCAACCCGCTGACCACAGTGAGTTGCAGGGTCATCCGCGCGCCCTCCACAAACAGATCGGCGCGCGGGCCAATCGGATCGGGCATCAGCCGCAGGACGAAGGTGATCACGAAGAACAGCGCCAGGAAGGCGGCAACAGCCCCCAGCAACCACAGGAAAATTGAGGGACCGCCCGCCGACGGGGGACGGACGGCTTTTGGCGCGGTCATGCAAGACGCTCCGGGAGGTGGCAGGTCAGACTGTGACGAAGACTGATTTTCATTTCGCCGATGATGCCACAGCTCACGTTCAGCGTCGCGAATTTGTTCGGGTGCGCCCGCTGTTTCTGAATGGCAAGCAATAAAAAGCCGCGCCCCGGTCAGAGGCGCGGTTACTCGACAGGTTCCGGCGTTTATTGATCACGGCGTAAATACAGCCTGATACTCTAATGGCATGGCCGAATGGCAACCTTCACGGTATTCCCGCGCCCAGCTTGAGGAACGC
>NZ_JNIW01000024.1 GCF_000701425.1 Deinococcus frigens DSM 12807 | reverse complement strand
GAATCCTTTTTCAAGGAAGGCAAGCATCAGTTCGGCTTGGCGCAGTTCGCACTGCGAACTGCTGTAGGGCTGGACCGCTGGATCCTGCTGGTCTTCCTGACCTGGACGCCCTGAATCCTCCATCGGCAGGACGGGCTGACCCTGGAGGAATGTGCGTTCCTGGCGCTGGTCACGGTGCTGCCTCACCTGCATCTCAACCGACTGCTGCACCTGTTCTCGAAAAACGCTGAATTCCTGCACCAGCACGGCTATTCACTCCGCTCTGCAAGGTGCAACTCCTGAGTCTTGTAATAGAACAGGCCCTCGTGGGTGGACATGCAAGAACTGTAGGTGGTGCTGTCCAGGCCGCCATTTGGCAAGGCCACGGTGCCTCTGACCATCGCCACACCATCCAGAATGTGGAAAAACTGCGACACCGCCTCCTTCTCATTGTCACTGCCCGCCGCGTGGGCTTTCAGGAAGGCTGCCTTGACGAATCTGGACGTGGGCGAGGAATCGCCCGGCAGACCGTATGCGCCCTAGCCCTGTCCCAGCGCCGTCAGTGGCAGGTTATCCCAGGACGTCGCTTGCGGCTGCCCCGCAGTCACGCCCAGGTAGGTCCGCAGGTTGGTCAGGTGCAGGCCGCCCTCGGTGAACTCAATGACCACCGAGCGATGACGGTCCGACACCAGCCAGTGCTGCTCGGTGACGGGCAGGCCGTCCATGAAGGGTAATCCCATCAGGTTCAGGCGCGTCAGATCGTCATACGCCTCGTCCACCGTGGCGTAGCGGGCCAGAATCCAGGGAATCAGTTCGTGGGAGGCCACGTTAAAATGGCCGTCTTTCTCCTCCGCCGCATATTGGGCGAGGCCGGGAAAATAAGTGGCGGCCACACCCAGGCCGCGTTCGTTGACGGCCTCGGCATACAGCGGATACTCCTTTGCCACCGAACCGATGCCGATCATGGCGTACTTCACCTGCTGGGCGGGTTCTTTCTTGAACGTCAGGGTGTAGCGGCGCGGCACAATGACCACCCCCTCCCCGAACGAACGCTCAATGTCCATGTTCCTGCCGAAATAAAAGCGGTTGTTGCTGACCCAAGCCATCGCGGTACACACAGAAGCTTCTCCCCCCGCTGGGCCTGTTCGGTGCAGCCCCTGTAGGCCGTCTAACAGCGGTCTGGAAGGCAGGTTACCAAGTCGTGAGGGGCTTTTGGGCGCAGCTTCTGGGCAAGCTGCCACATCGTCCCCCTTCCTCTTCTCAACTCAGACTGGCTTCTCACGCTGTTCTACCTCCATATTCGCCAGATGAAAGCGCAACGCGCCAGCGTGGTACGCGGCGTGCGTAACGGCCCCGAAGGCAATTCTGAGGCCATCTGGCGAGAGAGGGAGGTACAGCGCCTCGTAGAAATGCTGCCCGGCGCGGGCCAGGGCGACGAGTTCCAGACGCCACGCTTGGGGGGTTGCGAAACGCACGTTCCAGGCGTCCTGCTCATCTGGCGACAGGGCATAGGGGTCCGCCAGTTGGGCGGCGGCCAGTTCCAGCGACTGGCGGATATGGACGGTGATCTGCGCGGGCGTGGGGCGGCCAGCGGCGGCAGGGGCGCTGGCCTGAGCGAAACTCAGCGCGTGGACGGTTCGCAGCAGTCCCGCCTCGCCCACGCTGAACAGGCCCACGGCCAGCGGGCCGCCGTCCGGGCCATATAGCACCTCGCGCAGGCCCTCGCGCAGCAGTTCGGGGGTGGACATGCCCGGCAGTCTAAAGCGGCAAGGGCCGGAAGATAGGAACGCCGTAAGCCGTTCGGCCCATGCCTGAGAGACAGACGGCGCGTTACGCTCGGCCCAATGTCGTCTGACCTCAAGATGCACCCCGACGAAATTCATACCAATGCTGCACTGGTGCGTCGGCTGCTGGCCGCGCAGTTTCCTAAATGGGCCGGGCTGCCCGTGCGCCGCGTCCAGTCTTTCGGCACAGATAACGCGCTGTACCGGCTGGGCGAGGACCTGCTGGTGCGCCTGCCCCGCATCGGCTGGACCGTTGGACAGGTAGAGAAAGAGCTGGAATGGCTGCCCCGACTCGCGCCGCACTTGCCTCTACGCGTTCCTGAGCCGCTGGCGCTGGGTCAACCGGGTGAGGGTTACCCGTACACCTGGGGCGTTTACCGCTGGCTGCCGGGCGAAATGCCGTCCCTCTCAGAAGTGGCGGCGCGACCTGAGCTGGCCCGACAACTGGCCGAGTTTGTGCTGGCGTTGCGAGGTTGCGATCAGACAGACGCGCCAAGCGCCGAGAATCCGGCCACGGACCTTCAGCAACTTGACCCACACGTTCGCGCCAGCGTCGAGACCTCAGCGCAACTGCTCGACACCGACACCCGCAAACAGATTATCGCCGTCTGGGACGACACTATGCACCTTCCAGGCTGGACGGTTGCCCCCATCTGGGTTCACGGCGACTTGCACAGCAGCAACCTGCTCTGGAACGGTGAACACCTGACCACGGTGCTGGATTTCTCATCGTTGGAATTGAATGATCCGGCGATTGACCTGATGGCACCGTGGAACGCTTTTGGAGCTGAGGCCAGAGCTACCTACCGCGAGGTCTTGCACCCCGATGACGCCACCTGGGAACGCGGGCGGGCCAGGGCGCTGGCAAAAGCCTTGCTGGCGCTGCCGTATTACCAGCACACCAACCCGGAAATCATGGAGCGGAGCTGGTACACCATTAGGGAAGTGCTGGCCGACGCGCGCTAAGCCAACAGGCCGATGCGCCTGCCCCGGCCTCTCCCCTATCGTGCGTCCACAATGATCAAGCCCTAACCACCACTCGCGGTTCTGTAGCCCCCTGAAGACATTGCACACCTTCTGAAAAGGGGTCCCGCTCTATTCTGGACGCAATGACAGAACCCTGTCGCCACCCGCCGCGCGAACGATGTTCGGGCCTGGCGACGCTGAGCTATTGGTGTTGGGTTGCTCCTGCAACCCACGCCCCACCTCCCACAATCCAGAAAAAGGATGTGACTTCACATAGATAAAGTGCTTGGAAATACTTCTGGTCTGCGCCCCGCACAACTGAAATCACTGGGCAACCTGTACCGCCGCCGCGTCGAGCCGGGACGGGTGGGTTCTCCCGAACTGGCCCGCACGCTGGCTGAACTGTCGCGCGAGATTCGCCGCGAGGTATCCGTCCTGATCGACCGGCGCGGGCGCGTATTGAGCGTGTCGGTGGCCGATGCCAAGGCCGCAGAACTGCCCGCCATCCGTGCGGGCGAGAACCGGCTGGCGGGCTATCACCTGCTGCACGCGCACCCCAAGGGTGGGCCGCTGAGCAAGGGTGACCTATCCGCGCTGTTCCTGAACCGGCTGGACGCGGTTTCGGCCATTGACGCGAAGAACGAGGGACAACCTGGCCCGGTCTACACCGCGCACCTGACCCCGCCTGGCACCGTGGGCGAGGAAGAGGACTGGCGCATCCTGCCCCCCGTGCCGATTTTTCAGATCGATGATTTTGATCTGGGCGCACAGGTCTCGGCGCTGGAGGAAGAAATTGCCCGCGCCGCCCGCACCCGCGAGTCCAAAAAAGAGCGCGAACGGGCGCTCCTGGTGCAGGTGGATCAGGGCGAATTCGACGCCGAGGAACGTCTGGACGAGCTGGGCGAGCTGGCCCGCACCGCCGGGGCCGAGGTGGTCTACAAGGAACTGATCTACCGCCGCAACCTGAAAGCCGGAACGCTAGTGGGCGCGGGCAAGCTGGAAGAGCTGACCAGCAAGGCGTACCACCTGGACGCCGAGGTGCTGATCTTCGGGCAGGAGCTGGGCGCAGCGCAGGCCCGCGAGATCGAGGCGGCGACGGGCCTCAAGGTGATTGACCGCACGCAACTGATTCTGGACATCTTCGCGCTGCACGCGCAGGGGGTGGAATCGCGCCTTCAAGTGGAGCTGGCGCAACTGCGCTACATGAAGCCCCGGCTGCTGGGCGCGGGCGCACAACTCTCGCGCATCGGCGGGGGCGGGGGCAGCGCGGCGGGGGGCGCAATTGGGACGCGCGGCCCCGGTGAAACCAAGCTGGAGCTGGACCGACGGCGCATCAATGACCGCATCAGCTTTCTGGAAAAGCAACTGGAAGGCGGCTCATTGCGCCGCGAGGAACGCCGCAAGAGCCGCGAGCGCAACGACGTGCCGGTGGTGTCCATCGTGGGCTACACCAACGCGGGCAAGAGTACGCTGCTCAATGCCTTCACGCACGCCACCGATGCCCCCAGGCGCGTGCTGGCCGCCAACAAGCTGTTCGCCACGCTGCGGCCCACCAGCCGCCAGGGCTTTATCGAGGGCATCGGCCCGGTGATCTTCACCGATACCGTGGGCTTTATCCGCGATTTGCCCAAGGACCTGACCCGCGCCTTCCGGGCCACACTGGAAGAAATCGGCGACGCCGACGTGCTGCTGCATGTGGTGGACGCCGCCAGCCCCGGCGCGGACACCCGGTTGAAGGCCGTCAACCGCATTCTGGAAGACCTGGGCTTCGTGGAGATGCCCACCGTGGTGGCGCTGAACAAGGCTGACGCCGCCGAGCCAGACCTGCTGGAACGCGCGATTGATCGTATGGACGGTATTCCGGTCAGTGCCCTCAAGAACATCGGTATTCCTGAGCTGAAAGAAGCCCTGGCCGACGCGATTGGGCAGGTGCAGCGCCAGGAAATGGCGCAGCGCGAAGAGGCGCGGGAAGTGGCGACGCAGTACCGTTAAAGCAGTACCGCTAGAGCGTCTGAAAAAGAGAGGCGAGGGCTTTTGCTCCCGCCTCTTTTTTGTGCTGACGCGACTTTGGGTTGACGCGACTTTGGGTTGACGCGACTTTGGGTTGACGCTCCTTCTCACTGATCTGTGACAGGCTCTGTGCCGATGTTCCGTTCGCGCCTCGCCTGGTTTTATCTGCTGTTCGTCGTGCTGATCTGGGGGCTGGGCGAGTTTGTGGGAGAAAGGACGCTGCCCACCCTGCTGCTGGCCTACGCGCCCGCCGTGCTGTGGCTGCTGCCTGCGCCGTTCGCGTTGCTGTGGACCGCTCTGAGAAAACGCGGCTTCGCGGTGGCGCTGGCCGGAACGCTGCTGGCCGCCTGGGGCGCGGGCTTTCTGCACTGGACGCCGCAGAAGGCCGGGAAGTTGCGCGTGCTGAATTACAACGTCAACAGCGGCTACCGGTCCACGCCGGGACGACTGGCCGCCGTCCTTAAGAATGCCAACGCCGACGTGATCCTGTTGCAGGAATCCAACTTTCAACCTCCCGGCTATCTGGAGGCGCTGACCAGGGCCATGCCTGGGTACACCTCGCGCTCGGCGGTGGAGGTCATGACCCTGACCCGGCTGCCGGTGCTGTCATCGGGGACGGTGGATTTGCCTGGAAACCAGCGCGAGGTGCTCATGACCCGCTTGCAGTGGCGCGGCGAACCCCTGAGCGTGGTGAACGCGCATCTGGGAACCATACAGGTGCTGGACGCGCTGGCCGGGGAGTTCGCGTTTCTGCAAGTTGCCCGTGACCGCCGCGCGGCACAGATTCAGGTGCTTACGGGAGTCGCCGCCCGAACCTCTGGCCGAGTCCTGCTGGGCGGCGATCTGAACACCCCGCCGCGTGGGCTGATCTACCGCCAGCTCCAGCAGGCATTCGGCCCCGATGCCTACGCCCAAGCTGGACGCGGCCCCGGCTGGACCTTTCCCGGGCTGCACGTGCGAATCGACCACCAGATGGCACGCGGATTGAGGCCGACGCGGGCCACCGTTTTATCCGCGCAGGAAAGCGATCATCTGCCGCTGGTGGTGGACTACCGGTAGAAGGTGGGCTGAACAGAATGTCATCAAGCTGTGCGGACGTCGTTTGGTGCGGGGTCCGCTCCGGCTCGGTGCCTCACCATTTGTAAAGCCAGCCTCGGGGCAGGGCAGAATCTAACGCCCGCTTAACGCCGGGACCCTGGAATGCGGCGTGGCCCGGCGGTGGTGATCATCCCACTGCTCAATCAAGTTCTGGACGGTCCAGCTACCGTGGATTGATACGGTCCAGATGCCGTGGATCAATATGGTGCGCGGATGGTAGACGGAGGGCCAAGAAGCCTGCCCCCTCCAGTGTGCCGCATGACAAAGGAGGGCTATGAAATGTCTCCAAGACCATTGGATTGGACTGCTGCTGCTGGCGGGCATCGGCTGGATGCACTTCAGGGATATTCCCGACAAGCTGGATGAAACGGCGTATCTGGGCTGGCTGTACATTCTGCTGGTGGCCGGGTGCGCGGCGGCGGGGGCCTGGCTGCTCAGTTCGCATTGGAAAAACGGCTACGGTCTGGGCCTGCTGGTCTCGGCGGGGGCCATCGTCTTCTACGTCCTGACCCGCACCACCGGCCTGCCCAATGCGAGAGACGACATCGGCAACTGGGCCGAACCTTCCGGGATCATCGCCCTGATTCTTGAGGCCGCCTTTGTGGTCCTGAGCGTCGTCCAGTTGCGCCGCCCGGCCCCGGCGATGCGGGGGGCCAGGTCCATCGTCCATTGACCTGGGGTGCAGGGCGTTTCACCGAAGCTCCATCAAGGGTTGAAACCCGCCAACCTGCGGCAAAGGGCCGAGAGCGGCACCAAGAAAGACCAGTGGCAGGTGCGCGCGTCCGTCCAGTCCACGCCGCGCGATCCCAACACCGGCTTTAACACCAACAACCAGCCTGCACCCTTGCGCGGCCAGTCCACCCACTTCTGCTGAAGACCTGCCGGGGCCACCGCTCTCCGGCGGTTCTCGTTTATGTTGAAAGGAACCGGTGCGCCGCCGCGCCCGGCACCTCTCTGTCCGTACCCACCCCTTCCGAGAGAACTTAGAAATGAGTTTGTCAGACGGCATGTGCCAGGATTCTTCTGTGCGGACCACCCATCCCTCTCCTCCCACCGTTGCGGCCACGTGTGACTGCCAGGCCATCCAGCCCGTCGTGGCCCCCGGCCTGGACGGACTGGCGCTGTATACCGCGTCCAGTCACCTTCAGCGCAAACTGTGGTTGACCCTGGAGGCCCATCACCTGGCCTTCCAGACGCAGGGGTCGGCGTTCATCCTGCTCCCGGAGAACTTTGCTGCCCTGGGCGCTGTGCTGGACAGCTTCTCGACCACCGAGCGCCACGAGGTGCTGGCCACCCCCTGGCACGGCGGTCACCCGGACCCGTGGCACACCGCGCCGCTGGACCAGTGGCTGCACCGCCTGACCACCCCGTGGTTTGCCGAAGCCTGCCAGCACATTTACTTCGAGGTGCAGCCCATCGTGCATCTGGACCGCCTGGAGGTTTACGGGCACGAGGCGCTGGTCCGCGCGCACTGGGCCGGGCAGACCCTGGGGGCCGGGCCTTTGTTGCAGGCCGCCGCCACCCACGGCCAGGCCCGCGCCTTCGACGCCCACGCCCGCCGCAACGCCATCACGCAGGTGTATCCAATCCTGCCGCCCGGACAGCGGCTGTTCATCAATTTCTCGCCCAGCGTGGTGTACAACCCCGACATCTGCCTGCAAACCACCTTCGAGGCCTGCCGTCAGGTGGGCGCGGATTTTTCCCGGCTGGTCTTCGAGGTCACCGAGAGCGAGGCGTTTCCCGATCTGACCCTGCTGCGCCGCATCCTGGAGCGCTACCGCGCCGAGGGCGCGCAGGTGGCCCTGGACGATCTGGGGGCCGGGCACACCAGTCTGGCCTATCTGGCCGAGTTGCAGCCAGATCTGGTCAAGCTGGACCGCGCGCTGATCCACGGTTTGCACGCCGCTGATCCCCGGCTGGCGCTGGTGCAGGCACTGATCACCTATGCGCACGATCTGGACATCCGGGTGGTGGCCGAGGGCATCGAGACGGCGGGCGAACTGGCGCTGGTCACCGCGCTGGGCAGCGATTACGCGCAAGGCTATTACCTGGGCCGCCCGGCAACCCAGCCGGTAGAACAGCTCAGTTCTGGGGCACTCCGCTAACCGACGGAAGGATTTCCGGTCAACGACACCTGCTGGGAATATCCAGGACGCAGTCCTGATGGGTGGGCCAGGCGGTGGCCGTCCCTTCACCTCGCGAGTGGGTCAAACCGCCTAGCGCTCACCCCGCACATACGCCCGGCCCAGTCCGGCGGGGGCGTCGCCTTGCTGGCCCCGCAGCCCGGCCAGCGCCAGCACCACCAGCACCAGAATGAACGGCATGGCGTTGAAGACCTCGGTGGGAATGGGACTGTTGCCCTGAAGGCGGAATTGCAGGTAGTACAGGAAGCCGAAGAACAGCGCACCCAGCACGGCGCGGAGCGGACGCCAGCCCACGAAGATCACCAGCGCCACGGCGATCCAGCCCAGGCCCGCCGTCATGTTGTCGGCCCAGGACGCGCGGTAAGACAGCGCCAGAAAGGCCCCGGCCAGCCCCGACAGCGAGCCGCCTGCCAGCACCGCCCAAATACGGACCGCGCCCACATTGACGCCCAGCACGTCCGCCGCCGCCGGATTCTCGCCCACCGAGCGCAGCGTCAGGCCGGAGCGGGTGGAGTTGAGGTAAAAGGCCAGGGCGGCGGCCAGCAGCAGCGCCGCCACCGTGAATGGGTTGATCACAAAGCCGCCCAGGTTCCAGTCGGCCACCTTGTTGAACAGGGGCAGGCCCTCGAACTTCTTGCCCAGCAGCCCCGCCGCCCCGGTGCCGATCAGCGCCAGCGCCAGCCCGCTGACGAACTGGTTGGCCCGCAGGGTCACGGTGGCGACGGCGTGAAGGGACGCCAGCGCCGCGCCCGCCAGCATGGATGCGCCCACCGCCAGCCACAGGTTGGCGTCCGGGCTGCTGGACGCCACCGCGAAGGCGGCCAGCGCGCCCACGGCCATCATGCCCTCCACCCCCAGATTCACCACGCCGCCCCGCTCGTTGATGATTGCGCCCAGGCAGGCCAGCAGCAGCGGCGTTCCCACAGCCAGCGCGCGGATCAGGGCTTCGACGACGATGTTATCCATGTGGGGCCTCCGGCCAACCTGGCTCTATCTGACTCCTCACGCCCGCGCTCCCCAGACCACCCGGTTTCGCACGAACACTTCCGAGGCGATCAGGCACAGCAGGATCACGCCCGAAAACACGTCCACCACGCGGAAGGGCATGTTCAGGTCGATCTTGAGGAGGTCTCCCCCGGCCAGGATGATGCCCATCACCGGGGCGGTGATCAGGCACAGCGCCGGGTTGCCGCGCGCCAGCCACGCCACGATGACTGCCGTGAAGCCGTAGCCCAGGCTGATCTGCCCGGCTTCCAGCAGGCGGTGGTGAATCCCGGCCACCTCGCCCGCACCCGCCAGACCCGCCGCGCCGCCGGTGATCAGCGCCACCACGGTCATCACGCGCGCCGAGCTGATGCCCGCATAGCGCGCCGCGCCGGGATTCTCGCCCACCACGCGCAGGGCGTAGCCGAAGGTGGAGCGGCCCAGCAGCCATTGCAGGCCCAGCGCCACCGCCACGCCCAGCACCAGCGTGGGCCAGTGCACCTGCGTTCCGGCGATCACGGGCAGATTGGCGGCGTCCGGGAAGGAATCGGTGTAGATGTAGCCGCGCACGTCCTTGCCCTTCCACGGCCCGGCGATCAGGTACGTCACCAGCGCCACGGCGATGTAATTGAGCATCAGGGTGGACAGGATTTCGTTGACGTTCAATCGGCGCAGCAGCGCGGCGATCAAGGCCCACAACCCGCCGCCCAGCGCGCCCATGATGAACACGGTGGGCAGCAGGAGCGGCCCTGGCAGCGGAATGAACAGCGCCGTTCCCGCCGCGAAGACCGCACCCAGCAGCAGTTGTCCCTCGCCGCCGATGTTGAAAAACTGCGCCCGGAAGGCAATCGCCAGCCCCGCGCCGATCAGCAGCAGCGGGATGGTGCGCCGCCCGACTTCGGCCAGCCCGATGGAATCGCCCAGCGTGCCGCGCAGCATGGTGGAGTAGACCTCGGCGGGCGAGACACCGTAGAACACGAAAATCAGCGCGCACAGTGCCAGCGCCACGGCGACGGAGGCCAGCGTGATCAGGCCCACCCTGGCGGCGGAGGGGGAAGCGAGGGGAATGAATCTCATCGGATTTCCTTTCGGAACAGGGTTGAGGTGGAGGGTTGGCTGTCAGGAAAACTCCCCGGTCTGCGTTGCAGCCAGCCTGTCCTAAGGGGGAGCTGGCACAGAGCGCCGGACTGGTCAGGCTGCCAAGCAGAGCGACTAAACCGTGGGGGCCACCCCGAAACACCGCCCGTCAACAGCCATAACCTCACGCCACCACCCCCTGCCCCGCGCCCGGAATGCTGTGCGGGTGCGCTCCGCCCATCAGCAGGCCCAGCGACTCGCGCGTGACCTCCGAGACCGGGAAGGGACCGCGCAATTCGCCGCCCACCATCACGCCGATGCGGTCCGAGAGGCTCAGCAACTCGTCCAGATCCTCGCTGACCAGCAGCACGCCCGCGCCCTCATTGGTGCGCTCCAGCAACACGCGGTGGACCTGATCGGTCGCGCCGATGTCCAGGCCGTAGGTGGGATGGACGGCCAGGATCAGTTTTGGCTGGCCGTGCAACTCGCGGGCCAGGATCAGTTTCTGAATGTTGCCCCCGCTCAGCAGGCGGCTGGGGGTGTGGATGCCGGGGGTGGCGACGCTGTAGTGCTCCACGTCCTGCCGCGCGCGTTCATCGGTGGCCTTGAGGTCACGCGCCAGCCCCCGCGCCAGCGGCGAGCGGCCATAGCCGCGCAGGGCCAGATTGTCGGCCACCGTCATGCTGGGCACCGTGCCGCTGTGGATGCGGTCTTCAGGAATGTGGGCCACGCCGCCCTGAAAGCGGGCCTCCGCGCCGCCGGTCAGGGGCTGGCCGTCCAGCGTGATGGTGCCGCGCGCAGGGTGCAGACCCGCCAGCACCTCCACCAGTTCGCTCTGGCCGTTACCGGCGATTCCGGCCACCCCCAGCACCTCGCCGCGCCCCAGCGTGAAGCCCACGCCGCGCAGGGCGGGCAGGCCGCGCGAGCCGCTGGCGGTGAGGTTCTGCACGTCCAGCAGCACCTCGCCCCTTGCCAGAGCCGCGCCGCGTTTGCGGGTGAAATCCACACCCCGGCCCACCATCAGCTCGGCCAGACTTTCGCGGGTTGCGCCCGCCGTCGGCACGCCGCCCACCACCCTGCCGCGCCGCAGCACCGTCACGCGGTCCGCCACGTCCAGCACCTCATCCAGCTTGTGCGAGATGAAGATCAGGCTGCGCCCATCAGCCCTTAACTCGCGCATCACGCGGAATAGGCCCGAGGCTTCCTGCGGGGTCAGGACGCTGGTGGGTTCGTCCAGAATCAGCACCCGCGCGCCGCCCAGCAGGGCGCGGATGATCTCCACGCGCTGCTTCTCGCCGGGCGACAGGTCCGAGACGCGGGCGGTAGGGTCAACTTCCAGGCCATACTTCTCGGAGAGTTCTCGCACGCGGCCCGCCACGCCCCGCGCGGGAAACAGGCCCCCTCCCCTGGAAGCCTGGCCGCCGCCCAGCGCCAGATTCTCGGCCACCGAATGCCGCGACACCAGCAAGGGATGCTGCGGCACCAGCCCGATGCCCAGCTTCCTGGCCTCCGCCGGGCTGCCGATGCGGACGGGCTGGCCGCCCAGGCTGACGGTTCCCTCGTCGGGCTGATACAGGCCGTACAGAATGGAGATCAGGGTGCTCTTGCCCGCGCCGTTCTCGCCCAGCAGGGCCAGCACCTCGCCCCCGTCCACCGTCAGGTCCACGCTGTCGTTGGCGACGACGCCCGGAAAACGCTTGGTGATGCCCCGCAGTTCCAGTGCGGGCGGACGGGATGAAGCGGGCTGCGGCTGCGTCACCCTCGCATCTTGGCAGATTCTTAACGCCCGATAAAGGTGCGGGTTAGATGCGCTGCGCCGTGGCATCAGCAGGCCAGAGATTCGCGCAAGGCCTGGTCTTGCTGCTCCTGACCAGCCGTAGACATGTGTAAACTGATCCGCTCTTTCGATCCTGCGGGCTGACACTCCGCTGACTTCGCAGTGACCGGGGGCTGACACTCGGCCCGCAGACTCAGAGACATGAAAAAGACCTTTCTCCTGGGCCTGGCCCTGTCCGCAACCGCCTTTACGTCCGCCTCTGCCCAGAGCCTGACCGGCGCGGGCGCGAGCTTTCCGTACCCGCTGTACAGCAAGATGTTTGCCGAGTACAAGAGCGACAAGGGTGTGAGCGTCAACTACCAGAGCGTGGGCAGCGGCAGCGGCCAGAAGCAGATCATCGAGCGCACCGTGGACTTTGCGGGCAGCGACAACCCCATGAGCGACGAGACCCTGAAGTCCGCCCCGGCCAAGCTGCTGCACATCCCCACCGCCATCGGCGCAGTGGTGCCGTCGTATAACCTGCCCGGCGTGACCGCGCCGCTGAAGTTCACCGGCAAGGTGCTGGCCGACATCTACCTGGGCAAGATCAAGCTGTGGAACGACGGGGCGATTGCCGCGCTGAATCCCGGCGTCACCATTCCCCCGCTGCCGATCACGGTGGCGCGCCGCAGCGACGGCTCCGGCACCACCTTCGTCTTTTCCGATTACCTGTCCAAGGTCAGCAGCGAGTGGAAGAGCAAGGTCGGCACCGGCAACAGCCTGGACTGGCCCACCGGCACCGGCGCAAAGGGCAATGACGGTGTGGCGGGTGTGGTGAAAAGCACCCCCGGCGCAATCGGCTACGTGGAACTGGTGTACGCCAAGCAGAACAAACTGCCCTTCGGCAGCGTGCAGAACCGCGCAGGTAAGTTCATCACAGCCGACAATGGCCCGGCCAGCAAAGCCGCCGAGGGCGTCGTGATCCCTGCCGACACCCGCGTGAGCATCACCAACAGCCCCAACGCCGACGCCTACCCGATTGCCAGCTTCACCTACGTGATCTTCTACCAGGACCAGAAGTACGGGGGCCGCAGCGAGGCGCAGGCGACGGAACTCAAGAAGATGCTGACCTGGATGACCACCAGCGGGCAGCAGTACAACGAGCCTCTGGACTACGCCAAGCTGCCCACCAACGCGGCGAACAAGGCCAAGAGCATCATCAATAGCATGACCTACGGCGGCAAGAAGCTGTAAAGCGAGTGATCGGTGAGGGCGGCCCTGGAGAAATCTGGGGCCGCATTTTTGGTGTCGGTTGAGAGCAATAAGAAAATCATCTTGGTCGCATTTTCGGCCTGCCCGGTGGCTCCCTCACCCTCGCCGCCCTCTCGGTGTCCTTCTCCCGCAAGGCCAAGTCCCACAAGGCTAGAGGGGTCGGAAAAACACGCCGCCCATCTGTCCCCAGCGCCGCCCCTGACATCCCCCTGACGCCATTCCGCTCAACTGCCCCCATGCGCCCATCTGGGAGACCCTGCCATGAGTGAGAGACAGCCATGAGTGACCCCGCCCGCCGCCTGCCCACCCGCGCCTCGATGTCCAGCGGCAGTGACCGCGTGTTCCAGTACCTGATCCTGGCCCTGGCCAGCGTGATCGTGCTGGTGTTCGTGGTCAGCCTGTACCTGCTGGGAGTAGACAGTTGGCCCGCGCTGCGGCAGTTTGGCGTGGATTTCTTTACCACGCGCACCTGGAATCCGGTGAGCGGCACGTTCGGGGCCGCCGCCATGATCACCGGCACGCTGGTGACCAGCTTCGTGGCGCTAATTATCAGCGTGCCGCTCGCCATTGCCAGCGCCCTGTTTGTGGCCGAATATGCGCCGCGCTGGCTGGCGAATCCGGTGGGCTACCTGATCGAACTGCTGGCCGCCATTCCCAGCGTGGTCTACGGGCTGTGGGCGCTGTTCGTGATCGCCCCGGTGCTCAGCCGCTGGGAGCAGGGCTATTTTGCGTCGCCGGAAAAGATCGCCATTTACACCGCTTGCAAAAACATCTGGGATCAGGACCGGACCACGCTGCAATGTTTCTTCGTTCCCAGCGCCTTCGACGGGCGCGGGCTGGCGCTGGCGATCATCATCCTGACCGTGATGATTCTGCCGTACACGGCTTCGGTGGCGCGCGACGTGATCCGGCTGGTGCCCGCCGATCAGCGTGAGGCGATGTACGCGCTGGGCGCAACCAAATGGGAAGTGATCTCGCGGGCGATCCTACCGTATGCCCGCGCGGGGATCATGGGCGGCGTGATTCTGGCCCTGGGCCGCGCGCTGGGCGAGACGCTGGCGGTGGCGATGGTCATCGGGGACAGCCAGGACATTATTAAAAGCATCTTCGGTGGGGCCAGCACCATGGCCTCGGTGATTGCCAACCAGTTCGGGGACGCGCAGGAGACGCTGCACCGGTCCAGCGTGGTGACCCTGGGGTTCATCCTGTTCTTTGTGAGCGTGGCCGTGAACCTGCTGGCCCGCGTCATTATTCAGCGGCTGACGCCCAAGGGTGTCAAGTGATGAGCACCGCCACCTCTGCCAGACCGCAGGTCAGGACGGGCCTCAGCGCTGCGCGCAGGGCACAGAACATGATGATGGGCGGACTGATCCTGCTGGCGACGCTGCTGGTGGTTGCGCCGCTGATCCTGATCTTCGTGTACCTGATCCGCGAGGGCATCGACGCGGTGAATCTGGACTTCTTCACCAAAATTCCCGCGCCCGAGGGTGAAACCGGCGGCGGTCTACTGAACGCCATCCTGGGCAGCCTGTATATGCTGGCGATGTCCTCGGTGTTCGGCGTGCTGGTCGGCATTGCCGGGGGCATCTTTCTGGCCGAGTACCCACGCCATCCGCTGATGCCCAGCATCCGGCTGGTCAGCGACGTGCTGGCCGGTATTCCGGCCATCGTGATGGGGCTGGTGGCCTACGGGCTGATCGTGCTGAACTTCGGCTTCTCGGGCTTTGCCGGGGCGGTGGCGCTGGGCTTTCTGATGATCCCAATCGTCGTGCGGACCACCGAGGAAGTGCTGAAGCTGGTGCCACAGGCCGTACGCGAGGCGGGACTGAGCCTGGGCCTGCCGCAGTGGTTGGTCACGCTGCGGATCGTGCTGCCCGCCGCCGCCGGAGGAATTATTACCGGCGTGATGCTGGCGCTGGCGCGGGTGGCGGGCGAGGCCGCGCCGCTGCTGTTCACCGCCTTCGGCAACCCCAACGTCAACCTGGACCCCAGCAAGCCCATGAGCGCCCTGCCGCTGGAAATCTACCGGGGAGCCACCAGCGCCTATGACGAGAACCAGCGCATGGCGAAGGCCGGAGCGCTGCTGCTGATCGTGCTGATCTTCGTGACGAGTCTGCTGGCGCGGCGCTTTAGCAGGAAGGTTTAAAGGTCTGACCACTTCAAAGGACCAGCATCCTGTCTTTAAATTTTTCTTTCGCCGTGAGACGGTTTGACACATCCAAAGGAGCATCATGAATCCCCTTCTCCAGGCCAAAGACGTCAATATCTTTTACGGCGACAAACAGGCCGTGCAAAATGTCGATCTGGACGTCCACACCGGCACCGTCAACGCCCTGATCGGCCCCAGCGGCTGCGGCAAGACCACCTTTTTGCGGGCCATCAACCGCATGCACGATCTGACGCCGGGGGCGCGGGTCACCGGGCAGATTCTGCTGGACGGCGAGGACATCTATGCGCCGGGCGTCGATCCCGTCGCCATGCGCCGCCGCGTGGGCATGGTCTTCCAGAAGCCTAACCCCTTTCCCACCATGAGCGTGTTCGACAACGTGGTGGCGGGCCTGAAGCTGGCGGGCATGCGGAACAGGGACCAACTGATGGCAGTGGCCGAGCGCAGCCTGAGGGGCGCGGCGCTGTGGGAGGAGGTCAAGGAGCGGCTGAACACGCCTGCAACGGGCCTTTCCGGCGGCCAGCAGCAGCGGCTGTGCATCGCCCGCGCGCTGGCAGTGGACCCCGAGATCCTGCTGATGGACGAGCCGACCAGCGCCCTGGACCCGTCCAGCACAGCCAAGATCGAGGAATTGATGACCGAACTCAAGAAGGTCACCACCATCATCATCGTGACCCACAACATGCACCAGGCCGCGCGGGTCAGCGACACCACCTCGTTTTTTCTGGTGGGCGATCTGGTGGAACACGGCCCCACCGATAGGCTGTTCCAGTCGCCGCGCGACGAGCGCACCGAGGCGTATGTCACCGGGCGCTTCGGGTAGCGTTCTGACCCTGCGCCCAGTTGACCCCGGCATCACAGGGACGCGCGATACTGCCCGCATGACCGTCCCACCCCCACCCCACTTGCAGTCCACGGGCGGAGCGGCCAGCGTGGCGCAGGTCACGGCCCGCTTTCTGCGGATGCTGAGCATCACGCTGGAGCAACTGAACGCCGTGCGCGACGCCGACGCCCGCGCCGAGTTCGCCGGACTGACCGCCCGCGCCGGGGTGCTGGAAGACGAGACCAACGCCCTGGAGCGCGAGATCGAGGACGCCTGCCTGGCCGCCTTCGCCGCGCCGCTGAGCGAGGCCGAGCTGGCCTTTCATCTGGTGGTCTTCCGCAGCCTGACCAACCTGGAGCGGGTGGGCGACTA
The DNA here is from genome assembly GCF_000701425.1 of Deinococcus frigens DSM 12807. GTDB lineage: Bacteria > Deinococcota > Deinococci > Deinococcales > Deinococcaceae > Deinococcus > Deinococcus frigens. The sequence goes on along the minus strand of NZ_JNIW01000024.1, from coordinate 41,120 downwards.
CGCCCTGAAGCTGGCCCGCGATCTGGAACACTTCGCCCCGCGCGCCCGCAGCGCCACCTTGCAGGACGTGCTGCCGCTGGTGCGCCTGCTCTCCGAGATGCTGGAGCGGCTGGCCTACGCCTTCGCCGAGCGCGACGTGGGCGCGGCCCGCGAGGTCATGCGCCTGGACTTCGAGCAGGTGGACGCCCTGTACGAACAGATGCAGCGCGCCAGCCTGACGCGGTTGCTGGAGCGCCCCGAGGACACCGAGGTGGCCCTGACCGCCGGGCAGATCGCCCGCAATCTGGAGCGGCTGGGAGACCACCTGGTCAACGTGGCCGAGCGGCTGGAGGCCCTGATGCTGGGCCGGGTGACGGGCGGGGAGCCGCTCTAGCCTGTTCCCACGACTGGTCCCGTGACCATCCGCCCCGCGCGACCCGGCGACCCGCCCTTCGCCGTGCCGCTGATCCAGGACACCACCGGCCACATCGGACTGATCCTGACTGGCGCGGCCCCGGACGCCGAGGCCCCGAACGCCGAGCCACAGGACGTGATGCTGGGCTTTTTTGCGCGCGCCGGACACCGCCTGAGCGTTCAGAACGTGTGGATTGCCGAGCGCTCTGGCGAGAGGCTGGGACCGCTGCTGGGTGACGTGGGGGCCGACTGCAAAGCGTTGGACGGGCCGTTCCGGGGACACCTGCGCGGACGGGGCCTGCCCGGCGAGTGGTCCGTGGACACCCTGGCCGTGACGGCGGCGGCACGCGGCCAGGGCATTGGCGCGCGGCTGTTGCGGGAAGCGGCAGCGCAGGCCGTCTCACGTGGGCTTGGGCGTGTGGGATTACTGCTGGAAAAAGGCTACCGCGCCGCCAGACTCTGCGCCCGCGCGGGTTTTGCGGCGGCTGGGGAAAGAATGGTGGGCGGCCACCCGTACAGCCACATAATCCGCCTGATCCGGGAGACCCCTCAGTAGATATGAAAATCCCGCAGTCCCGTCGCCTCGCTCCTCTGGGTCTGCACGTCGCGCACGCGGGCGTGCGGGGGGCCGCGCCGCAGCCAGTGCAGCAGGCGGTCCAGATCGGCCTCATGGCCCTCGGCGACGACTTCCACGCGGCCATCAATAAGATTCTCGGCGTAGCCCTGCAACTTCAGGTCACGGGCATACCGCTGGACATACAGGCGGTAACCGACCCCCTGGACGGTGCCGATCACGAGTGCAGTCAGACGCATAGCCGTCAGGGTAGCGCCCGGAACGCGGGACAGAGGGTGGAAATCTGACGGTCCGGTGAGGTCGGGGGTGACCAACTCACGCGCTGGCCCCTAGAATGCGTTCAATGCGCGCCGCCCGGGAACACTGCACCAGACAACGGACCGGACGCGGCGGGGAGCGCGCGTGACCGACGATCCGGCGGCCCGCGAGGTTGGCGGCGAACCCACGAGGAAACCACCGGCGAAACCACCGGCCCGGCGGCGCTGGCCCTGGGTGCTGCTGGGCGTGGTGGCCGTACTGGCGCTGCTTGTGGTCTTTGCTCCCACCCTGTTTGGAAGCTGGCTGCTGGCACGCTACGGTTCCGATCTGGGCCTCAGCGCGGGGCGGGTCACTGGGCCGATCTGGTCCCCCCGGCTGGAGGGCGTGACCGTGCGGCAGAGCGGCGTGGACGCGCAGGTGGAGGCGGTGGGCGTGACCGTGGAGGCGTTCAATCCCTTTGCCAAAACGCTGCGGCTGGGCGCAAGCGTCACGGACGCCACCGTGAACGTGAACGCCGCCGAGCTGATCAGCCGCCTGACCCAGGGCAGCGGCGTAGCGGCGGGCGGCGGCTGGACCATCACCCCCGGCAAGCTGAACCTGAGCGACATCCGCCTCAATGTGGACGGCAAGAAAAACGAGATCCCGGACGGACAACTCCAGATCGGGCCGCGCGCGGACGGAGGGTGGACGGTCCAGGGTCAGACCAAAGACGGCCAGGTACGTGCCGACGTTTCGCTGGGCGAGAACAACGTGATTACCGCCGACCTCAGTGCAGACGCGCGGGTGCTGAACTTCTACTGGTCGGGCGTGACGGCGGGGCGAATTACGGGCAAATACGTCCTGAACGACGGCCCGCTGCGCGGCGACCTCAACATCGCCGACGCCGCCGTGCGTGTGCCGGACGCGAAGTTCGTGACCGTGACGGGCATCGGCGGCACCGTCACGCAGCGCGGCGACACCATTGACCTGAAGCTGGCCGGGCAGGGCTGGAACGGCCCGGTCACCGCCACCGGCAACGCGGACCTGAAGGCCAGGAACTGGACGGTCACGGCGGAGGCTGCGCCCACCGTCTCCGGTCTGGCGCGGGCGCTGGGGACCACGGGCGAGGGGCAGTTGCAGTTGCGCGTCACGGCGGGCGGCTGGGACACCGTGCAGGTCTCGGCGCAGGCCACCGGCGCGGGCAAGCTGGCGGGCGTCGCCTTCAGTGGCGCGCAGGCCAGTTACGCCTTTTTGCACCAGGCCGGTGAGAAGGCCCCCCAGAACAACGATCTGAGCTTCAGCGCCGACACCCGGCTGGGCGAGTCGCAACAGAAGCTGAGCGGCAACTGGGCCATCGGACGCTCCGGCGAGGCCCAACTGGTGGGCGCATTCGGGGCCAAGCCGCTGAACGTGCAGGCCAGCATCGACGCGCAGAATCTGGTGACCCTGAGCGGGGAGGGGCTGGGCGGCCCACTGTCGGGCACCTATGCCCTTAAGGGTGAGCGGCTCAGCGCCGTGCTAAACCCCACCTACGGCGCGGCGGGGGCGAGGGTAGCCCTGAGCGGCACGCCGGACGACTTGCGGGCCGTGATCACCGGCGGCACGGCGGGGCCGTTTGCGCTGGCAGGCACGGCACGCCTGAACAAACAGGGGCTGAAGGCCGATCTGGGCAGCGTGCAACTTGACCTGGACCGGGAATTTCGCGGCGGCTGGAGCGCCCGGGACCTGAAGGGCGCGGGCCTGACCCTCTCCGGCGCGGGCCAGCTCGATCTGGAAAGCGGGGACGTGACCGGGAACCTGACGGCGCGGGTGCCGGGTGTGGTCGGCACCCTTAGCGGGCCGCTGGACGTGAATTACCTGCGCCAGCGCGGCACCTTTACCTCCGGTCAGCAGGTGCTGCGCTGGAACGGCGATTCGTTCCCGATCACGGCGCGCAATCTGGAAGTCATGGGCGGCCTGAAGGTCAGCGGGGACATGACGGTCACCACTACCCTCGACGCATTCGGCACGCTGACGGCAAGGGGCAACGGCTTCGACCTGACGGCCACCGGGCGCGGCAAACGCGCCAGCCTGCGCGGCACCGCAAACGGCGTGACCGTGCTGGCCGACACCGAGCTGAGCGCCCCGTACAACACCACCGCCCGCATTCAGGGGGCCGACATTCAGGGCAACCTCAGCCTGACGGACGCTGGCAGCGTCCGCTTCGATCTGGTTACGGCGGGACAGACGGCGCGCGGCGTGATCGACGGGCAGAACGTGACTGCCAGCGGGCGGGTGGACCTGGCTGCGCTGCGTCCGCTGGTGAATCTGCGTCCGCTGGTGAATCTGCCGGACCTCTCCGGCACGCTGGAGCTGAATCTGGCCGGGCGGGGCGGCACGGCAGCCGTGAACGCCAGCGTGGCGGGGGCGGACGTGGCGGGAACACTGACGCGCCGCGACGGAAATGTGACGGCTGATCTGAAGGCGGACTACGCTGGGGCCACCGCCCACGTCAGCGGCCAGGTCTACCCGCAGGTGGGCGTCAGCGGCACGGTGTCGGCGCAGGGACAGACGCTGAACGCGGCGGTCAGCGGCCCCTACGACGCGCTCAAGGCGCGGGTCACGGGCCGCAGCGGCGAGCTGTCGCTGGGCGGCGTGACCCTGCCCGCCCAGGCGGTGGACCTGAGTGGAACGCTAACGCCCAGGCTGGCCGTGAACGGCACCTGGGGCGATCTGAACGTCACTTACGACGGCAAAACGGGTCTGGTTCGCGTGACCGGCAGGCAACCGCTGACCGCCTTCGGGCAGCAGGGCAGCGTGAATGGCCGCGCCACCTGGAGCCTGGGTCAAAATGGAGCGGGTGAGAACGGCACTTTTAAAGGCACGGTGGACGCACGCGGTCAACTGGACCAGTACACCGTAGCTTTAAACGGCCCCTGGAACAACCTGAACGTCGACCTGACAGACCGCGAGGGCCTCCGCGCGCGCGGCACCGCCTCCCTACCGGAAGGCAGCTACGACGTGAACGTGCGCGGCCCCATCGCGGGCGGACTGTTCATAGAGGGCAACGTGCAGGGGCGCGGCACCGAACCGCGCGGGCGCATCACCGTGCGGGACGCCCGGGGCGGCGCGGCCACGGTGGACCTGCGCGGCCTGTCCGACTTCGATGTGCAGGCCCAGGGGCTGACGCTGGCGGGCCAACCGCTGGTGGGCGATCTGAACGCGCGCGGCGGCGTCCTGAGCGGCACCTTGCAGGCCGGACCCTTCACCGTCAACGCCGAGAATGGCCGCATCAGCGCGCGGGGCGTGGTGGCCGGACAGACGGTCAGCGCCACCGGACGCCTGACCCTTCCGGCGACGGTGGACGACCTGAAACTAGAGGTCAGCGGACCGTACTTCACCGCGAGGGCCAGCGGCGACGTGGCCGATCTGCGCGGCACGGTCAAGGTCAGGGCGCGAACCTTCGGCACGGCCCCCCTGACCCTCAGCGTTCCGGCACAGAGCTTCCCGCTGACGGCCTCATTGACCGGGGCGCGGGCGACGGTGGGCGGGCTGACCTACGCGGGCGGCCAGTGGAGCGGCAGCCTGGCGGCAAGGTACGCGCTGTCTGGCACGCCCGGCACGGTCAGGCTGACGGGCGCGGGGCCGTTACTTGCGGCGCTGCCCTCCGGACCGCTGACCGGGCGGGTGGAGGTGCTGCCAAAACTGGGCGGCGCGGTGACGGCCAGCCTCTCCCCCGTGTTGACGCTGTTGCCGGAGAACCTGCGGGCGGAAGTGGTGCCGGGCCGCGTGACCGCGCAACTGACCGCGACGGGGGCCACCCTGATCAGCAACGGCACCCGGTATCTCGGACAGCCGCTGACCCTGAACGCCCGTGTGAACTGGAAGAATCACCTCAGCGCGTCCGGCACCCTGAGCCACCCGTGGGCGCGGCTGCCTTTCCGCTACGACGGGCAGGACCTGAGCATCCGGGGGGCCTCGCTGGACGCGCGCGCCCTGGGGCCGGTGCTGAGCGGTCAACTGGCAGACCTGACGGGCCGGGCCAGCCTGGATCTGACCGTGCCTGGGCTGGATCTCGCGCGGGCCAGCGGGCGGGCGCGCGTCAATCTGAGGGCGGCGGGGCAGCGGGCGGCGGGCAGCGTGTCGCTGGCGAAGGGCCAACTGAGCGCGGACCTGAACAGCACGCTGGCGGGCCTGAGCGTGCGCCTGCGCGGGCCGCTGTACCCGCAGGCCGACGCCGCACTGACGCTGGACGGTCTGAGGGCACTGGACGGTCTGAAGGCGACGTTGCGGGGCAGCGCACAGGACACGCTGACCCTGCGGGCGGCGGGGCAGTATGCCGGGCGGGCGGTGGACATCACGGCGACGGCCACGGGACTCACGAACGGCGCGGCCCGCGTGCAACTGGGCGGCACGGTGGCGGGCGCGGCGCTGAATCTGGCGGTCAATCGGGGCGCGGGAAGCGGGCTGGCGGCCTGGCAGGCGGCGGGCAGCGTTAGCGTTCCCGATCTGGGGCCGCTACTGCTCTCCGACACGGCGGGCCACCTGACGGCAACGGTGGACGGCACGCTGGCCGATCTGCGGCTGGACACGGCTGGAACGGTGGCGGGCGTGAAGTTCGCGGCTCCGGCCTCCTTCGCGGGCGGCGTGCTGCGCCTGCGGGGGGCCACCGCCACCCTGCCGCAGGGAACCGTGCGCGCCAGCGGACCCGTCTTCCCCACCCTGAAGCTGAGCGCCAGGGCCAACGTGACCGATCTGCTGCCGGGCACCTACACCGCGCAGATCACCGGCACGTACAGCAAGCCCGACGTGAATGTGCAGGGCGTGCTGACAGGGGGCGTCGCCGGACTTCAGGCCACCGGTACGCGCCTGACTGCCCGCCTGCTGGGCCAGGACTGGAAGTTGGGCCTAGGCGGCGAGACACTGGCCGGAACCCTGCGCGGCCAAGTGGGAACGAACGCGCTGGGCGGCCTGTCCAATGCCGCGCTGACCGTCAACGCTGGCTATCTCGGAGGAAGTCCCGACACGCCCATCAACGTGCGCCTGAACGGCCATCCCGGCTGGAATGCCCGCACTGGCTGGAGCGGCACCCTGCGCGCGGTGGGAGACATTCCTGGCGGACCGCTGGACGCCGTGCTGGACGGCGATGGAGCTTTGAAGGTGGCCGCGCTGGTGGGCACCGGCAAAACCCAGGCCCGGGTGACCGGCAGCCTGCCCGCCGATCTGGCCTTCAGGCCGGGCGGCACGCTGGAGCTGCTGGCCTTCGATGTGGGGGCGCTGTGGGGCCGCCCCGAACAACTGCGCGTCAGCGGAACCGTGAATGTGGGTGGCCCGTCGTGGAACGCCCCCGAAGCAGCCTTCGCCGGACAGTTGCAGGACAGCGGCAATGAGCTGAGCGGCGAGCTGGGGGCCTCCTACCGCGCCGGGGACCTGAGCGTGCGCCTGAACGGGCCGAAGGTGGCGGGCGGCGGCACGCTGGAGGGCGGGCGCTTCACGGCCAGCCTCAAAGCCGACACCCTGCGGATCGCCCGCCTACTGCCGCGCGGGCTGGATGTGGATGCCCTGACCTTTGCAGGACGGGTGGAGGCGGCGGGAACGCTAGCAGACGGACCCCAGCTCGTGAGCGTGCAGAACCTGGCCTTGAAGGGCCAGCAGGAACAGACCGGGCCGTTTAGCCTGTACGGCAACGCGAGCTACCGCTGGAAGGCGGGCGGGGCCGATGAACTGAGCACCGCACTGAGCGGCAGCCTGCGCGGCGGCGTCCTGAAGGCCGAGGGCCAGTTGCCCGGCGGCGTGCGCGTGACCGTGCGTGGTCTGGGAACCTCTTTCCTGAACAGCCCGGCCCTGAAGATCTCAGCGCTGGGCGGCGGCAGCGTGGGCGCGGACCTGACCCTGCGCGGCGCGGTGGGCGATCCGACGCTGGAAGGCTCGGTCACGGCCAGGACCAGCGCCCTCGATGCGCTGGCCACCCTGTCCGGGCGGGTGCGGGATCCCCACGCCGTGGTCCGCGTGAATCTGCTGGGCGCGGCGGGCGGCACCCTCTACGCCGACGCGCGGGACCTGAATCTGGAGGCAGGCACGGTGCGCGCCAGGCTATACGGCACCGTTCAGAGCGGCGGCAACACGGCCAAGGTGGACTTGCACGGCGTCTGGCCCCAGCTTGCCGGGACGGTTCAGGCGACGCTGACCGGGCTGAATGAACCCCTCACGCTGAACGCCGATGGGCGTGGCAATTACGTGCTGGACGGCAATGAGTTGGGCGGCGGCACGGTCACGCTTCAGCAGGGGCCGGGCTTCATCCCCACCCTGGCCGGAAATCTGAACCTGACGCCCTTGCCGCTGGTGAGCGGCACCGGGCAACTGAGCGTCGCCGCGACGCTGGCCGGAAACCTGAGCGCCCCCACCCTCGCGGCCACCGTGACCTCGCGGGGTGCCTCGGCCTACGGGGTGACGCTGGCAGACACGACGGGCCGGCTGGGCGGCACTCTAAATGCGTTGACCGGAACGCTGAGTCAGGGCGGTCAGACGGTGGCGACGCTGGACGGTGGGAAGGCGACGCTGGGCGGCCTGCGCCTGGACGCGGCGGGCAGCGCCATTCGCGTCAGCGGCACGGCGGGACTGGACGGCAGCGCAGACCTCGATCTGATGGCCAGCGGGACGCTCAGCGGCAAGTTGAAGGCCAAGTCCCGCGCCGGGTCCCTCTCCCTGGTGGGCAATCTGAATGGACCGCAGAAACTGGCGGCGGCGGTGGATCTGCGGGCCGATCCTTTTAGCGGCTGGCACGGCGGCGTACGCGTGACCGGCGGGCCATCCCTGGGCAGCACTGGGCTGGGCGGCACTGGGCTGGGCGGCAGCGGCGACGTGCTGACGGCCCCCGCCGTGCTGAGCGTGTCCGGGCCGCTGGCGCACCCGCTGGCGCAGGGCACGGCGGGGCTGCTGGGGGCGGGGGCGCGCATCGTGGCGGCGCAGACCGGCGTGCAGGTGCGGCTGGTGGACGGCCCCGGCGCGACGGCGAATGGCGCGGTGGGCTTTAGTCCGGACAGCACAGGCCAGTGGCGCTGGAGTGGAGCCGCCAGCCTGACCCGCCCCGAGCTGAGCCTGAGCGTGACCCCCAGCGGCCCACTGGCCGATCCGCAGGTGCTGCTCAGCGTGCGCCGGGGCGAGTGGCGGGCAAGCGGCACCGCCACGCTGGAGGGGGCCGACCTGCGCGTCAGCGACGGCGAACGCGACGGCAGCCTCAGCTTCAGGGGCGGCCAGCTCCAGACCGAGTTGCCGGGGCTGCAACTGGCCCGGCTGGGCATCCCCAACCTGAACGGGGTGCTGACCGCCAGCGGCACGCTGAACACCGACGCGCAGAACGGGCAGGTGACCCTGAAGGTCACGGATTTCACCTCGCCCGCCGAGATTCCTTACCTGGGGCTGCAACTGTCCGGTGACGCCAGCGCCAGCGTGACCCTGCGCGGGGGGCGGCCCACGGTGGCGGCGCGGATCACCCTGCCTTCCGGGACGCTGCAACTCAGCGCCTTGCAGGGCGAGCAGAATTGGACCGGACGCCTGACCGGACGCCTGCAACAGCAGGGCGGAACGCTGGACGTGAACGTCGGCCTGGACAGCGGCGGCCTGACCGGGCTGCTGGGGATCAGGACCTACCCGCTAGAGGTGGCCGGGCAAAACCTGACCGTGGACGGCGAGGTGGCCCTGAAGGGCCAGAGTTTCGGGGCCACCCTGAGCGCCCGCAACGAGGTGGGTGGAGTCAGCCTGAACGCCTCCGGCGGCATCGCCGATCTGCTGCCCCAGACTCCACTGAGCGCGCTGGCGCTGCAACCCACCGGCGAGGGCTACAGCGTGCGCGCCGTGCTGGACGATCTGGAGGTCGGCAACCTGAAGATCGCCCCCGACCTCTCGGGACGGCTCAGCGGCAACGCCAACTTCCAGGATGGCGGCGGCACCTTCGTCGTGCGCTCGGCGGGCCTGAGGGTGGGTCCCCGGACGCTGCCCGCCCGCCTGGAAGGCACACTGGTGGGTGGGAGCTGGCGCATTCGCGGCTTTCTGGGCCAGTCGGATTTCACGGCGGGCCTGAGTACCACTGGAGACTTGAGTACCACTGGAGACCTGAGTACCACTGGAGCGAGGGGCGGCGAGGTCTTTGGCCAGGGCAACCTGCGGGCGCTGCCGGTGGGCGCGCTGGTGGCGGCCTTTACCGGGGCGGCTCCCGGCGAGGGCGTCGTGACCGGCGTGGCCCGCTTCCGCTTCCCGCTGGCCGATCCACTTTCTGGCAGCGCCAGCGTGGTGGCCGAGCGCATCCGGGTCAGCGCCACCAGCATGACCGGCGGCGCGGGCGAGGCCGCCTCCACCGAGACCCTGACCGGCAGCGGCACGCTGGAATACGCGGCGGGGGAACTGCGCGGCGTGAACGTGCAACTGAGCGGCGCGGGCACCTGGGACGTGCGCGGACAGTACACCCGGCAACTGGTGGACCTCAGTGCCCGCTTCACCAACACCACCTTTACCCCGGTGCTGCGCCTGATCCCCGGTCTGGCCGAGCTGGACCCCAGCCTGCGCGGCAGCCTGACGCTGGGCGCAGGAGGAACGTATGACCGTCCGCGCGGCATGCTGCGCGTGCAAAACGTCAGCGGCAGCGTGGCGGGCCTGAGTCTGGAGGTCCCCAACTTCACGGGCGATCTGCCCGACAGCGGTGCGTTCACGGCGGGCGGCACACTGCTGACCGGCGGCGCGCTGGGGGCCAACGGCACGCTGGACGTGCGCGGGCAGCTCACGCTGGGCAAACTGAGCGGCACACGGGTCAGCTTCAGCGGCCTGCTGGCTCCGCAGGGTCTGGGGGCGCTGCCCGGCAGCAGTGTGGTCCTGACCCAGGACGGCGAGGGCTTCACGGTGGACGCCCAGAGCCGCAGCACCGGCGCGACCACCGGGGCAGGCAATCTGCGGCTGACCGGCAGAGTCTCGCCCAGAATCGACCTGACGCTGGCCGCCCGCAATTACAATCTGCCGCTGTCGGTGATCTCTGCCCGCGAGAGCGCCGTGAACGCGGACCTGCGCGCGGTGGACGACGGCACCCTGATCCGCGTCAGCGGCGCGGCCAACTTCCTGCGGCTGACGCTGGGCCGCGCCGACGCTGGGTCCGCCATTCCCACGCCGGGCAAGACCAACGGACAATCGGTAAGCGGCGTGCCGACCGGCACGGGCCGCACCACCGACAACTATGTCAGCCCGCTGCCCGAGGTCTATTCCACCTTCCCGGCCCCGACGGCGCAGGCGGGTGAGACTGCCCTGCGGCCCGCGCGCCCCTTCCTGGAGCGGGTGGTCTTTGAGGACATTCCCATCCGCGCCTCCGGCGGCGTCCGTGTGGACGAGAGCCTGGCCCGCGCCGAGTTCAGCACGGCGGGCCTGACTCTGGCAGGTAGCGGCGCGCGGCCCCGCATCACCGGCATCATCCGCTCTGAGCGCGGCTTTATCTACCTGCGCGAGAACGAGTTCGCGCTGGGCAACAGCAGCGTGACCTTTAACGGAGACGGTCTGCTGCCCGCCTTCGACATCACGGCCTCGGGGCAGGTGCAGGCCGTGACCACCGGCGTGCGCGTGCCCGTCACCCTCAACCTGAGCGGCGAGTTCGTGACCCGCGAAGGCGGTCAGGCGGCGCTGGACCTGAACACCACCCTGCGCTGCACCTCCGAGAGCGCGGCCTGCAACGATCCCGATACCGGCCAGAGCTACACCGAGCCGGAACTGTACGCGCTGGTCGCCACCGGCGTCCCCAACCTGACCGCGCTGCCCGGCAACCTGGGGGCGCTGGGGGCCAGCGCCGTGCAGACCGCCCTGAATGTCCTCGTACTGGGCGAACTGGAGCGCACCCTGGCCAAAGCCTTCGGCCTGGACGTCTTTCGCCTGTCGCCCCGACTGGCCGGAGAGGACGGCACCCTGAGCGCGACCCTGACCCTGGGGTCGTACCTGACCCGTGACCTGTACCTGCAATACCAGGTAGATCTGGCGGGCAAGGGCCTGCTGGACGCCACCTACAGCACCCCGGATAACCGCTTTACCTTCCGGGTCAGCACGCCGCTGACGGGGCTGGACCTGGGCAGCCTGCGCCCCAGCTTCAGCGCCGGATACAACATCAACCCGCGCACCAACCTCAGCATCGGCGTGCAGAACGGCGATGTCAGTACCCGGATCAGATTCGGGGTGACGTACCGGATCGGGGGACGGTAGGGCCTTTTGTCGCCCTCTCCTTCAGGTCTTTTACGGACTCCGACTGAAAGGTATTGAAAACACCTGGAAATCCGAATGGAGCGAGAGGCAGAACAGCGGGTTCCGGACGTGGAGTGGACGAGGCGGCGCGGTCCCGGTTTGAGCGCATTACGAACCGAACCCGTATCGCCCAAAAAACAAGGGCCGCCCAACATCGGCGGCCCGGTCTGAATTGCTGAGGTCAGCGGCTGACGGTCACGCTCGCGCGGGGTTCCAGGGCGTAAAACGCCACCAGGGCCACCAGGGTGCCGACCCAGCCGGGGGCGCTGCCCAGTTCCAGCTCGAAGGGGCGGCCCAGCACGGTGCTGCCCAGTTGGCCGCTCAGGTGTTCGCCGGTCTGCTGCGCCACCACGTTCCAGCCGACGATGGGTTCGCCCATAAAGCCGGTCACGCGGTCCACGCCGCGCAGCACCAGCTTCTGGCTGCCCACGTTGCCCCGGAGTTCGCCGCCTTCCAGCTCGATCTTGACCGGGTCATTCCCGACGCTGCCCTGCACGCCGCGCTCGGTGATTTCCAGGTCGATGTCTTTGCCGTGTAACTTGCCGCCCGCGCGGCCCGAGATACTGTCGCCCTCGATGGTGCAGCGGATGTCGTAGCCGTCCGCGCCCCCGAGGCGTCCTTTGATGAGGTCATCCATGCGCGGAAGTATAGCGGGCGGGGCCTGACCGTGGGGTTACGGCGGTGAGGACGCAGCGGCCCGGATCACTCCCAGCCGCTCAAAGTACTGCCGCCGGGTCAGGCTGGGGCCGCCGCCCCCCAGTTGCACCCGGCCCACGTTCCAGCGCTCGAAGAGAATCCGCAGCGTGCCGCCCAGCAGCGCCGCGCCGTACCACTGTGGCGGCGTCGCGCTCCAGCGCAGCGCGGTCCCATCCCAGGCCAGATGCGGGCAGATCTCGTCCCGCGCGGCCCAGAACATGCCGCCCCCGCCCAGCTCGGCCTCTCCCAGCCGCTGGGCACGCACCGTCAGCGGCGGCTCGCGCACCTGAATGTCGTATTGCGGCGCTGAAAACGCCTCGGCGTACAGCTCGTACAGGTGCTGCTGCAATTGATGCGCCTGGGCACGCAGCCGCCCTTCCTCACGCCCGCTGAGGCCGCCGGGGGTGGAGTCCAGCGCACTGCAGACCTCGGCCAACTGGTTTTCGATGTGGACCAGCCGCTGCCGGGCGCTGGGGCGCGGCGGCGGCGGCGGCGGATCGCCCTGGAGGTGCCGGGCCGGGTCCGTGTACTCGCGGCGGCCCCAGCCGGTCACCTCGCGGAGCGTGCCGTCCTCGATCACCCACAGGCGGTTTGCCACCTCGCGGGCAAAGCGGCGGTCGTGGGTCACGATCACCACTGCGCCGCCGTAAGCGTGGACGGCGGCCTCCAGCGCGCCGAGCGCCTCGATGTCCAGGTGGTTGGTCGGCTCGTCCAGCAGCAGCAGATCGGCCCGCAGCGCACTCACCAGCGCCAACCCGGCCCGCGCCCGCTCACCGCCGGAGAGCTGACGCGGGGTCTTGGGCCAGTCGGCTTCCGTGAAGCCCGCGCGGCCCAGCAGGGCGTTGGCCTGTTGGCCAAAGCGGCGCTCGAACTGGGCGCGCAGCGGATCGCCGGGCAGCAGGCCGTGCCAGGTCTGGTCCAGGCTGGCGACCGTCACGCCGCTGGCCACGCGCAGCGCGGGGATCGCCTCGCCCAGAGCGGCCACCGGGTCCGGGTGTTCCTCACCCGACAGCAGTTTCATCAGGGTGGTCTTGCCGGTGCCGTTCGCGCCCATTAAAGCCACGCGGTCTCCCTGGCGCAGCTTGAAGGCCACGCCGGACAGGACGCCCCGCCCGCCGTAGGATTTGGACACGTGTTCGCCCCAGGCCACCAGCGGGGCGCGGGCGCTGCCGGCCAGCAGACGCATTCGGAGCTGGCGTTCGGGCAGCGGCGCTTCGGTGCTGGGCAGGCGTTCGGCGCGGGTTTTCAGACCGCGTGAGCGGCGGCCCCAGCGGTCCAGGTTCTCCGCGCTGCCCACCAGCCGCCGCCCCTCCTGCGCCGAGAGCCGCGCAGCGCGTTCCCGGGTACGCCTTTCCAGCTCGCGCTGCGCCCTGGCCCGCGTGTAGCCGCCGGGATACGCGGTGGCCTCGCCCGCCTCCAGCCACAGACTGCGCCCGGAGGCGGAACCGGCCACCCCGTCCAGAAAATCGCGGTCATGGCTGGTCAGGATCACGCCGCCCCGGAAGCTTCGCAGCCAGCCCTCCAGCCACTCGCGCATGCGGATGTCCAGATGGTTTGTGGGTTCGTCCAGCAGCAGCAAATCGGGTTCGCGGGCCAGCGCCAGCGCCAGCGCCAGCCGGGTGCGCTCGCCGCCGGACAGCGTGGCAGCCTCGCGGCCCAGGAAGCGGGTCAGGTCCAGCATGCCCAGCACGCGGGCCACGCGTGACGGCCAGGCGTAGGCCTCGGCGTCCTCCAGGCGGGCGTTCAGGTCGGTCCAGGCGGCCAGGACTGCCGGATCGCCCAGATCGGCCTCCAGCGCCAGCAACTCGGCTTCCATCTCGCGGTAGGGATGTGCGGCGTCCACCAGGGCGCGTACCGTCTTGCCCGCCAGATGTGCGTGGTGTTGCTCCAGCACGCCCAGGCGCAGGCCGTCCGCGCGCCAGACCGTGCCCTCTTCGGGCAAAATTTCGCCCGTTAGCACGCGCAGCAGCGTGGTCTTGCCCGCGCCGTTGCGGCCCAGCAGCGCCACGCGTTCACCGCTCGAAACGCTGAGGGACACGTCACGCAGCGCCGCCCGCTCCGCGTGGAACACGGTCAGGTTTGCGGCGGCTAACAGCGTGGACACGGGGAGGAGGCTAGCGCACAGAGGCCAGGAAAGAACCGGCGAAAAGGCCCAGTTTGCAAAGTCGCGCGCCCGTCGGCAGGGCTGGACTACCCACGCCGCGCCTGCCACGCCTCCCGGTCCCGCCGCGCCTGGGCCTGCGCCGCGTCCCAGAAGGCGGATTCCAGCGCCGCCAGATCAGCCACCACACCGGAGGGCTGGCGGTAATCGGTGGCCTCTAAACGGGAGAGCAGAGAAGGAAATTCAGACTGGCTCAAAGCCGCATTCAGCACCCCATTTTCCTGAGCATGCGAGGCCGCCCGGACCAGTTCCCCGTACAGCCATCCCAGGATCTGCAAATCGGCCACGTTCGCCGCGTAGACCCACGGACCAAATTCGCCCAGCAGCGCCACCAGCCCGGACCACTGCGAGTGCATCACGTCAGAGATCACCTTCTTCGGGGGCGTGCCAGACATCAGCCACGGGCGCGCGGCCAGCAGATCGGGGGCCAGCCACTTCTCGCCCGCGAACTCCCGGCCCACCCGCTCGGCATCGGCGGGCGAGAACACGTCGCGCAAGTCGGTCAGGTGCGACAGGCGGGCGCGGGCTTGGGGCGTGAGCTTCACCGTGCGGGGGCGTGACTGGTCAAGGGCGGCCCAGGCAACTCGGCGCAGGGTTTCAGCATCCAGAACGATATTTTGAGTTTGCAGGGAGGCTTCTAAAGCGGCGAGGCTGGAGAGGTCCACCTCCCCCCGAAGTTCAAAACCCTCCTGTGATAGCGACGCGCCCAAACGTTCCAGCCTCTCGTCCGTACTCAACTGCTGGCACTGGTATAGCTGGCAACGGCCCGCAACCAGAACCAGCGGGTCACGGCGAACAGGGCCAGCGCCACCAGCGGCGAGGCCAGCGCCAGCGCGGGCGACAGCCGCCCCGTCATGGCCTGCGCGGGAACGGTGGTGATCAGGGCAACCGGGACCACGAAGGTCAGCGCGAAACGCACGGGCAGCGGAAAAGCCGTGACCGGAAAGCGCGCCGCGCCGAAAACGCCGTTGAACAGCTCGGCCACGTTCTGCGTCTTGACAAACCAGAAGGCCGTGGTGGACAGCGCCAGCCAGATGCAGTACACGATGGTCAACGCCGAGAGGTACAGCACGGCGGCGATCAACACGCCCGCCAGGGTGACGGTCAGCGCCGAGGCCGCGTACACGATCAATCCCAGCCCGATCAGGATGTCGGGGACGCGCAGCACGTTCAGGTAGCGGGTGCTGACGCTGAACTGCGCGTCCAGCGGCTTGAGCAGCGTGAAATCCATGCTGCCGGTGCGGATGGCCTCAGCGATGCGGCTCATGTTGGGCTGCACGAACACGGCGATGAACCCCTCGGTCAGGATGAAAAAGCCGGTGACCAGCAGCGCCTCGCGGAAGGTCCAGCCGCCCACCGTATCGCTGCCCTGCCCGAACAGCACGCCAATCGCCAGCAACGCCACGCCCACCTGCCCCAGACTGCTCAGCACCGCCCCGATAAAGTTCGCCCGGTACTCCAGTTGAGCCGAGACGGTGGCCCCGGTGAAGATGCGGATCAGGCGCAGGTAACGGGTCACAGTGCGCCTTTGGCGCGCTGATGGTTGAGGGCTGAACGTCGATGGTCTGGTTTTCCATCAACCATTAACCACCTAATATCAACCCCCTTCACGCCCCCACCGCCCCGTACTTCTTTAGCCCCAGTCGCCAGACCAGCAGCCGCACGAACCAGAAAAAAATGACCCAGCCAAACAGGATCAGCGCGCCGGAGCCTGCCTGACTCAGCGTGGCCTTGCCCGCCAGCACCTGCGCGGGCAGGCCCAGCATGTACGGAAACGGCGTCCACACGGCGATGTTCTGAACCCACTGCGGGTAAAACGCCAGCGGCGCGAACAGTCCGCCCAGCGCGGCGTACAGCAGCCACGCCACCTCGGAAAAACTGGTGCTGCTCTCCGTCCAGAAAGCCAGCAGCCCCAGGGTGTACTCGTAGAGAAAGCGGCAGGTGAAGCCCAGGATGCACAGCCCCAGCGTGACCGGATAGGCCCACAGATCGCGGGTGAACGACGCGCCGGACAGGGCCGCGAAGATCACCAACAGCACCAGCATCGGCCCGATGCGCACGAAGCGCTCGGCCACGTGGGCGGCGTATTCTGGCCACATCGGGTCCAGCGGACGCAGCAGCTTGGGCGACAGCGTCCCCTGCCGGATCATGAAATCCAGCTCCCAGCCCACCCACACCACCAGCAGTTGTCCCACCAGCCACACGCTGAGAAAATAGGTGGCGAACTGCGAGCCGTCGTAGCCGCCGATTTGCCCGCCGGGAGCCGCCGCCGCCTGCGCCATCCACACCAGCATCATCACCAGTGAGATCGTGCCGGACAGCATCCAGATGATGACCTCGGCGCGGTATTCGGCCATCTCCGCGAAACGGGTGGCGAACAGGACGCGGGTTTTGCGGATCATGTGAACCTCTGAGGGGGAGGTCTAAGGTTCTTTGCCCCCTCCCTCCTCATGGGGGCGGGCCGGGGAGGGGAGGCCACCCAGCGGACCAGAGCTTCAACCGTCCTCACCCGCCCACCACCTCTTTCTCAGCCCTCTCCCCCGCCCCGAACAGCTCCGCCATCACCGCTTCGATGGGCGGGTCTTCCACGGTCAGGTCCGCCACGTCCAGATCGGCCAGCAGTTTGGCGGCGCGGGCGCTGACCTCGGCGCGGGGGACGGTCAATTCCGCGCTCAGGCCGTCCACCTTCACGTCATGGCCGTAGCGGGCCAGATGAGCTGCGCTCACCGCCTCGCGCAGCTTGAGCCTGACGGTCTTGCCGCCGCCCCTGCCCTGCTCGGCCAGCCGGGCCAGATCGCCGTCGAAGACCAGTTGGCCGCTGTCGATCACCAGAATGCGGCGGGCCAGCGCCGTCACGTCGGCCATGTAGTGGCTGGTCAGAATGACGGTAGCCCCGTAACGCTCGTTGTAGTCGCGGATAAAGGCGCGCACGGCCTCCTGCATGTTCACGTCCAGGCCAATCGTCGGCTCGTCCAGAAACAGCACCCGTGGGCGGTGCAGCAGCGCGGCGGCCAGCTCGCACTTCATGCGCTCGCCCAGGCTCAGCTTGCGGACCTGCTTTTTCAGGATGCCGTCCAGCGACAGCACTTCCGTGAACTCGCGCATGGTGGCGCGGTACTGCTCATCGGGAATCTCGTAGATGGCCTGATTGACCAAGAAGCTGTCCAGCGCGGGCAGGTCCCAGATCAGTTGCTGTTTCTGGCCCATGACCAGGGTGATCTGCTTCAGGAATGCCGTCTCGCGTCTGCGCGGCTCGAAGCCCGCCACTTTCGCCACCCCGCCGGACGGATGCAGCAGCCCCGACAGCATCTTGAGGGTGGTGGTCTTCCCCGCCCCGTTCGGCCCCAGGAACCCCACCACCTCGCCGGGCGCGAGATCAAAGGACACGCCCCCCACGGCCTCCACGTACTTGGTCTTGCGGCTCACGAAACTGCGCAGGCTGCCCATGAAGCCCGGCTCCTTCTCGTGGACGGCGTACTGTTTTTTCAGGTCTCGGACGTGAACGGAGGCGTCCGGCTGGGAAGTCGTCATAAGTGGCCGCAGAATACGCCAGAAGCGGATTTCTGCGGGGAAATAGGCGAAATGGCGTAACGGGGTTGAGAGGTGATGGGATTGGAGGCCAAAGGGTGGCTCCCACGGTTTAACCCCTCCGCCCCTACGGGGCACCTCCCCTTAGAAGGGAGGCAAGAGGATTATCGTGCTGTACAGGCTTCTGCACTCCTTGGCTCCCTTTTGAGGGGAGCTGGCGGCGAAGCCGACTGAGGGGTTTTCGTGGGAGCGAATCTTTCACCTCGCTCTGATTTGCCTCGCTCTCCGACTCCCCACCGTAACCTCTCCCCCGCCGCCTGGCTGCCGCGCCCGCTACACTCGCGCCATGACGCGCCGTGACGGTGGCCGTGACCCAGAAGGCCGCACCCAGACCCTTGAACGCACCACGACGCAGCGCCCCAGGCTGTACCGGGTGCTGCTGCTCAACGACGATTACACCCCGATGGATTTCGTGGTGATGGTGCTGTCCCAGTACTTCCGCAAGGCCGAGGGAGAGGCCGAGACCATCATGCTGGCCGTGCACCACAAGGGCCAGGGCGTCGCCGGGGTCTATACCCGCGACGTGGCCGAGACGAAGGTGGCGCAGGTGACCGCCCACGCCCGCCAGGAGGGCCATCCCCTGCGGGTTGTGGCGGAGCCGGAGGCGCAGGAATGATCGGCGATCACCTGCAGGTCACCATCGCCCGCGCCGCCGACTATGCGCGGGGAGCCGGGCATGAATACGTCACCCTGGAGCACCTGCTGCTGGCGCTGACGCACGACCCGGAGGGTCGCGAGGCGCTGCTGGCCATGGGCGCGGACGTGGAGCGGCTGCGGGGTGAGCTGGAGGCGCAACTGGACGCGCTGGAGTCGGTAGAGGACGCCGAGCCGGACTTCACGCTGGGCGTGCACCGCGTCGTGCAGGGGGCAGTATTGCAACTGCACGCCAGCGGCAAGGGAGACGAGACTGCCGACGGGGCGCGCGTGCTGGTGGAGCTGCTGGAGGAAGCCGACTCCCCGGCCCGCGCCGCGCTGGAAGCCCAGGGCGTGACCCGACTGGACGTGCTGGCATATGTCTCTCACGGCACCGCGAAGGTGGCGGGCCGCAGCAAAGAGCGCCGCGTGCCCGGCGTGGAAGAGGGTGCGCCGGAAGCCGAAGCCGAGCAGGACCCGCTGGAGGCGTACACCCAGGACCTGACCGCCGCTGCCAGAGCTGGCGAATTTGACCCGGTGATCGGACGCGACGCCGAACTGACGCGCGCGGTGCATATCCTGGCGCGGCGCGGCAAGAACAATCCCGTGCTGGTGGGCGAGCCAGGGGTGGGCAAAACGGCGCTGGCCGAGGGACTGGCGCAACGTGTGGCTGATGGCAAAGCGCCGGGCTTCCTGAAAGGCGCGTCGGTGTATGCCCTCGATCTGGGCGCGTTGCTGGCCGGAACGCGCTACCGGGGCGATTTTGAGGGGCGGCTGAAAGCAGTGCTGGCGGCGCTGGACGGCAAAAACAGCGTTTTGTTTATCGACGAGCTGCATACGCTGGTGGGTGCCGGAGCCACCGAGGGCGGCAACGTGGACGCGGCCAACCTCCTGAAGCCCGCGCTGGCACGCGGCAAACTGCGGGTGCTGGGGGCCACCACGCCCGCCGAACTGCGCCACCTCGAAAAAGACCGGGCGCTGTGGCGGCGGTTTCAGACCGTGGATGTCCCGGAACCGTCCGAGGCCGACGCGCTGGAAATTCTGCGCGGATTGGCCCCCAGATACGCCGAACATCACGGCGTCACCTATACGCCCGGCGCGCTGGACGCCGCCGTGCGCCTGAGCGTGCGCCACCTGCGGGACCGCTTTCTGCCCGATAAGGCCATTGACGTGATCGACGAGGCCGGGGCCGCCCGCAGCAGCGCCGGAGTGGGCGGCCAGATTGACGTGAGCGACATCGAGGCCACCGTCGCCCGGATGGCCCGCGTGCCGGTGGGCGCGGTCAAGGCGGAAGAAATTCAGTCCCTGGCCACGCTGGAAGCCGACTTAAATGGCCAGGTATTCGGGCAGGAAGCGGCGGTTCAGGCCGTCGCCAGCGCCGTCAAACTGGCCCGCGCGGGCCTGCGCGATCCGCAAAAACCCCAGGGCGCGTTTCTCTTCGCCGGGCCGACGGGGGTGGGCAAGACCGAGCTGGCCCGCGCGCTGGCCGATCGCCTGGGCATTCACCTGGCCCGTTTCGACATGTCCGAGTACCAGGAGGCGCACACGGTGGCCCGCCTGATCGGTGCGCCGCCCGGTTACGTGGGCTTCGATCAGGGCGGCCTGCTCACCGACGCGGTGGCGAAGAACCCCCACGCCGTGTTGCTGCTGGACGAGATCGAGAAGGCGCACCCGGACGTGTACAACGTCTTCTTGCAACTGATGGACCACGGCACCCTGACCGATCACGCGGGCAAGAAGGTCGACGGGCGCGGCCTGATCCTGGTCTTCACCACCAACGCCGGGGCCGCCGACGCCAGCCGCCCAGCACTGGGCTTTGGGAGAGAGGGCCGCGCAGGCGAGGAGGCGGACGCCGTCAAGCGGACCTTTACCCCGGAGTTCCGCAACCGCCTGGACGCCGTGATCTTCTTCCGCAGCCTGTCGCGCGAGGTGATGGCCGGGATCGTGGACAAGTTCTTGCGCGAGCTTGAGGCGCAACTGGCCGAGCGCGAGGTGACGCTGACCGTCTCCGGTGAAGCCCGCGCTCGACTGGCCGAACTGGGTCATGACCCGCAGATGGGCGCACGCCCGCTGACCCGGGTGATCGAGGAAAAGATCAAGCGCCCGCTGGCCGACGAGTTGCTGTTCGGCACATTAAGACAGGGGGGGAAGGTCAACATCTCCGTCAAGGACGGTAGCTTTATCTTATCCACATCAACGGCGTCATGAGGAAACGCCCTGCATGCCCTGGACCCGATGTAAAACAGGTCAGGGGACGCTGTGTGGAGGAGAGTGTGTGCGACAGCGCATGTGTAACCCTCTGTGCCTCTGAATTCACCGCCCTCAGTATTTAGCGTTCATTCATGCTGGAGGAGCAGAGATAAAGGTTCACTTTAACACCTTTCATGTGAACAGCACGCCTGCCGAGGACAATCGAGTCATGAAAAATATTCTGCTGATTTTACTGACTGGTTCACTGCTCGCCGCCTGCACGCCCAAGAGCGAGACGACCACGACCACGACGGACACCACCACCACGACGGATGCTACGACGCCTGACACCACCACCGATACGACAGATACCACCACCGATACGACAGACACCACCACCGATACGACAGACACCACCACCGATACCACAGACACCAACGAGCCGGACGTGGACAACCCCATCGCCGAGGGTGAGGGTGCAACGGATAATGCCGCCGATCCCGGTGTGGACAGCACCGTGACCAACAATGACGACGCGAGCGTCGGTGAAGAGATTGATATGGCGGTGGGCGACGGTCTGGAAGGGACCGTGACTGATTTTGACGGGACGGCCCAGACCTTTACCCTCAACGAGAACGACGCCAACTACGCCGTGACCATTTCGCCGGATACCGTGTTTGAGGGATCGGCCACCACCGCTGAGGAGTTCTTCGGCAGTGACCGCGCCGACGCCAATGTGGCTGTGGAAGGGGACATCGACGAGGACAGCAGCACCCTGAAAGCCAACAAGGTGACCCTGAACTGAGGACGACGGATGGCGAGCGGGGCCGGGCCTGAACAGGGTCCGGCCCCCTTTATCGCGTCGCGTCGCCGTCAGCGCTGAGGTTCATCCGAATGGGGTACGCCAGCCTCACAGTTTTGCCGCTATGCTCGGGATGTGCGTCGTCGTGTGATCGGATGTGTGGTGCTGGCAGGGATGGTGGCCGTGGCCTCTCCCGCGTTTCCCTTTATGGCGCGGTACGGGACGTTGCCGCGCCAGGCAGATGGCCCGGTCACTGTCCTGCTGGCGGGGGTTACTCCCAAATACGATGAGACTGCCCCGGTGTGGCCCTGGCCGACCCGCCCGGAGGATTACAGCGGCCTGACCGATACCATAGTGCTGGCGCAACTGCGGCCCGATGGCACCACCAATATGCTGAGCATTCCACGCGATACCTGGGTCGATGTGCCGGGCAACGGCTGGGGCAAGATCAATGGCTCCAACCCGCACGGCGGCCCCGAAACCCTGATGGGCGCGGCCCAGACCCTGACGGGGGTGAAGGTGGATGCCTACGCCCTCCTCTCGCTGAACGCCATGCGCGCCATGACCATGGCGGCGGGCGGCGTGACGCTGGACGTGGCGCAGGACATGAAATACGACGACAACGCCGGCAAGCTGCACATTGACCTCAAGGCGGGCCGTCAGCACCTGAGCGGCGAACAGGCGGAAGGTTATCTGCGTTTTCGCAAGGACAATCTGGGTGACATCGGGCGGGTGGCACGGCAGCAGAATTTCCTGGGTGCCCTGCTGACCAAGGTCAAAAACCCGCTGAACTGGTGGCGCTTGCCCGGCATGGTCGGCGCGGTGGACCGCAACATGAAAAGCAACCTGAGCCGCGCGCAGGTGGCCGCCATGCTGGGCGCGACCCTGAGCGGTCCCAGGGTTACCATGCACA
Source organism: Deinococcus frigens DSM 12807 (assembly GCF_000701425.1). GTDB lineage: Bacteria > Deinococcota > Deinococci > Deinococcales > Deinococcaceae > Deinococcus > Deinococcus frigens. Next base: position 18,688 of record NZ_JNIW01000024.1, on the reverse strand, counting down.
CCGTTCCTGGGAATTTTGGCGGCGGTGGCACCTGGATTGCGGACCGCGCCGCGCTGTCCACGCTGGTGGAAAACAACTTCCGTGACCCCAACGACCCGCGCCGCCTGAGCATCGCCGTGATCAACACCGCCGCCCCTGATGGCAGCGCCCGCCGCCTGAAAGACAAACTGGAGGGTCTGGGTTACCTGCGGGTCAGCGTTGCCAACGGTCCGCAGGGCAATGCCACCACCACCATCACCGGTTTGCAGGCCACCCGCATCCTCAAGGACGTGGGCTACGGCCAGGTGGTGCAGGCTCTAGGCATGCCGGGCGCAGACGTCACTGTGCGGCTGGGCAGCGACACGCCAGCCAATTGAATGGTGTGGGCCTGGGTAGCCCATATAGATTCCATAGGTGACGCGCTCAAACCCCGGCAGCGGATCGCCGGTCCACTGCATAGCGAAAGTCCGTTTCTGTCCTGCTTGCTGTTTTTACCACAGGAGACGGTTATCACGGACCGACGCCTATGCGGACGCTGGTGCCCTCCATGAGGACGCTTGGACGCTTTCAGCGTAGACAGGCCTATTCGGACGGCAGGCCTCTCCTGCGCAGCTCTACGAGCTCTACACAAATTTTTAGAACATTTGTCCGAATTGCAGGATCAGAAAAAAAGGTGACTGGAAACTTCCATTCTCTCCCACGGAGCTGTGCCAGTCTCAAATGCCCGGCAAAATTCACTCACGTTGTTCGGTCAAAGGTGAACAACTCTTTTGACAAATGCACTGGAGAAACCGAGGCGGCCCACAGGACGCTTTTCCCATTGTTAGCAATCTTTAGACGTCCCTTCCATCAGACCGCTGTGATGACCGCCCACCCAGGCGGCGAGCATGACCCCATTCCTGCCTGGCCTGCTCTCCGGGGCTGCTGCTGAGATGCCGACGGGGGCTAGGCTTATGTAAGTGAAGTGCTTCTGGCTGAGAAGCGCGGCGGTTGCCCCACCTGGGGTTTGTCGAACGCGCCCCGGTGGCGTCCGGCCCCTGATCCGGCAGGCTTAGTCCGGTCAGGCGGCCAGGGGGCAGCCCGTTGCGACGAGCATAGTCAGGCTCTTTCGTTCACGGTGGGCCGCCACTTCTACCGTCTAACAGGGAAGTCGCAGAAAACCTATGGATGTAAGAACAGTGTTAGAAGAACTACACGATGCTGGACCTGTGTTGGCAAACGAACGGGACGTTCACGGCGGTCCTGGCCGGAGGCCGAGCTTAGATGGGCGCAGCGCAGTGGCCCAGTCCGTGCTGGACCTGACCCGGCAGGTCTTCTCGGCCAGCACGCTGGTGCAGGGTGTGACGCCCACCCTGGAGTACCTGGTCACCCGCACCGCCGCCGTGGGCGCGGCCTACGTCCAGGTCACCAGCGGCCAGGAACAGAGCTACAGCGTGCGCGCCACCTGGGGCGAGGTGCCGCAGTCCCCCCGTGTACAGAGCCTGGTTTGCCAGGGCCTGCCGCTCCAAACCCCGCTGATGCAGGCACTGGAGGACAGTCCCGGCGCGCTGTTCTTCGACAACACCTCCACGCCCTGCGAAACCCCCGGTTTTCAGAGTGTGGGCATCGCCAGCCTGGCCGCCTCGCCTGTACGCGCCAGGGACGGCGAGCTGCTGGGCGCTTTTTTGATGTACACCTTTGCGCCGCACGTCTGGAATGAGGACGAGGCCGCCGTCTTCAGCCTGGTGGCCGGGACCATTGCCGGGCTGGCGGGCCGTCTGGCCGCCGACGAGCAGGCCAGCGACGCGCGGGAGGCGGCGCTCCGGGCCATGGGTCTGGCGCTGGAAGTGCGCGACGGCGAGACCAAGGGTCATACGGACCGCGTCACCGCCCTGGCCATGCGTCTGGCGCGGGCGCTGTGGTGGTCCCCGTCCCAGACGCGGGCGCTCCGCTGGGGCGCGTATCTGCACGATATCGGCAAGATCGCCATTCCCGACGCGGTGCTGCTCAAGCCCGGCCCGCTGGATGAGGCGCAGTGGGCGGTGATGCGCTCACATGTGAGCGAGGGGGTGCGCTTCGCTACGGCGCTGGGCTTTCTGCCAGCAACGGCGCTGGACGTGGTGCGTGACCACCACGAGCGCTGGAATGGGCAGGGCTATCCGGCGGGCCGGGCCGGGGACGAAATCAGTCTGGCGGGCCGGCTGTTCGCGCTGTGCGACGTGTACGACGCGCTGACCAGTGAACGGCCATACAAGGCGGCCTGGACCCATGAGGCGGCACTGGCTGAGATCGAGGCGCAGGCGGGGCGTCACTTCGATCCCGAGCTGACCCGCCTGTTCGGGTGGGTGCTGTCCGGAGACGTGACCGGGTCTCACCTGCGCTAACCTTGCAACGAGCGACGTGCGGGCCACGCGTCAATGGAGTGTGCTGCCCCGAGTGCCAAAGTCGGCGTGGATGGACCCCTCTGATTCGTTGGTCTGCTGCTCTCCCCCAAAACCGGACGGTGCCATTGCCGAAGTCTGCCCAAGCCCAACTCGCCCGCTACCACCACCTGGTGCAGATGTACCGCGCCAAACGGCAGCGCATCGTGGGCTGTCAGGTCAACTGGGGCCTCGATTTCGGCGACGCGCCTCTGGCAAAATCGTTCCATTGAACGCTGATCGCCGGGTCTGATTGAACGCCGACCCGAGTGGCAGAACGGCTCCCCCGTTAGTTCTGGCTCGTCGCCCGTTTGCCCGGCGTCTATAGACCTGCTGCGGCAAAAGCGGTCCAGAAGGCAACAGTTGGCCGTGGAAGTCAGGGCCGCCCAACCGCACCTTTGCGACACTGGTGTATGCTGCTTACCGCTTGGGTATGTCTAGCGGCACCAAAGAAGGAAGGTCATCCATGATTCTCAATCTGTTTCTCGTGCTGTTTGCGCTAATCTGTGTGGCGCTGGTCTTTTTCATCCTGTTGCAGGTGCCGCGTCAGGCGGGCCTGTCGGCCAGTATGGCGTCCGGCGGGTCACTGATGGGCGGTCGCGGTGTGGAAGGCGGCCTGGTCCGCATCACCAGTGTGCTGGGCGGCTTTTTCATGCTGCTGGCGCTGCTGATTGGCATTGTCTCGCGCTGATCGCTCTTTTTCAGAACTCGGGGGCAGCCCGTGAGGGCCGTTTCCGGGTTTTTTTCTGGCTACCATCACTGAATTTACTTTTCAATCGTAAAACCATCCCGATGTAAATTGACTCGGGTTCAAGGAAAGGTGTTTTTATGCTTGACCTTGGCTAGGTCAATTCATATATTGACTACGCTGGAAACCCCACGACAACTCGGCATCTGCCCGGCCAACGCCGGAACGTCGCCATTTCCCGAACTGCATTCTCTGCAACCGCATTCGGAAATTTTCGAATACGCCACCCCTTGGAGGATTCACATGAAAAAAGCACTGTTCCTGGCCCTGGCCATGACCGCGACCACCTCACTGGCCGCCCCCTTCGTCTATCCTGCTGCCTGGACTGGCGAGCAGAACACCGCCAACAAGCGCGGCGGCGAGTTCCGCGATTACACTATTTCGGACTTCAAGACCATCAATCCATTCATCAGCGCCGAGTCGCCCAGCCTGCCCACACAGATGTCAGATGGCGCTGGTCTGTTTGTCCAGGACCCCCGCAACAACGAGTTCATTCCCAAAATGGCCGACGGTCCTGCCGTGGTCAGCAACAACAACAAGCGTTTTGTGGTCAAGGTCCGCCCTGGCATGAAGTTCAGCGACGGTCAGGCGATCACCGCCGACGACTGGATCACCACCTGGAAGATCCATACCGACGACAAGGTCGGCAGTAACAGCTACGACGGCTTTTTCCTGAATGACAAGCCGATCACCATCAAGAAGATCGACAACATGACCTTACAATTTGACTTCCCTTCGCAAAGCTCGCAGGCTCTGTCCACCATGAGCTTCACGCCCTGGCCCGATCACGTGTTCGGCAAGGCTTACAGAGCGGGCGGCGCAGAGGCCATCAAGAAGATGTGGGGAGTCAGCACGCCTGCCGCTGAAATCGTCGCGCCCGGTGCGTGGACCATGGAAAGCTACAAGGCAGGGGAACGCGCCGTGCTGAAGGCCAATAAATTCTTTGGCGAGTGGAACAAGGACAGCAGGGGCAACCCGCTTCCTTACCTCGATAAGTATTCGTTCCGTATCACTGGTGATCTGAACGCCTCGCTGGCTGCGTACCTGGCCGGGCAGGTGGACCGGTTCGCGCCGCGTAACGCCGATGATCTGGCCCAGATCAAGAAGGCCATTGATGGCGGTAGCCTCAAGTCGTACCTGAAAGCCAATGTCAGCCCGAATGCAACTTCTTCCTGGATCGCGTTTAACTGGAACAAGGGCGGCGACGCAGCCAAGCAGGCTCTGTTCCGGGACGTGCGGTTCCGCCGTGCCATGAGCCATGTCGCCAACCGCCAGGCCATGATTCAGCTCGCGCTGGGTGGCCTGGGCACCGAAACCTATTTCAGCGTCTATCCCATCTTCAAGTCGCAGATTGACGCAGGTCTCAAAGCGGGCGCACCACAGTACAAGTATGATATCGCGCAGGCCAAGAAGCTTCTGGCTCAGATCGGCTACAGCAAAACGAACTCTGAGGGCTACCTCGTTGACAGCAAGGGCAAGGTGCTGGAGTTCAACCTGGCGACCAACTCAGGCAACACCACCCGTGAGCAGTTGGGACAGATCTTCAAGGACGAGGCCAAGAAGGCAGGCGTCAAGGTGAATTTCACACCCATCGACTTCAACACGCTGGTAGGCCAGTTGACCGCCAAGGGCGAGAACCGCCCCTTCGACGCAATTTTGCTGGGCCTGACCGGCGGGAATAACATCTGGTCGTTCGGGGCCAATGTCGTTCCTTGCGGCACCAACCTGCACAGCTACAACAACCCCACCGACGGCAAGTGCCTGACCAGCCAGGAACAGCTCATGACCAAACTGTACTACCAGGGCGACGCCGAGCTGAACACCGCCAAGAGGATCGCGGTGGGCGGTACCCTGATGAAGGCCGAAGGCGAGTTGCAGCCCATCGTATACCTGGTAGGGACCAACTACCACGTCGCCTTTAATGAACGCGTTGGCGGTGAGTACCCGGTAGAAATGATGGACTCTTACTACGGTGCACGCGACAACGCACTGACCTTCATCAAGTAATCCAGCCACGTTTCCAACAATGGGGGTGGTCTGCTGTGGGCGGACTGCCCCCTTCGCATTGAAACCTGGCCCTTAAGCAATTTCCCAGAGACGACGGAGTGAGGCATGTTTCCATTTTTGATCCGGCGCTTTTTTCAGGCCATTCCCACGCTGCTGCTCGCCAGCGTCCTGATCTTCTTCGTCATTTCGCTTGCGCCCGGCGATTTCCTGACCCCGGCTCGCCTGAATCCCGGCATCAGTGAGCAGCAACTCGCCAATCTCAGTGCCAATTTCGGGCTGGATAAGCCCGCATATGTTCAGTACTTTTACTGGATGAGGAACATGATCTTCAACGGTGATTTCGGGCTGTCGTTCCAGTACACCCAGCCGGTGTTGCCGGTGATCTGGCCGCGCATCGTCAACTCGGTGTATCTGGTGCTCCTCAATCTGGTGTTCTTCTACGCCATCGCCATTCCCATCGGCGTGTACGGCGCGGTGCGGCAGAACAGCTTTGGCGACAAGGCCATCAACGTGGTGCTGTATTTCCTGCTGGGCTTTCCCAGCTTCTTTCTCTTCCTGATCGTGATCTACTTCATCCTACAAATCCGCAATGCCACCGGCTGGGATATTCCGCTGGGGGGCATGACCAGCGGCAATTACGAGCAGCTCTCGTCGCTGGGCAAGTTCTGGGATGTGCTGAGTCATCTGCTGATTCCCGCAGCGGTGCTGGCGATCACAGACGCGGCGGGCCTGACCCGCGTGATCCGGGGCCTGATGCTGGAGGTGATGCGCTCAGATTACATCCGCACGGCGCGGGCCAAGGGCGTCAGCGAGCGCACCGCCATCTGGAAACATACCTTCCGCAACGCCATTTTGCCCATCGTTGCAGGCATCGGGGGCCTGCTGCCCGCCGCCATCAGCGGGGCGGGCTTCGTAGAGGTGGTGTACGCCTATCCTGGAATTACCCCTATGCTTCTGACCGCCATCACCGCGTCGGACCTGTACCTGATCGCCGGATTTACTGTGATCTCAACCATCCTGTTGATCGTCGGCAACGCGCTCTCGGACATTTTATTGGCCGTGGTCGACCCGCGCATCAAGGTCGGGTGAGGTGAGATGACCACTGCTGCCCCCACCCCCAAGCCCCAAAAGGCCGAGCGCCGTTCGCTGGGTCAGTCACAGTTCTCGGTTGCCTGGGGTCAGTTCCGCAAGAACAGGCTGGCCCAGACGGGCGGCGTGCTGCTGATCCTGGTCTACCTGCTGGCGATGTTCGCCCCGTTCATCGCGCCGGACGGCCTGTCGAATTATTCCACCTCCAACATCACGCGCTTTCACCCGCCCACGCCGGTGCAGTTCCGCGATACACAGACCGGCGCATTCACCCGGCCCTTCGTGTTCAAGTACGGCCAGGAACTGAACATGGACACCTTTGTCAACGAGTACAAGCCCACGGCGGAGCAGTGCCCCATTTATTTTGGCGTGCGCGGCGCGCCGTACAAAATTCTGGGCTTCATCCCCGGCAACCTGCACCTGTTCGGCACCGGCCAGGAAAATCCCGACTGCAATGTGTTCCTGTTCGGCGGCGAGGCACTGGGGCGTGACCTGTTCACCCGCACGCTGTACGCCTCGCAGATCAGCCTGACCATCGGCGTGGGGGCGGTGCTGGCGAGTACTGTCATCGGGCTGTTCATGGGCGCGCTGGCGGCTTTCTTTGGCGGCTTCGTGGACACCGTGATCATGCGTCTGGTGGAAGTGATCTCGGCCATTCCGTACCTGTTCCTGCTGCTGCTGCTGCGCTCGGTGTTTCCACAGAACATCAACCCCATCCTGGCGCTGTACGTGATTCTAGGCATCCTGGCTTTCATCGGCTGGGGCGGCCTGGCGCGCGTCACACGTGGGCAACTGCTGAGTGTGCGCGAGCAGGATTTCGTCTCTGCGGCGCGGGCACTGGGGGCCAGCGACAACCGCGTGATGTGGCGGCACATGCTGCCCACCATGACCACCTACATCATCGTCACGCTGTCACTGAGCATTCCCGGTTTTATCCTGCTGGAATCCGGCCTGAGCTTCCTGGGCATCGGCGCAGTGGAACCCTACGTGAGTTGGGGCAGTTTGCTGGCGCAGGCGCAAGAAGGTGGGCTGTCCAGCCTGAACCAGCGCCCCTGGGTGCTCATTCCCGGCTTCTTTATCGTGTTCACGGTGGGCTGCTTTCAGTTGCTGGGCGATGGGCTGCGTGACGCCTTCGATCCGCGCAAACGGCAGTAACGCCACTCAGACCGATCAGGACTGTATGATGCGCCATGAAAATCACCCCATCCCTCAGATTTTGTTTTGACAGGAGAATGAATGACTGACCACGCCACGAATCAGGCTGAGGTGCTGCTGGCCGTCAACGGCCTCAAAACCTATTTCAACACCGACGACGGCGTCGTCAAGAGCGTGGACGGCGTGACCTTCCACATCAACAAGGGCGAGACCCTGGGCGTGGTAGGCGAGTCCGGCTCTGGCAAGAGCGTGACCAGCTTGAGCATCATGCGCCTGATCCCGATGCCGCCAGGAGAAATCGCGGGCGGAGAAATCTTGTTCTCCGGGGCGGGTGGCAAGGCCCAGGACATCGTGAAGATGTCGGAAGCCGGGATGCGAAAGATTCGCGGCAATGAAATTTCCATGATCTTCCAGGAGCCGATGACCAGCCTGAACCCGGTGTATACCGTGGGTGACCAGATCGCCGAGGCCGTCATGCTGCACCAGGACAAGAACCGCAAGGACGCGATGGGCGTGGCGACCGACATGCTGCGTTTCGTGGGCATCCCCGCCCCGGAAAAGCGCGTCAACGAGTACCCCCACCAGATGTCTGGCGGCATGCGCCAGCGCGTGATGATCGCCATGGCGCTCTCGTGCAACCCGGCCCTGCTGATCGCCGACGAGCCGACCACCGCGCTGGACGTGACCATCCAGGCGCAGATCCTGGACCTGATGCGCAAGCTCCAGAAAGACATCGGCATGAGCATCCTCTTTATTACCCACAACCTGGGCGTGGTGGCCGAGATGGCGGACCGCGTGGTGGTCATGTACGGCGGGCGCGTGGTGGAGGAAGGCGATGTGATCGAGATCTTCAAGGCTCCACGTCACCCCTACACCATGGGCCTGCTGAACTCCATCCCGCGCCCCGGTGTGGACGCGCACGTGCCCGGCACACCGCGCAAGCGCCTGGAAGCCATTCCCGGCAACGTGCCCAACCCGCTGAATCTGCCCCCAGGCTGCGCCTTCGAGCCGCGCTGCAAGTTCGCCGTTCCCGATTGCAGCAAGGCCGTACCACCGCTGGAGGACACCGGGGGCGGCCACATGGCCCGCTGTATCCGCTGGCAGGACTTCGCCAAGGCGGACCAGGAGGTGAGGGCATGACTGCTCCCACGGTGACCAAAGCGGCCCCCGACTCACGCGGTCTGGCCAGCAAGGGCGATACGCTGCTGGAAGTCCGGAATCTGGAGAAATACTTCCCGATTCGCGGCGGGCTGCTGTCGCGCGTGGTGGGCAACGTCAAAGCCGTCAACGACGTGTCCTTCACGCTGGCGCGCGGTGAAGTGGTGGGGCTGGTGGGCGAATCCGGCTCTGGCAAGACCACGGCGGGCCGCGCCATCCTGCGATTGATCGAACCCACCGGCGGCGAGGTGATCTTCAACGGCACCGACGTGACCAAACTGTCCAAGGGGCAGATGCGCGACTACCGCCGCGAGATGCAGATCATCTTCCAGGACCCCTTTGCCAGCCTGAATCCGCGCATGACCGTCTCGGACATCATCGGCGAGGCCATGCAGATCCACAACCTGAATCCGGGCAAGGGCCGCATCGACCGCATCGCGGAACTGCTGCAAAAAGTGGGCCTGCGCCCCGAACACATGCGCCGCTACCCGCACGAGTTCTCCGGCGGCCAGCGCCAGCGCATCGGGATTGCGCGCGCCCTGGCGGTGGACCCGACGTTCATCGTGGCCGACGAGCCGGTCTCGGCGCTGGACGTGTCCATTCAGGCGCAGGTGGTCAACCTGCTCCAGGACCTGCAAGAAGAGCTGGGCCTGACCGTGCTGTTCATCGCGCACGACCTGGCGGTGGTGGAGTACATCTGCGACCGCATTATCGTGATGTACCTGGGCCGCATTATGGAAATCGCGCCCAGCCACGAGCTGAACAACAACCCCAAGCACCCCTACACCGAGGCGCTGCTGTCGGCGGCCCCGGTGCCGGACCCCACCATCAAGAGACAGCGCATCATTCTGGAAGGCGATATCCCCAGTCCGATCAACCCGCCCAGTGGCTGCGTGTTCCGCACGCGCTGCCGCTACGCCATTGACGACTGCGCCAAAGTGGTCCCCGAATTGCGCGAGGTTGCGCCCCAGCATTACAAGGCTTGCATCCGGGACGACGTGCTGTAAGTACAGATGAACTACAGATGGTCAATCAGGGTCCGCCTTCCTTCGTGGGGGCGGGCTTTTCTTATTCCTGTCTGACCGCGCCTCTCATATCCCGTCAAGTGGTATCGGCCACCATGGGGGCATGAAAAGAACCCTGATGGCGGCTGCCGCCCTGTCCCTCGGCGCGGCGAGTGCCACCGATCTGCGCATATATCCCAGTTTCGCGGAGGTGCGGCAACCCGTGACCAGCGCGGCCAACATCCTGAAGGTCTCGCTGCCGCAGGGGGCATGGGAGAATGTGCTTGCCGGCTCGCTGGAACTGGGCGGCCTGGCCTTCGACAGCGCCGTGCAGAAGCTGGAAACGAACTGGCTGAGCGGGCTGGAGGGCAAGACGGTGTATCTGGTGCAGCCCACCGGGGACGGCGAGAAAACCGAACCCGTGATCCTGATCCGCGCCCGCGATCTACTGGTCAAGGACGCGGCGGGACGGTATTTCAATGTACGCTACGAGCAATTGCGCTTCGACACGCCGCCGCCCATCAATCCCCTGAGTCCTTCGCAAACGCTGAGCTACACTCTGCCGAAAGGCGGGAGCGGCACGCTGATCTACCTGACCCGCAGCGTGGGCTGGTCACCGCGCTACACGCTGGGGGCCAGCACTGCGGGCGCGCAGCTCTCCGCGCTGGCGGATATCCGCAACACCACCGAACTGCCGTATGACGTGAAAGATACCGAGCTGTACTCCGGCGACGTGAGCGTGCAGGCCAACCCGAACGCGCAGGCCAGCTTCGAGGCGGCGGACATGGCCCTGAGGAGCGCACCCGCACCCACCGCCTCGGCCCCCAAGATCAGCGGTGGCTCGGAGTTGCGCGGACTGTACCGCTACGCCCTGTCCACGCCCTTCACGCTGCCCGCCAACAGCGTGGTGACCCTGCCGTTCCTGAAGCCCAAGCTGAGCACCTTCGAGCGCTACGTGGGCCTGAACACCCCTTTCAACGTGTCCACGCAAACCGGCACGCTGGACCGCTCCTACCGCTTCAAGGCCGACGCCCGCCTGCCCGCTGGCCCGATCACCGTGCGCGAGGATGGCCGCCTGGTGGGCCAGACCCGCCTGGATGAGACCCGCCAGGGCGGCACGGTGGAGTTCTCGCTGGGCGATGACCCCGACGTGGAATACACCCGCACCGTACAGACTCTGAATCAGAGTAAAGACAGCAAGGGCAACGTGGTCAAGACCACCTACAAGGTCACGTATGCTTTCGAGAGCAGCAAGGACCGCCCCATCCGCGCCGAGGTCACCGAGCGTGTCGGCGGGCGCGTCATCGTGATCGACAATGCTGCGCCCACCAGGAACGGCGGCGTCGCCAGCCTGAAGGTGGACGTGCCTCCCAAGGGCAAGGCCAGCAAGAGCTTCACGGTGGTGGTGGACAACTCGTAAGCAGAGAACACAAAACCGCCGCCAGAGCGCGAATGCTGTGGCGGCGGTTTTTGTCTGCCGGTCAGAGGACAGGTATGGGAAACGCTTCCTGACACGCCGGGCAGATGCCCTGCAATTCCACCCTGGCCCCGGTGATCTGCCAGTCCTGGCCCGGCCCCAGCGGTTGCAAGTCCGGCAGGCTGAGCATGACGTCCATCAACACGCCGCAGCGGTTGCAGCGCAGATGCGAATGCGGGGTCAGGTTGGCGTCGTACCGCAGCTCGCCGCCGTGGCCAATCACCTCGCCGATCAGCCCGTGATCGCTGAACACGCGCAGGTTCTGATACAGCGTGGCGATGGGAATGGGTTCCCCAGCCAGCCGGAAGCGTTCGGCGATCTCCTCCGGCGTGAAGTGCCCGTCGGTCCGCGAGAAGAAGTGCAGCAGTCGGAGACGGGGCTGGGTGGTTCGCAAGCCCCGCCGCTCCAGATGCCGCTGGAGTTCAGAGAGGGTCAGGGCGCACCACCGTCATTGACCACATTGTAGCGTGCAAAATCCCACACCACCCCTCTATAGCTGACAAGGTTCAGACCATCTGAGGCTCGCGCTTGCCCACCATCTTCTGCTGTTCCTGATGCACGGCCTTCAGGCCCTCGGCCACGCGGCGGCCATAGTCGGCGTCGCACTGGGTGAACAGTTCCACCATGCGGGCCTGCACCTCCCCGGTGGCCGCCGAGATGTTCTCGACGAGGTTGTTGATCAGGTCGTCGCGCTCCCAGGGTTCAAAGGCGCGGTACTGCTCGCCCGCCTGCTTGAAGTCGTTGGTGCGCTCAATAGTGGCGCGTTGCAGGCGGCCCTCAATGTGCGGGCTGTGATCGGGCAGGACGCGTGGAGCTTCCGCCGGGCCGTTCATGCTGGACGGCTCGTAGTTGACGTGCGGGTTCTGGCCGGGAACGCTGTCCACCTGATACGCCATCTGGCCGTCGCGCTGGTTGGTGGCCACCGAGGCGCGGGGCGAGTTGATCGGCAGTTGCAGGTAGTTGGGGCCGACGCGGTAGCGCTGGGTGTCCGAGTACGAGAAGGTGCGGCCCACCAGCATCTTGTCGTCGCTGAAGTCCAGCCCGTCCACCAGCACGCCGGTGCCAAAGGCCGCCTGCTCCACTTCCGCGAAGTAGTTCTCGGGGTTGCGGTTCAGGGTCATCATGCCGACCGGCATCATCGGAAACTGGTCCTCGGGCCAGATCTTGGTGTCGTCGAGTGGATCGAAATCCAGCTCGGGGTGTTCGCCGTCGGCCATGATCTGCACGCGCAGTTCCCACTGGGGAAAATCGCCGCGCTCGATGGCGTCGAACAGGTCCTGGGTGCTGTGGTTGATGTTCTTGGCCTGAATCTGCTCGGCTTCCGGCTGGGTCAGGTTCTTGACGCCCTGCATGGGTTCCCAGTGATACTTGACCAGGGTGCCCTCTCCCTTACCGTTAACCCACTTGTAGGTGTTGACGCCGCTGCCCTGCATCTGGCGGTAGTTGGCAGGGATGCCCCACGGCGAGAACAGGAAGGTCAGCATGTGCACCGACTCGGGCGTGTTGCTTATGAAGTCGAAGATGCGCCCGCCGTCCTGGCGGTTGGTCACGGGATCGGGCTTGAGGGAGTGAATCACGTCCGGAAACTTGATCGCGTCACGGATGAAGAACACCTTGAGGTTGTTGCCCACCAGGTCCCAGTTGCCATCCTCGGTGTAGAACTTGACGGCAAAGCCGCGCGGGTCACGCAGCGTTTCGGGCGAGTGGCCCGAGTGGATCACGGTGGAGAAGCGCACGAACACCGGGGTTTCCTTGCCGCCCGTCTGGAACAGCCTGGCGCGGGTGTACTGGCCGATGCTCTCGTCGCCCACCTTGCCATACGCCTCGAAGCTCCCGTGTGCGCCCGCACCGCGCGCATGCACCACGCGCTCGGGGATACGTTCACGGTCAAAATGGCTGATCTTTTCCAGGAAGTGGTAGTTCTCCAGCGTGGCCGGGCCACGGCTGCCCACGGTGCGCTGGTTCTGGTTGTTGCTGACCGGATGGCCCTGGCGGGTGGTCAGGGTCTGGCCGCTGCTGTCTTTCTGCTTGCTGTCATTGCGCTCGATCATGGGGAACACTCCTTGGGGAAGGGGGCAGTGGGCGGACTGCCGTGGCAGGGAAAAGCCGGGCACAAAATTCTGGCCCAGTCCCCATAATCATAATGACTATGAATTAAGATGTCCACCACAAAGGATGAACGTCTCAGCACGCGGCCCTTAAATGATGCCTCCCAGGTACTCCACCACATCCGCCTTGATCGGCATGAAATAGGCATGCTGGCCGCGCTCGCGGGCAAAGGTCAGCAGGTCGCAGGCAAAGCGGCGATTCCATTCCAGCGTGGGCTGAAACTGCCGGGGAAACACCGCATGGTTGCGCGTGCGCCAGTAGCCCAGCGAACCCTCGGAGGTGACGGAGGTTGCGCCCCACCAGACCTCCACGCCTTCGGGCAGCAGATCGGCGTAGGCGTCCATCAGGCGCAGGTCAAAGAAGGGCTGGGTGAAAAAGCCACACGCCCCGGCCTCCAGCTTGCGTTCCAGGTAATCCTGCTCGCGGGCCAGCGACTGGCGGTAGGGGTCCAGGCCCGCGTAGACCCTGACGTGCGGCAGCTCCCGGCGAATACGGCGGATGGCGGCCTCGGCGTCCACGTTATAGACCCTGGCGCTCATGTCGCTGGGGGCGTCCCCGGTGATGACGATGACCTCATCGATGCCGTGTTCGTCCAGATGCGCGGCCATCGGCAGCGGTGCACGCGGGTCCAGATCGACGGCCCGGATGTGCGGAATGGCCCGGTAACGCGGACGGGCGAACGCGCAGCCGTGCCACGAGCGTGTGCTGAAACGCGGAAAGTCGGGAATGTTGATGGTGTCCGCAGCGGGTAGATGCGCGGCCACCGTCTCTAGCTCTGAGCGCAACCCGGAGCGCGAGCGGGGAACAAGTTCGATGGAGATGCGGGTGCGGCTCACCGGGGGCCGCCTGCAACGGGGCTGGTCGTCTGAAGATCTGGCGGTCTGACTGCCCCGGATGTCTCGACGTTCGACGGTTCAACAGCTTGGGAGTCCGACTGGGCCGCAGGGTCATACGCCAGCAAAGGCCCCAGCCAGCGCTCGGCCTCCTCCATATCCCAGCCCTTGCGCCCAGCATAATCCTCCACCTGATCCTTGCCGATGCGGCCCACGGCCAGATAACGCGCCTCCGGGTGGGCGAAGTACAGGCCCGATACGGCGGCGGCAGGGGTCATGGCGTAGGATTCGGTGAGCTTCAGACCGATCTCACCCGCACCCAGCAGCGAAAACAGCGTGCGCTTCTCGGTGTGATCCGGCTGGGAGGGGTAACCGGGCGCGGGGCGGATGCCGTCGTAGCGCTCGCGGATCAGGTCAGTGTTGTCCAGCGTCTCATCCGGCGCGTAGCCCCAGTGACGCACGCGCACGTCGCGGTGCAGCTTTTCCGCGAAAGCTTCGGCCAGTCGGTCTGCCAGCGCCTTGATCAGAATGGAGTTGTAATCGTCGTGATCGGCCTCGAATTCACGGGCCAGTTCCTCCGCGCCGTGGATGGCAACGGCAAAAGCGCCGATGTGATCGCCCCGGTACGCGATGAAGTCGGCCAGCGCCCCGTTGGGCGTCGCCTGATCGCGTTGCTGCCGCAGGGTGTGGAGGACAGCCACTTCTGGCAGCGGCTCGCGTCCCGCCGCAATTTCGTGGGTCTGGTGGTCCAGCGTGTCGCTGTGAGTCCCCGCTTCTACCACGATGTCGTCCCCACGCCGCTCTGCGGGCCATAACCCGATCACGCTTCTGGCAGTCAGCAAGCCCTCGTCAATCACGCGCCGCAGCAACGCCTGAGCGTCGTCGAACAGCGTGCGGGCCTGCTCTCCCCGAATTGGATCGGTCAGGATGTTGGGGTAAATGCCCTTCATCTCCCAGGCGATGAAAAACGGCGTCCAGTCGATGTAATCCAGTAGCCCGGTCAGCGGCTGTTCAATGATCTGCCGTCCCATTTCACGCGGCGCGGGTGGCATGGCGGGCGAGAGACGCGGCGCACGTTCGCGAGCCGTTTCCAGCGGGATCAGCCGGACCTCGCGTTTGCCGTGGCGTTCGCGCAGGGCGTCGTATTCCACCCGGATGCGCTCCTGCACGCCCGCCGGGTCGGCCAGGATGTCGGCGGTGGTGGTCACGGCGCGGCTGGCGTCCAGCACATGCACCACCAGTCCGGCGTAGGCCGGGTCAATCTTGACCGCCGTGTGCGCCCGGCTGGTGGTGGCCCCGCCAATCAGCAGCGGCAGCGTGCCGCCCCGGCGGGTCATCTCGCGGGCCACGCCCATCATCTCGTCCAGGCTGGGGGTGATCAGGCCCGACAACCCGATCACGTCCGCGCCTATTCGCTCGGCCTCGTCCAGGATCTTCTCGGTGGGAACCATCACACCCAGATCGGTGACCTGATAGCCGTTACAGGCCAGCACCACGCCCACGATATTCTTGCCGATGTCGTGCACGTCGCCCTTGACGGTGGCCAGCAGCACCTTGCCCTTGCCCCCGGCCTCCTGTTTCTCGGCCTCCATGTACGGCGTCAGGTGGGCCACGGCGCGTTTCATCACGCGGGCGGATTTGACCACCTGCGGCAGAAACATCTTCCCGGCCCCGAACAGATCGCCCACCACGTTCATGCCGTCCATCAATGGTCCCTCGATGACCTTCAGCGGCGAACCCAGCTCGTGATACGCCTCCTCCGCGTCGTCCACCACGAAGTCGGTGATGCCGGAAATCAGCGCGTGCTTGAGGCGTTCGCCCACCGGACGCTCGCGCCATTCGCTCTGGGCGGTGGCCTCGCGCTTGACCCCCTTGTAGCTCTCGGCCAGCGCCAGCAGGTTCTCGGTGGCGCTGGGTTCGCCGGAAGCGGGCGTGCGGGCCAGGATCACGTCCTCCACCGCCTCACGCAACTGCGGTTCGATGTCCTCGTACACGGCCAGCATCCCGGCGTTCACGATGCCCATGTCCAGCCCGGCGCGGATGGCGTGGTACAGAAAGACCGAGTGCATCGCCTCGCGTACATGGTTGTTGCCCCGGAAGGAAAACGACACGTTGCTCACGCCGCCCGACACCAGCGCTCCCAGCAGGTTGGCCTTGATCCAGCGCGTCGCCTCGATAAAGTCCAGCGCGTAACGGTCATGCTCTTCCATGCCTGTGGCCACCGTCAGCACGTTGGGATCGAAGATGATGTCCTGCGGCGGAAAATCGGCCTGTTCGGTCAGCAGTTTGTAGGCGCGGGAGGTGATTTCCTTGCGGCGTTCCAGATTATCGGCCTGCCCCGTCTCGTCAAAGGCCATGACCACGGCGGCGGCCCCGTAACACCGCAGCAACCGCGCCCGCTCCAGAAACCTCTCCTCGCCGTCCTTGAGGGAAATGCTGTTCACCACGCACTTGCCCTGCACCCGCTTGAGGCCCGCCTCCAGAATGTCCCAGCGGCTGGAATCCAGCATCAGCGGCACGCGGCTGATGTCCGGCTCTCCGGCCAGCAGGTTCAGGAACTTGACCATCGCGGCCTCGCCGTCCAACATGCCCTCGTCGAAGTTGATGTCCACGATCTGCGCGCCGTTCTCCACCTGCTGCCGCGCAATTTTGAGGCCGGTGTCGTAATCCCCGGCCAGAATCGCCTTGTTGAATCTGGGGCTGCCGGTGACGTTGGTGCGCTCGCCCACGTTGACGAAGTTCAGTTCCGGCGTGACCGTCAGCGCTTCCAGCCCACTCAGGCGCAGGAAGGGCGGCAACCTGGCAGCGGTGCGCGGCGTGATCCTCGCCATCTCGTTGGCAATGGCGCGGATGTGTTCCGGGGTGGTGCCGCAGCAGCCGCCCACGATGTTGACCAGTCCCTCACGGGCAAAGTCGGCCAGGATGGACGCGGTGTGTTCCGGGGTTTCGTCGTACTCGCCAAAGGCGTTGGGCAGGCCCGCGTTGGGATGAACGGAGACCAGCGTCTCGGTGTTCGCCGCGATGGCCCGCAGATGGGGCCGCAGCAAATCCGCGCCCAGCGCGCAGTTCAATCCCAGGCTGAAGAGGTTGGCGTGCGCCGTGCTGATGGCGAAGGCTTCCGGCGTCTGCCCACTGAGCGTGCGGCCCGAGGCGTCGGTGATGGTGCCGGACAGCATCACCGGAAGGGTCTTGCCCGTGCGCGCGAAGGCTTCCTCGCAGGCGAACAGCGCGGCCTTGGCGTTCAGCGTGTCGAACACGGTTTCCAGCAGCAGCAGATCGGCTCCGCCCGCGATCAATCCCTCGGCGGCGGCGGCGTAGGCTTCCACCAGACCGTCAAAAGTGACGTTACGGAACTCTGGCCGCTCCACATCCGGCGAAAGGGTGGCGGTGCGGTTGGTCGGCCCGATGGCTCCGGCCACCCAGCGCGGCTTGCCGTCGGCGGCCTCGAATTCGTCGGCCACCTCGCGGGCCAGGCGTGCGCCCGTCTCATTCATGGCGCGGGCCAGTTCCTCGGTGCCGTAATCCGCTTGGGAAATGGTGGTGCTGTTGAAGGTGTTGGTGCTGGCAATGTCCGCGCCCGCCGCAAAATATTCGCGGTGAACTTCCCGGATCACGTCGGGGCGGGTCAGTTGCAGCAGATCAAAATTGCCCTGGTACATCCGCAACGGGTCAGCGCCCTCAAATCTGAAATCGGCCTCGTTCAGATTGGCCCGCTGAAGCATGGTGCCCCACGCGCCGTCCAGCACCAGAATTCGTTCACGCGCCGCAGCGCGAATGTCCCTGTTCATTGTCCACCTCTGGCAAAACAGACCGCACTTGCAGTCTGAGAGTCTTGACGAGTCGTGCGCCCGCTTTCCGGCCATCGCTTCCCGCCTGCGCCATCGTCGGCGCACCCCAGCAGGAGGCTTTTCTGTGGGGCACCATTGCCGCTATGGGGGCGGGTTGCCGCGCCGTCGTCGGGCAGAAAAAACCCTCGGACGCTCTGGATGACCGCACCTTGAGGGCGCGATAGGGGAGGATAGCGCGGTGTGGGCGACAGAATTGGGGGGCGGGTTGGACAGGTTTACCTGGGGAAGATGGTGGCTTGCTGCTTGGCCGCGCCATGCCAGTCAAAGCGGGCAACAAATGGCCCACATTCATCTCTGCGCTGTGCATAAAGAAATTGCCGGTCTATCCGGCGGCCACCATTGACCGCAGCTTCCCAGGGAAAGTCAGAGGTGTCGCCGCAGCCGGGGCGATCAGGAATGGTAAAAACAAAATCATCCTGAAGTTTCTTCAGGCCAAAATCATACACCGTCAATCGTAGTTCCTTTGCATCCATAAATGGCCTGCTGGTCGGCGTTTTGGTGATGACCGTATAACGCGAGTCCACCCGGATCACGGAACCGTACACTTCATTGTCCCAAAGCGCTGGTACAAACCACGCACTTTAGTGCGAGCATTTGTGAGGCGAGGTCTGAAGCTGAGATTGGTAGAGTTCAGAAGTGCGAGGCAGCCGATCTGGAAGTCACAGCGTCACACGATTGACCGTGCATATCGTGTGGGTGACGAAATATCGGTATGCAGTGTTGAGAGGTGAAGTCCAGGTCCGCTGCCGAGAACTGCTGATCCAAGTGTGTGATGCCGAGGACGTCAAAATCCTGAAAGGGGTGGTGAGCAAAGAGCATATCCATATGCATCTGGAATATCCGCCCAAGGTGTCGGTGAGCGAGCTGGTCAAACAGATGAAG
>NZ_JNIW01000023.1 GCF_000701425.1 Deinococcus frigens DSM 12807 | reverse complement strand
GTCTTGAACGGTTGGTGACAGTGCTGGCTGTAGCGATCTTGCTGCTCGTGTCCGAAGGCATAGAGGTGGTCCAGCGTGGGGATCGACGACACGTCGATCCCCACTGGCGGCGGGCGCTGAGCTACCTCAAGATCGGTCTCCGGGCGGTTCATTACGCGCTGAGCCGTGGTCAGGCAATCTTCTCTCGCCTGACGCTCCAGGGTGGGCCTGACCCTGAGCCACTGGGCCATCGGAAACGCCCTCATGCCTCTCCTCAAACCACCCTTGAAGTTGGCTGGCAGCTCGTTTTCCGTCCGCCCTCATAAAATTTGTCAGGCCGCCAGCTCTAACCCCTCAACTTTCTCCAGCTCATCGTATCGATAATACGTTTGCTGAAATTCGGACATTGCGGATAGTGATCTAATCAAAGCTATGGCGACTTTCTCTTCGCGTTTATTTTCTTTTTCAAGAATTAAACCTACCTCCTTATTCTTATCCTCTCTGTTCCACTGGGCTAGCTCTCTTTTCAAAGCGTAGTGGTTTGACACTAAGCTCTGAACCAAATTAATTAGGGCACCGAGAAGAACGCCAAGTAATCCCACAATTGCTATTAAAACTGTCGAATCCACTTCTTCTCCATTTAACGAGGCAGTTACGCCCGCATCCCCCCGCCCCCATTCTGCTTGTTCATCCATGCCGGGGGCTTGGGTGCGAAGCGGCCCAGGATGGTCTGCTGATCGTAGGCCAGATATGCCTCCATCCACGGGAAGGTCTGGTTCAGCACCTTGATCGCGTCGGCGCTGCCCATGCCGTGATCGAGCTGGTAGACCACGAACTGCTCCGGCGTTTGCAGGCGCAGATAGGTGGGCATGGTTCCGGCATGTTCGTCCAGCACGCTCTGAAACTCGCCCACGGCATCGGGACTGGCGGTTTCCAGGTCGATGTTCACGTACATGACCTTCGGCACCTCGCCCAGTTGCTCGATGCTGACCAGCTCCTCGGCAATGGCGCGCAGGCCGCCGTCCTCGGATTCCAGTTCCACGATCACCAGCGCGGGCGTGTCGTTGACCAGCTTTTCCTGAATGCGGTCATAGGCGCGGGAAAAGGCCACCAGCTCGGTCTGCCCGGACTCGTCGGCCAGGATGAAGCGGGCCATCATGCCGCCGGATTTGGTGGGCTTGCGAACCACATTTTCCACCATGCCTGCCAGCACGGCTTTAATGCGCTTGCCGGGGGCCACATTTTGGGCGGTAAACCAGGTCTCCAGGTCACTGATCCGGCAACTGGCCGCCTCGCGCAGCCCCTCGTGCTGCTCCAGCGGGTGGCCGGAAATGTACAGACCCAGCGCGTCCTTCTCGATGCTCAGGCGTTCCAGATCGGTCAGGGCGGTAAACGTGGCCTTCAGCGGCGGCTCCGGCGCGGTTTCCTCCAGCCCGAACAGCGCGTCCATGCCGCTGCTGATCATGGAGGCGGCCCCCTGCGCCCAGGCCAGCGTTTCCTCCAGGCTGTCCAGCAGTTGCCGCCGCTCCCCGAAGGCGTCGAAGGCCCCGCTCTTGATCAGGTTTTCCAGCGCCTTGCGGTTGCAGGTCTTGTTGTCCACGCGTGAGCAGAAGTCGGCAAACGACTTGAACCGCCCGCCACGCTCGCGCTCCTCCAGAATGCGGCCCACGGCGGCCTCGCCCAGCCCCTTGATGGCGTACATCCCGAACAGGATTTCCTCGCCCGCCACCGCGAAATCCGGGGCCGAGCGGTTGATGTCTGGCGACAGCACCTTCACGGCCATCTTGCGCGCGTCGGAAATGTACTCGGCCACCTTGTCGGAATCGCGCCTTTCTACCGTCAGGAGGGCCGCCATGAACTCGACGGGGTAATTGGCCTTGAGCCACGCGGTCTGGTAGGT
Source organism: Deinococcus frigens DSM 12807 (assembly GCF_000701425.1). GTDB lineage: Bacteria > Deinococcota > Deinococci > Deinococcales > Deinococcaceae > Deinococcus > Deinococcus frigens. Next base: position 57,322 of record NZ_JNIW01000023.1, on the reverse strand, counting down.
GATGACGCCGTATGCGGCTGAATGTGACTTGTTGAATCCATAATTCGCAAACGCATCCAGCAGATCGAAGAGTTTATTGGCCTCGTCTTTCGGAACTTCATTGGCTTTTGCGCCTTCAACAAACAGATCACGCTGTTTAGCCATCTCCGCCGTGTCCTTCTTGCCCATCGCGCGGCGCAGCAAGTCGGCCCCGCCCAGACTGAAACCCGCGACTTCGGAGGCGATCTGCATGATCTGCTCCTGATACACCGGAATCCCGTAGGTTTCGGCCAGAATCTTCTCCAGAAACTGCGCGGACTTGGGGAAGCCGTCGCGCACGTAATCCACTTCCTCGATGCCGTGGTGGCGGCGCACGTAGGTGGGAATGTTTTCCATCGGGCCGGGGCGGTACAACGCGCTCAGGGCGATGATGTCGGCCAGACGGCGCGGCTTCAGGCGGCGGGAAGCATCGGCAATCCCCGCGCCCTCCAACTGAAACACACCCTTGGTATCGCCCCGGCTCATCAGCTCGTAGGTTTTGGCGTCGTCGAAGGGAATGGCGTCGAAGTCGATCTCGATCTTCTGAGACTCGCGCATGATGCGTTTGGCCTCGTCCAGAAAGGACAGCGTCCGCAGGCCCAGGAAGTCCATCTTGATCAGGCCGATATCTTCCACCGCTTTCATGTCGTACTGGCAGACCATGCCCATGCCGGAGGTGTCGCGCATCACCGGCACCAGATCGGTCAGTTTGTCGCGCCCGATCACCACCCCGGCGGCGTGGACGGAGGCGTGGCGGGTCAGCCCCTCCAGCTTCTGCGCGAACTCGTAGGCTTCCAGCAGTTGCGCGTCACTCTCCAGCATCTGCGCGATGTCCGGCACGGCGTCACGGGCCTGCTCCAGCGAGTAGCTCTTGCCGAATTTGATCGGAATCAGCTTGGAAACCTTATCGACCTTGGCGTATTCCAGGCCCATCACGCGCGCCACGTCCTTCAGGCACGCCTTGCTCGCCATCGTCCCGAAGGTGGCAATCTGCGCCACCTTGTCCTCGCCGTACTTGTCCTGCACGTACTGGATGACCTCGATACGGCGGGCGTCGTTGAAGTCGATGTCGAAATCGGGCATGGAAATACGGTCCGGATTCAGGAAGCGCTCGAATAGCAGTTCGAATTCTAGCGGATCGAGGTTGGTGATCCGCATGGCGTAGGCCACGAGGGACCCTGCCCCTGACCCGCGCCCCGGCCCCACGCTGATGCCCTGGTCCTTGGCCCAGTTGATGTAATCGGCCACGATCAGGAAGTAGTCGGGAAAGCCCATGTTGTTGATGACGCTCAGCTCGTACTCGGCGCGGCGCAGCAGCACCAAGGCGTGCTGATGATGTTTCCGAAGTTCCCGCCCAGCAGACAACTCAATCCGCATCGCTAATTCCGCTTCATCTGGCGAGACTTCATCACGCGCACTTAGCGAGAGAAGAAGCTCAGCAATTCTAACTGCGTTACGCTCTTTCTCAATCGCATCGCTTGCCAGAAATCGGAAGTCGCTCTCCACTTCTGGCCGAGCACAGAGGTAATGCGTTGCCTTTTCTACTATCGCATTGGTTTCCAGGTTGCCCAACTCGCTGAATTTTTGATGTCTTGCACTCAATTCTGCGCGTAAATCCTCGATAGGAGTAACAGCATCTAAAGTAAAATAAAGCTTTGCAATAGGCAGGATGGACGCCTTTTCTCCTTTGATAACGCCAACAATATATTCACCGAAATCATCTTCGATAGCAGTGACATTGCCTTCGCTTTCCATCACTTCCAACGCCGGGTAGAGGGTGTATTTCTCGCCCGACGCCTTGCCGCGCGCCTCCCACTCGCTGCCTAGAAAGGCCACCAGCGTCAGCAGCGTCTCCTCATCACAGGTTCGGGCGTCGCAGCCCTCGGTGCGGGAGAGAACGCGTTCACGGTCCCCCGGCTCCAGCGTCTCCAGACTCCGCACGGCGTATTCGCGCAGCAGCGCCCCCGTGACGTGGTGCGGGTAGCGCTTGAGGCTCCCGGCATACGTCTGCACGCGCAACTCCTCGGCCATCGTGCGGCCTTCGGGGATGGGCAGGGCGGGCATCTGGTACACGCGCTTCTTGCCCACGGGCAGATCAACGTTGCACAGGTCAGCGATGCGGGCGGTGTTATCAAAAACCTCCTCGCCCCACTCGCTGGGCGGCAGGGCGCGGCGCATCTCATCCAGATCCTTGACGTAGAACTCGTCGCAGGGAAACTTGAAGCGGTTCTCGTCGGCCAGCGTGGCTTTCGTCTGGATTGCCAGCAATGTTTCGTGGGCGGTGGCGTCGGACTTCTTGACGTAGTGGCCGTCGTTGGTGGCCACCATGCCGATGCCCAGTTCCTGCGCCCAGGCTTTCAGAATCGGGTTGTTCCTCTTCTGTTCGGGTAACCCGTGATCCTGAATCTCGATGAAGTAGTTCTCGCCAAACAGATCTCTGTACCACAGCATCCGCTGTTTGGCCTCGGCCTCGCGCCCCTGCATCAGCAGTTGCTGCACCTCCGAACCCAGGCAGCCGGAGAAGGCGATGATGCCCTTGTGGTGTTCCTGAAGCAGCTCGTGGTCAATGCGCGGCTTGTAATAATAGCCCTCGGTGTAGCCCCGGCTGCTCAGGCGGCACAGGTTCTGGTAGCCCTCGAAGTCGCGGGCCAGCAGCGTCAGGTGAAAGATGCCCTTCTCGCCGCTGACGCCGGGTTTCTTGTCGCGGCGCGTGCCCATGCCCGGCACCACGTAGGCCTCGTAGCCCAGGATCGGCTTGACCTGCGCGGCCTGAGCGTAGTTGTAGAAATGCACCGCGCCGTGCATGTTGCCGTGGTCGGTCATGGCGCAGGCAGCGTCCTGCCCCTCCGGTGTGACCTCTTTCACCCATTTCAGCAGATCTTTGAGCTTGGCCGCGCCGTCCAGCAGGCTGTACTGCGTGTGCTGGTGCAGGTGCGCGAACCGCCCGCTGTACTTGGTAGGCGCGCAGCACGAGCCGTCCGGAAGATGGATGTGGCCTGTGCTGGGCGGTTGGGTGGGATCGGCGGGCGCGGTCATGGGTCAAGGATAGGCCGGGGCGGGGGTGGGTTTCAGTGACGGGGAGGGGTTGACGGGCTATGACCTGTCTGTCGCGGCTGAATTTTCGCTGCCACGATCAACTCTGAACAGCCTTTCGATGAGGTCACTCTAATTGCTGACCATTCCCTGCCTTCTTCGCCCCGCGCTATAACCGCTCCATGCAATACAGGCAACTCGGCAAGGCCGGCTACGACGTGTCCAGCATCAGCTTCGGGGCGTGGGCCATCGGCGGCACCTGGGGCGAGGTCAGCGAGGCCGACGCCATGAGCGCTCTGCACCGTGCCCTGGATTTGGGGATCAATTTCTTCGATACCGCCGACGTATACGGCGACGGGCGCAGCGAACGCCTGATCGCCCGGCTGCGGCGCGAGCGCCCGGAAGCCTTCTACGTGGCAACCAAGGCCGGACGCCGCCTGGATCCACACACAGCGGGCGGTTACAACCGGGAAAATCTGCGCGGCTTCATCGAGCGCAGCTTGCAGAATCTGGAGGCCGACACCCTTGACCTCCTCCAGCTCCACTGCCCGCCGCCGGAGGTGTACGAGCGCGATGAAGTCTTCGGCGTGCTGGACGACTTTGTGAAGGAAGGACTGCTGCGGGCCTACGGCGTCAGCGTGGAGACGGTAGACGAGGCGTTGACCGCCATAGGGCACCCCAACGTATCCACCGTACAGATCATCTTCAACGCCTTCCGCTTCAAGCCCGCCGAGCAGTTTTTTGCGGCGGCGCGCGAGGGGGGCGTGGGCATCCTGGCCCGTGTGCCGCTGGCGAGTGGTCTGCTGACCGGCAAGATGACCGCTCAGAGCAGTTTTGCGCCCGATGATCACCGCAATTTCAACCGGCACGGCGAGGCGTTCGATAAGGGCGAAACCTTTTCCGGCGTGGACTTTGAAACGGGCCTTCAAGCGGTAGACGCGCTGCGCCCGCTCGTGCCTAAGAACATGACGCTGGCCGAATTCGCCCTGCGCTGGATTCTGATGTTCCCCGAGGTGAGCTGCGCCATTCCAGGGGCCAGGAACGCCGCCCAGGCCGAGGCCAACGCCCGCGCCGCCGATCTGCCGCCGCTGAGCGAGGACACCATGCGCGGCGTGGCAGACGTGTATGACCGCCTGATCCGGCCACAGGTTCAGGACTTGTGGTGAACGGGGAGGCAATCAAAGCGCAACGAGTGCAGGCCGCACGAAACCAGATCGCTTACCCTGTGACATGACCATCCGCCCCGCCACCCGCGCTGATGCTCCGGCCATCGCCCGTATTCACACCACCAGTTGGCGCGAAACCTACGCGGGCCTGATGCCAGAAGACTTTCTGGACCGCATGACGAACGAGGAAGCGCGGCAGCGGCGCGAGGCGAACTGGCAGCGGACTATCTCGCAAGAGTTGGAAACCGTGCTGGTGGCCGGGCAGGATGGGAACGTGGTGGCCTTCGCCTCCGCAGGCCCGGCCCGTGACCATCCTGGCTACGACGCCGAACTGATGACGCTGTATGCGCTGAAATCGGCACAGGGCCAGGGGCTGGGGCGGGCGCTGTTCGGGGAGATGCTGTGGACCTTGCAGGCGGGCGGGGTGCAGAATCTGGCCCTGTGGGTCCTGGACGCCAACCCCACGCGGGGGTGGTATCTGCGCCAGGGCGGACAGGAGGCGGGCGAGAAGACCGAGGGGCAATTGCGCGAGGTGCGAATCGTCTGGGACGCCCTGCCCGGTTAACTTGGCCAGCTAGCGCCGCAGCTTCCTGGCCGCCTCGTCCGGGGTGATCTCGCCGCGTTCCAGGCTGCTTAAAATCTCGGCCTGGGGATCGGCCAGCTCGGGTTCGTAACCGATGGCGCGCAGCAGGGTGTCGAATCGGGCGCGTACGGTGGGGTAGCTAACGCCCAGCACACGCTCCACTTCCTTGAGGTTGCCGCGTACCCGGATGTACAGGCGCAGAAATTCCAGGTTGTCCGGGGTCAGGGTGGCGAACTCGTTCAGCTCGAAGGCCCCGCGCACCGTCACGCCGCTGCCCGCGAAACGCAGTTCGGTGACGTGCGGCGCTTCGGTCTCGTCGGGAAAAGGCAGGGGCAGGGGACGCATGGGGTTCAGTTTACCCGCCCCCCTCAGTTCTCTGCCGCCAGCACGGCCACCGTTTCGTCCAGCAGGGCGCGCAGGGTCAGGATCGGGCTGTCCAGCGGGCCGTTCATCATCAGCGCGAAGGCCAGGGTGTGACCGCTTTTTCCCGTGACGTACCCGGCCAGACTGCTGACGCCGGGCAGGGTGCCGGTCTTGGCCCGCACGTCCAGCCCCGTGCCCGTGAAGCGCCGCGCCAGCGTGCCGCCGCGCCCGTCGTGGGCCGGAACATTTTCACCCGTGCCGCCCCGGGGCAGTGCCTCGGCAAAGGCGTTCTGGCGCTGGCGGTAGAGCTGGGCGGGGAGGCCAGAACTCTCGGCAGGCGTACCGGACAGGGGATACGGCAGGTCATACATCACGTGCAGCAGGTCCACCAGGGAGCGCGGGGTCATGCGGTTCTGGCGGCTCAGGCCGCTGCCGTCGGCCAGCACCACGCCGCTAAGGTCCACGCCGATACGGCCCAGAAACGCCCGTTCGCGGGCCAGTCCGCCCGCCAGCGTGCCGTTTGCAGCAGGGCGCAGGGCCAGCGCCGCCAGCAGTTCCTCGGCCCTGAGGTTGTCGCTGGGGCGCAGGGTGGCGGCCAGCAGCTTCGCGGGGGACGCACTCCGCACGCTGGCGATCCCCTGTTCGGGGCGGCGGGTCACGGGGATGACCGGATCAGGGGGCAAGGGCTGGCCGCGCTCGCCGGTTCGGGCAGGCGGGAGGTAAGGGCTGAAGGGGGCCGCCTCCCCCACCTGTTCGGAGATCACCCTGATTCCGGCGCGGCGCAGTTCGCCGATCAACACGGCTCCCAGCCGCTGGTGCGCCGTTTCCTGGCTCAGCGGCGGCGCGCCGTGCCACTCCGCGAGGCGCAGGGCGGTCATGGGCACGCCGATGGGCGCGTCCTTCCAGGTGGCCGAATCCAGCCGGGCGTTGTCCAGCCGCACCTGCCCCACGGCGCGCAGGCCGCGCGCATAGGCCTGTTTTGCCAGGGCGCGCAGGCTGTACTCGCCGTCCGACACGCCCAGGCTGGAATCGCCGCTGCCGCGCAGGGTCACGGCCTTGACGCTGGCCTGCCCCACCTGCGCGGCGGGCACGGTCAACTCGGTACTCCACCAGCCGTCCGCGCCGCCGCGCTCGTTGAGCACCGCCGCGCCTACCACCAGTTTATTGGCGCTGGCGGGGATCAACGGGGTGTCGGGCCGCCGCGTTTGCAGCACCCGGCCCGTCTGCAAATCCTGCACCAGCACGCCCACGCGCACGCCGGGGGGCAGGCCGCGCAGGACCCGCTGCACGCCCGCGCTCAGGCCGGGTTCGCGGTGTGGGGTCAGGTCGGCGGGCGGCGCTGAATCTGATGTTGCTGGGGTCTGCGCTGCTGGAAATGGCGCGCCGCCCACGCACAGCAGCAGGCACAGCACGGGCAGGAGGCGGCGCATCAGGGCAGGATAGCGGAGGGGGGAGCGGACGGATACGCTGCGCCCACGCGGCGGCGCTTTCCGGCCCTCTATTCGGGGGGCTGATGGGCTATGCGGTCACACGCCTCAAGCTCTTTTTAGGCGTTCTGTCTGTCCAGCACGGAGAGAACTGTGCCTGTGTGATCGTGCCTGTGTGATCGTGCCTGCGTGATCGTGCCTGCGTAATTGTGTCTGCGTGACCCGGCCCCGGCCCCCTACCTGCGCCGCGCGTACCATCTGCCCCAGCGTCTGGGCGGTAGCCTGAGCGCAATGAAATGGACGGATTTGTGGGGGCTGGCCTGGCGCGGGCTGACGCGGCGGCGGGTGCGGACCGGCCTGACCGCGCTGGGCATCACGGTGGCGGTGGCCAGCATGGTGATTTTCCTGTCGCTGGGCGAGGGCATCCGCAAGGTCTTCGTGGAGCAGCTCGGCGGCATCGGGCCGGATATTCAGGTGAGCTTAAGCGGCTTCACGCAGGGCTTCGCGCCGCAGCCCAACCTGCCCGACAGGGCCGTGGCCGACATCCAGGCGCTGGCCCCGGAGCTGGGCATCAAGACCGTGACCCCGGTGGTCATGACCATTCGCGGCAGCCTGGACGTGTCGCAGAGCGTCGTGCTGTATGGCCTGCCCGCCGCGCAGGGCATCGGGGCGGTGTTTCCCAATTTGTCGGCGGCGCAGGGCCGGGGCTTCACACCCGCCGACGAGGGGCAGGGCGTGGCCGTGCTGGGGGCAAAGGCGGCGCAGAACCTGAACCTCAAGGTGGGCAGCACCCTCAACCTTAACCGCCGCAACAAGGCGCAGGTGGTGGGCGTGCTGGCCCCCGAATCCGGGCTGGTAGACAATTTCATCTTTTTGCCGCTAAAGACCCTGCAAAAGTCGGAGGGCGCAGAGGGCCGCGTCTCGCTGGTGGCCGTCAAGCTGGACAATCCCCGTCAGGCGCGCGAGGTGGCCACCTCGCTGTCTGAAAAACTGGATCTGGAAGCGTCCACCCAGTCGGACTTTCTGAGCTTCGTGGAACGGGCGCTGAAGATCAGCGACGCGGTGCGCTTCGGCATCTCCTTGATCTCATTGATCGTGGGCGGGCTGGCGGTGGCGAACACGGTGATGATGGGCGTCTTCGAGCGCACCCGCGAATTCGGCACGCTGCGGGCCATCGGGGCGCGGCCCGGTTTCGTGCGGGCGCTGGTCCTCAGCGAGTCGCTGCTGCTGTCGCTGGTGGGCGGCGTGGGCGGCGTGATCGTGGGCCTGGTGGGCATCTGGGGCGTCAACCTGTACACCCAGAAGCTGGCCGGCATCGACGCCGCCGCACTGACGCCCCGGCTGGTGCTGCTGGCGCTGGGGATCAGCCTGTTTCTGGGCCTGGTGTCGGGCCTGCTGCCCGCCCGCACCGCCAGCCGCCTGAACATCACCGAAGCGCTGGGGAGGGTGTGATGACGGCGCCCACCACACAGAAGACTGAGGTTCAGACCTCCAACACCCCGCCCCTGCACGTCGAGAACCTGTCGCGCGTCTATCCCAGCGGCGAGGGGCAGGTGCGGGCGCTGGCCTCCTTCACACATACCTTTCCGCCGGGGATGACGGCGGTGGTGGGGCCGTCGGGCAGCGGCAAGAGTACGCTGCTGAATCTGCTGGCGGGCTTCGATACGCCCAGCACCGGGCATGTCCGGGTGGGCGACGTGAACCTGACCACCCTCTCCGAACCGGCGCGGGCCGACTTCCGGCTGGCGCACTACGGCTTCGTGTTCCAGAACCACAATCTGGTCAGCATCCTGAGCGCGCAGGAGAACGTGGAGTTTCCGCTGACGCTGGCGGGGTTGCCGCCTAGAGAACGCCGGGCGCGGGCGCGAGAATTGCTGGCGCTGGTGGGCCTGGAAAACCGCGCCGGACACCTGCCCAACCAGCTCTCGGGCGGCGAGGCCCAGCGCGTGGCGATTGCCCGCGCCCTGGCCCGCGATCCCGGTATCCTGCTGGCCGACGAGCCGACGGGCAACCTGGACAGCAAGACCGGCGAACTGGTGCTGTCGCTGCTGACCGGGGCCGCCGCCGAGGGCCGCCGCGTGGTGCTGATCACCCACGATCCAGAAGTCGCGGCGCTGGCGCACTACCGCCTGAGTGTGCGGGACGGCGTGGTGACGGCGGGATAGGATTCGCGCATGACTGCCCAGAGCCGCTTCCGACGCTTCCGCCAGCGCGGTGGCGCTCTGGTGGCCGCGCAATTCGCTCTGATTGGGCTGGTGTTTGTCGGCGCATGGCGGGGCGGCAGGGTCAGCCGTCTTCAAAAGGGGGCGGGCCTGACCCTGGTGGTGCTGGGCGGCGCAGTTGTCGTGGGCGGCGGGCGCAGCCTGGGCCAGGGCTTCAGCGTCATGCCCGAACCGACCGACACGGCGCAACTGGTCACGGACGGTCTGTACGCGCGGGTTCGCCATCCGATTTACAGCAGCCTGCTGGCCATCAGTCTGGGCTGGGCCTTGTTCTGGGGCAGCCGGGAAGCGCTGGGCTGGACCGTCGCCCTGGCCGCGCTGCTGCACTTCAAGTCCGCCCGCGAGGAAACGGCGCTGCTGGCGCGCTTTCCGCACTACGCCGCCTACCGCAGGCGGACGAAGCGCTTTGTGCCGGGGGTGGTTTAAAGCATCTGTCCGAATGACAGCATCGGGAGTCTCCTTTCCCGATGCTTCCATCCTCTCCTGCGGAGCTGTGCCAGTCCCAAATGCTCGGCGAAATTCACTCACTTTGTTCGGTCAAAAGTGAACGACTCTTTTGACAAATGCCTTAAATCAATTCTGGCGTCCCGTCCTCCGGTCCCAGCAGCGGCAGCGGGCGCGGTGGGGCGACGTACTGCTGGTGGGCGGACACGCTGACAAATTCCAACTCCGGGTAACGCAGGGCCGTGAGTGCGCCGCCGAACGCGCAGCCGGTGTCGATGTCCACGGTGCGGTTGACCCAGCGCGGCGCGGCCACGGGCGTATGGCCGTAGACCACGATGGCCTCGCCACGATAGTCGGCGGCCCAGTCGCGGCGGATGGGCAGGCCCAGCTCGTCATACGTGCCGTCCACGTCGCCGTACAGCGCGAAACTGCGGACCCGGCCAGAGGTCCGGCCCTGATACCGCGTGGGCAGTCCCGCGTGGGCCACGACGACTCGCCCGGCGTCCAGCACCAGATGGCTGGGGAGGGTAGAGATAAAAGCGCGGACCCCGGCCTTAAAATCCTCGCCCGCCGCGTCCAACTGCGCCAGCGTCCCCTCCAGCCCGTGCATCGCCCTGACCGCCTTGCCACCTAGCGCGCGGGCCAGTTTCTCGTCGTGGTTTCCCGGCACGCACAGCGCCGCGCCCGACGTCACCATATTCATGACCACGCGCAGCACGCCCGCGCTGTCCGGTCCCCGGTCGGTCAGATCGCCCAGAAAAACGGCAGTGCGGCCCGCTGGCGGCCTGATCTCTGCCCCGTTGACGATATAACCGAGCGTTTCCAGCAGCTCCAGCAGCTCCGGCAGGCAGCCATGCACGTCGCCGATGACATCGAAGGGGCCGGGCAAGTCGCGCCGGTCCGGCGGCAGCGGCACGCGCACAATCTGTACGGCGTCCACCTCGGCCACCGAGCGCAGGACGTGAATCTGGCGGAAGCCCTCTTTCTGGAGGCCGCCCAGGGTACGGCGCAGTTCTCCAAATTCGGGCAGCACACTGGCCGGGTCACGGCCCAGACGCGCCGCCCGGTCCTCCAGCACCTGCCGGGGAAGATCGAGGACCAGCGCCACGGCGGGCAGGTCATGGGCGCGGGCGGCCTCCAGCACGCGCCGCCGCTCGTCGGGGCGGGTCAGCGGCGCGTCGATCACGCTCAGTTCGCCGCGCGCCAGCCTGCGCCCCAGCTCCGGCGAGAAATCGCCCGACAAGACTTCCGGGGGCTGGAAATGCCGCGCCGCAAGGGTGCTTTTGCCCGCAGCAGGCGCGCCGATCAGGGCGATCACGGCGGGGGAGGGGAGAGAGAGGGCAGGCGGAGTCATCGACAGGGCCGATGTTGGCATATCGGAAGGCGGCTGGCACCGCCTTCCCGGTGGGGGCAACACGGCCTGAGGGAGCGATTTCAAATTGAGAGTATGTTGGGCCTGACCGCCTCACGCTCCGTATCGCTGAAGTCAGCGCCCCATTTCTGGCGGGGTGTCAGTCCTAAAAGCGTGAATTAGACGTTGTTTGCCCCATTCACCCGAGTCCCAACTGTGGTCCAAATCTGTGTTCCAAATGGAGGAACCTATGTCCCAGCAAGCCGTGTCCGCCCGCAAGCGTCAAATGTTCTCGTGGGGCCTGGCGCTGGCCCTGAGCGCGGGCCTGTCGCTGGCAAGCGCCCAGCGGGAAAGCACGCTGGTCATCGGCGGCGACTTTTCCGATCTGATCACGCTGGACCCCGGCGCGTCCTATGAATTCAGCGGCTCGCTGGTGGCGGGCAACCTGTACGACACGCTGGTGATTTACGAGGGCAACGATCTCAAGACCCTGAAGCCCCGGCTGGCGTCGAGCTGGACGGTCACGCCCACGGCCAGCGGCTCGCGGATTACCTTCAAGCTGCGGGACGCCAAATTCAGCACCGGACGCACCGTCACCGCCGCCGACGTGATCTACTCCCTGACCCGCGTGATCGCCCTGAAAACGCCGTCCAGCTTTCTGCTGACCGACGTGGCGAACATCACTGCCAAGTCGCTGAGCGCGCCCGACGCCAAGACGGTGGTCATGGACATTCCCAAGACCGCCAACCCGAATATCGTGCTGGCGCTGCTGACCTTTAACGTGGCGGGCGTGATCGACTCCACCGAGGCCAAGGCGCACGAGAAGGCGGGCGACTTCGGTACGGCCTGGCTCAAGGACCACTCGGCGGGCAGCGGGCCATTTATGCTCAACCGCTGGGACCGCAGCGCGCAGGTGGCGCTGGACGTCAACCCCAACGCCTTTCGCAAATCGCCCAACATCAAGCGCGTGATCCTGCGCTACATGGCCGAATCCGCCGCGCAGCAAAGCTCGCTGAACTCCGGCGAGATCGACGTGGCCTGGAACTACACGCCCGACGCCTTTAAGGCCGCGCAGAGCAATCCCAAACTCAGGGCGCTGAAGGCCGAGACCTTCTCGCTGTCGTACCTGGGCATGAATTCGGCCAAGGGTTCGCCCTTCGAGGACGCCCGCGTGCGCGAGGCGGTCAGGTACGCCATCGATCAGGACGGCATGATCGACAGCCTGCTCCAGGGCCTGGGCCGCAAGACGCAGACCATCGTGCCGATTGGGCTGGCCGGATCGGACCCCAAGATCTATTACCCGTACAACATCGCCAGGGCTAAGGAACTGCTCAAGGCGGCGGGCAAGGCGAATGGCTTCAGCGTGGATTTTCTAGTCAGCACCGGCTCGTGTTCGGGCGGGGTGCCGTGCCAGGATCTGGCCGCCAAGGTGCAATCGGACCTCGCCAAGATCGGCATCAAGGCCAACATCAAGCAGATGGTCAATTCCGAGCTGTATACCACCTACCGCGCCCAGAAGGCCACGCTGATCCAGGCCGACTGGAGTCCCGATTACCCCGACGCCGACGGCAACGGCACCCCGCTGAGCGACTACGCCGCTAAATCGCTGGCGTGGCGCAACAGTTGGAACAACGCGGCGGCGGGCAAGCTGGCGCAGACGGCGGCCATCGAATCCAACGCCGCCAAGCGACTGGCGCAGTACGGGCAGCTCACGGCGCTGCTGGCCAAGGACGGCCCCTTCGCCATCCTGTATCAGCCGTACAAGCCCATCGTGACCCAGACCGGCATTCAGGGCTTCAACCGCAATGCCAACGGCGACGTGCAGTTCGAGAAGATCAGCAAGAAGTAAGCGGATGACCACGGGAGGCGGCACGCGGAGAAATGGGCGGGCCGCCTCCCCTGCATTGGGGCTGGGTGATGCGGGGAAATCTCTCGAACTGGTGTTTTTAGCTTCCTTGAGGGGGGAGGCTGGGAGGGGGTGAGACGTGGCACATCGCCGTGCCCCCTCAAATCAAATCTGGGCCGATTAAGAAGACCGGCTCTGGCACGCCCGGCCCGCTCACCCCCTCTGTCCCTCCGGGACATCTCCCGCCTCAAGGGAGAGAGAGAAGATATTCGCCACCCAATCTCAGGAGGCTCCATTGCTGACCTATATTCTGCGCCGCCTCGCTTTGATGGTCCTGGTGCTGTGGGGCGTGACCCTGGGCGCGTTCCTGATCTCGCACGCGCTGCCCTCCGATCCGGCGGCGGCGGCGATGGGCAACAACGCCCGCGAGGAACAACTGGCCGACTTCCGCGAGCGCAACGGCCTGAACAAGCCGCTGGCGACGCAGTACGTGATCTACATGGGCCAACTGCTGCGCGGCGATATGGGGACCTCGCTGCGGACCCAGAGCGGCATCGTCAGCGATCTGCGCGCCTTCTTTCCGGCCACGCTGGAGCTGACGCTGGTGGCGGTAGTCTTCGCGCTCTTGATCGGCCTGCCGCTGGGGGTGATCGCGGCGCTGTGGCAGGGCCGTCCGCCGGATCTGCTGGCCCGCACCTTCGCGCTGCTGGGCGGGGCAACCCCCGTGTACTGGCTGGCGATTCTGGCGCTGACGCTGTTCCACGAACGCCTGGGATGGTTGCCGGGGCCGGGCCGCCTGGACGTGTACAGCCTGCCGCCGCCCACGCATACCGGGCTGGTGCTGATCGACAGTCTGCTGGCCCACGACACGGCGGTGTTCTGGGACGGGCTGCGGCACCTGATCCTGCCCGCGCTGGTGCTGGGCGCGTACTCGGCGGCGCTGCTGACACGCATGACCCGCAGCGCGCTGCTGGAGGTGCTGTCCCAGGACTACATTCGCACGGCGCGCTCCAAGGGCTTAACTCCTTCGCGGGTGCTGGGCAAGCATGCGGTTCGCAACGCGGCGCTGCCCGTTTTGACCGTGCTGGGCAGCCTCTTCGGCAGCCTGCTGACCGGCGCGGTGCTCACCGAGACCATCTTCTCGTGGCCGGGCATCGGCGGGTACGCCACTACCTCGGCCATCAGCCTGGACTTTCCGGCAGTGATGGGCGTCACCCTGATCGCCGGGCTGGCGTACTCGGTGGTCAACCTGCTGGTGGACCTGGCCTACGGCTTCTTCGACCCCCGGATCAGCTTCTCATGACCGCTGCCCTGACCTCCGAGAGCGGCACGGGCAGCGCGGTCTGGCGGCGTTTCCGGCGCAACAGCGGGGCCATGATCGGGCTGGTGCTACTGGTGGCGCTGCTGCTGATCGCGGTACTGGGGCCGTTTTTTGTGGGCAGTCCCAGCGCGCAGGATCTGGCCGCGCGGCTCTCTCCCCCTTCCAGCACGCATTTGCTGGGCACCGATCAACTGGGCCGCGACGTGCTGACGCGGGTGGTCAGCGGCTCGCGCATCTCGCTGGGCATCGGCGTCAGCGTCATGCTGGCCTCGCTGCTGGTGGGTTCGGCGGCGGGGCTGATCGCCGGGCTGTTGGGCGGCTGGTGGGACGAGGTGATCATGCGCGTCACCGACGTCTTTCTGGCCTTTCCCAGCCTGATCCTGGCGATGGCAATCTCGGCGGCGCTGGGGCCGAGCCTGACCAACGTGATGATCGCCGTGGCGCTGGTGTCGTGGCCCACCTATGCCCGATTGATCCGCGCCCAGGTGCTGGCCCTGCGCGAGCGCGAGTTCGTGGAGGCCGCCCGCGCCCTGGGCAGCTCCCAGAGCCGCGTGGCCTTCCGGCACCTGCTGCCCAACTCGCTGGCCCCGCTGCTGGTGCAGGGCAGTTTTGACGTGGGCAACGCCATCCTGACCGCCGCCGGGCTGGGCTTTATCGGTTTTGGCGCGCAGCCCCCCACCCCCGAATGGGGCGCGATGGTCTCTGAGACCCGCAATTACATCGCGCAGGCTCCGTGGGCGTCCAGTGCCCCGGCCCTCGCCATTTTAATCACGGTGCTGGCCTTTAACCTGCTGGGCGACGGCCTGCGCGACGTGTTCGATCCGCGCAAGGGCGTGTAGCGCGGAGCAACCTGATGACGGGCCGTTCCCGTGCTGTCGTCAGGATTCAGCCTGAGCTGCTGGCGACGGTTCTACTGGCAACGGCGCGTGCGCCACGCCTTCCAGCAGTCCCAGGATGCTGCCCACGTAATCCAGGCGTTTGCGAAGGCCGTAGCGCCGCAGTTCCGATAGGAACTTGTCCAGCGCCCGTTTGAAATCCGGCAGCAGCTTCTGGTCCTCCGGACTGGCCCGGCGGCCCCTGGCGATCGGCCCGGCCACCATGAAGCTCCGGCAGATGGCCTGAAATTGCCAGCCCATCTGCCCGATCTCGGTGTCTTCCAGCGCCTCCAGACGGCGTTGGTAAGCCCTGTCCGACAGAAAGACGAAGGCCATCCCCGAGAACCAGCTTTCCAGTTCCGGCAGGGTCTTCACAAAGTCCTCGGTATAGGCGATTTCGGTCTTGAAGCCGAGCTTCTGCCGCGCGTAGTCGCCTTGTAAGTCGGTGAACATCTCGCCCAGCCGCGCGTCCCAGTCGGCCAGCGCCTCCTGCCGCGAGTCGCCCAGCACGGTGCGGGCCATCAGAAAGCCGTCCATGAAACTCAGGGCGTCCAGATTTGCCATGTCTACTCTCCTTCCGGCCCCCGAACAACGCCGTGGCCTTTCCTGCCGGACCTCCAGCGATTTTAGCGTGTCGGCTGAAGAACGGCACATACTGACGCATGAACCGCACGGACCGTCTGTTCGCCCTGCTGCTGGAGCTGCGCGGCGAGGGCTGGACTCCGGCGGGGGCGCTGGCTCGAACCTTCGGCGTCAGTGTGCGCACGGTCTACCGTGACGTGGCGGCGCTGAACGAGGCCGGCGTGCCCGTCCTAAGCGTGTCGGGGCGCGGCTACTCGCTGATGCCGGGTTATTTTCTGCCGCCGCTGCACTTCACGACCGAGGAAGCGGTGATGCTGTGCCTGGGCGCAGATGCGGTGCGCGGAGCCTTCGACGCCGAGTACGCGGGCGCGGCAGAGGTGGCCCTCAAGAAATTGCGGGCGGCGCTGCCGGACGGGCGGCGGGAGGAGGTGCAGCGGCTTCGGGATCACCTGCGAATCGTCGCGCCCGATGATGCGGCAGATGCCGACCGCCTGCGCGTGCTGCGCGGGGCCGTGCTGGGACAGCGGGTCGTCCGCTTCGTGTACCACAAACCGTCGCGGCCCCCGGAGGCCCGGCAGGTCCATCCGCTGCGGCTGGTGCATCTGCACGGTGCGTGGCTGCTGGGCAGTTTCGATCCGGCGCGGGGCGAGCGGCGCACCTTTCGCCTGAGCCGTATGGAGAATCTTCAGATGATCGAAGAAACTTTTGAGCGCGATCCGGTGCGGCACGCCTGGCCCGAACCCCGTCGCGAGCCGCTGGGCCTGACGGTGCGCCTGCGCTTTCCCGCCGAACTGGGCCGCGCCGTGCGCGAGCGTCCCAGCTTTTTTCAGACGGAAATCAGGGGGTTTGAGGACGGCCTGGAAGTGACGCTGCAAGTCCGTGACCTTCAGGCCGTGCTGCCCTGGGTGCTGTCCTGGGGCGCGGGCGTGCGCGTGCTGGAGCCGCCCAGTTTGCGCGAGCGGGTGCTGGAGGAAGCGCGGCGGATGCTGCTGACCCAATCGCTACTGACATAGGGATGTCACTGGCCGGGCAGCAGACTGGGGATCAGGAGGCACCATCATGAAAACCAACCTTGATTTTATCGCCCTGCACACCAAAGAACTGCCCGCTGCCCGCCGCTATTACACCGAAGTCCTGGGCTTCGAGACTACTCCAGGCCCGCCCAACGCCGCCGTCTTCACCCACGCGGGCGGCGCGAGTCTGGCCCTGCGCGAATCCCTGCCGCACGAGGTCAGGGATCACTCCGGCGCGGGCGCGACCCTCTGGTTCGCCGTTCCCGACGCCGACACTTACCACGCGCAGATCACGGCGGCGGGCGCGCAGGTCACTCAGCCGCCGCAGGACGGCCCGTTTGGACGGATGTTCAGCGTGCGGACGCCGGACGGCCACGCACTGACCTTCCACCAGGCGCAGCCGTGAGCATTCACCGTCTGCCCGTTATCGGGCCGTTTGACCTGCGCCACACGCTGGCCTTTCTGGACGGCTTTCCGCCCCCGAGCGGCGAGCAGGGTACGGCGGGCGAACTCCGCAAGGCCACCCGGCTGAATGGGCAAACGGTGGGTTTCGTGGTGCGGCAGGACGGGCAGGAAAGCCTGGCATGCACCCTCCACCCAGAACGGGCGCTACCCGGGGCGGAAACGGCGGAGCTGCTGGAACGCCTGGCCCGCTTTCTGGGGACGCGGGGTGATCTGCGCCCGTTCTACGCGCTGGCAGAGCAGGACGCCGCCTTCAAACCTGTGCTGGAGACCATGCACGGCTTTCACCAGCCCCAGTTCCTGACACCTTACGAGGTGGCGTGCTGGGCGATCCTGACCCAGCGGCTGCCGAACGCGCAGGCGTTGCGGCTCAAGCGGGCGCTGACGGCGCAGGCAGGCGGCGAGTGGCAAGGTCTGCCCGCCTTTCCCGAACCCGCCGATCTGGCCGGGCTGGACGAGGCAGGTGTTCAGACCCTGGTGGGCAACGGGCGCAAGGCCCGCGCGCTGCTGGAAGTCACGCGGGCCTTCGCCGGGATGAGCGAGGCCGAGTTGCACCGTCAATCCACTGATGAACTGCGTGGGTGGCTGCTGGGCCTGTACGGCGTCGGCGACTGGAGCGCCCTCTTTATCCTGGTGAGGGGGCTGGGGCGCAGCGAGGCATTGGAGACGGCGGACGGGCTGCTGAGCAAGGAAGTGCTGCCCGCCGCCCGGCCCGTCTATGGCGACGTGACTCCTGCCGAGTTGGGGCGCGTCGCTCAGAGCTACGGCGATCAGGCGGGGCAATGGGCCATCTATCTGCGCAGCCGCCCGACGGTGACCGGAGCCTGAACGTCCCATTCTCGCCGTAAGCTGATCCGATGGAGTTCTCCTGAGCGGCGTGGTCTGGCTGGCCCTGGACGGCGTGGGCCACCCGGCAGACGCGCCGCCCGGCAGCGTGTGGGAGCAGGAGCTGCCCGCGCTGCGCCCATTGATTGACGCCGGACTGGCCCTGGACGCCACGCTGGGAGTCCCCGGCCTGCCGCAGTCTGGCACCGGCCAGAGCTGCTGGCTGACCGGGCTGGACGCTGTGCGCTACATGGGTGAACACTTCGGGCCGCATCCGGGGCCGACGTTGCAACGGCTGCTGCGGCATTCCAGCCTGCCCGCGCGCCTGAAGGCGGTAGGTTTGCGCGCGGCGCTGGCCAACCATTACGTCCCGCAGTATCTGGAGGCGCAGGCGCGGCGGCCCCGCATGGGCTGTTTTCCCTTCTCATTCACGGCGGCGGGCCTGCCCCTGAATCCGCCGGGCGTGCCGCCGCTGGGCGCGACGCTGGGCCTGGGCTACCGCGAACCCTTCGCCGCCATGCAAAGCCCCGCCGAGGTGTCGCGGCTGGGTCAGGCACTGGCCAGGGCTGCCCAGAATCATGACCTGATCGTGGCGGATCTGTGGTTCGGAGACCTGCTGGGCCACCTGGGACGCGCGGCTGGGCCGCCCGCCAACGCCCGTGCGGCGGCCTTCGCGTATCTGGACCGCGTGGACGCCTTACTGGCAGGCCTGCTGGACGCCGGGGCGCGGGTGGTGCTGGGCAGCGATCACGGCAATCTGGAAGATCTGCACACCAAATCGCACACCGTCGCCCGCGTGCCGTTTGCCGGGGTGGGAGTGGAGCTGGGCGCGGCGGCGGACGTGGTGGAGGCCGGGGGCCTCATCGCCGCGTGGTTCGGGCTGGCCCCCGTGAACAGCGCAGCAACCGGGTTGGAAGCACCTCCGGGCTGAAAGTTATCCACAATTTTGTCCACAGGGCTTGTGGATAAGGTGTGGATAACTTGAAGGCCAGGCCGACTGAAAGAGCTCGTTTTGTCCGTCTGGAACAGCATTAAACGTTGATATGAGGCAGCCTGCACAGCCCCCGAAGTTATCCACAGCCTCCCGTTTCACTGTGGATAACCTGGGGCAGCGCCGCCCGCACGGCCTGGATAAAGGCCGTCACCTTCGCCGGGTCCTTCACGCCAGGACGGGCTTCCAGGTGGCTCACCGCGTCCACCGCAGCGGGCCGCAGGACCCGGATGGCCCCTGCCACGTTCCACGGTCCCAGCCCCCCGGCCAGCCAGGTACCGGGGGGAAACGCCTGGCGCAGGCTCTCCCAGTCCAGCGGGACACCGCCGCCCGGCTGGGGGGCGTCGAGCATCAGGGTTACGGCGGGAACACCGGCCCACAGCTCTGCCCCGGGTGCCAGATCGGCGGGGCGCAGCACGCGCAGCACCGGATAGAAGTCGGCCACCGCGCGCACAAAAGCTTCAGACAGGGGACCGTGAAGCTGCACTGCCAACACCCGCGCCGCCTCCGCCGTGCGCAGCACCTCGTCCAGCCCCTGATCCAGAAAAACGCCCACCCGCGCCACGGCTGGCCCCACGCTCAGGCCCGCCTCGCGCGCCACCTGCGGAGTCACCAGCCGCTTGCTGACCGGCGCGAAGATGAAGCCCAGCGCGTCCGCGCCCGCCTGAGCCGACAGCACGGCGTCCGCGACGGAAGTGGTGCCGCAGACCTTGACCCTGGTTATGGGGTCAGACATCGCGGGCTTCCAGGGCTGCCAGACGCGCCTCCAGCTCCCGGTTCTGCTGGAGCAGGGCCAGAAACAGCAGGGCGTAGTGGTCATACAGTTTGGGGCGCTCCATGCGCATCTCGCCAGCCATCCAACTGTTCAGCAGCCGCTCGGCCTCGCGCAGCACCTCACCTGCGGGCACGTCGCGGAAGCCCCGCTGGCCGATGATCTCGCGGGCAAAGTTCAATTCACGTTCGGGATCGGTCATGGTCCCATTCTGCCCCGGATGGCTCAACCTGGGCCAATCAACCACCTGGGCCAATCGGCGGATGCGCGCCGGGTGGGGCGTGTGGGAGGCTGACCCCATGCCCAGCGCTTCCCCCACCCTGCGCCGTGAAACCACGCTGACCCTGCTGTTCACGCGCGGCGAGGAAGTGGCCCTGCATAGCCTGACCACCGCCCAGACCTCGTACTACGGCGCGAACGTGCTGGAAGCGGCGCGGGAGGCGGGCCTGTCTGGGACGCTCCTGCGACGGCTATATTTCAAATATTTCGGTGAGGTGGCGGGCGTGCGCCGCGCCGAGTCGGTGTGGCATCTGGAGGCGGCGGACGGGCTGGAACTGGACTGGCAGCCCATCTCCGGACTGCCGCAGCGGGAGCGGGCGTGGGTTGACACCGCCCACAGCCCACCCGGCAACGCGCCGTGGATGCGCCCCGGCTGGCACGCCGCCGCCCTGGCCTGGCTGGACGCCGAACTGGCCGCGCAGGGCTGGACGCGGCAGGGCCAGGCCGGTCAGCCCAGCGTCCTCAAGCACGGGCAGATCAGCGTGCTGTGGCGGGTGGATACGTCCGGCGGGCGGGTCTACTTCAAGGCCGTCCCCGACTTCTTCCGGCGCGAGGTGGAGGTCACGCCCCTGCTGGCGCGCGAGCTGCCCGGCGCGGCCCCGAGCGTGCTGGCCGCCGATACACGGCGCGGCTTTCTGCTGCTCCGGGATGCGGGTGAGGAGAACGACACGCCTGACCTGAGCGCGGTCATGCGGCATCTCGCGGGCATTCAGCGGGCCAGCCTGCCGCTGCTGGACGGCTGGGCGCTGCGTGACCGGGGGCCGGACCACGTGCTGTCGTGGCTGGACCGTCTGCTCTCGGATGCAACGCTGCTGACGGGTCAGGAGGGCGGATTCACGCCCGGGGAAGCTGAACGCCTGCGCTCCCACGCTCCAGAACTGGAGGCCGCCCTGCGCCGCCTGAGCGCCAGTCCGCTGCCGTGCACGCTGGGGCACGGCGACCTGCACGGCGGGAACGTGGTGGAGCGTGGGGGCCGTTTTACGTTCCTGGACTGGTCCGACGTGTGTGTCACGCATCCCTTTCTGGACGCCAGTCCGGCGTATTTCCTGGGCTTCGGGGAAATGGATGACCTCGGCGAGTCTCAACTTGAGGCATTGGCCGCCGCCACCGCCGCCTACCTGCACGCCTGGACCGATTTCGCGCCGCTGGAAGAACTTCGCGCCCTGTTCAACGACGCTCTGACGGCGGGCGAACTGCTGCGCGCGCTGGGCTACGTGGACGGCATCCAGCCCGCCGTGCAGGACAAAACGGAGTGGCACGGCGCGCATCTGGAACACTTGCGGCGGGCACTGACCCGGCTGGAGAAGGGTGAGGCTCCCGTCTCTTCTGGAAGCCTTACCCTCTAACCTCAGTGCCTACCAGCCTAGATCCGGCGGGGTCACCACCCGGTCTGCCGGAAGGTCACTGAACAGCGTGTAGGTCAGGGTGTAGGTGCCCGGAATCACCCGGTTCAGCACAATGGCGTCGCCGTCCACGCGCGGCTGGACATTCGCCAGACTCGGCCCCTGGAGTTGCAGTGGGCCGCGCACGGCGGGGGTGCTGCCGCCGCCCGGCAGCGGATCGATCAGGCGGACATTTTCCAGCGTGCTGTCCACCGTGAAGACCAGCGTGACCTGGTAGTTCTGCGCGCCCGCGTTCACGTTCTTGGTCAGGCTGGCCCGCGCGCCCCCCTGCACGCTGCGGGTCACGTTCGCCCCGGCGGGACTCTGGACCCGCGCCGTGCCGGTGGTCCGCAGACCCACCGGGTCCAGCACGGCCTCGGCGGTGTCGCTGCGGCACACGCGCACCGGCAGTTTCAATTTGAGCGGCTGGCCCCCGCTGAACTCGCCGGAGGTCTCCAGCGGGTAGTCGCTGGTCCAGCCGGTGGGCAGGTTCAGCTTCAGGCGGCCCGGCAGGCGGTACGGAAAATCGGTGCGGGCGCTGGCGGTCAGTTGCGTCACGTCGCAGGCGTTCAGGATGTCCGGGACGGTAATCAGGGTCACGTCGGTCCGCACCCGGTACTCGATGGTCACCCTGCCCGCCGCGCCGTCCGTGACGCGGCCCGGCAGCGGCGGCGTGAAGGTGCTGCCGGGCACCGGGGTGGGCTTGACCGGGTAATCGCCGGGCGGGAGCGGCACGCTGGCAGGGGTATTCAGGGTGCGCCCGGCCACCTCGAAGGGCACCCCGGTCAGGGGAATGCGCTGATCGCCGTAGAGCGCCACGGCGTCCACGGCCAGTTGCCCCTCGGGCGCGCGGGCCACGAAACGGATCTTGGTGAAGCCCGGCTGGTAGCGCACCTCTGTGGGCGAGACGATGTTGCCGGTGCCCTGCACGATGCTGGAGCTGATCGGCACGTAGCCGGGCGGCAGTTGCGGGCGCACGCTGCTCTCGCCCACCAGCGTGTACGACGCCCCCGCAATCGGGCGGCCCTGCGGGTCCACCACGTCCACCAGCAACTGGTTTTCGATCCTGGCTGCCGGGGGCGGGTTGAAGCCTCCGACCCGCGCCGTGACCGGCTGGTCATTCAGCCGGAACGAGTAGCGCACCGAGTTGCTGTACTGCTTGCTGGTGGGCAGCACCCGGATAAAGACCTGCCACTCGCCTACCATTTCCGGGGTGATGGTAAAGCGGTCGGTGGCGGTCCTGCCGTTGTCGCTGGGCGTCAGGTCCGCGCGCTTGCCCCCCGGCTGCACCACGAAGGTCTCGGCCTCTGCCGGGCCGTCGATGTCGTAATTCAGGATGCCCACGGTCTTGCCCACCCAGTCGGCGGTCACGTTCAGGCGGGCGGCCAGCAGCGGCTCGGGCGTGTTGCTGCGGGCGTTGACGGTGAAGTCGCTGGTTTCCAGCGCAAACGGCGAGGCCACCCGCAGCGCATACGAGTTCTTGCCGTCGCCCTTGCTGTTGACCCGCAGCGTGTATGTCCCGGCCCCGAGGCCGCCCGCGAACAGGCTGTCCCAGGTGTGTTCGCGGTTCTGGCCGTAACGCCGCTCGGCCACCGTGCCGCCGGGGCCGACCAGGGTAAAGGTGGTGGTAAACGCCTCGTTCTTCTTGTACAGCTCGTCGCCGAAGTACCCCGCCGCGCGCCGCCCGTCCACGTAATCGGCCAGGTTAAAGCCGGGCGAGTAGATTTCCAGCCCCAGCGGTTTCCCGGCGTCCTGCGGCGAGATCTGGAGGGTGTAAGTCTCCACGTCCTGAATCCATTTCTCGCCCACCGACACCAGCGGCAGCAGACCCCCTACCGGGCTGCCCCCGGTCTGGGCGACGGCGACTGGCGAGAACACTGGCGAGAACAGCAGTGCGGTGAGAGCGGCAAAACCGGTGGGTAGGCGGCGGGTGAAGCAGCGGGGAAAGACGTTGCGCATGACTGCAAAAATCATACACGCCCACCCCGCGCTAGCATCGGCACCGAGATGCTCTACGCCCGCGCCCATGCCCGCACGTCCGCCGCCGCCCTTGAGGGCAATCTGCGCGCGCTGTCCCGCCGCGCCCTCGTGCCGTTGCTGCTGCCCGTCAAGGCCGACGCCTACGGCCACGGCCTGGAGATCGTGGCGCGCGTGGCCGCCGGGCATTCCGACGTGTGGGGGCTGGCGGTGGCGACGCCGCAGGAGGCCGGAGCGCTGGCGGCCCTGGGCCTTGGCAAGCCCATCCTGCTGCTGACCCCGCCACGTCCCGCCGAGGTCGCGGTGCTGGCCGATCTGGGCGTGCGCCTGCCTGTCGCCTCGTTAGAGGAGGCCGAGGCCCTGCCTGCCCACGCCCGCGCGCACCTGAAGGTGGACACCGGCATGAACCGTCTGGGCGCGCGGCCCAGGGACGCCGTGCGAATCGGGCAGCGGCTGGCCGAGCGCGGCGTGCTGGAGGGGGCGTACACCCACTTCGCCACTTCCGACGAGCCGGACCTGGAGTTTGCCTGGGAGCAGTTCCGGCGCTTTCAGGCGGTGCTGGCTGAGCTGCCATCCGTCCTCGCGCACGCCTCCAACGGCGGCGGCATCCTCAGCCTGGGGGCGCTGCCGGGGATGGGGCTGGCGCGGCCCGGTCTGGCCTCCTACGGCTTTGCGCCACCGCACCTGAAAGAGGTGCTGCCCCTGACGCCGGTCATGACCCTGGACGCCGAGATCACGCACCTGCACACCGCCCGCGCGGGCGAGAGCGTCAGCTACGGTGGCCTGTGGCACGCCCCGCGCGACACCCTGCTGGCCACCGTGGGCTTCGGGTACGCCGACGGCTTTCCGCGCAACGCCACGGGGCAGGCCCAGGTGACCGTGGCGGGCGAGCGCCGCCCGGTGGTGGGCCGCATCTGCATGGACCAGTGCATGGTGGACGTGACCGATTTGCGGGTGGAGGTGGGCGACTCCGTGCGTTTCTGGGGGCCGGACGGCGTCACCGTCAGCGACGTGGCGGGCTGGGGTGGCACCAACGAATACGAGGTCCTGACCGGCCTAGGCGCGCGTGTGGAGCGGCTGGCGGCGGAATGAAGGCGCGGGGAAGTTGAATCTCCGGGATCACCTCGCCGCCGCCGTCCGGACCCTGCGTGCGGCGGGCGTCCCCTCGCCGGAAGTCGATGCGCGGGCGCTGGTGTTGCACGCGCTGGACCTCTCTGCCACGGCCTTCCTACTGCGCGGGACAGAGGAAGTGGGTGGGGCCGACGCTGAACGTCTGGCCCAATTGCTCCGGCAACGGGCCGCGCGTGTGCCTGTGCAACATCTGCTGGGAACGGTGGACTGGGGCGGCGTGCAGCTCCGGGTGGACCGGCGGGCGCTGATTCCCAGACCAGAGACGGAATGGCTGCTCTCTCTGGCGCTGGCTGATCTGAGGGCGGTCGTTGCGCCGCGTGTGGTCGATGTGGGCACGGGGACGGGGGCGCTGGCGCTGGGGGTCCAGGGGGCGAGGCCAGATGCGGCGGTGCTGGCGGGCGATCTCAGCGCCGATGCCCTGGCGCTGGCACGGGAAAACGCGGCGCTGAACGGGCTGGATGTGGAGTTCGTCGAAAGCGATCTACTGACCAGTATCTCCGGCCCCTTTGATCTGATTCTGGCGAATCTGCCGTATCTGCCCGAGGGTGACCGCGCCCACGCCGAGCCGGAAGTGCGGCACGATCCCGATCTGGCGCTGTATTCCGGCCCGGATGGTCTGGCCCTGGCCCGCCGCCTGATGCCGCAGGCCCGCGCCGCCCTGGCCCCGGCGGGCGTGCTGTGGCTGGAGCTGGACCCGCGCAATGCCCCCGCCCTTGCCGCCGAGCTATGCATTCAGGGCTGGGCCGCCGAAGTTCATCCTGACCTGGCGGGCCGCGAACGCTTCGTGCGTGCAGAACTTATGGCCCTCACCCCGAGGTGAGACAATGCGCGCCGTATGAGCGACCCGGCTTCCCAATCCAAACCCGCCGCCACCCCCCCCAAAAAAGCCCGCACCCGCGTTCCCAAGACCGTCTGGGATCTGGTCTTCACGCTGGTCATTCCCATTCTGATCCTCAGTCCCAACATCCTGGGCAGCGGCATCAGCATCGCCGAGCAGGTGTTCGGGGGCGGGACCACCGGCAACGTGCGGGCCTACCTGCTGGCCGCGCTGATTCCGGTGGTGTATGTCCTGTGGGATCTGAGTGTCAACCGCAACGTCAGTCCGGTGGCCCTGATCGGCGGAGCGGGGGCAATCTTCTCGGGGGCGCTGGCCTTCTGGTATGTGGATGGCTTCTGGTACGCCATCAAGGACAGCGCGCGTTCTTACCTGACCGGCATCCTGTTTCTGATCAGCGCCGCGACGTCCGTACCGCTGTTTCGTGTGTTTCTGGACGCCGCCAGCATCGGCGAGAAGCCGGAGGACCGCGCCGCCACGCAGCAGGCCATGCGCGACCCTGGCGTTCACCGGGGACTGGTGCTGGGAACGGTGGTCTTCGCGGTGGTGGACCTGATCGGCGGCGTGATCAACAGCGTCGTCAACTATGACCGCGTGACCGCCAAATTCGGCAGCGACGATTTTAACGCCCAGATCGCCGCCGTCAACGCCATCATGCGCGTGCCGGGGCTGGTCATCAGTCTGGTGGGCGTGTTCGCCGCCATCTGGCTGGTGCAGCGCGCCGTCAGGGTCCGTTTTGGGCCGGACGCCAGCCTGCTGGAACCCGCCAAACTGGCCGCCGCCATGCGCGAGCGCGGCGAAATGGGGGCGGAGGGGATTGGCCCGGCCTGAGCTTGACTCCCCACAAAGCCGATGCGCCAGCCGAAGTCAGGGCTGGCGCGCCGCTTTATCTCGCCTCAATCCGTAACTGGCGCATGCAGCCGCTCCCGCTCGCCATACACGTCCGCGTATTTCAGCCTTAAAGCGTCGGCGCTGGCGCGCGGGACCATCTCGCGGATGTCGCCGCCGTAGCTGGCGATCTCGCGGATCATGCTGCTGGACACGAAACTCCAGCGGGTGGCGGCCATGATGAACACGGTTTCCACCTCGCCGATCTGGCGGTTCAGGTGCGCGATCTGAAGCTCGTACTCGTAGTCGCTGACCGCCCGTAGGCCGCGCAGGATGATGCCTTTTTGCTCCTGCGCCATGTAATCCACCAGCAGCCCGCCAAAGGAATCCACTCCCACATTGTCCAGATGCCCGGTGGCCGTTCGCAGAATCTCCAGCCGTTCGTCCAGCGTGAACAGGTGCCGCCCCTGCTTGCGGGCGTTGTGCATCACCGTCACGGTGACCGTGTCGAAGATGCGGCTGGCGCGGGTCAGCACGTCCATGTGGCCGCTGGTGATGGGGTCAAACGATCCGGGGAAGACGGCTTTCATGCGCCTTTCACTGTATCTGTCCCCGCTTCCCTGCGGTAGAGGGTCAGGCTGTTGCTGCCGTACTCGCGCACCTCGCGCAGGTAGCCGGGATGCTCGGGGAGTTCCAGGCGGTCCGGGTGCTGGCAGATCAGACACCCGCCCGCCGCCACCACCCCGCTGCCCAGCAGTTGCGCGGTCAGGGCGGGAATGTCGGCCTGATACGGCGGATCACTGAACACCAGATCGAAACTGCCCAGCCGGGGGAGCAGTTTTTGCGACTCGCCGCGAATGATCCGCACGCGCAATTCCAGCGCGCGGGCGTTGGTTTCCAGCGCCTTGACCGCGCGGGCGTCCTGCTCGATCAGCGTGACCGCGTAGCCCCGGCTGGCCGCCTCCAGCCCGATTGCGCCGCTGCCGCCGTGCAGGTCCACGAAGCTTCCCGTGGGCGCGCGGGCCGCCAGCAGGTCAAACAGGCTCTTGCGGAGGCGTGCGCCGCTGGGCCGGGCGCTGTCCGGCACCTTCAGGCTGCGGCCCCGAGCGCTGCCCCCCAGAATCCGCAGGCTCACGCCAAGCCCCCGCGTGAATGTCTCACGGCGTCAGGGCGGGGGAGAGGCTGGTCCCGGATCAAGTTCCCGCGTCCATCAACGCCTCGTACTCCGCGAAGCCGTCCAGCGCCCCGGTCTCTAGCAGCCAGTCGCCCTCCTGCTTGTGTGCCTGACTGACCTGCACCAGACGGTTCAGCTCGGCGTCCACACGCTGGGAGACGCGGCGCAGGGGCATCCCGGCTGCACCCTCCACGCCGCGCCAGCTCAAGAAGGCGCGGTGAAAGGCGGGCAGGGCGTCCAGGCCCACACGGGTTTCCAGTTCGCGCCAGGACACGGCGGGGGCGGGGGGTTCGGCAGTCATCTCGCCCTCCGTTCTACTCCGCGCAGCCCGCCGGGTACAATGGCCCCATGAGCGAACCGTTGCCGCCGGACCCCAGCGCCGCAACTGCTGGTGCCGCGCCGGAGGCCGAGCTGATCCGCAGCGTGCTGCCGCAGGAACTGGAGGCCCTGGGCGGCCAACTGGTCTGGCGCATCGGCAAGGATGAGGTCAGCGACGACGTGATCGTGCGCCTGGGTTACGCCTCGGCCACGCCGCGTTTTGCCCACCTGCCCCGCCTGCGCAGCGCCAGCGACGCCGATCTGCTCCTGGCGATGGAGGGCGGGCACGTGGTGATCGAGTGGGTGGACTGAGCGGGCGGCCCGGACGGGGAGGGGCGTGATCATCGAGGCCGGGCGGCACTTCACCCTGCCCGCTCCCGGCTCTGCGGCGGAGGCGCTGGCCTTTGTGCGCGACCCGGCCCGCGCGCTGTCGCGCCTGCATTTCCTGCGCGGGCTGCATGTCCATGGGGATGAGCTGCGCGGCGAGCTGCTGGTGCCGCTGCCCGTGCTGGGCGAGGCCGATCTGCCCTTCCTGTGCGTGCTGGCCCCCACCCCCGACGGCGCGACGCTGACGCCGCAGCCGATTGAGGGCGAACGCGCCTGGGTGGAGGTCACTGGCCAGGCCCAGGTCCTGGAGGGCGCGCAGGCGGCCAGGGGCGGCGAAACGGCGGTGGAGGTGACCTTTAATTTCCTGTTCCGCGCCCACCTCGCCACCCCCGACGCCCAGGGCTGGGGCGGCGCGGCCTTCGAGAAGATGGTGCGGGCTGCCGCCGGACGCACCCTGGAAAGGGTCACCCAGGAGTTGCCCGAGGGCCTGCGGGAGGCGCTGGAAGCGGGCTGATTGTCGGCGGGGCAACTCGATTTTAGCAGGATGCCCTGCCTGCTCCCTCTCCCGGCGCAAGGGTGGCGGGGTGGGGGGCCGCCGGGCAGATCACCACCGTCAGCAGGCCGTCCGGCGTCCCCTCCATGCCAATCCCAACAAAAGAGGCAGGCCACCCGGCCCGCCCCTGTCTGCCGCGTCCGAACTGAACGTTACTCCTCCGGGAATTCCAGCGCGCGGGCGTCGCTCCACAGCCCTTCAAGGTCATAATACTCGCGGGCTTCCTTGGTCATGATATGCACGATGACGCTGCCGCTGAACGACAGCAGCAGCCAGCGCTCGCTGGGACCCTCGACGCTGGGGCGCGGCAGTCCGGCCTCCATCGCCTTAATGCGGATGTTTTCCTGCACGGCGTTGAGCTGCAACCCGGCGGTGGCGGTGCAGATCACGAAGTATTCCAGCGTGCTGCTCACGTCCGACAGGTCCAGCACGCGCACGTCCTCGGCGCGGCGTTCGCGGGCGGCGTCCACAATGGCCCGCAGTTGGCGCTGGTCCATTTCGCGGGGGGAGGGCTTTCTGGCGGTCTGTTCAGTGTTCAGGGTCATGGGGTCTCCGTGGGGGGGTAGCACCTGGCGTCGCGCGGGGCGGTGCCGTCAACTGGGCATAGGGGAAAAGGGCCGCGAGGTGTGCGCGGGCGTCCACACCCAACAGAATACCCACCTCGCCCGCCTCGACTGGGAAACGCTCACCCTGGAGGCGCGGCAGGCCCAGCAGATCGGCCAGCGCGTTTGCGTCGGCGACGTCCTGATCGGTAAAGACCTGACTGGCCTCGCGGCTCTCGGGGGCCACGCGGACCCCCACCCGGGCGTAACCCAGGGTCTTCAGGGCGCGCTCCACGGCCCCGCCCAGCGCCGCGCCGCTGGCGTCCACCACGCTGACCTTCACGTTGGGGGTGGGTGAGGCGGGCACGGGCTGGTCCCCCCACAGTTTCTCAAGCCCCTCGCGGTTGACCGCCAGGTTGAAGCTGCCGCGAATGGTGTCGGTGGGCAGCGTGGCGAAACTGAGCTTGAGATTGGACAGATACGGCCTGAGCGCCGTGAGCAGCTCGGGATCGGCGTTGGTTTCCACCCCGTTGCCGACGCCGCCCAGGATGGTGGGCAGCGCCGCCAGTCCACGCGGGCTGCGCAGTTTGGCCGCCAGTTGCGCCAGCGCCTGCTTCTGGTGGTCAATGCGCCCGTAATCGTCCCCGAAGCCCTTGCGCACGCGCAGGTACAGCACCGCCGCCTTGCCGTCCAGATGGTGTGGCCCGGCGTCCAGCTTGAGGTTGACCCCGGCGGCGTTGTCCACCCATTCGACGCCGCCCTCCGGCACGGTCACGTCCAGGCCGCCCAGCGCGTCAATCACCCGCTCGGCGTAGTCGGTACGCAGGACAACGTAGGAATCCACCCGCTCGCCCACCACCGTTTCCACCGCGCGGGTCAGGGCTTCCGGGCCGCCCGAACCATAGCGGCTGTTGACCTTCTGGACGCTGGGGCGCTCCTGGGGATCAAAGGGGCCCACATTGGTGTCGCGCGGAATATTCAGCACCCGCACGCGCGAGCCGTCCACCTTGACCAGCATCAGGGTGTCGGTGTTGGGCGGCTCCAGCGCGCCCACCGGGTTGTCCTGGTCCTTGCAGGGCTGATGGTAATAGCAGTACACGATGTCGCGCCCGGCCAGCAGCACCGTGAACTGCGGCGCGGCTCCGGCACTCAGCGCCACTCTGGAGGCGCTGCCCGCGCCCTGGAGCAGCGCCAGGCCGCCCAGCGTCAGCGCGGCCAGACTCAGGCCGAAAGCTTGCAGGGCGCGCAGCCGGGCCAGCGTGCGGTGAGGCGCAGTGGAGTCAGAGGGAACGTTCACTGAAAGGCAGGGGTGGACACGGGCTGCGGCACCGGATTGGCCGTGATCTGGGCGCAGCACGGCAGCGCGTGATAGGAGCGCAGCGTGCGCGGGTGCACCGTGATGCCCTTGCCCTGGAGGTAAGTGACCTTGGAAAGAATGGCCTGTTCCAGCGCCGCGTTCAGGTCTTGCAGGGCCAGTTCACGGATATCGGCATTGACCCCCCGTCCGGGTTCGGACACGTCGGCGATGTACACGCACTTGGCGACGCAATTGCCGCCGCGCGGGCCGGTGGTGTGGTCCTCGACAGCTTCCAGTACCACCGAATCGGCGTAGCCCCAGCGCTCCAGCAGCGTGCGCCCGGCGCGGCCATGCAGCGCCAGCGGGTGCAGCCCGTCGATCTCGCATTCCGGCGGCGCGAGGCGCAGCAGCTCGGGGTCCGGCAGGTCACGGGCGATGTCGTGCAGGATGCCCGCCGCGTAGGCGCGCGCCACGTCCAGCCGGTTGGCCGCCGCGATCTGCGCGGCCAGTTCAGCCACCCGCACCACATGCTCGAAACGCCGGGGCCGGACCATCAGCCGCACACGCTCCTCCCAGCCAGTCCAGGCGCGGGTCTGGCTGTGCAGCGTCGGTACGTGAGCAATCACTGGACGATCACCGGGCCATGTGGCCATTCCTCCACATCATTGGTTCACTATACGCCCCCCCGCTGACACTGAGTTGATCTGGGCAACAGTTGGAATCAGTTCCAGACTCATCCTCAGCTCACAAAATCGTTTTCGCTGCCGGAAGTTCTGTGGTTGGAGCATTTTGGCAATGCACCGTGCCCCAAAAGTGCTCGGAACCCGGTCGGCTCAGGGCGTGTTGACCGGAAACTCGGTCTCCACACTCAGGCTGACCGTGACATTTTCCAGCGCCTGCGCGCCTGCCGGAAGGTCCAGCCGCACCGGAGCGCTGTAGCTGCCGGAGCGGTAGTCCACCGTGCCGCTGATCTCGCGCAGGCGGGCCAGCAGATCGGGGGCGGCCACCACCCGGACCGTGCTGGGCTGGATGCTGCGGGCCGTGACCCTCAGGTTGGCGGGGGGAGCGTTCAGGGTCACGGGCAGGGTCTTGATCGGCAGTTCCCCGGTGTCCAGGCGGCGCACCGTGACCGTGGCCGGGTTGGACACCACGCCGTCGATGGGTTTGCCGTCCTCGTCCAGCGCGATCAGCGGCACCTCCCGCTCAGAGGCGGCCCCCAGACTTTCGGGGCTGGTCACCAGTTTCGACACCCTGACGATCACCCGTCCGGGGCCGGCCACGCGGGCCTCTGCGGGCGTGACCGTGTAGCGCGGCAGGCTGGCCTCCGGCGGCGTGACCACGCTGAGGATCACCGGCAGCGTGCGGGTCAACTGGGTGTCCACGAAGCCCTGCACGGTGTCCGGCGACTTGCGGCTGACCGTGGTGCCGTTCGGCGCGGCCACAGTGACGGGCCGGGTGAAGCTGCCCTCGGGCGCGCCGGTCACGTCCACGATGGCCTCAATGTTTCCGGCGCGCAGTTCGCGCAGGCGTTCGGGCCGCCCGGACAGGGTCACGCGCACCGTGGCCGGGTTCAGGTCACTGGTGGCGCGGGTGCCCTCGCCGCGCCCGCCGGTGGTGTCGCGCACGGTGACCGGCACGTCGTAGCCCTGCTCCACATTGGCCCGGCGCTCGGCGGTGGCCACGAACCACAGCGTCACGGCCACCGCCACCGCCAGCAGTTTTGGTCCCAGGTTGTGCGTGCTGCGCCCCCAGACGTAGCGCGGCTCCAGCCAGCGCCGCCACGCGGGCGGCTCCTGCAAGGGCGAGCCGGAATCGCCCGCGCTCACGTCCGCTCCTTGCGTATCTCGGGGCGTATCTCGGGGCGGCCCTCGGGGCGCAGCTCAGAACGCAACTCGGAACGGGGCCTGCTTTCGGGCCTGACCTCTTCAGTCTCGGCCTCGTCTGGAACCTCCGGTGGGGCGGCCCTGCCCGGCGTGCTGGGATGGCCAGCGGGATAGTCATAGACCAGTTCGCGCAGCTGCTCGCGCAGCTCGGTGCCGTTCAGGTCCGGCCCCAGGCGTCCCGCCAGGGCGATCCGCATGCTGCCGCGTTCCTCGCTGACCACCAGCACCACCGCGTCGGTCAGCTCCGACAGGCCGATCGCGGCGCGGTGGCGGGTGCCGTAGCGGCGGTAGGTGCCGTCGGCGGGTTGCAGCGGAAACAGGCAGCCCGCCGCGATCACGCGCGCCCCCTGGAGGATGATACCGCCGTCGTGCAGCGGGGCGTTGCGGGCGAACAGCGCCTCCAGAAACGGCACGCTGACCAGCGCGTCGATGTTCACGCCGGTCTCGGCATATTCGCCCAGCGGCGTGCGGCGCTCGATGGCGATCAATGCGCCGGTCTTGCGTTCGGCCAGCCGTTCCATCGCGCGGGCCAGGTCCTGCAAGGCGGCCCCGCTGACGCTGGCATCCCTGCCACGCGGGCGGCCCACCCGTTCCAGTGCGGCCCGCAGTTCCGGCTGAAACAGCACCAGCAGCGCGAAGATGCCCACCGTCCCGGCGCGGCCCAGCAGGTAGCTGAGGGTGGTCAGCCCCAGCAGTTGCGCCGCCACCCACACCCCCGCGAAGACCAGAATCCCGCGCACCACGTTGACCGCCCGCGTCCCGGCCACCAGCAGGTACGCCTGATACACCAGGAACGCGACCACGACGATGTCCAGCACATCCTGGACACCAATCTGACCGAACGGGGTGGTCATCAGAGGAACGGAGGACTCCTTGAAAAAATGCGGCGGGCAGGAGGGCGGCAGGGCATACGGGTTGCGCGCTTACTATACGGTCTGTCCGCGTTTCGCTGTCTCTGAAGCCTTTCCTGGAGGACCACCCATGAACATCCGTTTCCTCGGCCACAGCACCTTTTTGCTCCAGAGCGGCGAGCACCGCCTGCTGATCGATCCCTTTATCACCGGTAATCCCAGGTCTCCAGTCACGCTGGAGGAGGCCCTGACCTGGAAACTCAGCGCCGTGCTGGTCAGCCACGCGCACGGCGATCACTGGGGCGACGCGCTGGCCTTTGGGAAGGCGGGCACCCCCATCATCGCCACCGCCGAGATCGGGGGCTACGCCCAGAAACACGGCGCGGCCAACGCGGTGGCCCTGAACATCGGCGGCACCTATGCGCCGGAGTGGGGAACGCTGACCCTGACCCCCGCCTGGCACAGCAGCTCGTTTCCCGACGGCACCTACGGCGGCATGCCCACGGGTCTGGTGATCGAGCTGGGGGGCCAGCGGGTCTATTTCGCCGGGGACACCTGCCTGTTTTCCGATATGCGTCTGATCGGGGACCGGGGTCTGGACGCCGCGATCCTGCCGGTAGGCGATCATTTCACGATGGGGCCGCAGGAGGCCGCCCGCACGCTGGAACTGCTGCGCCCCAGGGTTGCCATTCCCATGCACTTCGGCACCTTTCCCCCGCTGACCGGCGATCCCCAGGTCTTCAAGCGCGACGGCGAGGCGCAGGGCGTGGACGTGCGGATTCTGGAGCCGGGCGAGACGACGGCAATCTGAGGGTGAGGGTGGATTTTACTGGGCGGGTTCATTGCTGAACTGCCCCTCGCCCCGGCCCTCGGCTCCACGGCTGGACCAGTCGCCCACGGACGGCGAGGGCACAGGCCAGGCACCTTGTTCAGCGTTCAGCCCTCCACCAGATGTGACTGCACCGAAATATCCCCGTACGCCTCGGCCTGTTCCACGGTGAATTCTCCCTCCTTAACGCCCTCCAGCAGGGCGGCGAAATAGGTCGCCCGCTCGTTCCAGTCCTGCGCGGGCAGACCCCGGAAGGTGAAGTGGCGCAGGCGGCTGCCGAAGGCCCGCAGGGCGCGCAGCGCGTCGGCCAGGGTCAGGCGGTCGCGCGACAGCAGCGGCGTGTCCACCTGCCGCACGGCGTTCCGCGCGGCGCGCACCAGTTTTGCCAGACTGCTCGCCGGATTGCGCGGGCGCTCGCGGCGCGGCAGGTCTAGCGTGACGGGCCGCGCCGGGATCAGGCCCTCGCGTTCGCGGCGGCGGGCCATCAAGAAGCCCACCAGCGTGTCCAGTTCGGCCAGCGCCTCCACGCCTTCCAGCAGGTCCTCAAGGGCCTCGTCGGGGGCGTCCTCGTGCCACGCTTCCGGCTCCGGCTGGGGCAGCAGCAACCGGGCTTTCAGGGCGATCACGGTGGCCAGGGTAGGCAGCAGGTCCGGGTGCGCCTGGGCAAAGCTGCCGCCCGTCAACTCCTGCACCCAGGCCAGCACGCCGCGCGTCAGCGTCAGCAGGCCCACCTCGGGCGGCTGAATCCGCCCGGTCCTTAAAGCGGAAGCGAGTTCGGCCAGCGTGCCGCTGAACGCGGGCAGCTCCACCACGAAGCCGCCAGAAGAAGTGGCGATAGAGACCGTCAAGACTCTGGCCTCACAGTTTCAGAAAACCCACCTTCTCGCGCACCTCTGCCATCACGGGCGCGGCAATGGCGCGGGCCTCCTTCGCCCCCTGCGCCAGCGCGTCGCGGATATCGTCCGGGTGCTGGCTCAACTCCACCGCCCGCTCCTGAACGGGGGACAGGCCAGCGGTCACGCCTTCCATCAGCTTTTTCTTGCAGTCCACGCAGCCGATCCCAGCGCGGCGGCATTCCATGTCCACCATCTCAATCGTGGGCAGATCAGAAAACAGCTTGTGGTAATCGAAGATCAGGCAGACGTCGGGGTTGCCGGGGTCGCTGCGGCGCACGCGGGCCGGGTCGGTGGGCGCGGCGCGCAGCTTCTGCCACATGGCGTCCAGGGGTTCCAGTAGACCCAGGGTGCTGTTCTCACCCCTGCTCTTGCTCATCTTGCCATGGCCGTCCACGCCGGGAATCCGCAGGGCGTCCTTGTTGTAGACCGCCCTGGGTTCGGGAAAAGTCTCGCCGAAGCTGTGGTTGAAGCGCCGAGCAATCTCGCGGGTCAGCTCGATGTGCTGGGTCTGGTCCTCGCCGACTGGCACGGTATCGGCCTTGTACAGCAGGATGTCGGCGGCCATTAAAACCGGGTACATCAGCAGGCCCGCCGGAACGCTTTCCAGCGCCCCCGCCTTGTCCTTGTACTGGGTCATGCGTTCCAGCTCGCCCACCGGAGTCAGGTTGGTGAAGATCCAGCTCAATTCCTGATGCTCGGGCACGTGGGACTGCGCGAAGAACACCACCTTGCTGGGGTCCAGGCCCACCGCGAAGTTCGCCAGCGCCATTTCAAAGGTCCGTCTGGCCAGCAGTCTGGGGTCGGAGGCCGCCGGATTGGTCAGCGCGTGCAGGTCCACCACGCAGTAGATGCTGTCTTTGCCGTACTGCTCGCCCAGCGCCACATAATTGCGCATGGCCCCGAAATAGTTGCCGATATGGGGCTGACCCGTGGGCTGGATTCCTGAAAAAACACGCGACATAACCGGGGCATTCTAGCGGGCTGGGGGCGGCTGCTCTGCGGCGGTGGGGGGAAGGCCCAGAACAGCGTGAGACATCTCCGGAAAGAAGGCACGAGAAAACAGGCAACCCCTTGAATGGGATTGCCTGTTCGGAGAAAGCGAGAGTTCAGGGACTGGCTGGAGTCGCGGGCGTCGTGTCGGTGGCTGGAGGCGTGGTGCTGTCCGTGGGGACGGTATCCGTGGGGGCAGGCGTCGTCTCGGTGGGAGCAGTATCCGCAGGCGCGGCCTCGGCAGGAGCGGCAGAATCCGGCGTGCCGGGCGCGGCGCTGTCCGGCGCGGCGGGCGTCGTCGGCTTGGGTTCGGCGGCGGCCACGCGCTTGGCCTGGGCGGCCAGCACCTTTTCCAGGTTGTCGGTGGGCTTCAGGGTGGCGACTTCCCTGGTCACAAAGGCCTGTCCGGCCTCGCCCTTCTTGGTCGCCAGCACCTGCGGCTCGATCTGGGCCTTGACCGCGCTCAGTGGCTGGGTCACGGCCTGCTTCAGATCGGCGGCGTACAGCACCGAGTAGCGCTCGCCCACCTTGATCACGTCGCTCAGGCTGCCCTCGCCCGCGTCCTTGAGGGTCTTGGCGCTGAAGACGGCGGCGTTCAGTTCCTCGCTCAGTTTGCTGTCGCCCGCCGTCACGGGGCCGCGCTCGCTGACGGTGGCCCCGGCCTTGCCCGCCGCCGCCGTGAAGGCCTCGCCCTTCCAGTCGGCGCGGAAGGCCAGCGCCTGGGTGCGGTCACGGAAGCTGGCCTCGCTGACGGTGGCGCTGGCGGGGGTCTCGAACTGCTGTTTGTTCTGATCATAAAAGGCTTGCAGGTCGGCGTCGGTGACCTTCACGTCGCGCGCGCCGTAGGCAGCCAGGCCCTGCGCGATGTCCTGGCGGGTGCCGGTCAGGGCCAGCCCCAGCTTCTCGGCCAGCGCGGGCGCGGCGTAGGTCTGGATCAGGCCCTGCATCACCTGCGGCTTGAGGATGCCGTTGACCAGACCGCCTGCCTGCTCGGGCGGCACCTGCTGAAGCAGTGAGCCGAACTGCTGGTTGCTGACCACCGCTCCCACCACTTCTGAATACGGAATGTCCTTGCCCGCGACGGTGGCGACGGTGGGGTTCTCGGTCTTCCAGTTGAGATCGGTGTATTCGATCTTGGCGTCCTTTTCCAGCCCGCTCAGCCACTGTTCGATGGCCGCGTTTTCCTTCTGGGTCTTCAGGGCCGCCGTGATGTCGGTTCTGGCTTCCTCAAAGGGTTTGGGAGCGGGGGTCAGAAACTTTTCTACCTTGACGATGTAGAACTTGCCGCCGCTGGCGATGACGTCGGTCAGGCCGCCGCCCGTGAGCGCAAAGGCCGCCGCGCCCACCTCGGCGGGCAGGGCCACCTGCGCCACCGGGCGGGACGAGCCGTCCTCGATGGGGCCGAGCGCGCCGCCCCGGTCCTTGTTCTCGGTGCTGTTCGCGGAGGCCAGGGCTGCGAAGTCCGCGCCGCCCCTGGCCTGGGCCAGCAGCGCCCTGGCCTTAGCCTCGTCGGTCACCACGATCTGACGGCCCTGAATGCGGGCGTCGCTCTGGAAGGCTTCAGGGTTCAGGTCGTAATACAGTTGCGCCTCGGCGTCGGTGGGGGCGGGGGCGGCCGCTTTCAGCTCGTCCGCCTTGCGCTGAATGGCAATACTGGCGCGAATCTGCTCACGGGCAGAGGCATCGGTTAACCCAATGCCCTGAAGAAAATCGGTCCAAGCCTTGTTGTCTTTGAGGTCGCGCTGTTCGCGAACCTTGTCTACCTCGGCGTTCACGTCCGCGCGGCTGACCTTGATGTCCTGGGTATCTGCCTTGACCAGGGCCTGCTGCACCTGATTGGCAACCACATAGGTCTTGAAGTCGTCGCCCAGCACGCCGGTATCGGTGCTGCTCAGGACCGGGTTCCCCCGGCGGGCCTGCTCCAGTTCCTCCACAGTGATGGTCTGACCGTTGACCTTCAGGGCAGGCGTGCCGTCCACCCCA
Organism: Deinococcus frigens DSM 12807; assembly: GCF_000701425.1. Classification (GTDB taxonomy): domain Bacteria; phylum Deinococcota; class Deinococci; order Deinococcales; family Deinococcaceae; genus Deinococcus; species Deinococcus frigens. The sequence continues at coordinate 19,953 of NZ_JNIW01000023.1, read as the reverse complement.
CTGCGGTTGAACAGTCCGGCAATATTGGGGGTGAACTGGTAAGCCATGCCGACCACCAGAAGCAGGGCCAGCACGATCAGCAGGGCGTTGGTGACTTTCTTTCGGTTCACTTGATCTCCTTAATTATTGGTGCTAGCGTACCCCAGGCCCTGAATGCACTCGTAGCTCAGGTGGATAGAGCGTTGGCCTCCGAAGCCAAAGGCCACTGGTTCAAGTCCAGTCGAGTGCACCATCTTTTGAAGCGCGCCACCCTGCGGGGTGGTTTTTTGGTGGCCTGATTTGGTGGCCTGAGCGGATGCGGCCCGGGGTTGTTCAGCGCAGGGGTCCAGCAAACACACGCGCAAAAGTCTAGCATGCAAGGTTAAACGGACGTGAAGCCGTAGAGCGCGTTGTGGAGGCTGTTTTTTGCCGCCTTGATGGCGTGCGGCGGTCAGGCCCGAGCGCTGGTCTGTACGCTGGCCTGTACGCTGGGGGCATGACCGACTCCACCTCTGAATCCCGTACCCCGTCCGGCGGCCTGCTGCCTTTGCTGTCGCGCCTGCCCGGCAGTTACGACGGACCGCAGACCCCCCAGGCGGCTCCCTACGGCCTCGTGGGCGTGGGCGAGGGCACGCTGGCCGCGCACCTGTTGCAGGCGCTGGCGCTGCCCAGCCTAACCCGCTCCGGCACCCAGTTCGTGCTGGGCAGCCCGGACGCCGGAACTGCCGCCACGGATTACGCCGATCTGGCCGAGGTCGCCGGGGCCGCCGCGCGCCGCATTAGCACCGGGGGCCGCCCCGACGACCTGGACGTGCTGGTGCCGGGCGGCCCGCTGTCCACCTACCACTTCGCGCAGGCGGTGGCCTACGCCAGCGGCCACGCCGAGGAAGCGCGGCAGGCCGACGCCGAGCTGGCCGAGCTGGCCGCCCGCTGCGCCCCAAACATTGAGGACGGCAACCCCGCCCGCGATCTGGCCTGGAGCCTATGGGGCCGCACGCCGCTGCTCATGGCCGCCCCCGACGCCGACGCCTTGCCGCACGCCTGGCAGCACCTGCTGGCCCGCACCGGCAAGACGCTGGCCGTGCCGCTGCTGGGCGACCTGTTGCCGCTGACTGCCGGCGCTTTCGACGCCCGCCACGAGCAGGGTGACGCCAAGGTGGCCCTGATCCTGGGCGACACCGATCCGGCGCTGCTGCTGGCCCGCGAAATTCTGGACTCGCGCATCGACGAGATCATCCACGTTCCTGCCCCGGACGGCGCGCAGGGCTATCCCGCCGCGCTGGCGCTGTGGTACTTCGGCGCGTGGGTGGCCGCCTACCTGGCCGAGCGTTACGACGCCGAACCCGCTGACCCTGCCGTGCTGGCCCGCGCCCAGGCTGGCCTGAGCGATGGTGGTCTGGGCGGCGAGGGCGGCAGCGAGGCGGGCGGTGACCTGCGCCTGAGCGCCCCCCGCGACGACCTGCGCCGCACCCGTGTGGAAGAGGACGTGCCGGACTGGGGCGACGACGGCGATGATGAAGACGATGACTCGGACGATTTCGACGACCCGGATGACCGGGAGGAGGACTGAGCTTCGGTTTCTGGACCTGGAGCAGGCACGGCCAGAGGGACGTTCGGTCTCTTTTTCTCCGGGACAGGGCTGGGACGGACCGCCAGCGGAGCCGCGCCTCTCCACCCCCGAGTTGCTAAAAGAGTTTCCTGGAGCGGGTTCACCCACCGGCCCGCAGGGGACGCGCCTCAAACCCAGGCGCTATCATGCGGGACGTGCGGTTGCTGTTGCTCTCCGACATCCACGCCAACAACACCGCACTTGAGGCGGTGCTGAAGGACGTGTCCTCACGCCGTTACGATGGAGTGGTCCATCTGGGCGACGCGCTGGGCTACGGTCCCAATCCGCGTGAGGTGCTGGACACCCTGCGCGAGCTGGACGCTGTGTGCGTCATGGGCAACCACGATCAGATGCTGCTGGAATATGTGGACGGCAAGCGGGCCACCCGTGACAGCGTGGTGTCGCTGGCCCTGCGCTGGCAGCTCGAGCGCCTCTCGGAGCGCGATATCGCCTGGGTCCGCACCTGGCGCGACGGCATTGACGACCCGGACGTGGGCGCGCGCTACCGCCACGGCACCCCGGTCAGCCTGGACGACTACACCGATTCGGTGGCGGCGGCGCGCGAGGTCTTTGGGCAGTGGCAGGGCCGATTGGGCTTCGTGGGCCACACCCACGTTCCCGCCGTGTACGCCACCCTGAACGCCCCCACCGGCGAGTGGATCAAGGGCCAACTGTTCCATGACGGCGGCAGCTACATGGTTCCGCCCACCACCCGCGTGATCCTGAATCCCGGCAGCGTGGGCCAGCCGCGCGACGGCAATCCCAGGGCCAGTTACGCCCTCTACGACACGGCCCGCTCCTCCTTCGAGGTGTTCCGCGTGGCCTACGACGTTCCCCGTGCCCAGGAGGCGTCGCTGGAGGCCGGGTTGCCGCAGGTGCTGGCGGCGCGGCTGGCGGTGGGGAAATGAGGGTTGTGGGCCGCAGATTATGGGCTGTGGATCAGAGCGTTGGCCGTCGCCAGAGCCTTGCAACCACCTGCATCTGGAGAGTTGACCCGCCCCACTCCGTCTCCAGCGTGTCCCGCACCCAACATCCCGCACCCCGCACCCCGGCGTGACCCTGCACGCTCCCCTGATCGAGCAGGCCGACGCCTTTACGGGGAACGCGCTGCTGCTAACCGGCCCGGCGCGGGTGGGCAAGCTGGCGGTGGCGCAGGCCATCGCGGCGGCGCAGAACTGCCAGGGGGCGCGCGGCATGGACGGTGCGGCGTGCGGAATCTGCCGCTCATGCCTGGCGCTGGCGGCGGGGGCGCACCCGGACGTGCTGCTGGTCGAGCCGCGCGCCACCACCGCCACCGGCAAGGCGGCGCGGCGCAAGCTGATTCCCATCGGCGCGGTGCTGGAGGGGCGCGACAGGGGGCGCGAATACGAGACGCACATCTACGAGTTTCTGGAGGTCCGCCCCAGCTTTGCCCGCCGCGTGGTGATTGTGAACGGCGCGGAGTATCTGGGGCCGGAGGCCGCCAATGCCCTGCTGAAACTGGTCGAGGAACCCCCGCACCGCGCGCTCTTTTTATTCCTGGCCGAGGACCGGCGCTCGGTGCTGCCCACCATCGTCAGCCGCAGCTCGCGCCTGGGGGTAGCCCCGCTGGCCGATCACACCATCGAGTCGGCATTGATTCGTGCCGGGCAGCAGGCCGACGCCGAGCTGGTCGCCTTCGCCGCCGGACGCGCGGGCGTGCTGGCCGATCTGGACGGCATACGCGGCGCGCTGGAGGACGCCCGCGAACTGGACAACTCGCTGGGGGTGGGCATGCTGAGCGCGCTGGAGGCCGCCGAGCGACTGGAAAAACGCTTTGATCCCGCCTGGCACCCGGAGGCGCTGCGCTTTACCTGGCGCACTCGCCCCGCCCACGAACGCGCCCGCGCCGACAGCGCCCTGGACGCCTTGCAAAGCGCGCTGGAGGCGTACGCCAGCCCCAGCCTCAGCTTTCAGGTCTTCGCCCTGAACGTGCGTGAGGCGTTCGGATTGAGCTGAGGGCTGCTGAGCTGAGGGCTGCTGAGCTGAGACCTGGGGAGGGGAATGGATGCTCCGGCCTGCCCGGTGGCCTCCTCACCTCGCCGCCTGCGCGGCTTCCCTCTGCCACGGGTGAAGAGGGGTCAAAGACCTCCACCGATCATTCCCCCAGCAATTGCCGTCCCAGCGCCGTGTACGCGGTATCGTCGGTGGGCGGATGCGTCAGGCCCGCGCGGGCGTCTCGCAGCAGTTTTTCCAGTGGCAGGGCGGCGCTCAGGGCCGCGCCGCCCGCCGTGCGCGAGGCCAGATCGGTGGCGAACACCGCCGCCCCCGTCGCGTGGGCCTTGGCCGCGCCGATGCCGGGCACAGCGGCGGCGCTGGGATCGGCGTCCCAGCGGGCTGCCGATTCCAGCAGCAGCGCCCGCGCGGCGTGCAGGGTGGCTGCCGTCCGGCCCACGTTCTCCTGAAGGCGCGGCAGGGTAGCAATTGGCGCGCCCAGGGCGGTGGGCACGCGCACCCGGGCGTAGGCGCTGATGGCGTCCAGCGCGGCAAACCCCACGCCCAGATAGCTGGCGGCAATGGCGGTCCAGAACCACGCGCTGCTGGCGGGCTGGCCCGGAGCGGGCGGCGCGTGCAGGCCAGAGGGCGCGCCGCTGAACACCACGTCATGGCTGCCGCTGCCGCGCAGGGCCAGCGCCCCCTGCCATGTTTCCTCAATACGGACGCCGGGGCCGTGCAGGTCCACCCAGTAGCGGCCCACCTGCCCTTCCGGCGTGGCGGCGGTCACCAGCGCCCAGCGCAGCGCCCGCACCCCGGTGGACCACGTCTTGCGGCCCGTGATGCGCCAGCCGCCGCCCTCGAAGCCCGTTCCCTCCGGCGCGGCGCGGGTCTGCGGCAGACCGCCGCGCGAGGGGCTGCCCAGTTCGGGTTCGCTGGCCAGGGCATTCAGGAGTTCACCGCGCTCCCCGGCTTCGGCCACCGCTTGCAGCAGCGGCTCCGGCAGGGTCCGTCCCTGAAACGCCGCGCCCGTCACCTGCCCGTGCATCGCTAGGATCAGGGCCAGGCTGGCGTCCGCCGCGCCCAGCGCCAGTTGCGCCCGCGCAAACTGGGACAGGTTGGCCCCCAGCCCTCCCCGGTCTTCGGGAACGGCCAGACGGGTGCAGCCACTGCCCGACAGTGCGGCGGCGGCTCCCGGCGTCACGTCCTGCGCCGCCTCGCATTCGGCGGCGTGCTGGCGGATGGCGGCGGCGGTGCGCTCCACTACCTCGGCCTGTGCGGGGGTCAGTTCAGAGGGCGGGGGAAAGGAGGTCACGCCGCCCAGGGTAACGGCTGGCGGCCCCGGCGCTTGCGTGAAGACCCGCTAAGTCGGCTGTCATGCTTCCCGATCCTTTACGCCTTAGCCTAAATCCAGCGAGGTAATTATGAGTGTAAAAGATCTGGAGAACAACCATATGATGGCCCACCTGACGCAGGCGCTGAACGACGGCAAGGACATCGGCCACTACGGACGGCTGGTGTACGCCATCGTGGCCCGCCACTTTCTGAGCGACGACGAACTGACCGCCCAGCTCGCGCAGGACAAGGATTTTGCCGAGGAAGACGCGCGCGGACTGGTGCAACAGGTGCAGGAGCGCGACTACAGCCCGCCGGGCCGCGCCAAGATCATGGAGTACCAGGCAAAGCAGGACTTTCCGATCATGCCCGACACCCAGGACCCCAACGAGGGCAACGTCTACCGCGATCTGGATTTCCCGCAGCACGTCTACGACCACATCAGCGAGTACCACCAGCAAAAGGCCGAAGACAGCGCCTGAACCGGGCGTCACTGCGCTCCCCCTCTCCGACAGTCGGAGAGGGGCTTTTTTGACTGGGCGCTCGGTGACTGGGCGCTCAGTGACTCGGCGCTCAGTGACTCGGCGCTGGGTGACTCAGCGCTCGGTGGGGCCAGTCACGCTGACCAGCACGCCCCGGTACTCGCCCGGTGTGATCAGGCCCATCGCCATCGCGTGTCCGGCGGCGTTCAGGCTGTCGGCGGCCAAGACCAGATCGACGCCCGCGCGGGCCAGCTCGCCGCGCAGCTTCAGTACCGCCTCATCGCGGAATGCACCGGTCAGGTCGCGGATGTACACGGCCAGCACGCGGCCCGCGTATTTACGGACCACCTCGGAATAGATCAGGGCGTCCTGCTCGCCGCTGTCGCCGATCAGCACGAACTTCAGATCGGGAAAGCGCTCGAACAGGCGGTCGATGACGCCGTGTTTGTGGCCGCCGTGTTCAGCCAGCAGGCCCGCGCCCCAGCTCCGCAGAAACATCGGCCCCAGCGGAATGCGGCGGTAGTCCAGAAACTGCCACAGCAGATCGAAGAAATTCCAGGGACTGCTGGACACGTAAAAGATCGGGTTGCGGGCCTCGCCCTCGCGGGTCAGGGCGCGGTACAGCGCCCCCACACCGGGAAACGGCGAGCGGGTGCGGGCGTTGCCGGTCAGGGCAGTGGCCAGCATGCGCGGCAGACTGGTCACGTCCGACTGGATCACGGTGTCGTCCAGATCGCTGATCACGCCAAAATGGGCCTCACCGATGACCTGCACGCGGGCGCGGGTCTGCCCCCCCTTGCCCTCGATGCTCAGCGCGGCCTCGTGCCAGCCGCCGGGGAGCGGGGCGCTGGGGGCGAAGGTCAGGGTGAAATAGCCGTCCCCGTCGCTGATCGCGCTGACGCTGATGCCGTCCAGCACACCGCTCACCCTGACCCCGCCCACCTCACGCGAAAACAGGCGGCGCATGATGTTCACGAAGTTGCGCCAGCGGCGGTCCCCGGTGGCGGGCGGCGACATCGTGCGCGGCAGCAGCACACGGCCCGTCAGCTCCACGCTGTGCGGGGTGCCCCAGCCCACGTAAGGTTGCAAGAGCAGTTTGCCCCGCAAGCGGCGCGGCTGAGCGTAGCCGCTGATGGCCCGGTCCGCAGCCAGGACCGCACGCTCCAGCACGGGCAGCGCCAGTTTGAAGGCCGTCTTGACGGGATTCACCCCGGCAGTCTACGGGCTGAGGCCTGCGCTTCGGGGGCGTCCGGCGGACCGTGCCCTTTAGAGTTCAGTGGACCCGCACGCCCTTGGTCAGCGGCTGCTTGCGGACCCAGGCGACAAACCGCTGGATTTCCTCGCGTTCCAGCATGGCCTCCACGGTGTTCAGCTCGCCTGCCAGCTCCGAGTTGCTGAAGGTTTTTTGCAGATACCCCTGGCAGGCCGCGCACATCCGCACGGTGGGAATGTCGCCGGGCTTAACGCCCTGCCGCCGCCCCTGCGATTTGGGGAGCAGATGGTGATCGGTCATGTTGGGGGCCTCGCGCCCGCACAGCACGCAGGGATCGGCAGTCTTGGGCGGGGCATACCAGCTCGGTTCGGGTGTCTTGCGGGCCATACCGAACAGCATAGGGGAGACGGCGGAGGGCTACTTCGTCTTTTCCTGCACCGCTTTCAGGTGCGGGCAATTCAGCTCGCCGCGCAGGGTCAGGGCGTCCACCACCGGCTGGGGGGGCATGGTGCCCTCCAGCCGGCTCCCTGTGCCCAGCCGCAGCGGGCCGCCGGGCGTGGTCAGGATCGCCTTTGAGCGCAGGCGCACGGCGCGCTCCACGCAGGCGGCGTCCATGAAGTCCAGCACCACCACCCGTTTAAAAACCCCGTCCGAGATGGTCAGCGTGACCGGGCGGGGCGGGTACGCCGCCAGCGTCCGCGCTGCCCGCGCCTGCACGTCTAGCGCGCCGGTCATGGCCGCCAGCAGCGGCAGCAGCGCCGCCAGGCCCCACACCACGCCCGCGCGGGCCACCGGACGGGCTAGCAGCGCCAGCAAGGCCCCGGCAAAGGCCAGGGTCAGCACGAGATACAGGGCGCTCATCGGGGCACAGTGTAGCGGGACACAGTGTAGCGGGAGGGGGGCAGCGGGAGGGGTAGCGGGAGGGCACCGCTTTACTTCAGCGCCTGCCGCTGCGCCTCGTCCAGCGCGGCCCTTGCGCCCTGCCTGCCGTTCGTGGCCTGATCAATAGCGGTTTCCAGCAGGCGCGTCCAGCCCTCGTAATCGGGAACCGGGGGGCGCGGCACGGCGCGGTTCAGTTGGGCGTGGGCGGCGCGCAGTTGTGGATTTTTGGCGTACCAGCCGTCCAGCAGCGGCGTCACCGCGCGGCGGGATGGGGCGTAGGCGGTGGTCTGCACCCAGTTGGCCAGCCGGGCCGGTTCGTTCAGAAATTGCCAGAAGGCCAGCGCCCCGGCCTGGGCCGCCGCACTGTTGCCGCGCGGCACGCTCAGGGTGGCCCCGCCCAGCGGCACCGTGCAGATCCCGGCCCGCTCGCAGGGAAACGGCGCGATGCCCAGATCAAAAAAAGGCAGCCTGCGGGCGTCGGTCCAATTGGCGACGCTGGCCAGAGCAAACACGTTCTGCCCGCGCGCAAAATCGAAGGCGGCGCGGGTAGCGTCGTTCAGGGTGCGCGGCTGGGCGGTCCTCGCGGCGCTCATGCGGGCCAGTTGGGTCAGGGCCTCCACGGCGTCCGGGCTGTTCAGCGCGGGTGTTGTGCCGTCCACCAGCGCCCCGCCGCGCGACAGCACGTTGGCCTCGAAGGTCCAGGCGTCGGCCACCGCCACCAGCGGACGTCTGGACCCGCCTGCCAGTTTCGCGGCGGCGGCCTCCAGCTCGGTCCAGGTGGTTGGGGCCTTGACCCCAGCTTTCTTCAGCGACCCGGCGTTGTACAACAGCACCGGTACGCTGACATTCCACGGCAGGCCGTAGAACTTGCCGCTCAGTTGCCCGGACTTCCAGACCGCCGGGTAAAAGTCGCCGGTCAGGCTGCCGGGCAGAGCGTCCACCGCGCGGCTCAGGTCCAGCAGTTGCCCCCCCACCGCCAGCGCCGGAAACTGCGTGAATTCCACCTGGGCCAGCGCCGGGGGCCTTCCGGCTTTGATGGCGGCCTCCAGTTTGGGCTGCAATTCGCGGTAGTTGCCCTGGGACACCGGCACGATCTCGTAGGCGCTCTGGGAGGTGTTAAAGGCCGCCGCGTAACCGTTCACGGTGTCCTGCACGCCAGTCATGGCATGCCAGAACTCCAGGCGCAGCGGCGCAGCATTCGCGGCGCTGGGCAGCATCAGAGCGGAGAGCAGCAGGGCAGACAGGGGAGCAGGGAGGCGCACCCCCGCAGTCTAACGGCTGGGCCTGACGGCAGTTTGAAGGCCGGTGGCGGGCCAGATCAGGGGTCTGGTCGGGGCGGTCCGCTGGAAGGCGAAACCCTCAGTCTGCTGTGCGGCCCGCTCCCATTGATGGCAGGTGCCCCGGAGGAGCGGACTTGCAACGTTGCGGAGCAGCGGCGTTAAACGGGTCTGGCCAATCCACAACAGGATTTCGCCCGCGCCACCACTCCCAGCGAACGCTGAAGCCCCGCTCCTTCCCGGGCCGTTAGACTGCCTCCATGCGTCTGCGCCGTCTGCTTCTTCCCATCGCCGCTGGAACTGCCGTGTGGTATCTGCGGAGCGTGTACCGTTTCCGCGATCCCGTGCGGGTGCCGTCCGCCGGAGCGGACACTGTTGTCAGCCCCGCCGACGGCGTGGTCAGCTTTGTGCGGCGCACCCAGGGCGGCAGGGTCCAGAGCGACGCGCTGAATGCCGCCCTGAAAGTCGGGGACCTGCTGGGCAGCGAGACGGCGGCGCCGGACGGCTGGCTGATGGGCATCTTCGTCGGCCCGCTGGACGTGCATTACGTGTACCAGCCACAGGCCGGGCAGGTGACGGACGTGCAGCATACCGGCAGCCGCAGCGACGTGGCGCTGCTCGGCCCCGGCGAGGCGCTGTCCATGCTGGCCGGGCAGCCCGCCGATCTGCTGTCCGGGCGCGGCACGCTGGAAAATGAGCGCCTGAGCTTTGTGACCACAGGCGAGGCGGGCCTGCTCACCGTGACCCTGGTGGCCCCTGGCGCGGGCCTGAACGCCACCTCTTACCTCAAGCAGGGCGACGGGGCCAGCGCCGGGCACAAGGCCGCCTTCCTGGCCGAGGGTGGCCTGGTCCTCCTGCACCTGCCCGCCGAACTGACCCCGCAGGTCAGCGTGGGCGAACGCGTTGTGGGCGTGCAGACGGTGGTGGCCGGTAGGGGTGATGGTCTAAACGTCTAAACGTCTGAACGCCAGGAGCCGTCTGCGTTCAGCCATCGGTGCCCCCCCTACACACTAGATTTCCGCGCTGGCCCGCCCGGCTGGCACCAGGAGGAGTAAAAAAGCCGTGCCGTCATCTGCCTCATCTGGAAAGACACCAGCCAGAAACACTGACCGGCACCCGCCGGAGCGCCAGTCGCCCGAGCGGGTGGGCGAACGGCTGGTAGCGGACCGCAAGGTGCGGGCGGTGGCGCAGGCGGGCAGCCACGGCACCGAGCTGGCCTGGGCGGGCAGCCACCCCACTTTCGTGACCTTCGAGCGCGATCTGCTCTCGCCGCAGACCGAGACGCGCGCGGGCGTGAGCGTGGAGCGTTTTCCCTTTGCGAAGCTGGAAGCGTGGCGCGACTGGGACACCGCCCGCGCCGAGGCCCCACTGGCGCTGCTGGCCACCAGCCGGGTGCTGTACGATCCCACCGGCCATTACGGGCGCATCCAGCGAACGCTGTGGAACCTGAGCGCGTCTCAGCGCGCCGTCTACCGCGCCGAGCTGCTGAATCTGGCCGCCCAGGGCCTCAGCGCCGCCCGCGCCGCCCACACCGGGCCGGGCCACGGCGTGCAGGAGCAACTGCTGGCCCTGGCCGACGCCCGCAACCTGGCCCTGAACCTGTTGTACCCGGCGCTGCTGACGCGCCTGCATGCCTGGCCCGAATTCGAGATCCGGCTGCCCCACGCGTGGCGGGCGGCGGCGGGCCTGCGCTTTCCCAAGGCCATTTACCGGCTGGAACAGCTCTACGCCTTTGGCGGCCAGGAGGAGGCCCGGCGGGCGCTGCTGGCCACGCGCGGGCTGGGGCTGCTGGCCCAGGAGCGCCGCGCCCGCACCGCCTACGCGGCGGGCTATTACGACGGGGCGCTGCGCTACCTGCGCGACGAGACCGCTCTCGTGTGGCGGGCCGATCTGGCCCGCTGGTCCAGCCTGTCCAGCGCCCGCCGCGAGAAGCTGGGCACGCTGCTGGGCGTGACCCGCGCCCCCCTCGGCCCCGCCGCCCTGAATCTGGCCGAGGAACTGTTGGAAGCGGTCCGGAACGGGGAATAGGTGGGCGTGGGAATCAAGACAGGCTGGGCCGTGGGCTTTCCCAGCCCTCTGTCCTGGCGTGAGGCTGCCGCCGATCTTCGCCCGGCAGCTCAAGATCGGGCGCGTCCCAGATCTGCTTTCAGCACATTCGTCATGACCTGCTACACTCCTGGGCAGCAGAGAAAACGTCTCTGGCTTTGCCCCCTCTCTCGGCAGTCCTGTGAGGCTGCGCCCGCCCCGTGAGGCAGGAGAAGGAGTCCCGTTATGATCCTATTTGAACCGAGCCGTCAGCCCGCGCTGAGCGGCGTTTTTTTTGTGCCCAGAGCCTTCTGTGGACGGGGAGGCCAGATATGAGCGGCCCCAAGGCGATCATCCTCAGCAATGACGAGACGCGCCGCGCCCTGACCCGCATCGCCCACGAGATCGTGGAACGCAACAAGGGCGCGCAGCATCTGGCGCTGATCGGCATCCACACGCGCGGTATTCCGCTGGCCGCCCGTCTGGCCGCCAAACTCTCCGAGTTGGAGGGTGTGGACGTGCCCACCGGCATGCTGGACATCACCCTGTACCGCGACGACCTGAGCGAGGTGGCGCACCAGCCGATCATCCGCGAGACGCAGGTGCCGTTTGACATCTCGCAGCGCCGGGTGATCCTGGTGGACGACGTGCTGTACACCGGGCGCACCGTGCGGGCCGCGCTGGACGCGCTGATCGATCTGGGCCGCCCCGCCGGAATCCAACTGGCCGTGCTGGTGGACCGGGGCCACCGCGAACTGCCGATCCGCGCCGATTACGTGGGCAAGAACCTCCCCACCGCCAGCAGTGAGGTGGTAAAGGTCAAATTGCATGAGACCGACGGCGTGGACAGCGTGGAGTTGTGGGATCTGGCAGACCTCAGGGCGGAGCTGCGGTGACCTCCGCCTCCCCCCGGCCCCGGCATCTGCTGGACTTTCAGGACTGGTCCGCCGAACGCCTGACCGCCATTCTGGACAACGCCGATACCATGTTGCAGGTGCTGGACCGCCCGGTGAAGAAGGTCCCCGCGCTGCAAGGATTGACCGTCTGCAACGCATTTTTCGAGAATTCCACCCGCACCCGCACCAGCTTTGAGCTGGCCGCCCGCCGCATGAGCGCCGACGTGCTGACCTTTGCCGCAGGCAGCAGCAGCGTCAGCAAGGGCGAGAGCCTGCGTGACACGGTGGAGGTGCTGACCGCCTACAAGGTGGACGCCTTCGTGGTGCGCCACCACGCCGCCGGGGCCGCGCACCTGGTGGCGCGCTACAGCGGCAAGCCGGTGATCAACGCCGGGGATGGACGGCGCGCCCACCCCACCCAGGCGCTGCTGGACGCCCACACCGTGCGTCAGGAATTCGGCAGTCTGGAGGGCAAGAAGGTGGCGGTCATCGGCGACATCCGCCACAGCCGCGTGGCGAGGAGCAATGCCGAGCTGCTGCCCAAACTGGGGGCCGAAGTGGTGCTGTGCGGCCCCGCCACCCTGCTGCCCGCCGATCTGGCGGCGCTGCCGGGCGTGACGCTGACGGGCGATCCGCGCCAGGCGGTGCGCGGCGCACACGCGGTCATGGCCCTGCGCTTGCAAAAAGAGCGCATGGGCGGCGGCTTTCTGGGCAGTTTGCAGGAATACGCCGATACCTATCAGGTCAACGAAGGGTTGTTGGCCGGGGCTGAGAGCGGCGCAATCGTCCTGCACCCCGGCCCCATGAACCGCGACCTGGAAATCAGCGGCGAGGCGGCGGACGGCCCACGCAGCCGCATCCTGCGACAGGTGGAAAACGGGCAGGCCATCAGGATGAGCGTGCTTTATCATCTTTTGGTGGGACGGGACTGAGATGAAATTCGCCTTCCTTCTGGCCGCCGCCTTCCTGTGCGGCTGCCAACCCGTCCAGACCCAGAGCGGAGTTTTACAGCCTCAGACCGCCCAGCCCCCGCAATGGACCGAGGCCCACGCCTATCTTGCCGACTTGCGGGCGGCCCTGACGGTCGCGTATCTCAAGGACCGCGAAACCACAGCCGCCGCCGACTGCGACAGCCCGCGCTTCGAGGACACCAGGCCGCCCCCGCATCTGGCCGTCGAGGCGTGCCGCCTGTCCATCAGGTCCAGCGCCGACTACCGCATCGAGGCCCGGTTCGCGGGCGGCCTGGTGTGGATTGCCGATCTGGACGGCATTCGTCAGGCCGGGGCCGAAGCCCTGCGGCTGCTGAATTAGGGTCATGGATTGAGGAGAGCAGCAATGCAGCAAACCTTCTCGTCTTGGAGGCTGGTTCAGGTCGCCTGTGGCCTCGGCCTGATCCACGCGGGCTTCAGCCTGTACTGGGCGCTGGGCGGCTCCTGGCTGCTGGACACCGTGGGGCAGTGGGCCGTCACCCTGGCCCGGACCAGTCCGCTGGCCGCCTTCTGGGGGCTGCTGCTGATCGCGCTGCTCAAGGTGGCGGCAGCCGTTGTGCCCTTGCTGAACGCGGGTAGGCGCTTGCCCTGGCCCCGGCTGTGGCGCACCCTGAGCTGGATCGGCGGCCCCCTGCTCATCCTTTACGGCGGCGTCAACACGGGCGTGGCCTGGCTGGTCCTGTCCGGCGTTCTGGGCGGCGGCGAGATCGACCGCCGGGGCATGCTGGGCCACGCGGCGCTGTGGGACCCTCTGTTCTTGCTGTGGGGCCTGACCCTGACCGGCCACCTGTGGCTGACCCGCCCCCGTACTCTCTGACCGAGGTTCCTATGACACTGACCATCACCAACATCAAGCGTCCCAACTCCGACACCACCGAGTCCGTCACCCTCGAAAACGGCGTCATCAAGGGCTGGAATCTGCCCGCAGCGTTAACCGCAGAAGGCGAGACCATCGACGGGCAGGGCGGCACCGTCGCCCCCGCGCTGATCGAACTCCACGCCCACCTGCGCGAGCCGGGGCAGACCGAGAAGGAAGACCTGGCCTCGGGCCTCGCGGCGGCGGCGGCGGGCGGCTACGGCACGGTGGTCTGCATGCCGAACACCGTGCCCGTGATCGACGATCCGGCCATCGTCCGCACCCTGATTCAGAAGGCGAATGGGCTGGGCTTCGCGCGCCTGCACCCGGCGGCGGCGCTGACGAAGGGCCAGAACGGTGAGGCGCTGGCCGAGCTGGGTTACCTGAAAGACGCCGGGGCCGTGATGTTCACCGACGACGGGCGCACCAACGAGAACGCGCGGGTACTGCGGCTGGGGCTGGAATACGCCGGAAGCCTGTTGGACAGTGCTGGTAAAGGGATGGTGGTCAGCGTGCACGCCGAGGACGCTTCCCTGCGCGCCGACGGCGTGATGAACGAGGGGCCGGTCAGTGAGGCGCTGGGCCTTCCCGGCAACCCGGCGGCGGCGGAGGCGGCCCGCGTGGCGCGCGATCTGGAGATTTTGGCGGGACTGCACGCGCAAGGCTCGAAGGCCCACCTGCACATCCAGCACCTGTCCACCGCCCGCGCCCTGGAACTGGTGCGCGGCGCGAAGGTACGCGGCCTGAGCGTCACCTGCGAGGTCTGCCCCCACCACCTGACCCTGACCGACGAGGCATTGCGCGGCTTCGACGCGATGTACAAGGTGGCCCCACCGCTGCGGACCCAGCGTGATGCCGACGCTCTGCTGGAAGGTTTGAAGGACGGCACGGTGGATTGCATCGCCACCGATCACGCCCCCCACACCCGCGCCGAGAAGGAGCGCGATCTGCTGGACGCGCCCAGCGGCATCGCGTATATCGAGCTGGCCTTTCCGCTGATGTACACGCGCTTTGGCCAAACCCTGGGGCTGGATAAGCTGCTGGACCTGATGACGGCTGGCCCCGCCCGCGTGATGGGCTGGCCCACGCCCGCGCTGGAAGCCGGTGCGCCCGGCGACCTGGTGGTTCTGGATTTAGAGACGGAACGCGAAGTCAAGCCCGCCGAGTTCAGGACCAAGGCCAAGTTCACGCCCTGGGCCGGAGAAATGCTGAAGGGCTGGCCGCTGCTGACGGTGGTGGCCGGGCAGGTGGCTTACCGGCAGGAGTGAGGGCGGGGCTGCTTCATCTCTGGTGATTTGTCTCTGGGTCGATCATCGGGCCAGATGATCTCCGAAAACGCAGCGCCGCCTGTGCAGTCCAGACCCTATTCTGCGTAATAATGACCCCCGCCCAGTCCAGAGTCGTTCAGGCCCGAGCCGCGTTCACGGAATATGTCAAAGGCGTCCGCAAGGCGCACGGCAAGGGGACGCCGGAAAATACCTATCTGCCGCTGCTGAAGCCGCTGTTCGAGGGATTGCTACCCGAGTATCAGGTCATCACGCACCCCAGCAAGGATGAGCAGGGGCTGCCCGACTTCGCCCTGCGCGAGCCGGACGGTGCGGAGAATCTGGTGATTGGCGAGGCGGAGGCGCTGGACGTGCCGCTGAGCAAGAACGCCCACGGCTGGGAACAGGCGCGCGGCTACGCCAAACAGGCCCCCACGCTGCTGACCAACTTTCATGAATTCGTGGTGCTGGACGGCGAAACGGAACTGGGACGCTACACCATTCCGTACGCGGAGCTGACCGGTACGGCCAAACCCGCCGCGCTGGCCGACGCGCATCTGGAGAACCTGAGCGGGCTGCTGAACGTGTGGGCCAGCGCCCGCAGCAGCCTGACGCGCCCGCAGAAAATCGCCGGACTGCTGGCCTTTTACGCCCGGCAGGCCCTGGCAAAACTGGAACAGCAGGACGAGGACGCCCTGGCTCCCCTCCGCAAAGCGATGGAGGACGCGCTGGGCACCAGTTTCACCCTCCCCAGACCGGACGCCCGCAAGCGCAGCGCCGAGCAGGGGCGGCGCGACGAGGAAAAGTGGGCCGAGAAGCAGGCCGAGCTGAGTCACTTCTTCCGCTCCAGCTTGGTGCAGGCGCTGTTTTACGGGCTGTTCAGCGGCTGGGTGATGGCCGCCCGCGCGGGCAAGGGCGAGGCGGTCACGCGCGAGAACATCGCCGACTATCTGCACATTCCGGTGATCACGCTGCTGCTCGATGAGGTTAACACCAGCCGCAAACTGGCCAGACTTGACCTGAAAGAACCCGTCGAGCGGGCGGTGGACATCCTGCGGCGGGTGGCCGCCGAACCGTTTCTGGCCAGTTTCGAGAACGGCGAGGCGGTCACGTACTTTTACGAGCCGTTTCTGGACGCCTTCGATCCCGGCCTGCGCGAACAACTGGGCGTGTGGTACACCCCGCGCGAGATCATCCAGTACCAGATTCGCCACGTTCACGGGCTGCTGCAAACCCAGCTTGGCATCGCGGACGGCCTGCTGGACCCGCGCGTGACCATTCTGGACCCCGCCACCGGCACGGGCGGCTACCTGCTGGAGCTGGGGCAATTCATGCACGAAGAATGGCAACGGCGCGGCACGGCCCGCATCGGCGCACGCCTCAAGGACGCCTTCCTGACCCGCATCTACGGTTTCGAGCTGCTGCCCGCGCCCTTCGCCATCGCGCACCTTCAGCTTGCGCTGATGCTGGCGGGCTGGGGTGCGCCGCTGGGCCAGGACGCAGCGGGCCACGACGAGCGTTTTAACGTCCTGCTGACCAACAGCCTGAACGGCTGGACGCCGCGCACCGACAAGCCCGAACCGCTGTTTGCAGAGCTGGCCGACGAGCTGACCCGCACCGAGGGGGTCAAGCAGGGGCGGCAGATCATGGTCATGCTGGGCAATCCGCCCTACGCCCGCTTTGCCGACATGCCCGACAACCCCGAGGAACAGGCCCTGATCGCCCCCTACAAGCAGTGTCTGCGCGAGAGCTGGGGCGTGAAAAAGCAGCTTCTGGACGATCTGTACATCCGCTTTCTGCGGCTGGCCGAGTGGCGCGTGGCCGGGACCGGGCAGGAGGGCATCGTCAGTTTCGTGACCAACCGCAGTTATCTGACGGGCATCAGCCATCCGGTGATGCGCCAGCACCTGCTGGGCAGCTTTGACCAGATTTACATCGATGACCTGCACGGCAACCAGCGTGCCCACCGCGCCGGAGACGGCAGCGTGTTTACCACCGCCACCAATGGCGGCATCCGCGTAGGCGTCGCCATCGGCACGTTTGTTAAGAAAGCCGCTGTGAAGGGGGCAGAGGCGGAATCCGGCGAACCCGCTCAGGTGCATTACCGCGAATTTTATGGCAGCGGCGCACGTAAACGGGCCGCCCTGACCGAGGACGCCACGCCCTACGCCTCCGCCTTCACCCCCAGACGCGAACACCGCTACGTCCTGAGACCCTTGAAAGGTGAAGACGCCTACTGGGACTGGCCGAGTTTTGAGGATTTATTTCCTGTTCAATTCATTGGTGTCCACACAGGTAAGGATGAGGCGGTCACAGATTTCTCTAAATGCGAGTTGCTCTCAAATTTCTCTGTCTATTATGATGAAGGCATATCTGACAGCGACTTGATGGAGACGCACAAGCGGCTGATGACGCCTGCAAACGAATTTGGCGATCCTATGGGCATTCGCGCGAGTTTAATAAAGCAGGGTTTTCAGGATAGGGCGACTCCATATCAATATCGTCCTTTCGATATGCGCTGGATATGGTATGAGGAAGAGTCAAAGCTCATCCAGCGCAAAAATCTTAATTTCAAAGCGCAAACCGATGACGAGAATTCGTTTCTCTATTCGACTCAGACTATGCGGCGCGGTTACAGCCCTCCATATTTTGGGCACACGCTTTCCGATTTGCACTTGTTTGATCCTGATGCGGTTGCCATCCCACTCCGCCTCCGCTTCAAAGAGTTTGCCTCTGACACCGAATATCAATACCTGCCCAACAGCGCCGATTTTTACGATGATCTGGCGCGGGCAGGCGTGCTGAAAGTCTCGGTGCCAAAGGCGGATTCCGCGTGCCAGCCGATGCCCAGGCCCGTGCCGGTGCTGTCGCGTTACGGCGTGGTGCGCGGCCCGGACGGCAAGCCCAATGCGCTGGCATGGGAACTGGCGGGGCAGGTCTTTTACCACACGCTGGCGGTCCTCAGTGCCCCGGCCTACCGCCAGGAACACGCCGAATATCTGGCCGAGGACTGGCCGCGTGTGCCGCTGCCCGCCTCGCGTGCGGTGCTGGAACACAGCGCCGAACTGGGGCGGCGCGTGGCCGAACTGCTGGACCCGCAGGCGCGGCCTGAAGTGTCGGGGGCGGTGGGCCGTCTGGTGCGCGCCGGAACGGGTGAGGAAGCCCCGCAAGACCTACTGACGGTTGGCCCCAAACCCCGTTACGACGCGGCGCGGGAAACCTATGCGCTGTCGGACACGCTGGAGCTGGCTGGGGTGCCGGAACGGGTCTGGGCGTTTACGCTGGGCGGCTATCCGGTGCTGAAAAACTGGGTGGAATACCGCAAGGGCCGCGTGCTGACGCTGGACGACGCCGAATGGCTGGAAGGCATCGTGCGGCGAGTAACGGCGCTGCTGGAGCTGGGTGGCGAACTGGATTCGGCGTATGCGGGGGCGACGGCAACAGGCTCTGAGCCGGATTCTGGACCGGAGAACGCTGATAAACTGCCCGCATGACCCAGCAACCGCGCCTCGATAAATCTGGCCGCGTCCTGATTCCCAAGAAGTTGCGGGACGAACTGGGCCTGAAAGCGGGTCAGGCGGTCACGCTGGAAGTGGATGGCGACGGGCTGCACCTGCGTCCTGTGGCGCGGGCCGCGCGACTGGTGGAGCGTCATGGACGGCTGGTTCTGGATGTACCGGGCTTGGCGGAAGTGGACGGTCAGGCCGTCAATGAAATGATCGACGCGGCGAGGCAGGCCAGGGACGCTGAGGTGCTGGGCGACGGATAGAGCGACGGCACTGGATTTGAACCCGTGATGCGCAGAACATTACTGCCCAGCTTCGCGAACTCGTTAAGCTGGGCGGTCTGTTCAACATCAGGTAGGGGGCGCTGGCCTGCGCTGTAGCTGTAACACGAATTTTGTACCTTGCCTTCTGACCCCGTGATCAATTATCGAGAATGGGCGTTCGGGTTCACATTCGATGCTTTGCAATCGCTGACTGTCGCAGCATCAATAGATTTGTAATTTTTTTGGAATATTCCGATTATTACTTTGTGGACCAGCATCGGTTTTCCGCCGCATGCGATGCTGGGAGGGATTTCGATGGGAATTGATCAAGCAATTGTTGCACAAGAAGAAGAGCGAAAGTTTCAGAGGCAACGTGAAGAAGCAGAATACCTAACTACAAGAAATAGTATTTCAAAAGCAGATTCGTATAAATTGCTTATCCTCTAGCGTTCGCTGAAGAAGCATAATATTTTACAGTCTGTTGATAAAATAATTTTTTTAAGAAACATACATCATGGCAAAATTACAATAGAGTTAAGACCCAGGACATACGAGGGAGCCTTCAGTAGAAACGCAAAAGAAATGCTAATAGATAATCCCATCAAGTTTTTTGCCTATTGCGACGGCTACCTATTCTCAATTAGCCCTCATCCATCTGGCGTGGAATCTTATGGCTACTATGGCAGCAATAATTTGTATTTTAGAGGAAAGAGAGGATATTTGCCGTTCACGAGCCTCTCTATGCTTGAAAAGATGCCACTGGATTATCTCAAGAGATATAGAAATTTACGTGTAGTTAATGAAGTTTCTGAAGATGAACTAATAAAATCGCTAAAAGAGCCTGAGAATATTTTTGATAGAAATACCCCGTATCGAAAAGCTTATAACACTTTTATGTGGATAGGGGTTGGATTTGGAGGATTAGGTGGTATTTTAGGATATTTTACATCAGATAATTTCTCAATCGTATTAGCTATTATGTTGATTAGCATGGTTTTCATAGCTACTGCTTTAATACCTCATTTTCTATTTGAGAGAAATAAACAGCCACACATTGCTTACCAATCGCGGATAGTTATGGGGGAGATGTTTGACTTATTGATCACGGCGTAAATACAGCCTGATACTCTAATGGCATGGCCGAATGGCAACCTTCACGGTATTCCCGCGCCCAGCTTGAGGAACGCCGACTGGCCGCTGCCGAATGGCTTCAACGCGGCACCCAGACGCACCGCGAGATTGCCGAACATTTTGGCGTGTCTGTCCTCACCGTCACCACTTGGAGCGCCCGGCTCAAAAAGATCGGCACGCTGCAGGCCACCGTCGCTCCAGGACGTCCATCACGTCTGACCTCCAGCCAACTCGAGCAGCTTCGCACCCTCCTGCGGGAGGGTGCGCCGCAGCATGGCTTTCCCGATGATAC
>NZ_KL370781.1:48833-62194 GCF_000701425.1 Deinococcus frigens DSM 12807 | reverse complement strand
ATTCTGAAGGGGTACCGCAAGCGCTGGAAGATCGAATGCCTGTTCAGGGCGCTCAAAACGAAGGGCTTCCGGTTGGAAAACACCCACATGACGCTTCCCAATCATGTGACGCGGCTGCTCTGTTTATTGACCCTGGCGTATGTTTGGACCGTTCTGGTCGGCATCGACCAGGAGACGGCCCTTAAAAAACACGGACGGCGCGCATGGAGTGTCGTGACCCTGGGCCTCCGGTCGCTCGTCCGGGCGTATTCCCATCAGGTTGGGGCTTCGGTGGACGAACTGCCCCACCTCATTCGACTCTGGACGCCGCGCCAGACGACGGCTGTGGAAAGTGTCGGGTACTGAGGGCAAATTGGCCGCGCGACGCGTCCGTCGTGGCTCTAGCTTTGGCACGTTGGGCCTCGGTCTTGTTCTCCTCTGTTCCGACAATTCTCTTGCTCTCACCATTGGAGAGTTCCACAGTGGCACGCCACTGCCACCGCCCAGAAGGTAGTTCCCGTACACCGCCTTGACCATTGCCGCCCTTGGCAGCCTTCCGCTTAGGTTTCGCTGCCACCGTTCTCCTTTGCCGCATCTGGTTCAATATTGACTCTGAGGGCCAGTACTCCGAGAATCGCGGGCCAGTGGCTGTCCTGCCTGACCAGCGGCGTTCCTAGCGTGCGGCTCAGGATGGACGGCGTGGTTCCGATTTCTTTAGCCAGCTGGGCTTGAGTCATGCCCAGCGTTTTGAGCCGGGCCTGGATTATTGTCCTGGGATCACTCCGCACATGTGCAGTATAGGCTTATAAGCGGTTAATGCAAATATCCATAGACTTGCCAAGGGCCGTCTGCTAGCGGAGGCAGCCCAGGGTCTCCTTCAATCCCCAATCTTGAACTGGGAAGAATAAAGTTGCGCTCGCCCGGGTGAGTAACATTGCGGCGCGGCCAAGGCTAATCAAGTAACACTGTCCCGGCGCTTGGGCTACTTCGCGTGCCTTTGGTAACTTAAGGGCCATGCATCCCCAGGATTTCGGCCCCCGCTCTCCCGGACAGCTCATCACGCTGGACGCGGAGGGGCCAGCCTTTGCACCCCGCCCCCTGCCCCCTGAACTGGTGTGGAGCGGCGCGCTCGTGCGTCTGCTGGGTGAGGCTGAGCGGGCTTTGGGAGAATTGAGCGGCGTGGGCCGTCGCCTTCCCAATCCCTACCTGTTTACCCGCCCCTTCGTCAACCGAGAAGCTGTACTGTCCAGCAGGATTGAGGGTACCCAGGCGTCTTTGAGTGACCTCTACGCCCTGGAACTGGGCATGCCCACACTGTTCCCTGAAGCCGAAGTGCGTGAGGACGCCAGGGAGGTGCAGAACTACGTGCGGGCGCTGGAGCATGGTCTGGCCTCCGATCTGCCGGTCTCCACGCGGTTGCTCCGCGAAATGCACGCGGTCCTGATGTCTGGAGTGCGGGGACAGAACCGCGCACCTGGTGAGCTGCGCCGCTCTCAGAACTGGATCGGTCCCGCCGGAGCCAAGCGCCGAGAAGCCACTTTCGTTCCCGCACCACCCGGTCCACTTTTAATCGAGGCGTTGAGTGATCTAGAACGCTTCATCCACGCCCAGAATGATCTGCCACCCCTCGTGGAAATTGCCCTGGTGCACTATCAATTCGAGGCGTTGCATCCTTTTTTAGATGGGAATGGGCGCATAGGCCGCCTGCTGATCACACTGCTGCTGCTAGACCGGCAACTGTTGACCCAGCCGCTGCTGTACCTCTCTGCCTACTTCGAGCGCCACCGCAGCACGTACTACGATCACCTGCTGGCGATCAGCCAACGCGGCGAGTGGGAGGCGTGGCTGGCCTTTTTCCTGCGTGGCGTGGAGCATGAGGCCAGGGACGCGGCCCAGCGCGCCCAGCGCCTGCTTGATCTCCGCGAGGAATGGCGGACACGTTACCAGCAAGAGCGGGCCAGTTCTAACCTGCTGCGCGCCACAGACCGCTTGCTAGAACAGCCTTTTACCACCGCCACGCAGCTTCAGACCGAGTTGGGGGTGGTGAACCGCAGCGCCCAGCTCATCGTCGAACGTCTGCTGCGAGACGGCGTGCTGACCGAGATCACCGGCAAGCAACGCGGGCGGGTGTACCGGGCGCAGGGCGTGCTGGACATTCTGGAGATGGAGCAGGAACCGTTGACCGACAACCGCCAGAACAGGGCCATCCAGACCATCACCGAAAGCTAAAACTTCGGGTGGGCTGGATGCGAAGGAGCATGGGTACTGCTTGGCATCAGGCCATGACTGCATTCCCACTCACTGACCGATTTGTTCAGGCTCTCCATCTCGCGCATCAATGGCACAGCGGACAGTACCGCAAGGGCACCGCCGTTCCCTACGTGTCACATCTGCTGGGCGTGGCGTCCATAGCACTGGAGTTTGGCGCGTCTGAGGATGAGGCTATTGCGGCCCTCCTGCACGACGCTCTGAAACGCCCGTTTCCAGAGCAGGGGAGTGTAAATATGTCCAAGCTGCTGGTTTTAATTTTGGCGCTCGTGGTGGGCGGAGCAGTGGTGGCGCATCCAGTGTCCGTGGCAACCGAGACTAGATTCTCTAAGCAAGGGGAATTGCTGTGCGAGGAGCCGACCCGTCTAGGGGGTGGTTGATCGTACACTGGCCGGATGGGTCTTTCCCATGAGCTGATCACCCATGTCGAAGCGTTGCTGGCGTCCCAGGAGTGGACGGCAGCGGCGCTCCATGTCCGGCTCGGCGCACAGCAGGTGAGTTCCAGGGCGCAGGCACAAGTTTGGCGACGCTTGCTTGAGGGCGTGCCCGTGGAGGTGCAGCGTTCGGGAGACTGGCCGCATGCCAGGGCCTGGGTGGCGTACCGTACCAACGACCGGGCGCTGCTAGAAAGCGTTCTTATCCAGCAGCCCGATTGCTATCCAGCATTCGAGGCGTTTCTGGCGTCTATGGATGGCCGGTGGGCACAGGTGTTGGAGTGGTCAGCGAAGGCACTGGACAGCGACTCCCATTGTGATTCAGCGGACGCTGTGATTGCCCGGCGCTTCCAGGCCAGTGCCCTAGCTGAACTTGGCCTGCCCGATTGGAAAGCTGCCTTTGCTGAAGCCCGCCGCAGTCTTCAAGGGCGTGACCGTGGGGTGCTGGGACTTGATTTTGCCTATCACCTGATTCGTGCAGGGCAGGAAGGAGCGGCGCGTGATGTGCTGGCGCAAGCGGTTACCGATCTGCGTGGCGATACCTGTCTGCTGACGCTGGCCCTTTCTAATTTGGGAATCAGTTGCCTGAGATTAGGCGAATTGGCCGATGCGGAGCAAAGCCTGCGCCGGGCAGTGGCAGCAGGCGGACGGCCCGAAGGCCGAACCTACCTTGCAACGGCGTGGCGTGGCCTGGGAGGACTGTATCTGCGTCAGGGGCAGTTTGCCCGCGCAGCCTACGCTTTCGAGATGGCCCAGGCCAAAGCCGAGGCCGCAGATGACCGCACCCAAGCCATGCGCTCGTCTGCGTTGGTTGCCCGCTTGCAAGGCCGCTACAACGACGCACTGGCAGAGCTATATCAGGTGTTGCACCACGATCAAATCGCCGATGCACAGCCACATGCCGTCTACGCCGATCTGGCCGCAGTTCGGTTGCTGGCAGGCGACAGGGTAGGAGCGCGGACAGCTTTGAGGCTAGTGCCACCGGGCAGCGTGGAAGACCACTGGCGGGCGGGAGTGGTACAGGCTGAACTGCTGCGTCTGGAAGGGCAGGCGGATATCAGAGACGCACTTCAGGCTGTGGGGTTCCAGCCCGCGTGGGCGTGTCAGGAGGCATGGGTTTTTCCAGAGCTGTTTGCTCAGATCGGTGTCGTTGCGCCGCGTCCGATCTGGGAGGCCGAGGTCTCCGTCGATGGCCCGGTGCGGGTAGTTATGGGCGGGGTGGAAGCGCCGCTCAAGGCACACCGCCCCGCCGCGTCGCTGCTGGTTTTCCTGCTCATGGGCGGCGGACGGGTTTCGGTGGATCGGGCTGTGGACGCCTTGACCCTGCCGGGAGTTACCCCCCGAAGGCAACAGCAGGAACTGAGCCGGACTGTGCGCGAACTCTGGGAAGCGCTGGGTTGGCGGGATGCCGTTCGTATTGACGGTGGCCTGGTCTGCCTCTCCGACGAGGTGGTGTGGCGTCGATTGGTCTTCCCGCTGCCGGAGCGAACCGAGATGTTCTGTGAAGGCCGCTACGACCGCTGGATACTAGAATGGCGAGATGAGCATGGCAGACTCAATTAATGTGTGTTGACACAACGCTGTCATCCATTCGTGACAGGTCAGTGACAGCGAGACAGTAGCTTGACGTTATGCACGGTCAAGCCGCGCCCGAGGCCATCCCAAAAGCTGAGCGCTTATTCCGTCTGGCGACTCTGCTACGCGAAGGCCCTCGCTCAGTGCGTGAATTGGCGCTGGCGCTGTATCCCACGGCAAGCGTGGGGGGTGAAGGTTGGTCTGGTGTTGAGCGCTCCATTCAGCGTGATATTCATGATTTGCAACGTTTGGAAAGTGATTATCGGAAAATATCAGGGCGACCACCACGCCATGTTATTGAAACCCACCGGAGCACCCTGCATCCGGTGGAGATTCTGGCCTTGCATGCCGCTGCCCGACTGACCTATCACCGGGCAGTGGGCGAACGCATGCACCACCGCGCCGCACTCCAGAAACTTGGTCAATGGCTACCTGAACACTTGCATGGCGTGGTAAACCGCAGTCTTCAGGACGTGGGACGGCGCAACAATCGCGAGGATCTGAACCTTGAGAAAGTGGCCGCCGCCTGGCTGGGTGCCCATCCGTTGCGCTTTGAATACCGCAAGCCCGGCGGCAGCGGCCAATGGCGCACTAATATCATGGAAACGTACCTAATTGAGGCGCATCCACAGAATCTGGACCTGTATTTGATTGGCCTGGAAACCTCATTCCACAATGGCGTGCGAACATTCAAGCTCTCGCGTCTGCGCGCCTTGCAGGTCCTGAGCGATCAGACTTATACCATTCCTGACACCTTCGATCCACAGCAGTTCTTTCATGCGGCCTGGGGCGTAGTAGGAACGCAAGGCCGGGCCGCCGAGACCATTGCGCTCCGGTTCCGCGCCGATGCCGCGTACCGGATTCTGGAAGGTGGCTATGCCCAGATGAGCGAGCCGACCCGCCACGACGACGGCAGCATCACCGTCACCATTGACGCGCCAGTGGATTCCAGCGGCCTGCCGCGTGAGGCGCTGCCCTGGATTCTCAGTTTTGGCCCACGGGTCCAGGTGCTGTCGCCGCCGCATCTGCGCGAACACTGGCTCAGTGAGTTGCGGGCGGCTGTGGTGGGTGGGGAGGAGCAATTATGAAGATGCAGTTCATGGGCCACAGTCCGCCGAAAAACGGCACAAACTGGCAAACGTTGGCCGATCACGCACGGGGTGTCACTGACCTTGTTCGGCAACATGCCCGATTCTTCCAGGTTAGTCATGCCGATCTGGACGCGCATTGGCTGGGGCTGACCCATGATCTGGGCAAGTACCGCCTGGAGTTTCAGCATTATCGTCTGGGCTGGAATCCGGTCACGGCGCAGCCCCAGAGCTACCCGGAGAAACCTGCGCCGCACAGTGATGCGGGGGCGAAGGCCCTCTGTGTTCTGGTGAACACCCAGCGTCAGCTCGGCAGCGAATTGCCGTTCGTCGTTGCCAACCACCACGGCGGGCTGCGCGACGTGCCGCGTCTGCTGGGCCGCCTTTCCGATACTGCCCAGGAGGAAGTGGAAGAACTCTTCGCGCTGGCCTGCGAGGATATCCCCGAACTGGCGACGCTGCTGGAGACACCTCCAATAGATACCGGGCTGAAGGGCGCGGCCCGCACGCTCTATACCCGG
The DNA here is from genome assembly GCF_000701425.1 of Deinococcus frigens DSM 12807. Classification (GTDB taxonomy): domain Bacteria; phylum Deinococcota; class Deinococci; order Deinococcales; family Deinococcaceae; genus Deinococcus; species Deinococcus frigens. The sequence continues at coordinate 56,329 of NZ_KL370781.1, read as the reverse complement.
ATGCTATTGGGCGCACTGGTAGACGCTGATCGGCTGGACACCGAATCTCACGGCAGCCCGCACAACACCCAAGCGCGGGCTGCTGCCAGGGCCAGCCAGGGCAGCATGGCCCAACTTTTTGCTCGCCTGGAAACAGCCCAGGCAGAATACGCAGTGGCAGACGCCCGTAATCCCAAAGCGATCAACGCCCTGCGCCGCGAAATGTACCAGCAGGCCACCAGCAAAGCCGCCCTGCCTCCCGGTTTCTTCCGGCTGACCATGCCCACAGGTGGTGGCAAAACCCTGACCTCATTGGGGTTTGCTCTGAGCCACGCCGCGTACCACGGGGGCAGCGCTGAGCAGGCCGGGATGCGGCGCGTGATTTACGGTGTGCCGTTTACCACCATCATTGAGCAGACGGCCAGCGTTTTTCGGGAGGTTTTGGGCGAACAGAACGTGCTGGAGCATCACAGCAATCTGGAATTCAAGGCCCCGGCGCGTGGGCAGGAGATGCAAATGCCCGACCCCATACGCCTCGCCACCGAGAACTGGGACGCGCCCGTGATCGTCACGACCACCGTGCAACTGTTTCAGGAAACGCTGTTTGGCAACCGCACCGCCCAGCTTCGCAAGCTGCACAACGTCGCCGGAAGCGTCATCGTGCTGGACGAGGCTCAGAGCCTGCCCACCCACCGCCTCGCGCCGATTCTGGAAGCCTTGCGCGAACTGGTGGCCCGTTATCACGTCAGCGTGGTGTTTTGCACGGCCACCCAGCCCGCCCTGGACGACTTTCCCAGCCAGCAGTCTGCGCTTGAGCTAATAGATCATCCAGCGCATTACTTTCAGCAACTTCAGCGGGTGGACTACGACCTGGAGCGTGTGCGCGACCCAGCCACCTGGGACGCCCTCGCTGCCGAGCTGCTGGACGTCAGCAACGACCGGGCGCTGTGTATTGTTAATACCAAGAAGCACGCCCAGGAGCTGTACCGCTTGCTGGTGCGCCACAGACAGGCAGGCGACCCGCTCTGGGACGTATACCACCTATCTACCCACCTCTGCCCGCACCACCGCAGGCGAATCTTCCGGGTCATCAGTGACCGTTTGAAGAAGGGCAAGCGCTGCCGCGTGATTGCCACCAACCTGATTGAAGCGGGCGTGGACGTGGATTTTCCGCGTGTTTACCGCGCCCTGGGGCCGCTGGAAGCCATCGTGCAGGCGGCGGGACGCTGTAACCGCGAAGGCAAGCTGACAGATGCGCAAGGGAAGCTGATACGCGGCTGCGTCACCGTGTTCAGGCCCGAAGAACATAAATTGCCGCCCGGCGATTACCGGGTTCGTAGTGATCTGGCCGACCGATACCTGGCCGAAGATTCCGATTTGCATGCCCCCGACACCTTCACGCCGTATTTCCGTGAGCTGTATCAGGCGGTCTCCACCGATACGCCGATCAAGCTGGAAAGCGGTCACCGCGCCACCATCGCCCAGCTCCAGGATGAGATGGATTTTGAGGCCGTCGCCAGGGGCTTTGAGATGATTGAAGACACCACTGTGCCAGTGATCGTGCGTCAATACGCGCCGCAGGAGGTTAACCATCAGCTCAATATCATTCTGAATGATCCACGGGTCACGCAGGTTCGGGCCGCGTGGCGCAGGCTCCAGCCCTACACGGTACAGGTGCTGCGGCGCGACATCAAAACCTTTGATCTGCGCGTGGTTTCTGAGCTGTCTCAGAAAGCCGAGCGCTTCGGCACTGAGCCGCCGGAGGTCTACGAATGGCCGTTGAATAAGCGCTACGACCTGAAACTGGGGCTGGACACGGGAGGGATGGATGCACAGGTGTATTGAGCATGTTTGCGACATAACGCCTGAGTGGCTCAAAGGAGAATCCATGTGCTAAAGCTGAAAGTCTGGGGCGATTACGCCTGTTTTACCCGGCCTGAAAATAAAGTTGAACGTGTTTCTTATGATGTAATGACGCCCTCGGCGGCGCGGGGGTGCTGGAGGCGATTTTCTGGAAACCGGAATTTCAGTGGCAGGTGCGGGAAATCCATGTCTTGCGGCCTGTCAAGCGGCTGAGCATTCTGCGCAACGAGGTCAACACGCTTGCCAGCGCCACGGCTGCCCGCAAATGGGCCAAGGACGGCGGCGGCTTTAACGCCGACGAGGACCGTTCGCAGCGGCACGCGCTGGTGTTGCGGGACGTGGCCTACGTGATTCACGCCGATATTGTGCTGAAGCCGCACACCCAAGATCCACTGATCAAATACACCGAGATGTTTCAGCGCCGTGTGGACAAAGGGCAGGCATTTCACCAGCCTTACCTGGGGACGCGGGAATTCACGGCCTTCTTTGAACTCCCGACTTCAAACGACACCGCCTACAACGTTATTCAGCAACTCGGCGGTGAATATGCGGAGCGCGAAGGCGAGCTAAAGCTGGGACAGATGCTCTTTGACATGAAGTTCGACGAGGCCAAAAAAGGCCCACTCAAATACCGCGCCCACGGCGAGGCAGGGCCGCGCTGGGTGCAGGGTCATGCCACGCCGCACTTCTTTGCCGCCAGGCTCACCGACGGCGGCGTGCTGCGTGTTCCGCCGGAGCTGTACGCCCCTGTATTGGATGCCGCATCACTGGACGGTCCAGCGGGAGGAGGCGCATGATTCTCAGTCAGTTGGTGGCCTATGCCGACCGCCTGGAGCGCGACGGCAAGGCGCTGCCGTTCATGTACACGCCGCAAGTCATTCCGTGGCTGATTGACCTTGATCAGCGCGGCCAGTTACGCGGCCCGCCCCGGCGTACCAGCAGCGGTGCATTAAAGGGCAAAGACCCTGGCAAAACCTTCAACGCGCCGAACGTGGTGCGCGGCGTGGACATCAAGCCCAAGCTGCTGGCCGACAAAGCCGAATTCGTCTTCGGCCTCGGCGACGGCAACCCGGAACGTCTAGCTAAGCAGCGTCAAGCCTTCCTGAAACTGACCCAGGCATGTGCTGAGGCCAGCGGACGCGGCGACGTGCGGGCGGTGGCGACGTTTCTGGAGCAGCTTGACCCGGTGGCCTTCCACGCTGAGCATCTGGCCGACAAGCCCGATTACAAGAGCGCCGATCAATTCGCTTTCGTGGTGGACGGCCAACTGCTGATTGAACTGCCAGACGTTCAGCGCTACTGGGCCGAAATCTGCGCCCCCGCTGCTGAAGAGGCCGTGCAAGCACAGAGCCTGATCAGCGGAGAATTCGGGCCGACCATCAGTATTGAACCGGTCAAGATCAAGGGCATCTTCGGCGGGCAAATGGCCGGGATGAACTACATCAGCGCCAATGCCAGCGCTTTTGAGTCGTATGGTCTTAGAGGTTCCAGAATCGCCCCTGTCGGCTTTGACGAGGCCCGCAAATATGCCACCGCGCTCAATGTCCTGCTCTCAGACCGCAAGACCAGTCTCAGCGTGGGCGGAGTCAGCTACGCCTTCTGGACAAGTGAGGGTGATGTTCCACCCGTCGGGCCGCTGATACAGAATCCCGAAGTGCTGGGGGGGGAGGTCAAGCAGCGCCGTCTCCTCGGTGCCAAGCGCCAGCAACGGGCCGTGCAGTCTGACCCCGCCGAGTACCGCGACGCCCTGAACAGCATTTTTCGGCCACCGGGAGTGACGCTCAGCAGCGCCGCCGCTTTTTACAGCCTTGGTATGACGCCCAGCGGCAGCCGTATCGCCGTTCGGACGCACTTGCAAAGCACCGTCGCCGAAACCACCGCTCGCCTGGCCGCTTACTTTGCCAGTCAGGCGATGGCCCCCATGAGCGAGGAACACGACGGCAAGCTCTACGGCATTTATGAACTGATCGGGGCGATGTACCGCGATCCCAAGAAGGACAAAACCGAGGCCGATACCGAGGCGCTGATTCGTCACGCGCCCCCGCGCCGCCCTGACTCGCATGGCACTGCTCTCCCGCCCCAAGGAGTTTGAAATGGACAATCTGCAGCCCGATACCCTGGCCTACTTAGACGAAACCTATCCCAGCCCGGCCTACCACCTGGGCCGTTTGCTGGCTGTGTTGGACGATATTCAACACGCGGTGATGCGGGCCAACACCACGCTGGTTGACCGCTTTTACGGCTCAATGAGTACCACGCCCTACGCCGTGATGGGCCGCCTGATTCAGGGTTCGCAGGCGCACCTGCAAAAGCTTCGCAAGGAGAACCGTTACCGGCACGACGAGAAACAGGCCCTGCTTCAGAGCGTGATGACCCGTCTCTCGCCCACCGAATTGCCGCAGCGCCCGCTGAGCATTAAGGAACAGGCACTGTTCAGCCTCGGGTATTACCACCAGAAAGCAGCCCTGAGCGCCGAGATGCGCGAACGTCGGGATGCTGCCACTGCCCGCAAAGCCGCCCAGTCCGCCGCCGAACCCACCGACACCGATTCACCTCACACCGATGACCAGACAGGAGACGATACCCATGAGTGAAGCGCACCTGAACCCCGCCGTCCGCCACGACTTCGTGCTGCTCTTTGATGTCCAGAATGGCAACCCCAACGGGGACCCCGACGCGGGCAACCTGCCGCGCATTGACCCCGAGACAGGCTACGGCCTGGTCACGGACGTGGCCCTTAAGCGCAAGGTTCGCAACTATGTGGACGCCCTCAAAGGCCAGGAGGAGCGCTTCAAGATTTATGTGCAGCAGGGCGCGATTCTCAATGATCGCAACCATCGCGCCTACAAAGCATTGAACATCAAGCCGAAAGAAAACGTAGAAGCGCCTGGCGTTCGTGACTGGATGTGCGAAAACTTTTACGATATTCGTACATTTGGCGCAGTGATGAGTGTCAAGGAGGCCAATGCGGGTCAAGTCCGTGGCCCCGTACAGCTTACGTTTGCAAGAAGTGCCAGTCCTATTCTGGCTCTCGATATTGCTATTACGCGGGTCGCGCTGACCAAGGCAAGCGATAAAACCACCCGTGACGAAGACGGAGAAGGTGTTTCAGGCCACGGCACGATGGGCCGTAAAGCCTTCATCCCCTACGGCCTGTACGTCGCTTACGGCTTTTACGTGCCTACGTTCGCCGAGACAACCGGCTTTGACGGCGAAGACCTGCGGGTGCTGTGGCAGGCGCTGGAAAATATGTGGGACCTGGACCGCAGCGCCTCACGCGGCTTGACCGCCTGCCGGGGTTTGTACGTGTTTAGCCATGAGAGCAAGCTGGGCAACGCTCCGGCGCAGAAATTGCTGACGCCCATTCAGCCGGAGTTGTTGGACAGGGAAAGCCCACCCCGCGCCTTCAGTGATTACCGGGTGAACGGACTGGACGCCGCCCTACCGCAAGGCGTGACCCTGACGCGCCTCGTTGAGGGCTGAATTCGGAGCGCAGGCTGGACAGTGGCGCACCGCTCTGTCTGGCCTGCACCGCTTTCGGAGGCTCAAATGGACGATCCGGTGAATCTCTCGGCCTTACAGCATTACGCATTCTGTCCGCGTCAGGCAGCCATCAATTTGCTGGACGCCACCTTTGGCGAGAATGTCTTCGTGGCACGCGGTAATCAGGCCCACGAGCGCGTTCATGCGGGCGGCAACGACGAGCGAGAAGGGGTGCGGACGCTGCGTGCCTTGCCGCTCTACTCACTGAAACATGGCATTTCGGGCGTGGCCGATGTCGTGGAACTCCTGCCCGACGGTTCACCGCGCCCGGTGGAATACAAGTCCGGCAAGGCCAAGCCACGGCTGGCCGATGAGGTGCAGCTCTGCGCACAGGCGCTGTGTTTAGAAGAAATGTTCGGTGTCCAGATTCCGGGTGGTTTCATCTATCACGTTGCCAGCCGCAAACGGCGCGAGGTGGTTTTCACGTCGGAATTGCGCGGAGCTGTGCTGGCCGCCGTGGACGGCGTGCGCGAATTGTTGCAAACGCGCGTCCTGCCCGCGCCCGCCGCTGACGAACGCTGTCAGTTTTGCAGCCTCTACGACGAATGCGAGCCGTTTGCGCCGCGCGACTTTCCGCGTGGTTATGACCCCTTCAGCACTGCCATGGAGACACCGTGAGAACGCTCCTGAATACCCTGTATGTCCAGACTCAGGGCAGTTACTTGAGGCTGGAAAACGACAACGTGCGCGTGGACGTGGACGGCACGCGTGTCGCCATGCTGCCGCTGCACCACCTAGATGGTGTGGTGGTGTTTGGCAACGTGCTGCTCAGCCCCTTCCTGATCCAGCACCTGGGCCGCAACCACAAGCCCGTGACGTGGCTGACCGAGTGGGGCCGCTTCACCGCCCGCCTGGAAACACCAGTCAGTGGCAATGTGCTGTTGCGGGTGGCCCAGCACGCCTGCGCCTGCGACGAGCACCGCACCCTGGCGGTGTCGCGTTATGTGGCAGCAGGCAAACTGCAAAATCAGAAGACCGCCCTGCTGCGTTCGGCCCGCGAGGCGGACCCGGAAGATGCCCCGGCGCTGCGGCAGGCGGCCCAGGACATCAACGCGCAGATCGGCGGCCTGCCGTTAGCGGAAACCGTGGACGAGGTGCGCGGCATCGAGGGCAGCGCCGCACGCCGTTACTTTGAAGTCTTCAGCCTGATGTTGCGCGTCAACCGCGACTTTTTCTGGCTGGGTGAGCGCACCCGTCGCCCCGCGCGTGACCCGATCAACGCCACCCTGAATTACGTTTACACCCTGCTGGCCGGAGACTGTGCCAGCGCCTGCCAGAGCGTGGGTCTGGACCCACAGGTGGGCTTTTTACATGCCCTGCGCCCTGGGCGGGCTAGCCTAGCCCTAGACCTGATGGAAGAACTGCGCCCCGTCACGGCTGACCGCGCCGTGATCACCCTGATCAACCGCCAGCAATTGACCCCACGCGACTTCGTGTTGCATGAGGGCCGCACCGTGACTATCACCGAGGACGGGCGGCGCACCATCATCAAGCACCTGCAAGAGCGTAAGCAGGAGGAGGTCACGCATCCTCTGACCGCCCGCAAAACCCCGCTGGGCCTGATTCCACATGTTCAGGCCCGCCTGCTGGCACAGCATCTGCGCGGTGACCGCCCCCATTACCCGCCCTACCTGCACCGCTGATGATTGACCTGCTGATCTGCTACGACGTGTCTACTGAAACTCCCGCTGGGCGTAAACGCTTGCGCCGTGTCGCCAAAGTGTGTGTGGCTCACGGTCAGCGTGTTCAGAACAGCGTTTTTGAAGTGAGCGTCAGCGACGTGCAACTGCTGGCCTTGCGCGAAAAGTTGCTGTCCGAGATGGACGTGACCGAAGACAGCATTCGCATCTACCGCCTGCGCCAGCCGCGCGAGAAGTTTGTCGAGGCGTTCGGGCGTGACCAGTACCGTGATCTGAGTGCGCCCCTGATTCTTTAACTGTACTTTGATAACAGCGGCGCGAACCCCCCGTGACGTGCGAAAGGCGGGGGGTTCGCGTTGTCCCAGAACGACGCGTGGGACGTGATGCATGAAAATGGAATAGATTTGAAGCTCCATGAACTGGACAGGTTCTGTAGAGTTCGCGCATTATGGGTTTGGAACAGCGTCTGAC
>NZ_KL370781.1:0-48096 GCF_000701425.1 Deinococcus frigens DSM 12807 | reverse complement strand
GGCTTTATCTTCCTGGATTTCAGCCTGTCTCCGGCTACGGCCATGCCCAACGCGTGCCCAACCGACATGGGATGTGCTGGGATAGATTGGGATGGAACAGAACTTGGCACCGAAGTGTTCATTGAAAAACTACGTTCCACAAGGACAGTTTAACTCGTGCTGATTTGAGAAGTGGTGAGGTGGGACGAACTATCGTACGACTTCTAAGCGGTCGGTCAATGGTTCGAGTCCATTAGGGTGCACCATAAGAAAAAAGCCGCCCAGAGCGGCGACAGCACAAAATAGAGACCCTAGGGCTGAACAGGTCTCCTGGGGTGTCCGACTATGAGTGCGACTGTTGTCATGCACAGTGGGGCGGGCGGGCACCACCTCCATGAGGGTGATGGCCTGCGCGCTTACTCAGGTTGAAGCCAGTGGTGTGGGAGCCTCTGGTCACTGCAAGCGCCTGGCCCCTCTAGAAACCTGGTCAGAGCCAGATCGTCGGCAGCGTCACGCGCTTGCCCTTTACCTTCGCCCAACCCCACACACGCTACGCTCGCCCCAGACAGGAGATCAGCATGCAGACCCAGACCAATGCCGTTCGACGCTGGAGTCACCTCAGCGCCGCCCAGAAGACCGCCATCATCACCGCTGGAACCGTGCAGGTGGGACTGTTCGCCGCTGCCTGGCTGGACCTGAACCGCCGCCAGCCAGATCAGCTCAACGGCAGCAAGGCGGGCTGGCGCGCGGCCCTCTTTCTCAACTTTATTGGTCCGCTGGCGTATTTCGCCACGGGCCGCCAGAAGGGCGACTGGAGTGAGGCTGACATGCCCGATCAAAGCGGCAGGGTGGCTGTCGTCACCGGCGCGAACAGTGGCCTGGGCTATGAGACGGCCCGCGCCCTGGCCCAGCACGGCGCAACCGTCGTGCTGGCCTACCGGAGCGCCCAGAAGGCGGAAGCAGCCGCCGCGCGCATCCTCGCCGCGAATCCTGCGGGCAAAGTGGTCATCATGGCCCTGGACCTGGAAGATCTCGATTCGGTGCGGGCTTTCGCCGATGACTTCAAGAGCAAATTTGAACGTCTGGATCTGCTGGTCAACAACGCGGGCATCATGGTGCCGCCGCAGGGCGAGACCGGGCAGGGCTTCGAGACGCAGTTCGGCGTCAACCACCTGGGCCACTTCGCGCTGACGGCGCAGCTTATCGGCACGCTGAATGGTACGCCCGGCGCGCGGGTGGTCACGGTCAGCAGCATCGCGCACCGCTTCGGGCAGATCGAGTTTGGTGACCTGAACTGGAAAGCCCGCAAGTACAAGGCCATGCCTGCCTACGGCCAGAGCAAGCTTGCCAACCTGCTGTTTACCCACGAGTTGCAGCGCCGGTTGGGGGCGGCGGGCAGCGGCACCCTGGCCGTGGCGGCCCACCCCGGTTACGCGGCCACCAGCTTGCAGGGCGAAGGCGTCAACGACGGTCTGATGGGACGGCTGGCCCAGACGCAGCAGATGGGCGCGCTGCCCAGCCTGTACGCGGCGACTGCGCCGGTGGTGGCGGGCGGCGAGTTCTTCGGCCCCTCCGGCTTCGCAGAGATTGCGGGCCACCCGCAGCGCGTGGAATCCAATGCCCGCTCACACGACGCCGAGACCGCCCGGCAGTTGTGGACGGTCTCGGAGGAGCTGACCGGCGTGACGTTCCCCCTCTGAGCCTGGGTCAATCTCTCTGGGCCTGGGTCAATCTGAGAGGGGAGAGGCCGCAGAGCGTGGTCCGTCACGTGGTTCCGCCGCATTCACGTCCACCACCTGGCCCGTCTGCCGCGCCCGCTCCGCTGCGAAGACCATCAGGTGACTTTCCAGCGTTTCCTGCGGACCGCTGAGGATCAGGCCAGGATCGTTTTGCCCCACTGCGGCCAGAAACGCCGCCATCAGCCCGTCGTCCCCGCCGCCGTGACCCGACAGGATGCTGCCGTCCGAGGCGATGTCGGTGTCCATCACGGAGGTCTCGCCGGTCAGGAAGTCGTAGACCTCGATGCTCTGGCTGTCGCCGTATAGCTCGCCGCGCGTGCCGAAGATGCGGGTCTCGCGTCCGCGTGCGCGGGTGAAGGCAGTCATGGTGAAGCTGGCCGTCCGGTGGGCTGCCCGTCCCCGGCCAGATCATCCACCGAGCGGGCCAGCGTGGCGACGGCAGAGCGGACATGTGCCTGCCCGTAGTACCACATCAGCAGGTCCGGCTGGGTGGGGGGGCCGCCCAGCACGGGGGTCAGCAGCGCCTGCGCAAAATCGGCGTCGGCGTGCCGTCCGTCCAGCGCCTGACTGGCCAGCCCCAGCGCCCGCCGCCCGGTCCAGTACGCGCTGCCCTCGTCGCCAAAGCCCTCGCCCCAGCCGCCGACACGGAGCTGATTTGCACCATCGTCCGCCCAGGCCATCGAACCCGTTCCGGCCAGCAGCAACACGCCCGGCCCGCCGGTGAAGGCCCCGGTAAAGGCGGCCTCCACGTCGTTCATGACGCTGTGCGGGCAGGTGGGGAGCAGTTCGGTGCAGACGGCGGTCTGCCGGGCGCTGAAGGCCGGGGACTCGCCGTAGCCGGGCAGCCCCAGCGCCGCGCGGGCCAGTGGGCCGGGAGCGGGGTGGCCCGTCAGGAAGGCCCGCAGCACCGCTTCCCACTCGGGACGGTCAAAGGGATTGATGCCCGGGGCGTAAAACGGCCCCACCACCTCTCCCGCGCCGCTCACGTAGGCCAGCGCGGTCTTGCTGCCGCCGCCGTCCAGGCCCAGCACCCACCCCTCTGCGGCCTGCCCGGTCATTACTTGGCCGTTTTCAGCAGGGTGTCCATCTCGCTGGAAGCCTGCTTGATGGCGTCGGGCAGCTTGGCGTTGCCGGTCCAGGCCAGGTTCAGCTTCTGGCTCAGCACGGTCAGCACTTCCGGCAGCACTTTCAGGCTGCGCAGGCTGAAATTGATCACCACCGAATTCGGCAGTTGCGCGAACACCGTCTGGGCGTTTCTGCCGGGCAGCGCCTGGAGGTACTGGCTCTTGTAGTTCTCGGCCAGCGTGGGCAACAGCCCCTTCTGGGCCAGGATGCGCTGCGCCTGCGGGCTGGTGTTCATCCAGGTGACCAGCGTCTGCGCGGCGTCCTTGTTCTTGCTGCCCGATGGCACCACCAGCGCGTGGGCGCTGACCACCGGGCGCGGCTGCTTGCCGTCCACGCTGGGGAAAGGTGCAAAGGCCCAGTCCAGTTCCTTGTTCTGGTCCCAGGTGCTGACCATCCAGCTTCCCTGCACCAGAATGCCCATCTGTCCGGCCAGGAACATCTGGTAGCCCTGCTGGGTGGACGCCTGCGGGCCGGGGGAGACCTTGTCCTTGTAGATCAGGTCCAGCAACTTCTGCGAGGTCTTGGCGAAGGTGGCGTCCAGGTTGGCCGTGTAGCTGTCGCCGGTCTTCTTGATCAGGCCGGTGCCGCCCGCGCCGAAGTAAAAGCTCATGCCGTATTCCAGATCGGCCTGAAGGTCTGCGCCGTTGATGCCGTAGATCTGCTTGCCGTCCTTGGTAAAGGTCAGTTTCTTGGCGGCGGCCAGCATCTGGTCAAAGGTCCAGCTTGAGGTGGGGACCGGTACGCCGCGTTCCTTGAACAGCGCGCGGTTGATGTACACCGTGACCGGCTGCGGTCCCAGCGGCACGGCGTACAACTGCCCTGCCACCCTGTACGGGGCGGTTCGCACACTCGGCAGTGCCGCCGCCGTCTTGGCGTCCAGCTTGATCGGCGAGAGCGCGCCCTGCGACTGGTAGAAGGGAAAGTTGTCCAGGTTCATCCACATCACGTCAAACGTACTGCCCCCGGCCACCATCGCGGCGGCCTTTTGCCAGTACACGCCCCAGGGAACCAGGTTGTACTTGACCGTGATGTCGGGGTGCGACTTGTTGAAGGCGGCGATCAATGCCTCGTCGGCCTGCTGACGGGTGCCGTCCCAGGTGGCGTAGTCGATATTGACGGCAGTGGCAGCGGTGGACAGACTCAGGGCAGCGAGCAGGAGCAGGGTCTTTTTCATGGTGGTTCCTCCAGAAAATGTGAGAGGGCGGCGATTGATTGGGACACTGGCGGTTCGGACGTTGGAAACATGGTCTGGCATGGTTGGATTACCCCTTCAGGCCGCTGGTGATCGCGGCGTCGGTCAGGTAGCGCTGGACGAACATGTAGGCGATGACGGTGGGCAGCGTGGACAGGGTGGCCCCCGCCATCAGCACCGGGATGTTGACCGAATACTGGTTCTGGAAGCTCAGCAGGCCCACCGGCAGCAGCATCTTCTCGCTGCTCTGCAACACGATCAGCGGCCAGATAAACGACTGCCAGTTGCCCAGGAAGGAGAACAGCCACGCCGCCGCGATTGCCCCTTTGGCGGCAGGCAGCGCCACATGCCGCAGCGCCGTGAACCACGAACCGCCGTCGATCAATACGCTTTCTTCCAGCGAGCGCGGCAACGAGCGGAAGAACTGGAACAGCAAAAACACGGTAAAGCCGCTGGCGATGCTGGGAACGATCAATGCCGTGAAGCTGTCGTACCAGCCGAGCTGCCGGATCAGCAGGAACACCGGAATAATGGTGACCTGCCAGGGAATCATCAGCGAGAGCAGATGCGAGCCGAAAAACAGCCCCTGCCCCGGAAAGCGCAGCCGGGCAAAGGCGTAGGCGGCAGGGGCGGCGGACAGGATGTTCAGGCTGGCGATCAGCACGCTGGTCCAGACCGAGTTGAAGAACATCCTGGCAAAGGGAATGGTGTCGAACAGTTGCGTGAAATTGGCCAGGCTCCACTTGGCGGGCAGCCAGATCGGGGGCCAGGTGTACGCCTCGGCTGGGGTCTTAAAGGCGGTCAGGATCATCCAGACGAAGGGCAGCAAAATGGCGACGGCCCCCAGCGTCAGCAGGCCCAGCAGCCCGGCCTGCGATCCGCGCGCCCGCGCCTTCAAGGAGGCGTCGCGGCGGGTCAGGGGTTCGGGGCGCAGCGGTTCAGACCTGGTCATAGTTCACCCACTTGCTCTGGTTGCGCCACTGGATCACCATCAGGCCGATCAAAATGACCGCCAGCAGCCAGGCCAGCGCCGAGGCATAGCCCATCTTGAAGAAGGTAAAGGCGGTCTTGTAGATGTACAGCGCGACGGTGGTGCTGCTGTCGCCGGGGCCACCGGCAGACAGCACCAGCACGGCCTCGAACACCTGTAGGGCACCGATTAGGCTCAGCACCAGCACCAGAAAGACGGTGGGGCTGATCATCGGCAGCGTGATAAAGCGGAACGCCTCGAACGGTTTGGCCCCGTCGAGCTGGGCCGCCTCATAGAGGTCTTTGGGCACGCTCGCCAGCGAGGCCAGGAACAGGATGATGCCCTGCCCCGAACCCTGCCACACGCTGAAGATGGCCACGGCGGGCAGCACCCAGGCGGGCGAACCCAGCCAATTGGGGCCGTTGACGCCCAGCCAGCCCAGCACCAGGTTGACCAGCCCCTGCGGGGCCAGCAGCACCTGCCACAGCAGCGCCACGGCCACGCCAATGGTGACCATCGGCAGGTAATACACCGTGCGGAACACCGTGCATAGCCAGCCCGCCTTCAGGTTATTGATCCACACGGCCAGCGTCAGCGAGATCAGCACCCCGGTGGGCACCGCCAGCAGCACGTAGATCAGCGTGTGCGACAGAGCGGAGGTGGCACGTGGATCTTGCAGGGCGGTGGCGTAGTTCTGGAGGCCCACGAAATTGGGCTTGCTCAGGCCGCCCCAGTTGGTGACCGAGATGCCCAGCGAGGCGGCGATGGGCAGCACCGCAAAGGCCAGGATGCCCAGCGTGCTGGGCAGGATCAGCAGCAGGGCCATCAGGGTTTCCTGCCGCCGCATAGGGGAGGCTCGCCGCTTTCGGGCTGGAACGGTGACGAGTGGAGCGGCGTTTTGCATCAATGCCTCCTTTTAGAACCTTAGCTTTGGACACTCAGGGCTTGCCGACGGCCAGGCCAACGGGATAGCGGCTGCCCAGGCCGATGTTCAGGTCAGGGACGGGGTTGACGGTACTCAGCGAGGCGGCGGGATAGCGGATCAACGAGCCGGGATCTGTGGCGTTCGTTCCGGCCACGCCCGCCGCGCCGGTCTTGTTGACCACCCACAGGTTGCCCGCGCTGTCGAAGGCCAGCCCTGCCGGGTCATACAGGCCGGAGGTGATGGTCTTGGTCACGGCGGCGTCACCGTTGACCGAATACGGGCCGTTGGCGGCGGGCAGCGCGGTGATGTTCACGCCCAGCACACTGCTGACGCCCGCGTTCTTGCCGCTGATCCACAACGTTCCGTTTCGCACGGTCAGGGTGCCGCCACCCAGATCATTGAGCTTGCCGGGGAAGGTATACACGCCGCTCAGAACGGGCGTGGCCGACACGTCGTATTTCAGGATCAGGCCGAAATTGGTGTTTAGCCACAGGGTGTCACCGTCCAGGGCCACCATCTGCGGGAAGCCCAGACCCAGGCTACGGTCCACGTTGAAGCCAAGGCCCTCGGTGGCCGAGCCGCTGTCATAGCGTCCGACATGGGGCGTCGTGACCGCTGCGCCGCCCGGCGTGCTGCCGCTCTGGACCACCCACAGGCGATTCTGCGCGTCCACGGCCAGGCCGGTGGGGTAGCTCAGGGTGCTGATCTGGGTGATGCCCGCGCCGCTGTTGAGGCTGAATGACGGGTCACGTTGTCACTTGCCACGTTGTCCACGACGTACTGGTTGCCCGCCGAGTCCAGTGCCACGTTCCACGCCTGCTGCACGCTGGCGTTGGGCAGGCTGCGGGCCGGGGCGGTGTTGCTGGTCAGGCTGGCGCTGCTGTCAAAGGCCAGCACCTTGCCCAGCCCCGCCTGAGCGACGAACACGCTGTCGCCGTTCGTTTTCCAGGTCTTCAGACGCAGGTCATAGCGCATGCTCTCGCCCTGGCTCTGCGCCCGGACAGGAATGATGAACGTGCTGGCCGCCGCCGAGGCCGCCACATTTAGCGTCAGTGTGACCTGGGTCTGCGGGCCGGGTGTCACGCGCGTCTGGCTCAGGGTGGCGGTGACCCCGGCAGGCAGGTTGCCCAGACTCAGGTTGACCTTGCCGGTGTAGCCGTTCACGGCGGCAATGTTCAGCGTGGCGCTGGCGCTGCGGCCCACGCCGGTATTCAGGGCAGGGGGCGAGAAGGTGGTGGTAAAATCCGGGGCCGTCACCTTGTCGTAGGTTTCGCAGCCAGGAATGGCCCTGATCTGCGGCGTGCTGTCGGCGTAGTCGTACACCCGATTAAAGGCAGCGTCCGAGTAGGCGGCGATCCAGCCGTCCCTGTGTTCGCGGGCGCGCAGATCGCGGGCAAAGTTATACGACGCGCACTGCACCTCGTAATTGTCCGGGTGGCCGAAATCCTGCTGAAACACCACGCCGCCCGCCCGGAAGTATTCCAGGGCCAGACCATCCCGGTTGGCGCGGAAAGCCCGATCATCATCAGTTTGTTTGGGATTTGTACCTTGATTCCGTTCGTAATACTGCTCCCAGGTCTCGTAGTTTTGAGACTGGAAGGGCCAGACCGCGTCGTCGGCTGCAACGCCATTGACTGGTTTGGGCTTGTTGGACTTGGTAATCGCCACCTCGTGCATCACGGCGTCCACGTAGCCCTGCGTGCCGTCGCCCGCGTTCTGGCGGTCCAGCAGCAGGTCAAAGCCGCCGTTCTGCACCAGCAGGGCGTTTCCAGCCACACCGCGCAGCTCCTGAATGGTCTTGATGTAGGCCCGGCGCATCTCGGAGTAAGTCGGGCGGCCCGCGTCCAGCGACACCGCGCCCTCCACATATGCCTGTGAGGTGCTTCCGGCGGCGTCGGCATTTTTAAAAAACTCCGCGTCGTCGGCAGTATCCAGGAACAGGCCGTCGAAGCCCCGGTCCAGCAGCGCGTCAGCCTGCTGCGCCACGAAGGCGCGCACCGCCGGGTTGGTCAGATCCAGGATGTACGCGCCAAAGTTGCCGTTGACGCCCAGGAACCATTTGACGCTGTCATTCTTGTGCGCCTCATAGATGGTCTGGCCGGTCTTTGTCACGCCGTTCTCGTAATAGGTGTTGTTGTTGCCCAGCTCACCGATGGCCAGATACACCGCGCCGTAGCTGATGGTCTGAATGGCGCTGAGCTGGTCCGGGGTCAGGTCCGGCTGGACGATGTTGAAATCCTTCTGACCCAGCGCGGTCAGCGTGGCGCTGTCGGGTACGCGGTAATAGGTGGCGAAGCTGGCGACTTTAGAGCTGCCGTCACTGTAGCGCAGGCGCGAGGGCGCTCGGGTCACGCTCTGGCTGCTCAGAATCGCGGTTTCGCCTCTGTTCTGGGCGATAGGCGAGGACGGCCCGGAAGCGCACGAGGCCAGGCTGACCAGCGCGGTCAGGAGCAGAATCTGACGTCCTGTGTTCATCCTCTCTCCGGCCCGGCTCAAGGGTTGGCCTCGTAGATCTGATCCAGGCCGATGGTGGACACGTACGGCACGAAGCCGAAGGACTTGGCCCGCTGGTAATCACGGGTGATCAGCTCCTGCTGGCCCGGCAGCGCGTAATCCATCGTCAGCACTTTCAAGCCGGGCTTGGACAGCGACTCCACGAAGCTGGGGTCACCGTTGACGCTGCCGTAGGTCTTCTTGTCGAAGCTGTACATGCTCGAAAAGTTCTCGAACATCACCGCGTCGATGCTGGGCGCGGTCTGGTTGAGCAGCGCGAAGCCCCGGTTCTGCACGATCACGGCGTCGGGGTAGGCGGCGCGCAGGTCCTGCACGATCTTGACCAGCCCCGGCGCGATCTTGGGGTATAGGTCGGCGGTGTCCAGCGTGTCCAGGAAAAAGCCGTCGAAGCCCTGCTTTTTCAGCCTGGCTGCCTCGTCGGCCACCATCTTCTGCCAGCCAGGCTGCGAGGCGTCGATGAACTTGGACCCCCAGTTCTTGTTCTCGCCCAGAATCCAGCTTGGGTTTACTGTGGGCGCGGCGGCGCTGTTGCGGTCCAGCTCGCCGACTGTCATATAGGCCACGACGCGCGTGCCGTTGTCGTGCAGCATCTTCAGTTGCGCGGCGTTCACCGTGCCGGGCTGCACGATGGCGAGGTCATAGTTGAGCAGCTTCTGCACGTCCGCCGCCTTTTTGCCGTAGTACACCCCGTACGAGCCGATGTCCGACAGGCGGCTTGCCAGCGGTGAACCCGCCGGGGACTTGCCCAGCTTCTCGGTGACCAGGGCGGCCAGGGCGCTGGCGTCGGCCACTTTTTCGGTAAAGGCCAGGTAGCCGTAGTTGTTGGGCGAGTTGAAGTCGCCGCCCACCGGCCAGATCGGGTATTCGGCGGCCTTCTGGTGTTCGCGGCCCACCTTGAGCGCCCAGATGTCCCCGGCCTTGGCGGCGGGAAAGGTGGGGCTGTTCAGCGGAATCGACAGCTCCAGCACCCAGCGCTTGTCCTCGATGCGCCCCACGCTCTTGTAATCGGTGCCAGCGGTGTACGCCTTAAAACGCGTGCCTGCCGGGTTGACCGCGAAGTGGGCTTCCTCGGGCGCGTTCACAAAGGGCTGGGTGCGGATGAACAGCTCCATCACGTCGTCGTTCCACCACTCGCCCGCGTCGGTCTTCAGCACGGCTTTCACGGTGTCCCCCGGCTGATCGAACACGCCCAGCACGTACAGGTTCTGGTCGTCGTAGGCCATGCTGTAATAGCCGCTGTTGCTCACCGGCACGCTGGGGACGCCGTTGCTGAGGATCACCTTGTACTGCGGCAGGCCGTCCCACTGTTTCAGGTCGCCGCCCACGTTGATGGTGCGTTTGACCGCCTGGGCCACGCTGGTTTCGGCAACGCCCTTGCTGGCGCTCTGGGCCAGGCCGACGGTCAGCAGGGTCAGGGCCAGCGTGACGGCGGAACGTTTGGCGGCGCGGTTCACTGTGCGGCTGTTCACTGTGCGGTTCACTGTATTTTTCATAACTTCCTCCCGAGGGGAACGAACGTGGTGTCTATATTGAGGTCGGCCAGGCGGGTCTTCCAGGCCCCGTCCAGCGCGCTGTCGGTGATCACTGTGTGAATGTCAGAGATGGGGGCCACCGCGTAGGGCGCGCTGCTGCCGAACTTGCTGGCATCGGCCAGCAGGACCGCCTGCGAGGTGCGGGCGATCATGGCCCGGTTCAGGCTGGCCTCGGCGGGATTCAGGGTGTACATCTGGGCGTCGCCGCGCACGGCGCTGGTCCCCAGGTACAGTTGATCGAACCAGAACTCGCCCAGCAGCCGCTCGGCGTAGGGGCCAACCATGCTCAGGTTCTCGTTGCGCAGTTGGCCGCCCAGCAGGTTGACGCTCAGGCCCTCCACATTCACCAGGTCCTGTGCGACGGCCAGACCGTTGGTGAAGATGGTCAGCGGCAGCGGTTCGACGCGCAGCCGCCGTGCCAGTTGCAAGACGGTGGTGCCGGCGTCGAAAAAGACAGTGGTGTGGGGCTGCAACAGGCCGTAGGCCACCTCGCCGATGGCCCGCTTGGCGTCCAGATGCTCCTGCACGCGCGACTGGAAGGCCAGTTCCGGCCCCGCCGCCTCGGCCAGCCGCGCGCCGCCGTGGGTGCGGGTCACGATGCCGTTTTCCTCCAATCGCTGCAAATCCCGGCGGATGGTCACGATGGACGCGCCCGTGGCCTCGGCCAGCTCCTGCACGTTGGCAAAGCCCGCGCTGTAGAGGTGGTGCTGAATCTTGTTGATGCGGTCTGACTGCACTGGGCACCTCTGGCCAGAATGGGGCCATCCGAAACGGGTTGAATTAAAACAGCGGGTTGATTGGTTGCAGACACGTTAGCACCAGATTCGATCAAAAGCAAGCGCTTTTATGATCGTATTTGATCATCCCGTTTGACCCGAGCAGGCCAACTGGGTGAGGCCGGTTCCCATTCATTGGCAAAATTCATGCCTGGCCGCAGTCGGGCGGCTGCATGCAGAGGGCACGATGGCCCGGCAGCCTGGCGGTATGGCGTCGGTTCGGGGCCGGTGTCCCGGTTGATCAGGCCGCCTGGCCGAGTCTTGTCCTGGCCGTGCAGATCGTGGGCTACGGCAGGGTTGGCAGGACGAGTCAGGTCCTCCGGCGTGACCTCTGCCCGCCCCACGACGGGCCGGATTCCGTCGAGGATCAGGGCATTGGTCCAGACCACAGCATCAGAGAAAAAGGACAACTGAGAACTTCCGTTCTCCCGAATGCTCCGTCAAATCCACTCGCTGTCCTGGGCAGCACAGACTTGTCGTCATGAACAGCCGTCCATCGGGCCGCATGCCCGTCCGGTCAACAGCGCACAGCTCTTCTGACCACTACTCTGAACGTAGCCCCGCCAGGAAAAACCTGGCCTGGACGGCCCTCCCGATTGTTTAGAGAATGCCCCCAGAGTACGCGGGCAAGGTATGGATGCGTTGCCAGGCGGTCAGGCAGAGATTGGAGTCCCGCAGGGTGGGCCGAGGGAAGGCCGCCGTGGAGGACAGCGACAGAGGAGGTGGGACCAGACCGGTCTTCTCGCCGTATTTCCTGCGCCACCTCTTTGCGCCCTCCCGTCCCCGGCACATCTGAACCGGACGCCAGATCGTCTGTCCGCCTGCATCCCGGACCCGCTTTACAGCCTCTTAACACCGCTCCCTCATGCTGGGGCCATGAAACGCTTTGCGCTGCTCGTGACCCTCGGCCTCACGCCCCTGGCCCATGCCCAGATGAACATGCCCGGAATGAATCACGGGACCACCCTGAACAGCGGCCTGGAGACCCTGAAGGGCAGGGCGTTTGACCGCGCCTTCCTGTCCATGATGATCGTTCACCACCAGGGCGCGGTGGACATGAGCAAGACCGTGCTGAACAACGTCAAGGACGCTCAGGTGAAACGTTGGACGGCGGACATCATCGGTGTCCAGCAAAAGGAGATCAGCGAGATGAACACCTGGCTGAAAACCCTCGGCGGCGTGGACAGAAGCGTCCAGGCCGGGATGAACACAGAGATGAAAGGCATGATCACGGCCCTGAAGGCCAGCAAGGACAGTGACCGGGGCCTGGTGGAAGGCATGCTGCCGCATCACGCCAGCGCCATCGAGATGGCGAGTCTGGCCCTGCAAAAGAGCAGCGACGCCCGCGTGCTGGGCCTGGCCCGCGACATCATCCGCTCACAGGCCGATGAGATGTACGCTTACCGCCAGTGGCTGATCAAACGCGGATTGTAAGGTTCAGGGTGAGCGGGGGCGTGCTGTGGCCCGCGTCCTGATCGTGGATGACGATCCGGCCATCCTGGAAATCCTGCACGCCTACCTGAGCGGCGAGGGCCACGAGGTGTTGCAGGCGTCCGGCGGCCACCATGCCCGAGAACTGCTGCCACGCGCCGACTTGGCCGTGCTGGACTGGATGCTGCCGGAGGTCAGTGGCCTGGACCTGGTCCGCGAGGCACGCCAAGCTGGGCTGGACCTGCCCCTGCTGATGCTCACCGCGCGCGGCGAGGAGGAGGACAAGCTGCGCGGCCTGGACCTGGGCGTGGACGACTACGTGGTCAAGCCCTTCAGCCCGCGCGAGGTGGTGGCGCGTGTGCGCGCCCTGCTGCGCCGCGCGGGCGTGCGCCACGAGATTGGCAGCGGCGAGCTGTTTCTGGACGTGCGGACCCGCCGCGCCACGCTGGCCGGTCAACCCCTGGAGCTGTCCAAGCTGGAATACGACCTGCTCAGCACCTTCGCCCAGCATCCGGGGCTGGTCTGGACCCGTGAGCGGCTGCTGGAACGGGTCTGGGGCCACGACTTTCCCAGCACCGCGCGGGTGGTGGACGTGCATGTCACGGCGCTGCGCCGCAAGCTGGGCGACGACGCCGACTGCCCCCGCTACATCGAGACGGTGCGCGGGGTGGGCTACCGGTTCAGGGAGGAGCCGCAGGCGGGTGAGGTCGGCTGAAACTCTATGCCCGGCTGTTCCTGTCGCACCTGCTGGTGATCTGCGTGGCGCTGCTGACCGTGCTGCTGCTCAGCGAGGCGCTGTCGTCGGCGTTTATCCGCCACCACGTCGAACAGATGGTCACGCTGATCGGCCCGGACGGGGCCAGCCTGCGCCTGGACCTGGAACGCGGCGTGCGGCGCACCCTGAACGCGGCGCTGCTGGCCTCGTTGCCGCTGGCGCTGGTGCCAGCCGCCCTGACCGCGCTGTTCTCGGCGCGGCGGGTGGTGCGCTCGGTAGAATGGCTGCGCGACGGCAGCCACGCCATCGCCACCGGGGATTACGGGCGGCGGCTGCCTGAGGAGGGCCGCGACGAATTGACTGACGTGGCGCGGCACTTCAACCGCATGGCCGCCGCCCTGCAAACCGTGGAACAGGGCCGGGTCGAGCTGATCAGCAACGTGGCCCATGAACTGCGGACGCCCCTCTCCGCGCTGCGCGGTTACGCCGAGGCCATCAAGGACGGCGTGATGACGCCAGGGGCCGTGTCCGGAGCGATCCTGCGCGAGACCGGGGCGATGGAGCGGCTGGCCCAGGACCTCAGTGTGGTGTCGCGGGTGGAGGCGGGCGCGGTGGAGCTGCATCCCAGCGACTTTGCCCCACAGGCGCTGATCGCCGATGCCCACGAACGCTTTGCGGGAGCTTACGAGGAGCGGGGCGTGGCGCTGGTCCATCTCGGAGCCGGGGGGCTGCCTCCGGTCACGGCAGATTTCGAGCGCGCCTCGCAGATTCTGGCCAACCTGCTGGGCAACGCCCTGCGGCACACGCCGCGCGGCGGGCAGGTGACGCTGGGAGCCGAACACCGGGGCGGCGACGTGGCGTTCACGGTGGCGGACACGGGCGGCGGCATCTCCGCCGAACACCAGGCCCGTATCTTCGAGCGCTTTTACCGCGTGGACGCAGCCCGCACGCGCGGCGACGGCAGCGGGGTGGGGCTGACCATCGCCCGTGGCCTCGCTACCCGCATGGGCGGCAGCCTGACGGTGAGTTCAGGTCCGGCGGGCAGCACCTTCACGCTGATCCTGCTGGCGGCGCACCCTTCAGCGCACGACTGAAAAGATGCCCTGAACGGTCCCCCTCTTGATGTCACGTTCCGGAGCTTGGTTTGCTGCCCGCGCTGTTCCAGCACATTCCACTGAGGCGGGGTCGGTTCTGGAGCGGTGACCCAGAGCATGTGTCCGAATTACAGCATCGGGAAAGGAAACTCCCGATGCTTCCATGCTCTCCTTCGGAGTTGTACCAGTCCCAAATACTCGGCAAAATTCATTCACTTCGTTCGGTCAAAAGTAATCACTCTTTTGACAAATGCTCTAACCCAGCATCAGCGCGTGCAACTCTTCCATCAGCGCCTCACCCTCGTCGGTGGTGCGGGCCACCACGAAAATGGTGTCCTCCCCAGCAATGGTGCCCACGATGTCGTCGCGGCGCAGGCGGTCCAGCAGCAGCGCCACCCCGGACGCGTGGCCCTCGGCAGTGCGGACCACCAGCATGTTCTCGCCCCGGTCCACGTCCTGCACGAAGTTCTGGAACAGCCGGGCCAGTTCGCCCTCCACGTCGCCGTGGCCCCCGGACTGCGACAGGGCGTAGCGGTGACGGCCCTTGCCCACCGGCACCCGCACCAGCCGCAGCTCGTTGATGTCGCGGCTGACGGTGGCCTGCGTGACCAGCACGCCTTCCCGGCGCAGGAATTCCACCAGTTCGCCCTGCGTGGATACACTCTCGCGGGCGATGATGTCCTGAATGCGTTTCTGCCGCTGTTCCTTGCTGAGCTTGCCTGGCACGCCCGCTACTTTATGCAGTCGGGATGAATAAAGCAATTGGGAAGGGGCTTAACCTGCTGTTCGCTGCACGTGAACCCGCAACGCCTCGTCCAGCAGTCGCCGCGCCACCACGCGCTTGCTGGTGCGCGGCCAGTCCTCGTGCGAGCCGTCGGCACGGACCAGCGTGACCTGATTGTCGTCGCCGCCGAACGCCGTTCCTGCTTGCGTGGGGTAATTGAGCAGGATGAAATCGGCGTTCTTGCGCGCGGCTTTGGCGGCGGCCCGCTCCACCCCCGCGTGCGTCTCCATCGCGAAGCCCACCAGCACGCGCCCACCCCTGTCGCGCCCCAGCTCGGCCAGGATATCGGGATTGGGGGTCAGGTGAATGCTCACGTCGCCCGCCACCTTGGCCTGCTTTTCGCCCGCAGGCTCTGCGGCGCGGTAGTCGGCCACTGCGGCGGTCATAACCACGATATCGGCGTCGTGCGCGGCCTGAATCACGGCGTCGCGCAACTCCAGTGCCGACCCGATGCGGACCACAGCCATGCCGGGCGGACCAGGCAGATTCACCGGACCCGTCACCAGTACCACCTCGGCTCCCCGGTCCCGCGCGTCCTGCGCCACCGCGAAGCCCATCTTGCCGCTGCTGGGGTTGCTGATAAAACGCACCGGGTCCAGATACTCGCGCGTCGGCCCGGCGGACACCACCACCTTCAGGCCCTCCAGATCACGCCCTTCTGATTCAGGGGGGAGGGCAGGCTCCAGCAACTTCAGCGCGGCGGCGGCAATGTCTTCCGGTCCGGCCATGCGCCCGATGCCCGCGCCCTCGCCGCGTGTGCCGAACGCGCCCACCTCTGGCCCCAGGAAGTGGTGGCCCCACTCCCGCAATCTCTGCACATTAGCCTGCACCGCTGGATTTCGCCACATGGCCGCGTTCATGGCCGGAACCCACAGCACCGGCCCCGGCACGCTGAGCAGCGTCGCCTGCGCCAGATCGCTCGCGTGGCCGTGTGCCGCGCCCGCCAGCAACTCGGCAGACGCACCCACGATCACCGCCGCGTCGGCCTTTGCCAGCGTCAGGTGCAGGGCGTCGGGGCGGGGCGAGAACCACGCTTCATCGGTCCCCACCGGGCCGTCGGCGGCGGTGGACAGACTCAGCTCGGTGATAAAGGCCAGGGCCGCGCGGGTGGCGATCACGTTCACCTTCACGCCGCCCCCGCGCAGCCGCCGCAGCACGGAGGGCGCTTTGACCGCCGCCATGCTGCCGCCCACGATCACCAAGACCGTGTTCTGGTGCTCTGCTTCCGAATCCGCCGGGTGTGCCATCACCCCCGGAGTCTAGCGGGCGAACCGTTCGATCCGACTCGACCCCGATTAGCCCAGCCCCGGCAACAGCGCCACCACCGCCGCAATACTCAGCACCGATCCCAGCGTCGTGACCAGCACCACGCCCGCCACCGTGTCCGAGTCGCCGCCGTACTCCTGCGCGATCAGCAGGGCATTGACGGCGGTGGGCATGCTGGCCGACAGAACCAGCACCGCCAGCGATTCGGCGCGCAGGCCCACCACAAAGCCCACGCCCAGGGCGATCAGCGGCCCGCCGATCAGCCGCGCCGCACTTGCCAGCCACACCCGGCGGTTCAGCGGCGGCCAGCCTCCCGCGCCCAGTTGCAGCCCCAGCGACAGCAGCACCAGCGGCAGGGTGGCCTGCGCCAGCAACGAGACCCCACGCGTGACGCCCTGCGGCACCGGCACGTTCAGCACCCGCAGCGCGACCGCGATCAGCGCCACCCAGACGGTAGGCAGCCGGAACACTGACCGCAAGATGTCGGCCACGCCGTACTTCTGCCCCGCCCTGGACGCCGAGCCGTAGATGGCCGGGCCGACTATATACATGGCGACGATCGAGACCAGAAAAACAACGGTGGCCCGGTCAAAACCGCTGTCCCCAAAAACGAACAGCGCAATCGGCAGCCCCATGTTGCCGCTGTTCCAGATGCCGGAAGCGGCGCTCAGGCTGCGGCGTTCGGCGTCGGGGCGGCCCAGGCCAGCCAGCCAGCCCAGCCCCAGTGACAGGCCCATCACCAGCAAAAAGGCCAGCCCCAGTTGTCCGGCCTCGGCGGCCTTGACCGGCGTGCGTAGAATCACGTCCAGCACCAGCGCCGGAATCAGCAGGTACATGGTGATGCGCGAGATGGTGATCTGGTCGATCTTCATCCGCGAGGCCAGCAGCGCCCCCAGACCGGCGACGATCATCACGGGCAGCAGCACGTTGCTCAGGGCTTGGAACATTCCAGGGGGCATCTTGGCACAAACCGGGCAGGCGTGAGGGGGCAGGGCGTCTATACCCAAAACAACGCAGCATCAAAAGCTCAAAAGTACAGTGGGCTGCAAGGTCATCCCCTCAGCCTGCTTGCCCTTGAGCAGAGCCAACGAGGGCGGAAGATTGTGCAGCGCGGCAATCTCCCTGCCTTCCTGCGGGCAGGGACAGACTTGCAAGGCTGCGGAGCAGAGGGGTTAAACCGTGGGAGCCTCCAGACGATGGGCACCGGCCCGCTCCGCATCCCCCACCTGAAAGCCAGGGCATAAAAAAGCCCTCTCCGAAAGGGGAGAGGGCCAGAGAAGAGGGCGTCTAGTTGCCTTCCTCAATGTATCTTTTCAGCGCTTCCATGCGGACGATGATTGGGGTGCGGGCGCGCACGATTGCGCCGTCCAGCTTCAGCTTGCCCAGCGAATGGCTGACCGTTTCGCGGGTGGCCCCCACCATCCGAGCAATGTCTTCCTGATTCAGCTTCAGGTTCAGCTCGACGCCCTGGTTGTGCGGTCTGCCAAATTCGCGGGCCAGGCGGTACAGCAGGCTGGCGACGCGCTCCGGGGCGCTGTAGGCGCTGACGGTAGCGCTCCACGACTGCGCCTCGAATAGCCGGGCGGCCATCAGGCGGATCAGTTTCATGGCCAAATCGGGCTTGCTGCTCAGCAGGGACTGCAACTCGCTGCGCGGCAACACGATTAAAGTGGTGCGCTCCAGCGCCTCGGCCTGGGTGGGGCGGCGTTCTTCGGGCTGCAAGAGCAATTCGCCGAAGGTATCGTGCTGCCCGATCACGCCCAGGATCGCCTCCTTGCCGTTGGGAAACAGTTTGCTGATCTTGATCAGGCCGCTTTTCACGAAGTACAGCGCGTCGGCGGGGTCATCCATACGGTAGACGACCTCGCCCGGCCCGTACTGGCGGTAGGGGGTCGTGGCCGCCACCTTTTCCAGCTCGGCCAGTTCAAGGTCGGCAAACAGCTCGGTGCGTTTGAGGTGCCAGACCAGGCTCGGATAATTCATGATCCCCAGCAGGATACTCGAATTGGGCGGCCTGAGGGGCAGATGTGCCTCCGCAGTCAAGACTGCCGGTAATGAACACCGGGTCATTTACAATAGCATCGCCCCATACTGGCGCGGGCGTCTCCGGGGCCGGTAGTGACCCCGGCCTATCCGTCTATAAAGGGAGAAAGGAGGAAGCGAGAGAATTTCGCGTGACATTCGCCCCCGGAAGTTTTATACTCGGTCTAAACAACAGTGCCGGGTATCGTGCCGCAGGGGCATGGGTCCTGCACCACCGTGTCTGTGACACAAGGAGTCTGCATGCCTACCTATAAAGCACCGCTGCGCGACATCAAGTTTCTGATCAACGAGCTGCTGGACGCCCCCGCAGAGCTGGCCAAGATGCCGTACTATGCCGAGAACGAGACCGCCGATGGTGCCCTGATGGAACAGGTGCTGGACGAGGCCGCCCGTTTTGTGGAAAGCGAACTGGTGCCGCTGAATGTGGTGGGCGATCAGCAGGGCTGCGTGCGCCACGATGACGGCGAGGTGACCACGCCCGACGGCTTCAAGGCCGCCTACGACAAGTACCGCAAGGCAGGCTGGACCGCGCTGGACGCCGATCCCAATTACGGCGGCCAGGGCATGCCACATCTGGTGTCCAACGTGCTGGTGGAACTGCTCAACAGCGCCAACGTGGCCTGGAGCATGTACCCCGGCCTGAGCCACGGCGCGTACAGCGCCCTGCACGCGGTGGGCAGCGATGAGCTGAAAGACCTGTACCTGCCCAAGATCGTCTCCGGCGAGTGGACCGGGACCATGTGCCTCACTGAGCCGCACGCCGGGACGGACCTGGGGATCATCCGCACCAAGGCCAAAGACAATGGCAACGGCACCTACGCCGTCAGCGGCACCAAGATCTTTATCAGCGCCGGTGAGCATGACCTGGCCGAGAACATCGTGCATCTGGTGCTGGCCCGTCTGGAAGGCAGCCCGGAAGGCACCAAAGGCATCAGTCTGTTCCTGGTTCCTAAGTACCTGCCCACCGCTGACGGCAAGCCCGGCGAGCGCAACGGCGTGGTCTGCGGCAGCCTGGAACACAAGATGGGCATCAACGGCAACGCCACCGCCCTGCTCAACTTCGACGGTGCGACCGGCTTCCTGGTCGGCGAGATCAACAAGGGCATGAACCACATGTTCATCATGATGAATGCGGCCCGCCTGGGCACGGGATTGCAGGGTCTGGGCCTCGGTGAAGTCGCCTATCAGAACGCGCTGGCCTACGCCAAGGACCGCCTCCAGATGCGCCACACCCCGCGCATGAATCCCGCCGAGAGTGCCGACTCGATCATCGTCCACCCCGACGTGCGCCGCATGCTGCTGACCGGCAAGGCCTACACCGAGGCGGGCCGCGCCATGGCGATGTGGCTGGCCCTGAGCATCGACACCGAACACCACCATCCCAGTGAAACCGCGCGCCAGGAAGCGGGCGATCTGGTGGCGCTGCTGACCCCGATTGCCAAGGCCTTTATGACCGACAACGGTTTCAATATCGCTGTGCAGAGTCAGCAGGTCTTCGGCGGTCACGGCTACATCCGTGAGTGGGGCATGGAGCAGTTCGTGCGCGACGCCCGCATCAGCCAGATCTACGAGGGCACCAACGGCATCCAGGCGCTGGACCTGCTGGGCCGCAAGGTGCTGATGGACGGCGGCAAGAAGCTCCAGAAGCTGGCCGGGATGCTTCAGGAATTCGTGGACGAGAACGAGTCCGACGAGCACATCGGGGAGCATGTCACCGCACTCGGTAAGGCCGCGCAACAACTGGGCAGCATCACCATGGTGGTGGGCCAGAAAGCCATGAGTGGAGAGGGGGGTGCGGACGAGGTCAACGCCGCCGCCGTGGATTACCTGCGCTTCTTCGGCCATGTGGTGTACGGCTACCTGTGGGCGCGCATGGCGAAGGTGGCCCAGGCCAGGATCGACGCCGGGCAGGACAGGGACGGCTTTTATCTGGGCAAAGTGCAGACCGCGCGCTTCTACTTCACCAAACTGTTTCCCGAAATCAAGGCGCTGGCCGCCACCATCAAGGCCGGGAACGGGCCGCTGGCCGTGGATGACCGCATGTTCGGCCTGGAACGCGAACTCGTCACCGCCTGATCTTTCAGGGTTGTTCGGGCGGCGCTCACTCCTGCGGGGGTGGGCGCTGCTCTTTTGCCTGAAAATGTAAAGCACTTCAGCTTGGGGCGCAGCCGATAAAAAACCCCACCTGAGCGGAGATTGCTGACAGGTTCGGGGCGTCCTGGCCGACGGGGTTGATGGTGCGGCCCGACTGCCAGCAGTGCAGGAACTTCTCGATCTGGCTCAGGAAGTTCGGCGAGCCTCAACGATTTGACCAGATACGGACTGGCACGCAGGGTGTTCGCCTCGCTGACATGCCTGCTGGGTGCTGGAGGTGAACAGGATCACCACCGGGATACGGACCAAGTGCTGGCCCCTCTTCATTTCCCAGCCGCTCATCCCGGGCATATCGGGGTCCAGCAACACCACGTCGACCTTGAAGTTCTGGTCCTGCAACAGCGCCAGGGCTTGGTATCCACCTCCGGCGCGAGTCCGCACGCATTCCGGGCCAGCAGATGGTCTTATGGACTGTCATCGACCACGAGATAAGAGAGGGGCAGCGGCCCGCCCTGAATGATCCAGCGTCCTTGATGCTGGCCTGCGGTCCTTCTCGGGACCTTGCCCGGCGGCGTGGGCGAACAGTGCTAACCCGCCTGTGGACTGGGACGCTCGGCAGACGGCAGACGGCAGACGGGGCCGCACCGGTGCGGGGGACTTTACGCGGGCCACCGGTTTGAGCCGCCCCGAGGGGCGCGGGACCAGCAGAAGCGCGATGGCCAGGGCACCGAAAAACACGATCAGCAGGAGACTTACCATGCCGGGCAGTATGCTGGCACCACCCTGACCGACCTATTACAAACTGCCCCATAAGCGGCTAATCGTACATTCAGGGCGGACGGCAGTATTCAACCCGGTTCAAAGGATTTGATGGGGAAGGCTTGACGGTCCCTGCGCGGTCCTCGGCGCTTCCGAACACCTGTGGGATCGTGTGGCCACCGTCCTCTCCCGGCACCGGACAGCGCTGAGGCCGCACCCACTGAAAAAGACAGTTCTATAGAAAAAACCCTCGCCTGAGCGAAGGTTTCTGTATGGTAGACCCGAGCAGATTTGAACTGCTGACCCCTACAGTGTCAATGTAGTGCTCTACCCCTGAGCTACGGATCTGAAAAATGGGGCGTGGTTTGGAGGCGCTGACCGGACTCGAACCGGTGGTGGAGGTTTTGCAAACCTCTGCCTTACCACTTGGCTACAGCGCCAAAACCCGAACACGCCGAACTGCAAGCCGCCGTCTGGCAGGGCCGTTCTCTCCAGCGCAAAGAATACTAGCACGGCCCCGCAACGCTGTAAACCGGGGCGCAGCCCGCTAAAGTGGACCCATGAAAAAACGTGGTTGGGCAGGAGCGGGCTTATTGACGCTGGGACTGCTGGGCGTGCTGGGCGCGTGTGGCGGCGGCGCGGCGCAGTCCAATCCCCTGATCACGGGGCGCGTGTGGAACGTGGCCCACCAGGGCGGCGAACTGCTGTGGCCCAGCAACACCATGCTGGCCTTTCGCCACGCCGCCAAATTGGGCGTGGACATGCTGGACACCGACATGCACGCCACGAAGGACGGCGTACTGGTGCTGTCCCACGACACCACATTGGATCGCCTGACCGACACGCGGGGCAAGATCGAGGACATGACGCTGGCGCAGGTGCAGGCGGCGGACGCGGGCTACACCCTCTCGCCCGCTGGGGACAAGACCTTTCCTTTCCGGGGTCAGGGCGTGCGCGTCGCCACGCTCTCGGAGCTGCTGACCGAGTTTCCGAATATGCCGCTGTCCATCGAGATCAAGCAGGTCACGCCAAGTCTGGGCGTCCCCTTCTGTAAGGCGCTGCGGGACGCCGGGGCCACCGCGCGCGTGGTGGTGTCCAGCTTCAGCGACGTGGCGATGGGCGATTTCCGCGCCGCCTGCCCCGAGGTGCTGAGCAGCATGACCGAGAAGGAACTGCGCCCGCTGGTGCTGCTGAGCAAGGTGGGATTGGCTGGGCTGGCTCCAGTGCCCGGCAGATCGGCGCAGGTGCCGCTGACGGGCGGCGGCCTCACGGTGGTCACGCCGTCCTTTGTGAAGGCCATGCACCGCCGGGGCGTGTCGGTGCAGGTCTGGACCATCAACGACGAGGCCACCATGCGCCGTCTTGTCAGGATGGGCGTGGACGGGATTCTAACCGATGATCCGGTCCTCCTCCAGCGGGTGCTGGAGGAGGAAAAAGGGGCCGAGAAGTAATACGGACTCCGATTGAAAGGTTTTGGAAACACCTGGAAATCCGAACGGAGTGAGCAGGAGAAAAACGGGTTCCGGGCGTGGAGTGTAGGAATCGGCGCTGTCCCGATTTCTGCACGAAACAAACGGAATCCGTATAACCTCTCAATCCCTCTCTTGACTGAGCGCAATCAGCCCCAGCTCACTGCCCCGTACGTCTGCTCGCGGGCGGGGCCGCAGGAAAAGATCACCACGGGGCAATTCACAGTTTCCTCGATCAAGTTCAGATACGCCTGGGCCTCGCTGGGCAGACTTTCGCGGCTGTCTGCGCCGTCGGTGGTGGTCCAGCCGGGCATGTTCTTGTAGATGGGCTGCCCATCTGCGTCATAGGCCACGCAGACGGGAATGCGGTCCAAACCTGCCAGAATGTCCATCTTGTTGATGACCAGCCCGTCCAGGCCGTTCACCTCCACGGCGTACCTGAGCAGCGCCAGATCCAGCCAGCCCACGCGGCGGGGGCGGCCAGTGGTGGTGCCGTACTCGTCCCAGGGCTTGCTGCCGTCACCGCGCAGGCGCAGGATCCCTGCATCGTCCAGCACCTCGGTCACAAAGGGGCCGTGGCCGACGCGGGTGTTAAACGCCTTGGCGACGCCGTAGACCTTGTTCAGCGCCTTGTGGTTGACGCCCGCGCCCACCAGGATGCCGCCCACGGTGGGGTGGGAGCTGGTGACAAAGGGGTAGGTGCCGTAATTCAGGTCCAGCAGCGTGGCCTGCGCGCCCTCGAACAGCACGTTGCGCCCGTCCACGATGGCCTGACGGAGCTGCGCCCCGGTGTCCTGCACGAAGGGCAGCAGCGCCTCGCGGGTGGGGGCCAGGGCGTCCAGGGCCACTTCTACACTAGTCCAGCCCGCGTCGTGGGTGCTGTTGGGCTTGGCCTCCAGCAGGCGTTCCAGGCGTTCTCGCAACACGGCGTCGTCGGCCAGATCGCCGAAGCGCAGGCCCACGCGGCGGGCGCGGTCCGCGTAGGCCGGGCCGATGCCGCGCCCGGTGGTGCCCACGAAATCCTTGCGCCCATCCACGTATTTGTGGTGCGGCAACACCAGATGGGCGCGGTCACTGATCCGCAGTTCCGGGTCAATGCCCGCGCTGAGCAGGTTCTGGCGTTCTTCCATGAATTTGTCGGCGTCGATCACCATGCCGTCACCCAGGATGCTGACCGCGCCGGGATGCAGCACGCCGCTGGGCAGCAGATTGAGCTTGAAGGTCTGCCCCTTGGCGGTCACGGTATGCCCGGCGTTCGCGCCGCCCTGAAAACGCACCACAAATTCCGCCTGCGGGGCCAGGAAATCGGTGATCTTGCCCTTGCCCTCGTCGCCCCACTGCGCCCCTAAAATTGCAATTCCAGGCATCTCAGCCCTCCGGCCATGCGCGCAGACTTGCTTCTCTTTGCCTGCATCTGGACCCACATTTGGATTCAGGCGGCAAAAAAAAACACGGCGCACGGCACCGTAATTCAGCTTAGCCGATGGCGGCTGGAGGGGGGTGAGGTTGTTTACCCGGCAGCGTGACCGGGTTCACCATTTTGATAACGCTCGTGCGGCTGGCTGGCGCTGCTAAAAGTCGCAATAAATCCAGGCATCTTGTGTCGGTCTCCTTTCGGCTTGAACGCCCCGCTTTTCACCGCCCAGTCGTAAGCTCCAATATCCAGCGGAGAGGCGGTTAATGTTCCGCTGAGCCGATGCTGCCGAATCCAAGCCTCTCCGAGTTGCTGGCTGGAAAACACGCCTGCGGGGAACGAACTGTTGTGACCAGTAAAAACCCAGACCTGCTCAGTCACCTTTCTTCCCCCAGCAGCGTCAGCACCAGCCGCCGTGCGCCGCCGTGATCGCGGTGTTCACACAGGTAGATGCCCTGCCACGTTCCCAGCGCCAGCCGTCCATCCCGT
Organism: Deinococcus frigens DSM 12807; assembly: GCF_000701425.1. Classification (GTDB taxonomy): domain Bacteria; phylum Deinococcota; class Deinococci; order Deinococcales; family Deinococcaceae; genus Deinococcus; species Deinococcus frigens. Next base: position 23,786 of record NZ_KL370781.1, on the reverse strand, counting down.
ACGGGCAGGCTCAGGCCCGCGCCCAGCACGCTGGTCTTGATGTGCGCGGCCATGTCGTCGTCACCCTCCAGCGTATGCTCGAAACGCTCCCAGCCGTCGGGAACGGCGTGGTTGAAATAGCGCTCGAAGTCACGGCGCACGTCGGGACTGGCGTTCTCGCTGACGGTCAGGCTGGCCGACGTGTGCTGGATGAAGACGTGCAGCAGGCCCGCCCGCACCCCGGCGAGTTCGGGCAGGGCCGACACCACCTCCCGCGTGATCAGGTGAAAGCCGCGCGGATGCGGCCTCAGGGTCAGGTCACGTTGGTGCCACATGCCGCCCAGAGTACGGCCCGGTTGCTACAGTCAGCCCCATCGGAGGATAAACCATGAAGGACGAGCGGGAAACGATTTTTACCGTGGAGGCCACGCCGGTCAAATTCGGGCCGGGTGCGGCGCTGGAGGCGGGCTGGGAATTGCGGCGGCTGGGGGCGCGGCGGGTGTTTTTTGTGGTGGACCCCGAAGTGCTGCGCCTGGGGCTGGCCGAGGCCGTGCTGGAGTGCATTAAGGCCGAGGGCATCGAGGTCATCCTCTATTCGGAGGTGGAGACGGAGCCGACGCTGGCCTCGTTTGAGCGGGCGGCGCACGCGGCGCGTGAGGCGGATGCCGACGCCTTCGCCGCGCTGGGGGGCGGCAGCGCCATCGACACGGCGAAAGTGGCGAATCTGGTGGTCTCGGACGGCGGCGGGATCATGGAATACGTCAATCCCCCGGTAGGTGGGGGCCGTCAACCCAGCGCACCCCTGCGCCCCCTCCTCGCCATTCCCACCACCCCCGGCAGCGGTTCGGAGGCGACCACCGTCGCCATTCTGGACATCCCAGAACTGCGGATCAAGACCGGCATCAGCCACCGCCGTCTGCGGCCCATACAGGCCATCGTGGACCCCGAATTGACCCGCAGCGCGCCCGCCGCCGTGATCGCCTCGGCGGGGCTAGATGTGGTGTGCCACGCTGCCGAGAGTTTTCTGAGCCGCCCGTACACGTCCCGCCCGCGTCCCGCCACACCCGGCGAGCGCCCACCGTACCAGGGCAGCAACCCGGTGGCCGACCTGTGGTCCGCGCAGGCCATTCGCAACGGCGGTCAGTATCTGCGCCGCGCCGTGCAGGACGCCGAAGATGGCGAGGCCAGGGGAGCCATGATGCTCAGCGCCACGATGGCGGGCGTGGGCTTCGGCTCGGCGGGCGTACATATTCCGCACGCCTGCGCCTACCCGGTTGCGGGCCTGAAACACGAGTACCGCCACCCCGGCTATGCCGGCGACAAGAACTTCGTGCCACACGGCTTCAGCGTGATCGTCACCGCACCCGCCGCCTTCCGCTTCACCTTCGACAGCGATCCGGCACGGCACATACAGGTGGCTTCCATGCTGACTGGGCTGGAGTATGACGTAGATGACCGGGACGCCCTGCCCGACGCCCTGCGCTCGCTGATGCGTGATGTGCAGGCCCCGATGAGCGTGCGCACCTTCGGTTACGATGACTCGGACATTCCCGCATTGGTGGACGGAGCGTTCAAGCAGCAGCGCCTGCTCAACGTCGCCCCGCGCACGCCCACGGCGGAGGATCTGGCGCGAATTTTCATGCAGTCGATGGGGTAAATCCCTAGCCCTCCACGTCCAGCAAATGAATCTCCCCCGTTTGCGCCGGACCGTCAATGGTCAGCACTTCCAGACGGCACGGTAGATCGTCGCGGCCCAGTTCACGGGTCAGGTATTCCAGCGCCGCGCGGTGCATCAGCGCCAGCTTGCGCGGCGTGACGCTCTCGGCGGCGCTGCCGTAACGACTGTGGCGGCGCTGGCGGACCTCGGTGAAGACCAGCGTGCCGCCCGGCTCCCGCGTGACCAGATCGATCTCGCCGCCGGGAATGCGGTAGTTGCGGGCCAGGACCTCGCGCCCCAGACCCAGCAGGTGGGCGGCGGCGCGGTCCTCGGCGTCCGCGCCTTTCAAGAGCGGGGGGACGCGGCCCGGTCCGTCACTCGCCCAGCCACATGGCCCACCCCGTGAAGTCCGGCACCGCCAGCCCCGCGCCTGCCTCCAGCAAAGCCGCTCCAGGGGCAGTGGTGGTCAGGGCCACGACGCGGCAGCCTGCCCCAGCAGCACTTTTGACCCCATTCACGGCGTCCTCGTGGGCCAGGCAGGTGGCGGCATTCAGGCCCAGCCGCTGTGCGCCCAGCACAAACGGCTCCGGGTGGGGTTTGCCGCGCGTGACATCCTCGCCCAGCACGCGCGTTCCGAAGCGTGTGCCCAGGCCCAGCGCCGTCATGCCAAAGTCCACGTTCACGCGGTCCGCACTGGTCACCAGGCTGTAGGGAATGCCGCGCGCCTCCAGCACCTCCAGGTAAGCGCTGAGGCCCGCCACCTCGCGCATTTTGCCGGAGGCAAGCTCGCGGTAACGGCCCTCCTTGGCCTCGTGGAAGCGGGAGAGCAATTCGGCGTCGGGGTACTGGCCGGTCAGGCGCTCGATGATCTCGGGGTTGCGTCCGCCGTCCACCTTGGTGTCCAGATCATGCTCGGTCAGGTTCAGGCCCAGCACCGTAGCGGCCACCTCCTGCCAGGCCTGACGATGAAAGGCGTTATTGGCGGTCAGCACGCCGTCCATGTCGAACAGCACGCCCGCCGGACGCCACGGCCAGCTCACCCTTCCTCCTCGGGACCGTGGCCCAGTTCGGCCAGCAGATCGCGGTACAGGCGGGCGGCGTCGGCGCGCACCTCGTCCAGCGTGGCGTCCTCGGGCGCGAGGTCCAGGGCCGTTTCCAGCGCCGCCTCCAGCACGCCGGAATAGATCGGCCAGCGGGCGGGAGTCTGCGTTCCGGCTTCCTGCGGCCCAGCGTCCTTTGTCCCGGCGTTCTGCGGCCCGTCGTCCGTGACGCCGTCCAGCGCCCGCATGGCCGACTCTGCTGCCAGTCGCTCGGCGTCCCTTTTGCTGCGGCCCTCGCCGCCTGCGCCCAGCACGCGCCCGCCCGCGATCACCTGCACGCGGAAGAGGCGCTCGTGGGCCGGGCCGCGTGACACCGCCTCGAACAGGGGCGCGCCCTGCCCCTGGCCCACCAGCCGCGCGATCAGTTCACCCTTGGCATTCATGGCCCCAGACTAGGGCATCGGCCCTGAAGGTGCCGGGCGCGTTAGCCTGGGCCATGCGTCCGCTGCTGCCCCTGTTGCTCGTCTGCTGCGCCACCTGGGCGGGAGGTCTGGTCCAGTCGCGGAATCTGCCGCCCGCCAGTCCCCTCAAACCCGGCCAGGTCTGGACCCTGAGCGGCACGACGGTGGAGGGCGAGGTCTTCCAGACGAGGTTGCGCCTCAAATCCCAGCCGCCCACAGGCACGCCCGCCACCTACCGCGCAGACCGGGGCATGCTGCTGCTGGACCAGAAAAACGCCTCGCTGATTGCCCTGGATCTGGCAGACGCACAGGACGGCGGGCTGGCGCTGGCCTGCGTCTACAGCGGCCCGCTGAGCGGCAAGAAGTTTGAGGGCGTGCTGGCCGCTGCCACGCTGGACAACCTGCCGCCCTTGCTCGAGGCTGCCCTGGCCGTCTTCCGCGTCGCCACAACGCCACGGGACCGCGCCGAGGCCAGTGCCGAGCTGCGGCTGGGCCAGTGCGTGCTGGCGCTGGAGCAATAGACCTGGCCAACTTTGGATGGAGAAAAACTGTCCACCAAAAGGCTGTTTCGCACGGTTTGCGCGGGGCGCAGACTGCGCGCACGAAAAAAGAACTGGTGCGCGACCTGGACAGAAAAATTCTCGGCAGTGTGATGGCGGGTCTGCAACAGAGTTACGCGCCGCAGACGGACCTCTCGCTGCTGCGGGCGCTGGTGGCGGCAGGCAGCCTGCTGATTCCGCCGCTGGCTCCGGCGGTTGTGGTGGCTTACGGCGTGCTGTGGGCCGTCACGCCGCGCCCCGACAACCAGCGGGGCCACAGACAACCCCAGCCCCTCGCATGATGCGTGAGCAGATGCCACTGGGCCATCAGGTTCATGCGATCAGGTCGGGTGACATCCCTTCCCTTGCACCTGAACTGCCTGTGAGCGGACATGCTGCGGTTGGCAAACGGGCGTTTTGCAGGTTCGTGGCGTTCCGGCACAGGAAACGGACCGCATCGGTGGAGGAGGCCCATCAGCCGCAGGGCCGTTCCTCAGCCACACGCCCGCCCAGAGCGCGCAGGCGACGGCGCAGGGCCAGAATGTAGAGTTCGGGCGGCACCTCCTGGCCGTAGCACCACGCCCGGACTTCACGCGTCTGTGCGGCCCGCAGCAGCTCATCGAGCACGAGCAGCAGGTGTTCGCGGCCCGCACGGGCTTCGGCCAGCAGCTCGGGCAGGGCCATCCCGGCCAGCGGGACGGTCTGCCGGAACGGGAGCCTGTCCCAGTCGTCGCCCAGCCCGATCCGCATCTCCATCCCAAACTTGCGCTCCATGCCGATGTTGCCGCGCAGGGTGTGCTCAGCCCCCGCGCCCCAGCCAGGCGAGAACAGCACGGCAAAATATTCGGCGCTCAGCCCACTGAGTTCCCGGCGGGCTGTTGCAATGCTGGTGGTCCGGGCCTCGGCGCGCAGAACGTCCAGTGGGTGGGTGTCGGCATCAGGCGGCGGGGTCAAGGCGTCAGTCCTCCCACTCGCTGACCGGCACGAATTCCACGCCGTCGCCAGTGGTAGACAGCACCTGATAACGCCTGTTGAACTGCACTACCAGCTCGCCCCGGTCCAGGTGCTGCGATGAGATCACCGGCTTGCGGAACACGTAATTGCCGTCGTCATCGATGCCGATGTGCGCGCCCTTGGTAAAGCGGAACTCGACGATCTCGCTGTTGCGGGCGGTGCGAACGCGCACGCGGAAGGTCTGGGCGTCGTCCTGCTTGACGTTGGGATTGGCGGGCGGTTTGCGGAACAGGTTGAACATGGGGCCTCCGGGTGGGGGTGGGGCGGGAACGTCGGGCAGGTTCGGGCCGTCTCAGATTTCCCTGAGCAGCCGCTCCAGCAGCCGCACATGATCGGGCCAGCGGTCCAGCCGGATGTGCTCGTGGGTGGCGTGCGCGCCGTCGCCGGGTGCGCCCAGGCCGTCCAGGGTGGGCGAGAGCGGCGCGGTGAAGTTGCCGTCGCTGCCGCCGCCCACGAACTCGTGGCCCAGCGTGAAGCCCAGCTCCTGCGCGGCAGCCTGCGCCCGCTCGAACAGCCCCAGACTGCCGCCGCCCTGCTCGAAGGGAGGCCGGTTCAGCCCGCCCAGGATGGTCAGTTTCACGCGCGGATCGTCCGGGGTCATGGCCTGCACGGCTGCCGTGACGCGTTCGGCCTCGGCCAGCGTGGACACGCGCAGATCGATGTCCAGCAGGCACTCGGCGGGAATCACGTTGACGGCGCTGCCGCCCCGGATCAATCCGACACTCAGGGTGGTGCCCAACTCCGGGCGGGCCAGGGTCTGCACCTCCAGCACGGCCCTGGCGGCGGCGGTAATGGCGCTGGCCCCCTCCTCCGGCTTGTTTCCGGCGTGGCTGGCGACGCCCTGAAAGTGCAGGGAGAAGTGGCCGGTGCCCTTGCGCCCGGTCTTGAGGTTGTGGCTGTCGGCCACCGGGGGTTCCACCACCAGCACGGCGCGGGCGACGCCAGCGGCGGCCTCAATGTGCGCGCGGCTGCTGGCGCTGCCGGTTTCCTCGTCCGGCGAGAGCAGCACCTGCACGCCGCCCCTGGGCCACTGGTGATCCAGGGCACGCAGCGCGTGGAACAGCCCCACAATTCCGGCCTTCATGTCGTAGGTGCCGGGGCCGTACAGGCGGTCGCCGTCCTGACGCCAGGGCATCTTTTCCAGGGTGCCGTGCGGCCACACGGTATCGGCGTGGGCCAGCACCAGGATCGGCTGCCCGTCGGCAGCATTGACTTGACCGGCGGTCCCGAAGTTGAGCAGCCGGGTGCCGCCGGGCAGCGCGTGCGTCTCCGCGCCCAGCTCGCGCGCCCAGTGTTCCACCACGTCCATGACGCGGCAGATTGCGGCCAGATCGGTAGACGGCGACTCGATGTCCACTAGGGTTCGCAGGTCGCTGAGCATGGCCTTCAGGTCGGGTTGATCGGATGGGGATGACATGACTCCATGCTACTCCGGCCCAGGCGGGCGCAAAAAATCCCCCTCCCACCAAAGCGGCACGGCAGGATGATCCGGCAAATGGTTGCAGCAAATCCGGTCCAGCAAAAAGACCTCCGGCCCGGTCGGGTCAGAGGTCCAGTGAGAGGGCTATCGCTTCAGGTCAGCAGGGCGATCTGCTGCGGATCGGCCTTGACCCTGGCGCGGCCCTTCAGATACAGCTCGTTGACCGCCTCCTTGCCGAAGATGCGGCTCAGGCTGCTGCTGGTCACTTCGATGGTGCGCGCGGCGTTGCGCCCGGCGCTGGTCTCGCCGCTGATTTTCAGTCGAACGATGTTGGTGGTGCCGGGGACCCAGGTACACGAGAGTTCTTGCATGGCAGACCTCCAGGGGATGGGAAAGGGGGTGAAGGCGATGGGGCCAGAGGGACACCGTCCGCACCGGCAGGGCTGAACTTGAGAGCGCCGGTGGCCCCGCCACGTCTTGTAGGGAGCGCGGCAGAGCCGAAAGCAGACGGACCAGATTGAAGCCGGTGAAGCAGGTTCGTCTAGACTAACTGACGCCGATCTGACCATCAGGAATTATTCTGCAATTGGTCTTTACCAATTCATCATGATGGTCTGCTGGGCCGCTTGTAAGACGGGCTATTGTGGGGCGCATGTCCAACCCGAATCCTGGCCATCCAGTCCCCGGTCCTGGCAGCCTGCTGGCCCTGGCCTTTCCCTCCGATCCGCAGGTCAGCCCGGATGGGCGTCGCGTCGCCTTCGTGCTGGCCCGCGTGGAGGAGGAAGACCTCCAGAAGCCCGACCGGGACTTTGCCAGACCGCGCTACAAGTCCCACCTGTGGCTGGGTGACGGCACAGATCATGACGGAACGGGGGCGCGGCAGCTCACCACCGGCGAGGGCCGCGACACCGCGCCGCGCTGGTCACCGGACGGGCAGACCCTGGCCTTCGTGCGCGACGGCAACGGACGAAAGGGGCAGGTCCATCTGCTGCCGCTGGGCGGGGGCGAGGCGCGGCGCGTTACTACCTTTAAAGGAGCCGTGCAGGACCTGCAATACAGCCCCGACGGGCGCTACCTGGCCTTTTTCAGCCCGGGCGACGATGAGGACCAACGCGACGAGCGCGGCGAGGCCCGCGTGATCACCCGCCCCCGCTACCGCTTTAACGGGCGCGACTGGCTGCCCGAACGCCCGGCTCGGCTGTGGCGCTACGACGTGCAGAAAGACGAATTGACCGAATGGCTCGCGCCCGAGATCGAGGTCACGGGCTACGCCTGGCAGCCGGATTCAGAGGGCGTGCTGTTTGTGTCCAGCGCCGATGAGCTGAAGGCGGTTCACTGGCAGCAGGAGGTCTACCGCCTGCCACTGGACGGCCCGCCCGCACAGCTCAGCCGCTGGAACTCGGCCATCGGCACGCTGATTCCCCACCCGGACGGACAGCGCTTTGCCCTGGTAGGCCGCCCCGAGGGCAAGGGCAGCCCGGAGAACAGCCACCTGTTCCTGGTGGCTGCCGACGGCTCGTGGCGGCGGCTGGACGAGCGCCACGATTACGGCGTGGGCAACCTGGTGGGCGGCGATTGCCATGTCGGGGCGCTGCCCGAGCAGCCGGTCTGGCTGGACGAGCAGACCCTGCTGTTTTCCAGCACCGTGCGCGGCAGTTGCGGCCTGTTCCGCGTCACGCTAGGCGGCGAGGTCACCCCGCAGGACCACGATCCGCAGGCCGTCATTCCCTCTTTCACGGCGGCTGGCGGCGGCGTGGCCCTGATCCGCGAACGGGCAGACCGCTTTCCCGAAGTGGAATTGAACGGCGTTCAGGTGACGAAGCTGCATGACCGTCTGCCCTTTCCCGCCCGCACCCCCGAGCGCGTGACCTTCCAGAATGAACTCGGCGAGGGCGAGGGCTGGGCGCTGCTGCCCGGGGGCCAGGAAAAAGTCCCCGCCCTGCTGAGCATCCACGGCGGCCCGCACACCGACTACGGCCACGCCTTTATGCACGAGTTCCAACTGTTTGCGGCGCGCGGCTCTGGCGTGTGCTACAGCAATCCGCGCGGCAGCGCCGGTTACGGTCAGGCGTGGGTAGACGACATCCACGCGCGCTGGGGCGCCCCCGACATGGACGATCTGCTGAACTTCTTTGACCGCTGCCTGGAGGCGTATCCGCGTCTGGACGGAACACGCAGCGCCGTGATGGGCGGCAGTTACGGCGGTTTCATGACCAACTGGATCACCGGCCACACGACGCGTTTTCAGGCCGCCATCACGGACCGCAGCATCTGCAATCTGCTGTCGTTTGGCGGCACCTCCGATATCGGAATGCGCTTCTGGGACGACGAGCTGGGCCTGAACTTCCACCGCCGCGCCGACGCGCTCAGGCTCTGGGACCTCAGCCCGCTGCAATACGTGGAGGACGTGAAGACGCCCACCCTGATCGTGCATAGCGTGCTGGACCACCGCTGCCCCATCGAGCAGGCCGAGCAGTGGTATGCCGCCCTGACCCTGCACGGCGTCCCGACGCGTTTCGTGCGCTTCCCGGAGGAAAACCACGAACTGTCGCGCGCGGGCCGCCCGGACCGGCGGATTAAGCGGCTGGAGGAGTACCTGGGCTGGCTGGAGCAGTGGCTGAAGGCATGAAAACCTTCTGTCTTCTTGGCCTGGCCCTGTGTGCGGGGGCGCTGGCTGGAGGCGCAGAGCCGCTTCAGCCTTCCACACGCATGGAGATTTTGAAACGGATTCCAGGCGTCAGCGACGTGCGCGAGTTCACGCCGCCATTTTCTGCGGGGGCCACCCATTGGCTGCGAATCCGCGTTGGCTCCAGTACCACTGAAGTTCTAGGATCTCTGGGGGCGGGCAACGGGGCTGGACGTGTCAATTCAGTGCTGTTGTGGATCGATACGCCGCAGGCCACAACACTTCAGAAACAGGCCGTGACCGCTGTGGCGCGTGGTGTGCTGGCCCGCTGCATGATTGGGGTGAGCGCCGCCCAGCTCAAGGGGGTTAGCGCGATTGCAGCACGGTCTTGGGTGGTGCCGACGGGTTTTCAGGAGAAGCCATTGGGACAGCTCAAAATCGGTTGGGGACAGCGAGAGGCTTTGCAAGTTGGTCCCCGGAACGTCAGCGGCCTAAGTCTGAACTGGCCCCGCACTCTCAGCCGCTGCGATCTGTAAAGCCTGGCTGGGCCTGATCCTCCGGCCCCTACCCCGCTAAACTGCCCCACATGACTCCTACCCGCAAGGAATCCGACACGATGGGCACGCTGGATGTGGCCGCCGACCGCTACTGGGGCGCGCAGACCGAGCGCAGCATCCACAACTTCCCGATTGGCCGCGACACCTTCGTGTGGGGCCGCCCCGTGATCCGCGCGCTGGGCATTCTGAAAAAGGGCGCGGCGCAGGCCAACGCGGAGCTGGGCGAGCTGCCGCAGGATGTTGCGGACCTGATCGTGCAGGCCGCCGACGAGGTGATTGCCGGGAAGCTGGACGATCACTTTCCGCTGGTGGTCTTTCAGACCGGATCGGGCACCCAGAGCAACATGAACTCCAACGAGGTCATCAGCAACCGGGCCATCGAAATCGCGGGCGGCCAGATGGGCAGCAAGGCACCCGTGCATCCCAACGATCACGTTAACCGGGGCCAGAGCAGCAACGACACCTTTCCCACCGCCATGCACATCGCCGTGGTGCTGGAGCTGAACGAGCGCCTGTACGGCGACGTGGGCAAGCTGCGGGATACCCTGCACGCCAAGGCCGGGGAGTTTGCGGGTCTGGTCAAGGTGGGCCGCACGCACCTGCAAGACGCCACCCCGATCACGCTGGGCCAGGAGATCGGTGGCTGGGTGGCACAACTGGACTACGCGCTGGCCGAGGTCAGGCACGCCGGGGAAGGGCTGCTGGACCTCGCCATCGGGGGAACGGCGGTGGGGACGGGCCTGAACGCGCACCCGAAATTTGGCGATCTGGCCGCCAAGAAGTACGGGGCCGAGACGGGCTTCGCCTTCCGCAGCGCCGAGAACAAGTTCGCCGCCCTGAGCGCCCACGACGCGCTGGTGCAGACCTCTGCCGCCCTGCGGACGCTGGCGGGGGCATTGATGAAGATGGCGAACGACGTGCGCTGGCTGGCGAGCGGCCCGCGTAACGGCATCGGCGAGATCACCATTCCCGAGAACGAGCCGGGCAGCTCCATCATGCCCGGTAAGGTCAACCCCACCCAGTCCGAGGCGCTGACGATGGTGGCGACGCGTGTGTTCGGCAACGACGCCACGGTGGCCTTCGCCGGATCGCAGGGCAACTTCCAGCTCAACGTGTTCAAGCCCGTGATGGTTCACGCCGTTCTCGAAAGCATCCGCCTGATCAGCGACGCTTGCTTGGCCTTCAACGACAACTGTGCGGTGGGCATTGAGCCGAACCTGGAAAAGATCAAGCACAACTTGGACATCAACCTGATGCAGGTCACCGCCCTGAACAAGCACATCGGCTACGACAAGGCCGCCGCGATTGCCAAGAAGGCGCACAAGGAGGGCAGCAGTCTCAAGGAAGCGGCGTTGAGCCTGGGTGACGTCACGGACGCAGAATTTGACGAATGGGTGGTGCCGTTGGACATGACGCGCAATTGAATCTTTCGCGTCTCTCACCTCTGGCCCGGATTCATTTAGGATGCGGAGACGCGCCTTGTGAAAGATCAGGGTCCAGTTTGCCGCTTCGTGATGAAAGACGATTCCCGTCAAGCCAGCGAGAAGCCGGAAGGGAACGAAAAGAAGACCTGCCGTGCGTGGCAGGTCTTCTTGGCTTCACTTCCTGGATGAAGCCGATACTTTTCGACAGTTAAGGCTCAGTTCGGTCCCACGCTCAGGCCAGCGGCGCGGAACTTGCTCTGCCAGAGCTGGTACTCCTGCTTCTCGGTATCCAGCGTCACCGCGCCGGACCAGGACTTGTTGTTGTAGCAAGTGCTGGAGCAGTCGGCGAACCAGGTGTTGTTGAACCAGGTGCTGTTGTCAGACCGGATGCGGGTCCAGCCAATCACGTTGTCGTGAACCGTGTTGTTGAACCATGCCCCAGTGCGCTTGCCACTCATGACGTCCCAGACGTAAATCCCGACGTTCTGGGACTGGTTGGTCTCGCCGGTGGGCAGGCGTCCGCTCGAGAGAATGCGGTTGTTGTACACCTTGTGGTCATGGCCCCCGGCGATGCCGATCCCCTGGTTGGAGGTGCTGACGATCTGGTTGTTGTAGACGTCGACGTAGCCGCCCGCCTTGCTCAGGTCGTCCACCGGACCGTCGCCCAGCATGATGCCGCCACCGGAGTACTTTGCGGCTGAACTTGGGTCGACCGCGAATGCGCCCTGGATGTAATTGTCATGGATCTGCATCCGGCTGCTGGACGTGCCGCTGGTAGAGTACAGGTTGATGTTCTCCTCCAGCGAGCTTTTGCCCGGCTCGTTGATGACTTCGTTCCAGGCGATTTCCATGCCGGGCACACCATAAACTTTGGCAATCTGTGCGAACTGGACATAATAGCGGTCACCGTTGTACCCGCCCTTGCCGTCACTCTTGCGCCCATCAATGTTCTTGGCCTTGTTGCGCAGGATCTTGATGGTCTGTCCGGACGCCTTGCCGTAGAATTGATTGACGTAAATGCCCGTCGTGCCTTCCATGTAGTTGTTCTCTACCCGGAGGTTGTAGACCTCTTCGGCGGCAATGAAGCGTCCGGCGGGCCGGCCACTGATGTTGGGGTTCATACCGTAGCCGTTGGAATTACGGACGGTCAGGTTCACCTTCCAGCCGCGAATCAGTTCGCCGCGTCCGCGCAGGTTCGAGCCTTCGATCACGACCGGTTCAGTGGTGGAGATGCGCACGGTAGGCACATAGGGGTCCAGGCTCTGCCAGTTACCCCGGTAGGTGCCGCCCTTGGTGATGACCAGCGGCCCGCTGTACTGGACATTGCCGGTGGGCGGAGCGACGCTGGGCGGCGCAGGGCTGGGCGGCACAGGCGGCGCAGGCGTGGCGGACACATTGCAGTCCATCAGCGTGGCCCCACCCCAGTCGGCGTGATCGTAATTGATGTTGTCGCCGCCGTCGGTCACCACCAGCTTCAATTCCTGGCGGCCCGAGACGTCCACGTTGACGGTCTTTGCTGCCTCCGCACCGGTCATCGTGCCACTGTCGAAGAGCTTGACTCCGTCGGCGTACACCTTGAAGACCACGCTGCCCTGGTTGCCTACCTCGTCGTCGAGGCCGACGTCGCTGACGAACCTGCTGCACTGGCCGCCCAGGTTAAAGGTCATCGAGGAGTTGGCGTGGGTGCCGAAGCCGCTGTCGTACTTTTTGCCGTCGATGCTCAGTGCCCGTCCGTCATTGGACCCTTTCTCGCCGTTGCTCATGTTGCGCTCGATGGGACCCCAGCCGTTGGTGGCGGCCGTCCACGGTTCATAGCTCAGCGTGTTGTTGCCGGAATTAATTGCCTGGGGTTTCAGGGTGCCCCCGGAGTCGGCCAGTCCGTTGTCATCAGAAACCCAGGAGTGGTCCGTGCCGTCGTAGATGAATTGACTGCCGTCCTGCTGATCGGCCTGTGGTTGAGGCGCGGCGGTCTGCTGTGAACAGGCGGCCAGGGTCAGGGTCAGGGCCAGAGCGGTCAGGGAAAAAGCAGCACGGGGGGAATGGGACATGGTGGGTTTCCTCTTGGACGGATGGGGGTGATGACTTGGTCGATTCAGGTTGCAGTTACAGGCGTCGTTGGCCTGAGCGTGTGTTCCTGGGCAACCATGTCGGGCGTAGTGATGCGTCTGGCCGCTGGAAAATGTACCTTGGATCAATCTGCTGCCGAAGTACCGCCGTTGTGCATGCACAGTTACCTTAACCAAATCTTATTAGAGGAGTCTGCAAATCATTCTCTTGAAACGCTTCTCATGGCGCTCATAATTTGGTGCCGAGGCTTTAAATCTGGCAATTTCTTGAAACGTCGGTCAGATATGACGAATGGAGGATCAAGCGCCGATACACTCTTTCTCAACCAACGCAGCGCCATCACCACACCCGCGAGACGACGAAGTCCCGGCAGGGCCATCTGCCTGCAAGCTCTCTCATGTTGCCGTTTCGCAAACTGCATTTATGAAGGTACTTTCACATTGAGTCTTGTCAGGGATCGGCGCTTTGAACAGGCTGATATAGACCGGCCCCTTTCCAGACGGGTGGATATGCCTTGGCAACCCGGACCGCTCCCGCGCTTCCAGATTACGCAGGTCATTCTTTCCACTTTCCAGGCCGGGTGATGTCGGTACTTCAGGCGTGATGCGCACGGCGTTCAAATCCGGCACAAGCGGGAAAGTGCCAAACCACGCCACGCGTCTACTCTGCTTCTCCTTCCAGCCAGATTAAAGCGAGGACTTCTACTGCAAGCCGTGTGCTGGGACGTAAGATTTCCCAACGTGACCGGCTTCCCCACGACTGTTGCTTTGAGGCTCCGCTCCCTTGAAGACTGTCTCTGGCTCACGGACAGACACCGGGGCACGCGCCTAGACTCTGGGGCATGACCACCTCCCTTTCAGATCGTCTGAGCGCCGAACTTTCGGGCCTGCGGGACAGCGGACTGCTGATCAGACCGCGTGTGCTGGACGGGGCCAACCGCGCCCGCATGAGGGTGGACGGCAAAGAGGTCGTGAACCTGGCGAGCAACAATTATCTGGGGTTCGCCGATCATGCCCGCCTCAAGGAACGGGCCGCCGCCTACCTGCGCGAATGGGGTGTGGGGGCCGGGGCCGTGCGGACCATCGCCGGAACGCTGCGGATTCACGAGGAGCTGGAGGCGCAACTGGCCGCTTTCAAGCACACCGGCAGCGCGCTGGTGCTGCACAGCGGCTTTACCACCAACCAGGGCGTGCTGGGCGCGCTGCTGCGCGAGGGGGATCTGGTGGTCAGCGACGAGTTGAACCACGCCAGCATCATCGACGGGCTGCGGCTGACCAAGGCCACCAAAAAGGTCTACAGGCACGCTGACGCGGGCGATCTGGAACGGCTCTTGCAGGAGCACGAGACCGGCGGCCTGAAGCTGGTGGTCACCGACGGCGTGTTCAGCATGGACGGCGATCTGGCCCCGCTGGATAAATTGATCGAGGTGGCCCGCAAATACGGCGCGGTGACCTACGTGGACGACGCTCACGGCAGCGGCGTGATGGGCGAGGCCGGGCGCGGCACCGTGCATCACTTCGGCTTTGAGAACGCTGACGACGTGATCCAGGTGGGCACGCTGTCCAAAGCCTGGGGAGGCGTGGGAGGCTACGCCGCTGGACACGCGGACCTGCGCGAGCTGCTGATCAACCGCGCCCGCCCCTACCTGTTCTCCACCGCGCAGCCCCCGGCCGTGGTGGGCGGTCTGGTGGCCGCCATCGAGGAAGTGCAGCGCGACCCATCCCTGATGCGGCGGCTGTGGGACAACACGCATTACTTCAAGGCTGAACTTGAAAGGCTGGGCTTCGACACCATGGGCAGCGTCACGCCCATCACCCCGGTCCTCTTCGGGGAGCCGGAGGCCGCCTTCGAGGCCAGCCGCCTGCTGTTTGAGGAAGGGGTTTTCGCCGTGGGCCTGGGCTTTCCCACCGTGCCGCGCGGCAGCGCCCGCATCCGCAACATCGTGACTGCCGAGCACACGCGCGCCGATCTGGATCAAGCGCTCTCGGCCTATGAGAAGGTGGGCCGCAAACTGAAGGTGGCGGGCGTCTGATCGATTACCGCGTCCGCGACCTGCCCGATCTGTCCGCACTAGGTCAACTCCGGCAGGCTGCGTGGGGCGGCCACGATGACGGCAGCGCTTGGAGCCGCATCCTCGAACACTCGCTGACCTGGATCACCGCCTTTGACGGCACAGAGCTGGTGGGCTTTGTCAATGTCGCGTGGGACGGCGGTGTTCATGCCTTTTTGCTGGACACCACGGTTCACCCGGGCTGGGCGCGGCGCGGCATTGGCACCGAGCTGGTGCGGCGGGCGGCGGCGGCAGCGCGCGAACACGGTGGTCTGGAGTGGCTGCATGTGGACTACGAACCGCATCTGAGCGGCTTTTACGAGCTATGCGGCTTTACGCCCACGCCAGCGGGATTGCTGCGGCTGGACCGATTCTTCTGGTTGCCCTTCCCGCCTGTCCCGTCCCCGCCCGGCTATCATCTTGCCCATGACCGCCGCACCGAAAAAGCCCTCCGTGGGCGACAGACAGGACAAGGGCGGCGATGTGCAGGCCATGTTCGCCTCGATTGCCCCGCGTTATGATCTGCTCAACCGCGTCCTGAGTCTGGGCGTGGACCGGGGCTGGCGGCGCGAGGCGGCGCGCGAGGCGCTGGCCTTTGCCCCCGCGCGGGTGCTGGACGTGGCGACGGGGACGGCAGATTTTGCGCTGGAACTCAAACGCCGCGCGCCGGGTGCGGAGGTGGTGGGCAGCGACTTCGTGCCGCAGATGCTGGAGATCGGGCGGAGCAAGGCGGCAGCGCGGCATCTGGACATCGCACTGGAGGAGGGCGACGCCCTGAACCTGCCCTACCCGGACGGCAGTTTCGACAGCGTGACCTGCGCCTTTGGCTTCCGCAATTTCGCCGACTACGCGCGCGGCCTGTCCGAGTTCTGGCGGGTGCTGGCCCCCGGCGGACGGGCGGTGATCCTGGAATTTCCGCCGCCGCGCGCCGGATTGTTCGGCAGCGTGTTCCGCTTTTATTTCCAGCATGTGCTGCCGCGTATCGGCGCTGCTGTCAGCGGCAACGCGGGTGCGTACACCTACCTGCCCGAAAGTGTGCTGGCCTTTCCCCCGCCTGACCGCCTGGCGGACCTGATGCGCGCCTCCGGCTTTCGCACACGCCACCGGCTGCTCACCTTTGGGATCGCGGCAATTCATGTCGGGGACAAGCTGTAGGGCCAGTCTGATCGTCAACCGGCCTGCCGCTTTACCAGTCGTCCTCTTCTTCCCAGCGGTTCTCGCCCACTTCGCGCGTCCAGTCGCGTACCGCCGCAGGATGGTGTTGTAGCAGCCGCTCCAGCAAGGCTTCCACATCTGCGTCGGCCCAGCCCTGGACGCCGGGCAGGCGGCGGGCAGCCGGCGCGGCGACAAAGGATTCGGGCGAGGCTTGCCAGACCAGCAAGGCGGCGCAGACGTGTTTGCACATGGCGTTGTGGTCATCGGGGCAACTGCACCCCCATGCGCCCCGGCCCAGGTCCACCGTTACCCGGTACGGCGCGCGTTCGCTGCCCTGCACGCGGGCGCGCAGCGTCTGGCCGTCGCGGGTGCAGGCCTGAACGCTGCCCTGGAGAGACAGCGCCCGTTCGCGTACCTTCTCGCTGGCGTGGGCCAGCAGCCCGCCGGTTCCAGCGCTCATCGGCGGGCCGCCCTCTGCCAGGCGGCCAGTGCCGCCCTCGCCACTGCTCCCTCGTCCCAGGGAATGGTGCCGTCGGCGCGTTCCAGGGTGTCTTCCGGCCCCTTGCCAGCCAGCAGCACGGTGTCGCCCGGCTGCGCCCGCCGGATCACGTCCGCGATGGCCTCCGCACGGTCAGGAACGGTGGTGAAGTTTCTGCGCCCCGCCTCCCGCGCCCCGCGTTCCATCTCGCGCAGGATCTCGTCCAGCGGCGTGTCGCGGCAATCTTCCTCGGTGAAGACGGCGTGATCGGCCAGCTGCGAGGCCACCTCGCCCAGCGGCGCGCGTTTACCAGGATCGCGCGGCCCGCCCGCCGAGCCGATCAACACCCACAGGCGGCCCGGCGTGGTGGTCCGCAGGGTCCTCAGGGCTTTTTCCAGACTGGGCGGCGTGTGCGCGAAATCCACGATCACGCGCGGGGCAGGGCTTTTAGATGCAGGGCCGTCGCCCGGCAGCAGTTCCATGCGCCCCGGCACGCCCCGGAAGGAGGCCAGGCCCGCCGTCAGTTGTTCCGCCGTTGCGCCCAACTGCGCCGCCGCCGCCATCCCGGCCAGCGCATTGGCCACGTTGAAGCGCCCGATCATGGGGAGGAGCGCCTGGAATTCCCCCAGCGGCGAGGCCACGCGCCAGCTCAGCCCGTTCGCGCCCTCCTCGATGTCATGCGCGGTCCAGTCGGCCTGATGGCCCTCGGCGCTGTACGTGGTTTGTTGCGGTGCCAGACCGGTCAGCCGCGCGGTCCACGGATCGTCCGCGTTCAGGACGGCGTGGCGGGCGCGTTCGATCAGCTTGCGCTTCTCGGCGAAGTAGTTCTCCACCGTCCCGTGAAAATCCAGGTGTTCGCGGCTCAGGTGGGTCCAGACCGCCACCGCCCACTCCACGCCGCGCACCCGCTCCAGGGCCAGGGCGTGGCTGCTGGCCTCCAGCACCGCCGCCGCCGCGCCCGCCGTGACCATCTCGCGCAGGGTGCGCTGGACCTGTGGCGCTTCGGGGGTGGTGAAGTGGGCCGGAAAATGCCGCAGCTCGCCGTCCGGCAATTCGTAGCCCACCGTGCTGAGCAGGCCGGTCTGCAAGTCCGCCGCCCGCAGCAGATGGCGGGTCAGCCACGCGGTGGTGGTCTTGCCGTCGGTGCCGGTGACGCCTACCACGCTCAGTTCCCGGCTGGGGTGGCGCTCCAGCGCCGCCGCCGCGTCCGCCAGCGCCGCCCGCGCGTCCGGCACATGCAGGTAGGGCAGGGGAGAGGTCATTCCATCTGGCAAGCCCTCGCCCAGCACAGCCACTGCCCCGGCCAGC
Organism: Deinococcus frigens DSM 12807; assembly: GCF_000701425.1. Lineage (GTDB taxonomy): Bacteria > Deinococcota > Deinococci > Deinococcales > Deinococcaceae > Deinococcus > Deinococcus frigens. The sequence goes on along the minus strand of NZ_KL370781.1, from coordinate 6,011 downwards.
CGCACCTTTTGAATAAAGCTGTGGCCGTCGAACCGCGCCCCGCGAATGGCCACGAACATGTCGCCTGGCCCGGCCCAGTCAGCGTTGTGGGTGACGCCGCGCACCTGTGGGTCAGGCAGATCGGCGCTGGATGTCTCAGTGCTGGGAAGGTTCAGGGCGGCGGCCAACTCTTGCAGACGCATGCGCCGAGGGTAGCAGGGGCAGGAGGCGGTAAAGGAGGGGGACGGACCGCCCAAGTGACAACTCAGGCCCACGCGCCGATCCTCCTTGACAGACGTACCCCGCGAGTCTGGAAGGACGGAAGCGCCAACGCATATGCCGCGACGGTTGGCCGCTTCAACGTGCTGGCGACCCCCTCGCCCCTCCTTTCACGGAAACCCGCATTTGTCCCTCACTACTGTAACTGGTCCAGTGACCATCTTTTTGAACCGGGTTGAAGGTGGGTCAGGTCCCGCAGACTGCGTTCTTTTCACCGTCTGAGTGGGCCTTTGCACGCAGATGAGGTGGTGCTGATCAAACCTTGACACTATTTTAAAAAAGATTTACACTAGGTGGTAATTAGACAGCTAAGGAAGTGCCTCCAAGCAGGGTGACCGGGGGGAGCGGTAGAGCAACGGTAGGAAGCACGGGGCAGGTTTCAGCAACGATGCGCGGCAAGCCACTTCTAGACGCATAAACGCAATCTGCACTGGCCCAGACGGTCAGCCCGGAGGACACATGACGACCACACCAACCCGCAACACAGTTCACCCCGTCGATGAGGTTTTGCCCGTTCAGAACATGATCGCCTTTGGATTGCAGCACGTCCTGAGCATGTACGCAGGCATCGTGGCCGTGCCGCTGATCCTGTCGACGGCGCTGGGCCTGGAAGGCGACGCCCTGGTCCGCATCATCGGCGCGAGCTTTTTCATGTGCGGTGTGGCCACCTTGATCCAGACCATCGGCTTCGCAGGTTTTGGGGCCAAGCTGCCCATCGTGCAGGGCACCACCTTCGCGGCGGTGGCCACCATGATCGCCATCGGCAAGGCCTACGGGCTGCCGGGCATTTATGGGGCGGTGATCGCGGGCGGCGTGCTGACTGTGCTGCTCGCACCGTACTTCTCCAAGTTGCTGCGCTTCTTCCCGCCAGTGGTGGCCGGAACGGTGATTTTAATGATCGGCGTGTCGCTGATGCCCGTTGCCATTCGCTGGGCGGGCGGCGGCGTTCCCAGCCTGCCCACCTTCGGCGCTCCTGCCAACCTGGGCCTGGCGCTGCTGACCATGGTGATCGTGCTGCTGCTGACCCGCTTCGGCAAGGGCTTTCTGAGCCGGGTGGCGGTGCTGCTGGGCCTGGTCCTGGGGACCATCGTGGCCGCCATCTTCGGTCTGGCCAACTTCTCCGGCGTGGCCACGGCGGCCTGGTTCGGCTTCAGCGCGCCCTTTTATTTCGGTACACCCACCTTTAACTGGGTCCCGGTGCTGTCCATGCTGCTGGTGATGCTGGTGGTGATGGTGGAAACCACCGCCGACATCCTGGCAATCGGCGAAGTCACGGAAAAAGACGTGGACGCCAACACCGTCGCCAAGGGCCTGCGCGCCGACGGCCTGTCCACCGCGCTGGGCGGCATCTTTAACGCCTTCCCCTTCACCGCCTTCGCTCAGAACGTCGGTCTGGTGCGCTTCACCGGCATCAAGAGCCGCTTCGTGGTGGCGGTGGCGGGCGTCATCCTGATGCTGCTGGGCTTCATTCCCAAGCTGAGCGCGCTGGTGTCGTCCATCCCCCTGCCCGTACTGGGCGGCGCGGGTCTGGTGCTGTTTGGTACGGTGGCTGCCGCCGGGGTCCAGACCCTGTCGAAAGTCAATATGAACGACACCCGCAACCTGATCATCGTGGCGGTCAGCGTAGCCCTAGGCGTTATTCCCTCCACGGTGCCCACCGTGTACCAGCAACTGCCCGAACAGGCCCGGCTCTTCCTGGACAGCGGGATCACCTCCGCCGCCGTCGCCGCCATCCTGCTGAACATCCTGTTCAACATCATCGGCAACAACACGCCGCACCCGTCCTCGCTGGCCGCATCCGCGAGCCACGCGCCGGAGGCCGGAGACGTTCACGGCTGAACCCGGAGGCACACAGCAAAGACCGCTCGCCGAAACGCCCCCCTGCCGAAAATGGTGGGGGGTCTTTTGGAGCCGGCAGGCGAAGGTTCTGGGCGAAATAGGCGTCGTGTTGCAGTCAGGTTTGCCTGATCTCCAGCGAGATACCTGCAACACCGCCCGCAATAAATTGCCCAATGGCCTGCGCCTGGGCCTGTGCGTCTGCCCCGCTCTGCGTCCCCTGCACTGCCTCCACGGCTGCCGCCTCTAGCAGCAGCGTGATCAGTTGCAGGATCTGCGGCTGCCGCGCCTCTGTCCGGCGGTAGGGTTCTAACCATTCTTCCAGTTGCCGAAGAAGTTGGCCGCGCTGTTCGCGGAAGATGGGACCGCCGCCGCTGTGCAGCAGGAGCAATAATTCCCGCTCATGGAGGAGCGCCAGGAACAGGGCGCTGAAGGTGTCGGCGCGGAACTCGCCGGACGTGGGCAGCAGTGGCCGCAACCGCGCCCACATGGCGGGCAGCCGCTCGGCCAGCAGGGCGCACAGCATGGCCTCGGTGGATGTGAAATAGCCATACACCGTGGGCCGCGAGGTCTGGAGTTCACGGGCAATGTCGTTCATGCCCACGGCCTCAAAACCCTTATCAATAAACAACGCCGACGCAGCTTCCAGAATCTGCTCGCGGCGGTTCTCTGCACTCAGTCGGCGGGTGGGCGGGACGGTGGCAGGCATGCGGCGAGTCTACCACTTTTCTGACGTTCTGTCACTTGACGAAGTGTCAGTAAAAGCGGATACTGGGGGCATTTGGGGAGAGCTGTGTCTTCCCTCTCCAAGGAGTATCCATGTCCCCCACAACCAGACTGGCCCAAGACTTCAAAATCCTGACCCCCGCCGAGCGCAGCCTGTGGCGGCATCCCATGATGTGGCTGTCTGCCGCTGCGATTACCGTGGTGCCGATGATATACGTGGGCATTTACCTGGGTAGCGTGATTGACCCCTACGGTAACCTGAGCAACCTGCCGGTGGCGCTGGTCAATCTGGATACGGGAACGCAGAGCCGGGGCGAGGTAGTGGAGCTGGGCGCGCAAGTCGTCAAAGACCTACGCGACAATCCCAAATTCAACTATTTGAGCTACCCCACGGAGGCAGCGGCGCAGGACGCCGTGCGACGCGGTGACGCCTATTTTTCGCTGACGCTGCCCACCAATTTCAGTGCCAGAGCGGTTGCGGGAAGCAGCTCCAGCCACGGCCTGCTGAAGTTCTATGTCTCGGAGGGTGGCAGCTACTTCGCCAGCCGCGTGGCGTCCACCTTTGCTACCACCCTCAGCGAGGAACTGAACCGCACGCTGGGCGAGAACCGGTGGGAAGTGGTGGGCGATTCGCTCAAGGACGTGCAGAAGGGCTTCAACGACATTCGCACGGCCACCGGAAAACTGCGGGACGGCGCAGTCACGCTGGAAGTCGGCACGAAGGCATTGAAGGGAGGCGCGGGCGATCTGGCGAGCGGCGCGAAGACGGCGGCGAATGGCGGCACACAACTGACGAGCGGCGTGAAGTCGCTTTCAAGCGGTGTCGGCAAGCTCACGGACGGCAGCGCCAAACTCTCCACTGGGTTGCGTCAGTTGGAGTCGGCAGCGCCTGGTCAGGCCCAACTCGCGCCCTTAAAAAGCGGCGTGGCACAGCTTCAGGGCGGTGCGTCCAAGTTGTCGGGCGGCCTGAATCAGCTTTCGGATGGGGCATCCACGCTCTCAGACGGTGCAAAGAAGGCGAATGCAGGCGCGGCACAACTGGCGGGCGGCAGCAAGGAATTAGCCACCAAACTTCCCCAGCTTCAGAGCGGATTGAGCCAGCTTTCAGACGGGGCGAATCAGCTTTCGGCGGGTACAAAATCAGCTAGTGCTGGAGCCGGAAAACTGGCCGCCGGGAACAAGCAGCTCGCGGGCGGACTGGGGGATCTGTCGGGCGGCTTGCAGCAGGCCACGGACGGGGCCAACCAACTGAATCAGGGGGCTGCCGAACTCGCCACCGGAACCAGAACGCTGAATGAATCGGTGAAGGATCAGGCACTCTTGCCCGGCGAACTCCAGGGTGGCGTGGCGCAGATCAACAGCGGGGCCGCGCAGGTTCAGCCGGGCAGCAACAGCCTGAGCAATGCGCTGCCCAAACTGGCGGATGGGGCGGCAAAAGCGGCGGCTAGCGCCGGACAACTCGCCACCGGAGCAACTGATCTGGCGGCAACGGCGGCCAAAGTGCAAACGGGCGCGGCCAGCCTCGCCACCGGTTTGAAGGACGCTTCCACCGCCTCCGCTACTGCTGTGGAAGGCGCGCAGCAGCTCAGCGCCGGGGCCACACAACTGACGACTGGCACGGCGCAACTTCAGAGCGGGGCCGCGACGCTGGCCCAGAAATCCAGCGAGGCGGCGAGGGGCTCGGCTGATCTGAGTGCGGGGGCAACCTCCCTGCAAAGTGGCGTGAATACGCTGGTGGACGGCAATCTCAAGATCAAGGATGCTTTGGGCCAGATCACCACCCAACTGCCCGCGCAGGGCGATCTGGAGGGCCTTAAAACTGGAGCCTCCACTCTAGCCCAGAAGTCCAGCGAACTGAGTGGCGGCTTGAAAACCCTGAGTGGTGGGGCCACCAAACTCCAGACCGGCGCGGCTGATCTGGATGCCGGGGCCGTCAAGTTGCGCGACGGGCTGGACACCCTTTACAGCGAGATTCCTGCCGATACCGAGCAACTCGGCGGTGATCCGGCGGGCCTCAGCGCCAGCGTGCTGCCCATCACCCAGACCTTTGCGCCCGTCAAGAACAACGGGGCCGGGTTCGCGCCGTATTTCATGGCGCTGGCGCTGTGGGTGGGCGTCACGCTGACCACGTTTATCTTCCCGTACAGCCAGTTGCCCCGCCGCGGGCGCGGCACCTCGCAATTTGCCCGGATGCTGCGCAAGGCCGCCGTTCCCGCCGCGCTGGTCTGCGTTCAGGCGCTGCTGGTGGTGTGGGGTGTGCATGCGCTGGGCATGGAGTTCCTGCACCCGGCGCAGGTGATCGCCACGGCGCTGGCCTCCAGCCTGACCTTTCTGACGCTGGTGCTGGCGCTGATCTTCCTGTTCGGCGCGGCGGGGCGGCTGATTGCGCTGGTGCTGCTGGTGCTTCAGCTCGCGGCGTCGGGGGGCAGCTATCCGGTGGAACTCTCGCCGTCCTTTTTCGGGGCCATCCACAACTTCATGCCGGTCACGCAGAGCGTCAACGCCTTTCGCCACGCCCTCAGCGGCGCGTTTCAGGGCAGCTACCCCACCTTCATGCTGGTGCTGCTGGGCATTGCCGTCCTGAGCGTGGGCGCGGGCCTGCTCGGCAAACGCCGCTGGGAAGTGGTGGCCGACGGGGACTTCAAGCCTTTAATCACCTCGCCCCTGGTGTCGGAGGAAGTGCATCACGAGAAGGAGGAGCTGGCGCGGGGGTGAGGGCTGAGCCGGAAGGCAAACCCCTCATACGGATTCCGATTAATTCTTTAACACCCCAGAAAAGCGCCGGGATGTTGATCCATACGCAAAACCCGTATTTCTTCCTACTCGCTTTGCTCGGATTTCCATCGTTTTTGCAAACGATTCAATCGGAATCCGTATCATACGGATTCCGATTAAACAGTTTATAATAGAGGGATGAAACCTGCACTCTTCACTCGTCCCCTCGCACATCAAGCGGCTGACTTCTGGCAGCTCTTCGAGACCAGTACCTGTGCCGTCCAGCGGCGCAGAGCGCAATTCTTTGCGCTCCTGGCAGAACGTCGTCCCCTTGCCGAGATTCTGGCGCTGACCCGCTATAGCCGGGTCACGGCCTACTCACTGGTCAATCGGTATCACACCCTGGGTCTGGAGAGCCTCGCGGACGGACGACAGACCAATACTGGTGCGCCCCCTGTCTTGACCGCCGACGAACA
>NZ_JNIW01000020.1 GCF_000701425.1 Deinococcus frigens DSM 12807 | reverse complement strand
GAGCGGACCATAAATGCTGGTGGGGTCTATAGCTGGATTCTCCAGCCACCGGCGAACTCGGCGTTCACTGCTTTGCGCGAACGTGGCACGGGAGTGGATGTAAGGGAGCCACGCGGGAATGGAACTGCGCTGGGAGAGCAGCAGGCCCGTGACCATCCAGGCCAGCGTGTGAGCGTTGCGGATGTCGTTCCACAATCCACTCTGGATATGGGAGAAGACGGCTTGGTAGAGTCGGGGTGCGTCCCCGGTAGCATTTTCGGTTGTCACAAACAGAAAGTGTCGCCTACCGGGGACGCTTTCTCATAATTTCTGTCAGGCCGTCAGGTTTTATCCCTCACCTTTTGGTCTTGGGACGTGATTTTAATTTCAAAGTTAGATAAGTGGTCAGGGTGCCGCTAAAAGCAATGGCTATTGCCTTTTCTGTGTTCCCTCCTGTGAGTAGGTAAGAAGATATGCATATTCCGAAGAATAAAACTACATAAAACATAATTCCTCTCTCAAGCTAGCACCTAAAACTGAAGCGATTCACATAAGTTGAGAGATGAGAAGCCTCGTGTCTAGAGGCTTCTCATCTTAATTTAGTGCCACGTCCCGCAAACGGTCTCACACATCTTCAAAGCGGCGCTCCATGCTCTAGTGCACGTTCTAGTATCGAGGCCAGTAATATATTTTTCAATCGAAGTTTCACAGCCTGCCACTGCACCTGCTGCCCCTGCACCAGCGGCATATGGAGCTTTATTCGTGATCGTCTTTATGGTCTTCATGCCGGCGGTTGAGACAGCGACCCTACTCCCAATCCAAGCGCAAGCTGCTACCGAGATCATTGAATCAAGGGTGCTAAAATTCACATCGCGGGTCTCGGTCCATTGACTCCAGTTACAAGTCGAGCTGCCCGGATCAGGTACAACCACGCCGTCAGGGTTGGTTGGTGGTGGTTTGACCTGTTGCCAAGGCGTACCAGAATTGCTCACCTCGCCCCAACCAGTTGCTCCAGCAAAACCAGAGACAGCCACTGTCATCAATACTGCGCCCAAAATACTAAGTTTCTTTATAATTTTTCCCATTGAGCATGGCCTAGCAGCCAGTTTCACTCCAGACACCAGCCTGGCCCTCCTTTTGGCTACTCCACGCTGTCCTGTGGTCCTACCATAAGTTGGGAAACCCTGTGTTTTACATATTTTGGCTAAAATATCGAGCGTTGTATTTATTTGTTGAACATTTGATCCATTATCATTCCACCAAACACAAAGACTAATGCATACGGAAACAAAACATAATTCATGGTCATCAGAAAATAGACCAAGGAGAAAAAGAGGGTTATCCAAACAAATGCAGACTTGTAATTGTAAGTTACTTTACTTGGTTCTATCTCTGTCGAAAATAAAACTTTGATGTAAGTTATTAGAATATAGCCACTGTAAACGAAGAACAGTATTTGTAGGTAACTACTAAAGTAACCAAATTCATCAGACGACACCGTTTCAATCGTAAAAAGTGCTATCGCAAGTAGTGCGAACAATATTGTAGGGATATTATTCTTAGTTTTTAACACATCATTCCTCTTCTTGGTACAAATTATACAATCAGGATGGCAGATATAATTAAGACGCATCATATCTGTCATCTTATTATTTTATTTTCTAATACCAAGAGCCACAGACAGTTCCACATGTCTTGTAATAAGTATTCCAGCTTCTCGTACATGTACGCGTATCAAGTCCCTCTACATATTTTTGAATCTCCGATTTGCAATATTGAATTGTGCCAGCTATACCGCCAGCCCCAATGGCTTGAGTATTCACAGTAGATTTGTTTATGATGGTGGTAATAACTTTATTGACTCCAGGTATCCTAGACATAGTGTACATTGCTCCAGTGCAAGCTCCCGCCGTCATAGCTTCATCAAAGGAGCTGTAGTTGACGGTTCTGCTCTCAGTCCACTGCGAATAGCTACATGATGCGCCACCATCATCGTAAACGGGAATCGAATCTATTTTCGGTTCGCCATCCTTCGGTATGGTAGTCCAGAGAGTCTGACTAGCCGTGACATCGCCCCACCCAGATGCTCCAGCAAAGCCAGAAATAGCCATTGTCGCCAATAATGCGCCCAAAATACCAAGTTTCTTCATAATTTCTCCTGTTGAGCATGGCCTAGCGGCCAGTGACTCCATCATTCACTCCAGCGGTAACTTGCCTGCCTCAAATGGATTGAGTCCGGTCTTGTCAAATCCCGCTCCCCTCCACTTGATCCGACCCGTGCTGTCCACCAATACCTGAGTCGGCGTTCCCTGCGCCCTATATGCGGTAAACAACTTTGCCCCGGCATCCTTATCTCCCGCGTCCTGCACCACCCGCACATTCTTTGAAGCCTCCGCGAACTGCTTCTGCACAGCTTCCAAGCCGTCCGGCGCAACAATCCACACCGCCACCTCTGGATGCTCTTTGGCGTACTTCAGCAAGTACGGCAGCTCTTCCTCGCAGAAGTGGCAGGTGGCCGAGTGGAAGATCAGAAGGTTATTCTTGCTGCCCGCCCAGTCCACACCGGGCAACGCGGGGGCCAGACTGCCCACCCCGCCGGGAACCGTCAGCCGGGGCAGGGGCTTCCCGGCAATCAGCGCGCCGCCCAGCTCGCGGGTCTCGGCGTTGGTCAAGGTTCCCTCGTAAAAGCCCTCCACGGTTCCAGCGGCGTTCACGTACATCACGGCGGGAATGGTCTTCAGGGCCAGGGCTTTCAGGCTCTCGCCCGCAGTGTCGGCGTAGACCGTGGGCGTCAGCGCAAAGCCGCTCAGGTACTCCCTGAGGGCCGCGCTGTTCTGCTCCGTGACCAGCGTGATCTGCAACTTTGGGTTGCTTTTTTGCAGGGCCGACAGCGCGCCCAGTTGCAGGCTGCACGCGGCGCAGTCGGGCTGGGCAAACACGTAGACGGTGGGTTGCCCGCTGTGCGGCAGGGCAGTGGTTTTTACGGGTTTTCCCAGGCAGTCGGTCCGGGGCGTGCCGTCGAAGGCGAGGGCCGAACCGCCCAGAAGCAACGCTCCCAGCAGAATCAGTTTTTGCATGGGGCAAGCCTAGTTCGGGGGCAATCTTCGGCGCATCCACAGCCCTACGGATGACTCTTCGTTAGTTGTCTAGATAAGGGGGGGGGGTAAGTCATGGCCCCAGTACAGATTCTGCGCGTGGCGACGGCTTTTAACATCCATTTTCTGGAGGATACTGCTCACCTGACTGTTGACCGTACTCACCTCTCGGCCAATTTTTTTAGCGATTTCCGGATTAGATAAGCCGCAGGCGACAAATTGCAGGATTCGGCGCTCGCTGGGTGTCAGGGGCAAGTGGTTCATGGGCGGTCCCAGATACAGACCCTCGCCCTGTCGCAGACTGACGCAGCACAGGATTTCGTCCACGGCCTGAAGGTCTTCGCGCACGATTAGTGCGCGGGGGCGCTTTTCCAGCACATCCAGCAAATACAGTGCGCCCGCCGAGCGTGTGACCACGACTTTACCCTTGACATCGGCATTCAGGGCCGAGCCTACCGGGTTATCGAGGAAGACCTCTGGCCGGGTTGTGGGGGACATCGGCTGAGCTTAGCTGATCTCCCAGAGAGAATGCAGGGGATTTTCGTGCTATCTGGATGAGTCAAGGCGGCCACCTTCTCATATCAGCCGCACTCTTTTGCCTGGGCCAGGCATCATCCCGGCGGCCCTCCGGACAACTTCTCCGAAGCTGGGGCCGGGGCCGCCGGGCGGGGGGCCAGAATCGCCACCGCCAGCAGACTCAGGCCCGTGACCAGCACGGCGATGCCCAGGCCTGCCGCCGAATTGGGAAAATAGGCGGCGTCCAGCAGCGCGCCCTTGACCCCGGCCCCGGCGATCAGCGCCAGGCCAGCGGTCCACAGCGCTCTGGCCCACGGCGCACCCGTGCCGCCGGCCCCGCCCGTATTCCCTGCTCGGTGTGCCCGGACGGCGGCCACCAGCCCCACCAGCAGCAGCGCCAGGCTGGAGGCCACCAGCCAGGGCTTCAGATCGGCCTTCAGGACGCTGAAACGTACGCCCAGGGCCAGCGGGACCAGCAGCGCCCAGGCTCCCAGCCACAGGGCCTGCGCGACTGGCGGCTGCGCCCCGGCGTCGGGCGGGAGACCGCCGAAGGGGCGGGTCAGCGGGGCGAGCCACCGCAGCAGGCCACCTGCCGTGCGGGTCAGCCACCACGCGGCGGCCAGCAGCGGGCCGCCTAGGGCAGCCACCTGAATCCGGTCATTCGCCCCCCCATAGCTGTCCGGGACGTCAACCGGCCAGCCCGCCATGATCAGGCTCAGCAGGACCAGACCGCCCAGGCCCAGCAGCGCGTCCATGCGGCTCCAGCCTAGGGCCAGCCTCAGCGGCGCGGTCAGCACGGCCAGCAGCGCCAGCGCGCCGGGAAGGCCCAGCGCGGGCCACCATTCCTGCGCGGCGCGGGTCAGCGCCAAGGCCAGCACGGTCAGGGCGGTGCCCTCGGCCAGCCCGCGTGGCGCGGCGTCGGCAAAGCTGCGCCCTGCGGCCCGCAGCAGCGCCGCGCCCGCCAGCAGGGCCACCGCGACGCCCAGGAGTAATGGCGGCGTCGGCACCGTGGCCTGGGTCAGCAGCAGGCTGCCCAGCGTCAGGAGCGGGGCAGCAACCCAGAAGGGAACGGTGTTTTCGGAACGCTCCTGCGAACGCGTCCACAGCGCCGCCGCCGCTATCAGCACCCCGCCCGCCAGTGCCGCTGATCCGGCGGCCAGCAGCGCCAGCGCCAGCACCGCGCTGCACAGGCCCGCCAGCAGCGTGGGGATGCGGGAGAGTTCGGTGCGCGGCGCGTTTTCTACGCTCTGCGCGCTGGTTTTCCTGACCTGTCTGGGCAGGGTCATGGCCCATGAATCGCGGCCCACCCGCCACGCCGCCAGCAGGCCCAGCGCGGCGGGGGCGGCCCCCAGCAGCGCTGTGCGAAGGTCATCCGGGGAAGCCAGCAGCGGGACCGCACCGAAGCCCACCGTCATCCACGCCCCCCATAGCGCCGTCAAGGCCAGGGCCAACGCGCCCACCCGCAGCCAGAAGCGGCTGCGCCCGTACAGGCCCACCAGCAGCAGCGCCGCCGCCACGCCCGCCAGCGCCAGGGGTTCGGTGCGCGGCCCCAGCACGCTCAGCGCCAGCGCCCCGGCCACCCCTGCCGCGCCCGCCGTCAGGCTGCCCGCCACCGCGCCCGCCACCGCGCCCGCCAGCGGCGAGTCCTGCGCCCCCCGGCGGGTCCAGGCCAGCCAGACCGCTGCCAGCAACGCGGCCAGGATGGCCAGGGTCAGCCCCAGCGCGCCCGCCTTTGAACCGGTATCGCCCAGCGCCGCGCCCACTGCCGCCGCCACCAGCACCTGTGGGGCCAGACTCGCCCAGGCCGCGCCCAGGGAAACGCCGTCGGGGCGACCATCTGAGGGGTCTTCCCCTGCCCTCTGCCGCAGCCGTGAGAGCAGTGCCAGCGGCACGCCCAGGGCCAGCACACTGAACGCCAGCCACGGCAGCAGACCCAGCGGGCCGGGCGGCAGGTGCAGGGCCGCCGCCAGGACACCCCGCCCCAGCTCGCCCTCCAGCAGCCGCGCCGGGCCGTTCCCGACATGATTGAGCGAGGCGACGAACCAGCCCAGCGGCACCGTCCCGGCAGCGCCCAGCGTCAGGGCCAGGGCCGCGCGGAGGGAGGCGTGGGCGGTGGGGCCAGCCGCATCATCTTCCCCCTTGTCCTGATGGACAGCGTCCTGCGCCGCGCAGCCCGGCCACACCGCCACGGCGGCCAGCAGCAGCGCCGCCCCCGCAGCCGGGATGGACCACTCGCCCAGATCGTCGGTGAGCATCCAGGTGCTCAGGGCCGCGCCGCCCACCGCCAGCGCGCCCAGCAGCAGCTCGCGGCGGCGCAAGGCATCGAACAGCAGCGCCGCGCTCAGGCCCAGCAGGCCCAGCATCACCGCGCCCGGTCCCCAGCCGCCAGGGAGCTGGGCCGAGAGTTGGGCCGACAGGCTGCCCACGCCCAGCGCCGCCACGCCATAGCCCAGCCCGCGCAGCGCTCCGGACACCGGCCACGGCACCCGCCGCGCATTGAAGTACAGCAGCCCCCCAAACGCGAACACCGCCAGCAGCAGCGTCCATGCCGGAGCGCCCAGCGCCCGCAGCGTAAAGGCCAGCCCCCCCAGCACCAGCACCCCGCCAATCAGGCTGATGCGCGCCCGGCTGAACTGCGGCCCCCACAGCGACGGCCCGCGCGCTCTAGGGGGCGCTGCTAGGCTGGCGAGCGGTGGCGCGGCGGGCTGATCTTCCGGCCAAGTGGGCGGCTCCTGACCTCCGGGGGCCACTCGCTCGCCTACGGTCACAGGAGGCAGAGTCGCTCCCGGCTGCCGCAACCGCGCGGCCCGCAACTCGGCTTCCAGCAACTCCAGCCGCCGGGCCAGCGTCTGCGCCTGTTGCTGTGCCTTGCCCGCGCGGGACAGGGCCACCAGCGACAGGATCAGGGCCAGGGCTGCCAGAAGTTCAAACATGCTCCAACTTACACTCTAAATGGTGACAGACCACGCCAGTTGGGAACGGGTCCAAATTTACGGTCGCCTCGTTTAAGTTTTACCGTCTCAGACAGTTTTCTTGGTCTGGCAGTCTGGACACACACCGATAAATTCCAGTCGCACGTCCGTCACCTGAAATCCGGCGGGTAGCGCGGCGGCGGCCAGCGGCGGCAACTCGCCCGCGTCCACGTCGAAAATTGCGCCGCAGCCCCGGCAGACGGCGTGGTGGTGGTCCTCGCCCGCGCGCTTGTAGTCGTAGCGGGTGGCCTGTCCGGCGCGCTCCAGCGTGACCACCACGCCGTCGCGCACCAGAGCGTCCAGCGTGCGGTACACGGTGCCCAGGCTCACGCTGGGCAGGTTCTGACGCACCTGGGTATGAATCCAGGCCGCGTCCGGGTGGGACCGGGCCAGGCGCAGCACCTCGATCACCGCTGCCCGCTGCTTGGTCTGCCGCACCATTGTCATGCGGTCAGTCTAGCAAAGGCGCAGTTTGAGAAAGGCACTGTGGGCGCAAATAGGACACTGTGGGGGCAAATGGAAGGTGGGGCGGCTCGGCGTATTTCTCCCTCCCCTTGCTTTTGGTTCACCCGAACTTGTAGAACACTGAACGAGATGCCCCAGCGCCTGTTAGACTTGCTCACCGATACCCCTCAGTCCGGGGAGAGGCTGGCCGGGCGGCTGGCCGTGGGGCGCGTGACTGTCCATACATTGGCCCACAAGCTGCTGGAAAGCGGCATCCCGGTCCAGATCACCCGCGCCGGATACGCCCTGGCTCCTGGCACGCCCGCGCCGGGGCTGGTGCGCCGGGCTGGGACGCTGGGGGCCGCCATGCGCTATCTGGGAACCGTGGGCAGCACGCAGGACACGGTTCGTGCCTGGGCGGACGACGCGGCGGACCCGGCCCCCCACGGCGCGGTGGTGGTGGCCGAATACCAGACCGGCGGGCGCGGTCGGCGCGGGCGCGCGTGGTCCCCCGCCCCCGGAGCCTTGACCTTCAGCGTGCTGCTGCGCGGCGGGGGAGAGGACGGCGGCGAGACTCCCCTGACCCTGCCCGAACTGGCCCTGATGCCCCTGGCGGCGGGCGTGGCCGTTCAGGCGGCCTGCGGCGTCGGCGGCTTGAAGTGGCCCAACGACCTGCTGGCCCCTGGTGGCCGCAAGCTGGCAGGCATTCTGCTGGAGGCGGACCTGCGCGGCGAGGAAGCCCGGCGCGCGGTCCTGGGCATCGGCCTGAACGTCTCCGGCGCTCCGGCGGGCGCGGCCCACCTGAGCGAACTGCGCTCAGGGGTAACCCGCGCGGGGGTGCTGGGCAGCGTCCTGGCGCAGCTTGACCGCTGGCTGCGCGCCCCGCCCGCCGAGATTCTTGAGGCCTGGGCGCGGGTCAGCGTGACCCTGGGCCGCCCGGTGCGCGTGCAGACGCCGCGCGGCCCACTGGAAGGCGTCGCCGAACGCCTGGACGCGGGCGGCAGCCTGATCGTCCAGACCCCGAACGGGCCGCACACGGTCAGCGCCGGGGATGTGGAACTGATCGGCGCTCTGGACGGTGGTCCGGCCCCGTGAAACGCAGCCCGCTCTTTTTGCACATAACTCTTTTTGCACATAACACGATCTTTTTCCACACATCACAAGCCCCTTTCAAGGAGAACCCCATGACCCAGCTCACCCACCCCACCCTCGCCCGTACCCTGGTCCCCGCCCCCAGCCTGAGCCGTGACCTGCTGCTTATTGCGGGCGGCGCGGCCCTGATCGCGCTGCTGGCCCAGGCCGAACTGCCCCTGAGGCCCGTTCCGGTCACCCTGCAAACCCTGGGCGTGCTGCTCGTCGGCGCGGCGCTGGGCTGGAAGCGGGCGTTCGCCGCACTGGCGCTGTATCTGGCGGTGGGCGCGGTGGGCCTGCCGGTGTTCGCGGGCGGTGTCGGCAGCGTGGCCAAATTTGCCGGACCCACCGGTGGCTTTCTGCTGGCCTTTCCCTTCGCCGCCGCGCTGGTGGGCTTTCTGGTGGAACGCTTCGCGCTGGACCGCCGTCCCCTCGGCACCGTGCTGGCAATGCTGGCGGGCAGCGCCGTGATCTACGCGCTGGGCCTGCTGTGGCTGGGTCTGGTCACGGGCCTGAGCGGCCAGCCGCTGCTCAGCGCGGGCCTGCTGCCCTTCCTGACCGGCGACGCGCTGAAGCTGGGGCTGGCCGCGCTGCTGCTGCCGGGGGCGTGGGCCGTGGTGGGACGGCGTTAGGCGGAAGAGTTACAGCGCCTGAGAAATGTGTCACCGGGGGTTGCCCTGGTGGCGCACTCTCTGAGCTGCCTTGGCCTCCCGGTACGCAAGCGGAAGAGGGAGGAACTTGCAAAGCTGAGCAGAAGCGGAGCGCAGCGGCAGAAGGTGAGGGGCCACCGGGCAGACCAGAAGCTCAGCAAGATGCCAGCGCTTCCTTTCAACTGCCCCCGCAGTGAGCGAGAGCTGTTTCCTCGGCCTCCCCATCCCTGCTGCCCGCGAACCCTGCCCCGCCTCATCCGCGCGCGCTATGCTGCGCCGCAGTCATGAATGAACGCAAACCCCTGGTGTCGCTGGGCGACTTGAACTGGGACGTGCTGGCCAAACCCGACACCATGCTGCTTTCGGGCGGCGACACGACCGGGCGGCTGGAACTTTCGGGCGGCGGCAGCGCGGCCAACCTGGCGGTGTGGGCGCGGCGGTGCGGCTTTCCCGCCACCTTCGTGGGCAAGATTGGCCGGGACCGCTTCGGCGAACTGGCCACCGCCGAGCTTCAGGCCGAGGGCGTCCAGACCGAGCTGATCCTCAGCGCCGAGCATCCCACCGGGGTGGTGCTGGCCCTGATCGACCGCCGGGGCCAGCGGGCCATGCTGACCGGGCAGGGTGCGGACTGGGAGCTGCTGCCCGCCGAACTGCCGCAGGAGGTGCTGCGCGGCGCGGGCCACCTGCACCTGACCGCCTGGAGCCTGTTCCGCGATCCGCCGCGCGCCTCGGCCCTGGCGGCGGCGCTGCTGTCCAAGTCCGCCCGGACCGGGGAGGGCAACGCCACCCTGAGCCTGGATCCCGGCAGTTTCCAGATGATCCAGCAGATGGGCCGCGAGAACTTTCTGAAGATCGTGGACGAGGTGCCGTTTGACCTGCTGTTCCCCAACGACGACGAGGCCCGCGCCATGAGCGGCCACACGGACCCCGGTCAGGCCCTGAGCTGGCTGCGCGAGCGCTATCCGCACGCGCTGGTGGTCCTGAAGATGGACGCCGACGGCGCACTGATCGAGGGACCCCAGCAGCCGCGCGTGCAGGTGGCCGCCACCCCCGACCTCCTGACCGACGCCACCGGGGCTGGGGACGCCTTTGGCGGCGCGTTCCTGGGGGGCTGGCTGACCCACCGCGACGCCCGGAAGGCCGCCCGGCTGGCCGTCGAGGTGGGCGGCTGGGTGGTCTCCCGCTTTGGGGCCAGACCGCCCGCCGACGCCGAGCTGCTGGCCCGCCTCGCGCGGCACCCGCTGGAAAGTGCCGTGACCGAGGCGAGCCTGTGACCCGGCTGCGCGGAGGCCGATCATCCGTATGGGCCAGGGTTCTGCTGATCCTGCTGGTATTGCTGCTGCTGGCGGCGCTGGGCGCGTTCCTGTATGTCCGCAACCTGAGTGCGCCTGCCGGGGGCGCGGCCTACACGCTGGAGGTCAAACCCGGCGACACGCTGGGCGCGGTGGCCCGCGAATTGCAGGACAACACAATCGTCAAGAGCGCCGACGCGCTGCGCTTCGTGATGCGCCAGAACGGCACGGCGGGCAGCCTCAAGGAAGGTCTGTATGATCTGGACGGCACCCTCAGCGTGCAGGGGGTGGCCGACAAGCTGGCGGGTCCGGCGCGCATCCCGGTGGTCAATGTGACCGTGCCGGAGGGCAAGCGGATCAGGGACATTCCGGCCATCTTCAAGAAGGCGGGTTTCGACGGCGCGGCCATTTTGAGCGCCCTGAAAGACCCCAGCCTGAGCAAATACGCTGCCAGCACACAGAAGAATCTGGAAGGCTTTGTTTTCCCGGCCACCTACGAATTCCGGCCCAAGGAAACGCCGCGCAGGATCGTGGAAACGATGGTCTCGCGCATGAACGATGAATTCACGCCGGAGCGCGTGGCACAGGCCAAGTCACTGGACCTCTCGGTGCGCGACTGGGTGGTTCTGGCGAGCATGGTGCAGGCCGAGGCCGCCAACGATCTGGAAATGCCCATCGTGGCCGGGGTGTTCCTCAACCGCATCAAGGACGGCATCGCGCTGGGCAGCGATCCCACCGTGGCCTACGGATTGGGCAAGGACCTGCCCGAACTGGACCGCTCGGCGGGGGATTTTACAAAGGACACCCCGTACAGCACCTACACCCGCATGGGCCTGCCCGCCGGACCCATCAACAACCCCGGCCAGTCGGCCTTGCAGAGCGTGCTGAACGCCAACCGCAAGCTGGCCGACGGGCGCGACGCGCTGTATTTCCTGCATGCGGCGGGCGGCAAGATCTACGTCAACCACACCTATGCCGAGCATCTGCGGGACAACGAGCGGTATCGCTGAGGGCCGCCTGGGGCCGGCGTCCAAACGTCTGAAGACCTCACTGTCAAACTGCCGGGGCCAGGTTGGACAAGAATCTCTGAACAGCGGTTGTCGCCGTGCCGCCTACACTTCTGAAACATGCCCCCCCGCGAATTTCTTGAGCGGCGCAATGCCCTGTGGCAGCGGCTTCGTGCGCTATCCGCAGAGGATGGCCTGCCAGATGACCCGGCGTTCGAGGCGGCGTTGCTTGAACTGTCCGCATTGATCGGCTGGGAGCGGCAGCGGGTGCTGGCGGGCCTGGGCTTGAGCGACGCGCCGAGAGCAGGGGACCGCCTATGAGCGGCCCGCCCATCGTTCCCTTCGACTGGCAGCGCATCTGGCTGGGCGACGTGCCGCCGCTGTTTCTGCTGGAAATCGTCTTCCGCACGGTGGTCATTTTTCTATGGTTGCTGCTGCTGCTGCGCGTGACGGGCAAACGCAGTCTGGCACAGCTCAGCGGCCTGGACCTGGCGATTGTCATCGCGCTGGGATCGGCGGCGGGCGACCCGCTGTTCTACCCGGAGGTGCCGCTGCTGCACGCCATGCTGGCCCTGGCGCTGGTGGTGGCCCTGCAACGGGGCCTGTCCTGGCTGGTGGTCCGCTCGGAGCGCGTCGAGACCCTGATGGAAGGCCAGCCGGTCGAGCTTGTCCGGGACGGCGTGTTCAGCCTGCGGGCGCTGGAGACTGCCAACCTCAGCCGCGAGGACCTGTTCGAGAAGCTGCGTGCCCAGGGCGCGGCGCAACTGGGCGAGGTCCGCCGCGCCTACTTCGAGCAGGACGGCAATCTGACCGTGTTCAGCCATGACGGGGACCCGCCGCCCGGCCTGCCCGTGGTGCCACCCTGGGACCTGGAAAAACCCGCCGTGCTGGACCCCGATGTTCCGCATCAAGGTTTCGTGGCCTGCCTGAACTGCGGGCGCGTGGAGCGGGTCAGTGGGCTGCTCGGTGGCTGCGAATGTGGGGGCAAGGACGGCTGGACGGTGGCGGTGACAGACCCGCTGGCTGGCCCTGCGGGCGTCTGAAGGTCAAAGGGTCTAACCGTCTCTACTCCTGCGCCACCAGGAGCAGCGCCCGCCCGTCGTGGTCCCCTGTTGTTTCCAGCGGCGTGTCGATGGCCGAAGCCAGATTCAGGTAACCCTGGGGCTTAAAGACGGTTTTCGCACCCATCTGCTTGGCCAGGTCCTCGCGGGCCACCTGGAAGGAGCTGTAAGAATGGCCGGGCCGGGGCAGCCAGCGGAAATCCTCGCGGCTGAACGAGGCGATGAAGACCGTGCTGCTGCCCACCTCGAACGGCCCAAAAACGCGCCCGTGGTTGTTGGAGCCGTACCACGGGCCGTCGCTAAAGGCCAGCCCCTTGCCGTGCGGATACTGGGGCCTGAGCTGACCGTTCAGGTAGCCGGAATAGCCGTCGCTGTGCATGTTCTTGGGACCGTAGCCCGCGCGGTTCATGGCGTCCAGCATCCGGCGGGTGGCGTCCGTCGGTGTTTTGGCGACGGCGTCGATCAGGACGACGTTGATCGGTTCGCGCAGGGTTCGGCCTTCCACCTTCTCGCCGAGCCAGGTGGCGTTTTCCAGATTCTTGGTGATCATCCAGCGGCCCAGATCGCCCACGCCGTCGATCTTTGACGCCACCTCGCCGGGCGCGGGGCGGAATGTGACGGGATCGGGCCGGGGGCCAGTCTGGGCCGGGGCGCAGGCGGCCAGGATCAGGCCCAGAGCCAGGGCGGACACGGGAAAAAGCGGAACATGACGCTTGGACATAGGGCGAACCTCCAGGAAAAAAAACGGCGATGATTCTGCGGAGAATAGGGCATTTTTTACCTTCTGTGCCGTCCAAAAAGGGGGACACTCGCACTTGTCTCCCGGCGGTCCAGGCACGATTCTGTGTCCATTGGGACGGGCCAGATGGGGGACCACCGTGACCTCTGGACAGGCCCAGGCAGAGTCAACCTCTTAAACTAGGAGCAAGATGACCAGCAAAAGCAGCATGAAAAAAGGAAACCTCATTACAACGCTGCTGGGTGGGGCCACCGTGGTGACGCTGGCGGTGGCGATTGCGCTGGGCCTGGCCGCGCCGCTGGACCTCAATCAGGGTTCGTTGGTGCGCCTGATGTTCGTGCATGTGCCGAGCGCCTGGCTCAGTTACCTGGCCTACGGCGGCACCGGATTATTTGGCCTGCTGTACCTGATCGGGCGGCAGCGGCGCTGGGACCGTCTGGCCCTGGCCAGCGCCGAGATCGGCGTGCTGTTCACGGTGGTCACCATCGTCGGCGGGATGCTGTGGGCCAAGCCCACCTGGGGCGTGTACTGGGTCTGGGACGCGCGCCTGACCACCACCGCCCTGAGTCTGGTGGTCTACGGCGGCTACCTGCTGATCCGCACCCTGATTGACGATCCCGAACGCCGCGCCCGCGTGTCGGCGGTGGTGGGCATCGTGGGAACGCTGTATGTGCCGGTCAATTACATGGCCGTGGAGTGGTGGCGCGGCGTCCACCAGACGCAGACCCTCAAGCTGCTGGGCAAGATGCGTTTCGACGCCGCCCCGATCTACGGCTGGGTGCTGCTGATGGCGGTGGTGGCCTTTACCTTCCTGTACCTGTACCTGCTGCGCGTGCGCGGAACGCTGGCCGCCCGCGAGGAAGCCCGCGAGGAGCGCGAACTGCTGGAAGATCTGGGCGCTGGGGCGCAGATGGGGGCTGCCCGTGGATAAGTACAGCGCCTACGTGATCGTGGTCTACGCGGTGACCTTTGTGCTGCTGCTGGGCTATCTGGTGTGGCTGTGGGCGCGGCTGCGCGCCGTGAAGGATGAGACCGGCGAGGCCCCACGGTGAGCGGCCAGCTTCCGGCCCCTCTGCCGCGCGCCCGCCAGCGCCGCCGCAATCCGCTGCCCGTCATTCTGGGGGTCGTCGCCCTCGTCGGCCTGAGCGCCTTTATCGCGTTCGGCAACCTGAACAAGAGCCTGGAATACTTCGTGACGCCCACCGAATACCAGCAGCAAAAGGCCGAGCTGGAGGGCCGCCCCATCCGCATCGGCGGACTGGTCAAGGCCGTGAATTACAACCCGCAGACACTGGATTTAAAGTTCGTTGTCTCGGACGGCGGGGCCAGTTTTCCGGTGCAGTACAGCGGGGCGGTCAGTGACCTGTTCAAGGAAAACCAGGGCGTCGTGGTGCGCGGCGAGTTTCAGGGCAATACCTTTCACGCGCAGGAACTGATCGTCAAGCACAGCGAGGAATACAACGTTCCCAAGACGCAATCGGAGCTGAAGGACATGCTTCAGCAGACGCAATGACAGGGGTGGGAGGCAGCGCGTGACAGATTTTCACCATGCACTCCCTCCCGCGCACCTCTACTTTCCGGTTTTCCCGAAAGGACATCCATGCTTAATCTGATTTCCTTCCCGTCCAGCGCGCTGGGTTCGCTGGGACAGATTGCGCTGCTCCTGGCGCTGGCCTTTACGCTGGCGGGGCTGGCGCTGGCCGTTGTGGGCGGCATTCGCGCCGACGCGCGGGTGGTGGAGGCGGCGCGGCGGGCGACCTGGGCGGTCTTCGCCCTCCTGACGCTGGGCATCCTGGTGCTGATGGTGGCGCTGCTGAAAGACGATTTCACAGTGCGTTATGTGGCCGAACATTCCATGCGGTCCTCGCCCACCTGGATCAAGGTCACCAGTCTGTGGGGCGCGCTGGAGGGCAGCATTCTGCTGTGGGCCTGGCTGCTCTCAGGTTTCGCCTTCATCTTGTCGCTGACGCTGCGGCGTGACGCCCTGCGGCCCTGGGCGCTGGGAACCATGTTCGTCAGTCTGCTGTTCTTCGTGGGCATCTGCGCCACCATCGCCTCGCCGTTCACGCCCGTTTCCGTGCTGCTGGCCGATGGGCGCGGCCCCAATCCGGCGCTGCAAAACCACTGGATGATGGCCGTGCATCCGGTGCTGTTGTACCTGGGCTTCGTGGGCCTGAGCGTGCCGTTTGCCTACGCGGTGGCCGCCCTGGTCACGGGCCGCCTGAGCGATCACTGGGTGGTAGTCACGCGTCGCTGGACGCTGGTGGCCTGGACCTTCCTGACCGCCGCCATTGTCGCGGGCGGCTGGTGGAGTTACGAGACGCTGGGCTGGGGCGGCTACTGGGCCTGGGACCCGGTGGAAAACGCGTCCTTTATCCCGTGGCTGCTGACCACCGCCTTCCTGCACAGCATCCAGATTCAGGAAAAGCGCGGGCTGATGCGCTCGTGGAACGTGTGGCTGATCGTGCTGGCGTATTCCAGCACCGTGCTGGGAACGTTCCTGAACCGCAGCGGCATCGTCCAGAGCGTCCATGCTTTCGCGGGCGGCCCGGTGGGGCCAGTCTTCCTGGGTTTCCTGGCCTTCTTGCTGATCGTGGGCATCGGCCTGGCCGCGTGGCGTGCGCCCGCCCTGCGCGACGAGGCGGAGGTGCCTTCCCCGGTCAGCCGCGAAGGGGCATTTCTGGCGGGCAACTGGCTGTTTCTGGTCTTCGCCTTCATGGTGCTGCTGGGCACGCTGTTTCCCACCTTCGTGGAAGCGGCGCAGGGACGGCGGGACGCCAGCGTGGGACCGGCCTTTTACAACGCCTTCGCCATTCCGCTGGGGCTGGGCCTGCTGTTGCTGATGGGTGTGGGGCCGCTGCTGCCGTGGCGGCGCGCGGACGGGCAGGGGCTGATGCGGGCGCTGGTGCCGCTGCTGGCCTCCGGGATGGGCGCGGCGCTGATCGCCTTCGTGTTCGGCATCCGCTCAGCGGGCGTGCTGATCACCATTGCACTGGCTGCCTACAACATCGTCGGCCTGGGTCTGCTGACTGCCCGCGCGGCGCGGCAGGCGGGCGGGCTGGGCAGAACGCTCCAGGCACAACCCCGCCGCTACGGGGCCTACACCGCCCACATCGGCCTCGTGGTGCTGGCGCTGGGGCTGGCCTTCAGCGGCGCGTACCGCCAGGACGCCCAGGCCACGCTGAACCTGCGGGCGGCCCCCAGCACCCTGCTGCATGAGCAGTTGGAGCTGACGGGGTTGCGCGAAGTAGACCGGGGCTTCGGTCAATCCACCATCGCCTCTGTGTCCATTGACGGCAAGCCTTTCAAGGCGCGGCTGAACACCTACGTTCAGGCTCCCGGCACCCTTTTTCCCGCGCCCGCCGTGCGCTACGGGCTGCTGGGCGACACCTATCTGGTGGTCACGAGCATTGACCCTGGGGGGCAGTGGGCCAGCGTCCGCCTGATCGAGAGTCCGCTGGTGTCGTGGATCTGGTGGGGCACGCTGATCATCTGCCTGGGCGCGGGCCTCACGCTGGTCAGCCCGGCGCGGCCAGTGGCGCGCGCGGTCCCCGCCGGGCTGGCTCCAGCGACAGATTAGCGGGGCGGCAGAAGACGGAAAACGCCACTGAGAGTTGACTATGACTGATACACCTTCCACCCAGACCGCCCAACCCAAGTCCGTTCCCACCTGGCGACGCGCCCTGCCTCCACTGATTGCGGCGGCGCTGGTGGGCGTGCTGGGCTACACGCTGCTCAATCCGGCAAAGAATGTCACCACGGGCGGCCCGCTGATCGGCAAGCCCGCGCCCGCTTTTACCCTGACCAGTCTGGACGAGGTACCGGTCAGCCTGGCAAGCCTGAAAGGCCGCCCCGTCGTCCTGAATTTCTGGGCGTCGTGGTGCGGTCCCTGCCGTGAGGAGGCCCCCCTATTCCGCGAGCTGGGCGCACAGCAGACGGCGAACGGCGCGGCCATCCTGGGCATTCTGTTTCAGGAAACCAAGGAGCAGAATGCCCGCGATTTTATCAAGGAGTACGCGCTGGCCTACCCTAACCTGCGGGACCCCGGCATCAACACCGGCGTCGATTACGGCGTGTCTGGCATTCCCGAGACCGTCTTTATCGACAGGGCGGGCATCGTGCAGCACATGGACCGGGGCGGCCTGACCCGCGAACGGTTGAACGTGGGCCTAAAAAAAATCGGTGTGAAGGGGCTATGAGGGGGGGTGTGGGTTGTCGGTTGTCGGCTGTGGAGGCGAACTCTAACCGGCTCACGGTCAAACCGTCTAAGCGCAGAAAGCACCTTGCCTCCTGTCTTCTGACTTCTGTCTTCTGCCTGTCTCTCGCACACGCCACCGCTCCCGCCACACTGCCCCTGACCCTGCCCCCCGCACAGGAGGGGCGCGCCGTCGCCATTCAGAGAAACCTGCGCTGCCCGCTGTGCGACACCGGCGAATCCATCGCGGACTCGCGCAGCGACATCAGCGTCAAGATGCGCTCCTCGGTGCGCGAACAGATCGCGGACGGGCGCAGCGACTCGGAGATCTACACCTTTTTCTCGCAGCGCTACGGCAATTTCGTGCTGCTGGACCCGCCCAAGACCGGGCGTAACCTGCTGCTGTGGGGCGCGCCGCTGCTGGCGCTGGGCGGCGGCGGCGCGGCGCTGTGGGCGTTTCTGCGCCGCCGGGGGCCAGCCCCAGCCCCGGACGCGGCCCAGGATGCCGAACCCTACGACTCGTATCTGGATCAGGTGCGCCGCGACACGGGCGGAGGTGGGACGTGATTTTCAGCCTTTTGCTGCTGGTGCTGATCGGTGCGGCGGCGCTGTGGCTGGTCCTTGAACCCCTGCGCCGCGCCGCCCCCGAGGACCCGGACGCTCCCGAACGTGCGAGGTTGACCGCCGAGCGGAACCGCCTGTACGCCGAGCTGAATACGCTGGAAGACGAGAGCCGCCGCCCCGGTCTGGAACGCCGCGCCGCGCTGACGTTACGGGCCTTGGATGGTCTACCTCCTGCTTCCACAGCCAAAAATCCCAGTCGTTCACGCACGCTGGCGCTGACCGGCGTGGGCGCAGCCGCGCTGCTCACGGTGGCGGGCGCGCTGACCTTTATTCCGCGCTGGCAACTGGCCTCGCTGGACGTGGGGGAGGCGAGCAAGGTGCAGGCCGTTCTCAAACTTCCCGGTCTGAAGCAGACGGCGCAGCGCAGCGAGAAGAATGCCGATTACCTGGCCTGGGGCCGCGCGGCCTTTGATTCGGCCAACTACGATCAGGCGGTCAGCGCCTACGGCAACGCGCTGAAAACCGATCCGCGCCAGCCCGAGGCCCTGCGCCGACTGGGCATTTTGCTCCTGACGCGCGGTGAACAGATCGGGCAGGCCATCAGCGCTGAGGACGCCGAGCGCGCAGGTCTGCTGATCCGCACCGCCGCGCAACTTGCGCCAGAGGAGCCTGAATCTCAGTTGCTGCTGGGCTTTGCGCTGTCCCGCTTCGGACAGGATCAGGAGGCGCTGGCGGCGCTGGAGCGTTACCGCACCCTGGACCCCGCCGGACGCGACGCCGACGACGTGATCACGTCTTTGCGCGCCCGCCTGAACCAGAGTGACCCGGCGCTGAAGCTGTACGCCGCGAGTTGCGCCTCGTGCCACGGTGCGGCGGGCGGCGGCGGCATCGGCCCCAGCTTGCGCGAGTCCATCCTGAGCCGCGCGGCCCTGCGGAGCATCACCGTGAACGGCAAGGGGGCCATGCCCGCGTACCCCAACCTGACCGACGCTGAGCTGAAGCTGCTGCTGGACCTGATGGAACAATGGCAGCAGGAGGGGTGATGCAGGGTGCCTGGAACGAGAAGAGTTCAGGGGCTGAAAGGTCCAGGGGGCTGAGGCTTTTGGTTCCTCCTCCCCTGCGGGGAAGGCTGGGAGGGTGGGCCACCGGGCAAACCTCAGAGCAGGCAAGTTGCCCTGACCGCCCCCACACCCCGGCATGACCACCCGCCGCGCCCTCCTCGAAAAATGGTGGCTGCTGCCTGTGGCGGCCACGGCGGGGGCCTTCGGCTACATGGGCTGGTACGCCACGCGCGTCACGCTGGGCAAGCAGAGGGCCGGTGCGCCGGACTTTCAGGCGGCGGCGGCGCAGCGAATCGCGCCCCTTGCCGGGCTGCAAGCCGAGTGGGCCGATGTGAACTTCACCTACGCGGGCCGTCCCTGCGTGCTGTTGCGGGTGCCGCAGGCGGTGGCAGGCGGACTGGAACTGCGGGCTGGCGGGCATCTGGTGGCGTACTCGCGCGTCTGCACGCATCTGGGCTGCACGGTCAATCTGGTGCGCGATCCGGAGGTCTTGGCCTTCGCCTTCAATTACCGCCCGCCGCCGGACGCGCAGCACCCGCAACTGGGCTGCCGCTGCCATTACAGCGTCTTTGACACCTTGCAGGCCGGAGATGCGGTGTTCGGCAAGGCCAATGGCCCGCTGCCGCGTGTGCGCTTAGAACTGCGGGGCCAGGAGGTCTGGGCGACGGGGATTGAACCCGCCCCGACTCAGGACGACTAAACTGCGTCCATGAGCGGCGTGACCCTGCATCCGGTGGATTCCAGCATGATGAGCCACATTGGCTACGATCCAGCCAGCAAAACCCTGACCATTCTCTTCAACAGCGGCAAGCGCTACGACTATGACGACGTGCCGCCAGAGGTCTACGCGAGGTTTCTGGCGGCCTCGTCCCAGGGATCATTTTTCAGGAACGAGATCGATGAATGCTATTCGTATCATCAGGTGCGCGGACGGCGTTGAGCGAGCTGATCCTCACTTCCGGCAACGACAGCTCCGCCTCCGCAGTGCTGATCGCCGCCGCCCTGTACCTCAAATCTCGTGGTGAGCCGCTCTGGCCTGAAAGCAGCCTGACCCCCGAACGCCTCGCGCGCCATTACCCTCAAGGCGGCTGGCGCGTGGCCTGGCGCGGCGATGTGGCCGTGGCGTGCATGTGCCTGCTGGACACCGATCCGCTGTTCTGGCCGGAGGATTCTGCGGGCGAGGCGCTGTACCTGCACAAACTGGCTGTTCACCCGGACGCGAGGGGTCAGGGATTGTCGGCCCTGCTGCTGCATGAAGCTGCGCGGGAGGCGGCGCAGCGCGGCAGGCCCTGGCTCAGGCTGGACACCGCCACGGCCCGGCCCAAGGTGCGCGCCATCTACGAGGACTTTGGCTTCCAGAGCGCCGGGCAGCGCACCGTGAAGGGCTTTGGCGTGACGCTGTATCAGTTTCCAATCTGACTCCACACATTTGAGGGGGAGGCCGAGGCAACACGCCCGGACCTCCCCTGAGTGAAATGGAGGTTTGAAAATTAGCGCCGCCCCACCATATCCGCGCCCCTGAGCAGTCCGGCCTGCGCCTTTTCCAGCCCCTGCACCACATCGGCCATGTGCCTGATCTGGGCGCTCACCAGAAAAAATTCGGCGGGCGTGGTCCAGCCGTTCCGTGGAATGATCTTCAGCAGCTTTTCCAGTCGGTCCGAATTCGCCAGTTCGCGTTGCATCGCGTGCAGCGATTCGATATCGCGGCCCAGTTGTCTGATGTCATGACCGGAGTGGATCATCCCGGCGTGATTGCGGGTGTTCTCCTGCGTGGTGTCCATCATCGTTCTCCTCCTTTTGTTCTTCTCGGGCTGTGGGGGCGCGATTCCATTCCCTGGCTCCCCCCCGGAAGTGGTCTGGAATCACGCTTGAGAACAGTGTCGGATATGCACCGTGATCAGACCATGATCGGAAAAAGATCGGAAAGCCACAGAGTACAACTGTCTCACTGCCGGACCCGTCCCAGCCGACATTGTTTGGTGGTTAGACCGCTAGACCGCTTCACTCCACCCAGGTCACGGTGATCTCTTCCCAGCGGGCGGGCAGGGTCAGGCGCAGCACGCCGTCCTCGTAGGAAAAGGAGGTGGCCCCCTGGACCTCGCGGACCGGTTCCAGCCCGATGATGTGCAGGACCTCGCGCTGTTCGGGCAGGGCTGAGTCGCCCTCGGTCTCGCGGCGGATGCTCAGCGTACCGCCCTCGCGGTCCCCAACCAGGCGCGTGAATCGGCCCTCGGCGGGACCGTCCCCGGCGTCCTCGTACAGGTGGCCCACGAAGCCGGTCTCGCCCAGGTGCGCCAGCCAGGTCACGCGCGGCCAGCGGGCCTGCGTGGTATGCGCGGCGGGTTCGGTCAGCGGCAGCGCCTCGCCCGCCTTCAGGTACAGCGGCAGCGTGTACAGCGGCGCGTCTGCGGTGACATAGGCGGGACCGTCGTGAATGGCCCCGAATTCCGCCAGGTTGAACACGGCGGCCCAGCGCCCCGCCGGAAGGTAGACCTGCCGCCCTCTGTGGCCCGCCGCCACCACTGGAGCCACCATTAGGCCCTGCCCCAGCAGATACTGGCTGTCCGCGCGCAGGGCGTCCTCGTCCCCTGCGTGGTGCAGCGCCAGCGGACGCAGGACCGGCAGCCCGCTGCGGGTGGCCTGTTCCACCAGCGTGTACAGGTGCGGCAGCAGGCGGTAACGCAGCTCCAGCGCGGCGTGGATGACCCCTGTGTACGGCTCTCCGAAGCGCCACAGTTCCTGGTCTGCCGTGCCCTGCGCCGAGTGGTTGCGCAGGAAGGCGTAGCCCACCGCCGCCTGATACCAGCGCGCCAGCAGTTCCCCGGTGGTGTCGCCGCCAAAACCCCCAACGTCCGCCGCCGCAAACGGTATCCCGCTCAGGCCCAGCCCCCCGATCATCGGCAGGCTGAGGGCCAGATGGGACCAGGTGGCGGCGTTGTCCCCGGTCCAGACGGTGGCGTGGCGCTGAATCCCCGCGTACCCGGCCCGCGAGATGATCCACGGACGAATCTGCGGGCTGTACTTGGCGTACCCGGCGCGGCTGGCCTGGCTCATGGGGTTGGCGTAGACGTTGTGCATTTCCAGATGACTGTGGGCACCGTGCAGGGCGTCGTAGGGCAGTGTCTTCCCCTCTGTCTCCCTGGCCCCACCTTTGTCGGTCAGGGCCAGCGAGAAGCAGGCGGGTTCGTTCATGTCGTTCCACTGGCCCTGGATTCCGGCGTCGGTGAACAGCTTGTGCCGGGCGGCCCACCACGCCACCACTTCCGGGCGGGTAAAGTCGGGGAACACGGCGGGATCGGGCCAGACCTCGCCCACCAGCACATCGCCGCGCGCGGTGCGGATCAGGTAGTCGTTCTTCAGGGCTTCCTCGTACACGTCGTAGCCCGCCTCCAGCTTGATGCCAGGATCGATGATCGGCACCAGCTTGACGCCCTCCTTCGCGGCCTCCTGCACAAACGCCTTGAGGTCCGGGAAGCCCGAACGGTTGACCGTCCAGACCTTGAAGGCGTCCATGTATTCGATGTCGATATATACGCTGTCCAGCGGCAGATCTCGTTCGCGGTAGCCACGGATCACGGCCCGCAGATCGTCCGCCGTGCGGTAGCCCCAGCGGCTCTGGGCGGCTCCCAGCGCCCACAGCGGGGGCATTGGGGCGTGGCCGGTCAGGTCTGCGTAGCGGCGCAGCACGTCCGCCGGGCGCGGTCCGGCCAGCACGTACACGTCCAATTCCGGTCCCGCCGAGGCGAAGGCCAGCTCTTGCGGGTTGGTGCGGGCCACGTCCGCCGTCATGCGCCACGTCTCGTCCACGAAAAGGCCGTGAGCCAGCCCGCCCTGCACCACCGTGGTAAACGGCACGCTGATGTACAGTGGATCGGTATCGGTGTGGTGCGGATAGCAGTCGGTGTTCCAGAATGTGAGGTGCATGCCGCGCTTGTCCAGCGGTCCCACGCGCTCACCGAAGCCCAGGTAGGCCGCGCCTGCGAGGGCGTCTAGGCTCAGGCGGCTGCGGCGCAGGTTGAAGCGCTCGCTTTCCATCGCGGGGCGGGCGGTGGGGGCGTCGCCGCTCCAGGCCAGCACGTTGGCCAGTTCGCGCTGCGGCCTGCCGTCCTCGCCCTCCGTGACCTGCCACGCGCCGTCCCTGCGGTTCAGATGCAGGGTCAATCCGCCGCCGCTCACGCGCAGCGTGTCGCCATCCTCCTGCACGCTCAGGCGTTCGGCTTCGGGCAGATCGGGACGCAGGGCGAAGCTGCGTTTCTCGGTCAGGCGCGGGAAGCCCAGACCGCTGGCCCGTGCCTGCGGGGCCAGCCTCACCCGCAGCACCCCCGGCAGCGGTGCGCTGACCACCAGCACGTCTGTCTCGCCCCATGCGCGCACCTGCGCGCCGCCGCCTTCCGTCACGAACTGGCCTAATCTCATCCTTTACAGCCTAGCGTCCCGCCGTCCCGCCGAGCGCTTGAAACGGGTGCTAGCCTGCCGGGCATGACCGCCTCCGATTCTCCGGTGCTGACCCCCATCGTGGGCACATTGCACGCGCTGCAAGTGCCGATTCCCTACCCCATGAAAACCGTGACCGTGCTGATCGATAAGCCGGAAGACGGCCCCATCACCCTGATCGACACTGCGCTGGACACGCCCGAAGCGCAGGCGGCCATTGAAACGGGTCTGAATGAGCTGGGGCTGGACTGGAAAGATGTCGAGCGGGCCATCATCACCCACCACCACCCGGACCATTACGGTTTGGCGGGCGTCGTGGAGGAGCGCAGCGGCGCGCAGATTCAGATGCTGGACGTGGAAATCGGGCGCGGCGAACGCTACTGGCACCTGTGGGAGGAGTGGCTGCCCGGCCACCTCAAGCACATGCGCGATCACGGGTTGCCCCCCGAGTCCCTGGAGGGGATGGGGGCGGACAACCGCCGGGGCCGGGACCGGGTGCATCCGGCCCAGCACGTCACGCCGCTGCGCGAGGGCCAGAATGTCGCGCTGGCCGGGCGCGACTGGGAGGTGCTGTGGCTGCCCGGCCACGCCGACGGCCACCTGGGGCTGTGGAGCGCCGGGGACAGCATTTTAATTGCCGGGGACGCCATCCTGCCGCGCATCAGCCCCAACGTGGGCCTCTACGCCTACACCCGCCCCGATCCGCTGGGCGACTACCTGCAAACGCTGGGCAAGCTGGAGGCGCTGAACCCGGATCAGGCCGTCGTGGGCCACCACGGCCCGGTCATGACGGGGGTGCAGGCCCGCGCCCGCGAACTCCGGAGCCACCACCACGAGCGGCTGGATTTCATCAAGGCCGAGGCGGACCAGCAGCCCCGCAGCGCCTATGACCTGTCGCTGGCGATGTTCAACCGCGAACTGAACGTCAGCGGACGCCGCTTCGCCCTGGCCGAGACGCTGGCCCACGCCGAACACCTGCGCCTGCTGGGCCAGCTCTACCGCACCTGGCAGGAGGAGGACGGGGTGTGGATTTACCACGCGTGAACGGTGATGAGCGGTGAATACCTACACGCCCACCTAATTCGAGTTGTTCATGACCACCCTCGATCCGGTTCAAACGGAGCGCAAGACTGATTTTCTGGCGCGGCAATTGCCCCGTCCCGAGTATTCCCGCGTGCTGGACCTGTGCTGCGGCACGGGGCGACACGCGCACAGACTGGCCGGACGGGGCTATCAGGTTGTCGGCCTGGACCGCGACGCCACTGCTGTGCAGGAGGCCCGCGCACAGGCCGGGGCGGGCTGCCGTTTTCTGCTGGGCGACCTGCGCGATCTGGGGGGCGTGCCGGGCGTTTTCGATGCCGTGGTGATCCTGTGGCAGAGCTTTGGGTATTTCGATGACGCCACGAACGCCGCTGTCCTGCGCGAGATTCATGCGAAATTGCGGCCCGGCGGGCGTCTGATTCTCGACGTGTATCACCGCGAGGCGTTTGAGCGCCACCAGGGCCGCAGGACGTTCGAGCGGGGCGGCGTTCAGATCACTGAACACAGGCGTATGGACGGGCGGCGGCTGCATGTGGAACTGGACTACGGCGAGGGGGCCAGTGACGTCTTCGACTGGCGGCTCTACTCGCCTGAAGAGTTGAATGCCCTGGCCGGGGCCAGGGGCTTCGCGCCGCTGCTGGCCTGCACCGGCTTCGATCAGGCACGGCCCGCCTCGCCCGGAGCGCCCCGGATGCAATTGGTCTTTTCCCGTGAGGCGTGAGGCGATGAATGCCAGGGGCATAGGGCGCAGGCTTCCGGTTGTTCCCCGCTCCCCGGCTCTATACTCCCCGGCATGACGGCCCCCCAGTCCGAATTGCAGCGGATCGTGTCTGCGCTGCAAGCCAGCGGTTTGACCGTCGAATCCGTGGAAGACGGCGCAATGATCCAGCACGGAGAGTCCCGCGTGGCCCTGTTCGCCGACGCGGACCACCAGGGCGGCGTGATCGTGAGATTTCACCTGGATCTGGACCTGTACGTGGAAGAGGACAGCCTGCCCGAGATCCTGATGGGCATGAATCTGCTCAATCAGGGCCTGGATTACGGCATCCTGAATCTGGACCCGGTGGAACCCGACGAGGACGAGGAGCCAGACGAGGACGCCCCGCTGGCCTTCGCCGTGCTGGGCCGCAGCGTGCTGTGGCTGCCTGATCTGGGCGTGGCCGAACTGGACCGCCTGCGTGAACACCTGCGCCGCTTTGAGGCTGAGGTCACCGACGCGATGGAACGCACCCTGCACGGCAGCAAGGGCCTGAGCGCGTAGGAAGCGGACGTCTTTTTCTCTCTACCAGCATCGGGGCGACTAAACAGAGAAGAGGCCAGAGCATCCATGCCCTGGCCTCTCTTTCCTACGTCCCGCTCAGTTCTTGTCGCTGCCCTCGAAGGCGGCCTTGAACTTCTGCAAGTCCTCGGCGATCTGCTGGCTGGGTTCCTCGCCGAACAGCTTGGCCACCGCAGCGCCCAGCGGTCCCGCCGGGGGGCGGTAGCTGAGGGCCACATGCACGCGGGTTCCGCCGTTGGGCAGTTCCTCGAATTGCACGCTGCCTGCGTTGTCCACAGTTGCCCCCGGCAGGGAGTGCCAGCCGATGCGCTGGCCGGGCTTGTCGTTGACGATCTCGGCTTCCCACTCGACGTGCGTCCCCAGTGGGGCCTTGGCGACCCAGCGGCTGCGCTTGTCGTCCAGCTCGGTCACGCTTTCCAGGTGGCTCATGATCTGGGGCAGGTTTTCCAGCTTGCGCCAGTAGTCGTAGACGGCCTGGGTGGGCCTGTCGATGACCACGCTGTGTTCCACGAAGATGGGCTTGGAAGTGGTTGCGCCGCCGCCCACTGCCGCCATCACCGGGTCGTTGCCAGTAGCTGCGCGGTAGGCCAGATACCCGCCCACTGCCGCCACTCCCAGGCCCAGCACGCCGCGCTTGCGCAGGCCCATCAGCAGCAGAGCGCCGCCCGCTGCCCCACTGATCATGCGGGTCTGATCCATTCCGCCTTCTTCTGTTTTTGTCATGGTTGATCCTCCGTTAACCGGCAGTCTAAGGGCTGGGCGTGGGGGAGCGGTGAAAGGTAAACCAATCCAGAATATGCGCGGGACTGGCCCCACTTCATCTCTCCAGATTCATGATTCAGGTTCGGGTGCGGGCGTGCCCTGCTGCTCGTGCTGCTTCTCGATCTCGGCTGTGGCGGCCTGATCTGCGGCGGTGGCCGGACCGCCCTGCAAGTGTGGGTCCAGATTGGTGTTGGCCCCGTAGGTGCTGGCTGCGCCGCCCTGGTGCGTGTCCATGTCGATGGGCGTGCTGGCGGTCTCCTGGGTGCTGGACGTGGTGGGTTTTCCCTCTCCCATAGCTGTATCCCTCCTGAAGGTGTTGATTCAAAGGTGAGCTGATCTGAAACTGTGGTGACGGCATCTTCCCGCACCGGGCCGGGGGTGGGGTGTGCCCTCCTTGATCTGGGGTTGATCTGGGCGGCAGTAGGGTGGAGACGGAGTGAAGACGCGGCGGCGGAAAAGAGAGGCGCAGACACCTCTTGCCCTCCGCCGCATGCTCTACCCTGGCAGGCGTATGAGCGCTGCCCCGCCCGCCCGCCCCGAAGGTCTGGACGCCGTGTCTCTGACAGCCATTCTGGTGACCATCGTATTCTGGGCCTCTGCCTTTGCGGGCATCCGGGCCGGGCTGGAGGTCTTCTCGCCGGGCCACCTGACGTTGTACCGCTTTATGGTGGCGGCGGCGGCGCTGGGCATCTACGCGCTGGTCACGCGCATTCCGCTGCCTAGCACGGGCGACCTGGCACGCATCTTCGGCCTCAGCTTCATGGGCATCACGCTGTACCACGTTCTGCTCAATTACGGCGAGGTCAGCGTGCCCGCCGGGACCGCCAGCCTGATCATCGCGGCGGGGCCGGTGATCACGGCGCTGCTGGCCACGCGGTTTGGAGGTGAGCGCTTGAACGCCCTGGGCTGGCTGGGCACGCTGATCAGCCTGGGGGGCGTCACCCTGATCGTGCTGGGCAGCGGGCAGGGGGTGAGCTTCACGCAGGGGGCGCTGCTGATCCTGGGCGCGGCGCTGTTTACCAGCATCTATTTTGTATTCCAGAAACCGCTGCTGAGGCGCATGAATCCGCTGCATTTCACGGTCTGGTCCCTGCTGCTGGGCATGCTGCCCATGCTGGTTTTCCTGCCCGGCTTCGTGGGCGAACTGCGCGCCGCGCCGCTGCCCGCGCATCTGGCGCTGATTTACCTGGGACTGTTTCCCTCTGCGCTGGCGTACCTGACCTGGACGTTTGCGCTGTCGCGGGTGGGGGCCAGCACCACCACGTCGTTTCTGTACATCAGCCCGGTGCTGGCTATCCTGATCGCGCTGGTGTGGCTGGGAGAACTGCCCAAGCCCGTCACGCTACTGGGCGGGGCGGTGGCGGTTGCCGGGGTGGTGCTGGTCAATACGCTGGGCCGCCCGAAAAAGACGGTTCCTCTTCAGGAGGCCCTAGAAGCATGAGCGCCCCCGCCGCCGAACTTCCGCCCGCGCCGCCTGCCGACGCGCCGATTGTGCTGGAAGACGTGAGCGTGCGGCTGGGCAGCGAGCTGATCCTGAACGGCGTGAATCTGGACGTGCGCCGGGGCGAGTTTCTGGCGCTGATCGGCCCCAGCGGCGGCGGCAAGAGCACCATCTTGCGGGTGATCGCCGGGCTGCTGAAACCGCTCTCTGGTACGGTACGGGTGGAGTCGGCCCCGGCACTGGTCTTTCAGGATTACCGCCTGCTGCCGTGGCGCACGGCGCTGCGGAACGTGGCCCTGCCTGCCGATCTGGGCGCGGGGGGCGGCCTCCCCCCGGAAGAAGCCCTGCATCTGGTGGGCATGGACGCCTACGCGGGTTACTTTCCGGCGCACCTGTCCGGCGGGATGCGGGCGCGGGTGGCGCTGGCCCGCGCGCTGGCCCAGAGCGGCGACGTGCTGCTGCTGGACGAGCCGTTCGCCGCCCTGGACGCCCTGGTGCGCGAACGCTTCAACGCCGAACTGCGCCACCTGCACGAGAAAACTGGACGCACCACCGTTCTGGTCACGCACTCCATCCGCGAGGCGGTGTGGCTGGCGGACCGGGTGGCGGTGCTGCGCGACGGGAAAATTGTGGAGATTCTGGACACGCGCGGCGAGGGCCGGGTCAGCGCCTACACCGACGGCCTGGAAGCGCACCTGCGCGGTGTGCTGGGGACCGGCGACAGCACCCGGTTGCGAACGCCTGTCCGCGAACGCCTCAGCCTGTCGGGGCTGCTGCCGCTGGCCGCCATCGCTGTGGGACTGCTGGGCTGGCAACTGGCGGCCACACGGTTGAATCAGCCGTTCCTGCTGCCCACGCCCGCCGCCGTGTGGCGCGAGTTGACGGGTACTTTTCCTGCGCTGGCCGCCGCTTTTTGGGTCACGGCCCGCACGGCGCTGCTGGGAACATTGATCGGCAGCGCGGTGGGCGTGCTGATCGGCTACCCGCTGGCAAAGCTGCGCCCGCTGGAACGCTTCTTCAGCCCGTTCATCATCGCCTCGCAGAGCACGCCCATCGTGATTCTCGCGCCGCTGCTGGTGTCGTGGCTGGGCTTCGGCTTCGTCCCAGCCGTGGTGGTGTCGGCCCTGAGCGCCCTGTACCCGATCATGATCGCCACCCTGGTCGGCGTGCGCGAGGTGGACCGCACCTTTTACGAATTGTTCGGAAGTCTGCGTGCCACGCCCTTGCAAAGGCTAACGCGGCTGGAACTGCCTGGCGCATTGCCCGTGATGCTGGGTGGGTTGCGACTGGCGGCCAGCCTGGCTTTAATCGGCGCGGTGGTCTGGGAATTCGTGGACGCCAACCAGAAGGGGCTGGGCCTGGCCGTGCAGGTGGCCGGAACGTACCAGAACAAGGCCGCGCAGTTCGCCGCGATTGCCCTGCTGATCCTGTTCGGCGTGCTGATCTACGGGGTGATTACCGGGCTGGAACGCGGCGTGATGCGTCGGCGGGGACGCTGAGCGGGTAGACTGCCCAAGCCTGCGGGCGGGTTGCATGACAAGTGGGGAGTAGAGAGTTCAACTTCATCTAAGAGGAAACCCCAGTGCGGTAAACACTGGGGCGACCAAAAGGGGGTGATTCTCTACGCGACACAGAAAGCTTACCACAACCCGGCAACGTCAGCCCAAAAAGTTGACCCCGAAAGTGGTGACGATGTGGGCTGGGGCGGTTTCGGCTGTCCTGCTCGTTGTCAAGCTCCTGGTAGAGATCATCGAATTGATCTTCCTCCCTTGATCTGAAGCTCTCGTGCGCCCCATTTGCGTCCCCAACCCAGCCCAAAGGCAAATCCCCCAGCACTCGCCGGGGGATTCTTCATTCAAGAACAAAAATCAGAGGATTTCTTTGACCACCTTCACAACATTTTCCACGCTGAAGCCGAACTTCTCGAACAGGATTTCGGCGGGGGCGCTGGCCCCGAAGGTATCCATGCCGATCACCGCGCCGTCCAGGCCCACCCACTCGTACCACGGGGACTTGGCGAGTGCCTCGATGGCGACGCGTTTGACGCCGGGGGTCAGCACGCTGTCGCGGTAGCCCTTATCCTGCTCGCGGAAGACCTCCATGCACGGCATCGAGACGACGCGGGCGGCGGTGCCTTCCTTGCCCAGCGCCTCGGCGGCGTCCAGCGCCAGCCCGACCTCCGAGCCGCTGGCCACCAGGATCACGGCGGGATTCTCGGCGTCTTGCAACACGTATGCGCCCTTTTTGACGCCCTCGGGGTTGCGGGGCAGGATTCGCAGGTCCTGGCGGGACAGGGCCAGCGCCGTCGGCCCCTTTTCGTATTCCAGGGCCATCTGCCAGGCAGTCGCCGTTTCGTTGGCGTCGGCGGGGCGGATCACGTGGGCGCTGGGAACGGCGCGCAGCATGGCGAGCTGGTCCACCGGCTGGTGGGTGGGGCCGTCCTCACCCAGACCAATGCTGTCGTGGGTCAGCACGTAGGTCACCGGCTGCATCTGAATGGCCGAGAGGCGGAAGGCGGGCTTGAGATAATCGGCAAAGACCAGGAAGGTCCCCACCATCGGGCGCACGCCGCCGTACAGGCTCAGGCCGTTGGCGGCGGCGGCCATCCCGAACTCGCGCACGCCGAAGTAGACGTTGCGCCCGGCGTAGTGGTCCGGGTTCAGCACCTCGGCGTCCTTGATGGTGGTCTTGGTGCTGCCCGACAGGTCCGCGCTGCCGCCCATCAGGCCCGGCACCACCCCTGCCAGCGCGTTGATCGCCTCGCCGCTGGCGTTGCGCGTCGCCATCGCCTTGCCGCCCACTTCATACCTGGGCAGGCTGTCTTCCAGGTTGGCCGGGAGTTCGCGGGCCAGCAGCGCATCCACCTCTTTCCCCAGGTCAGGATGCGCGGCGCGGTAGCTGTCCATCATTTCCTGCCACTCCCCCTCCCGCTGTGCGCCGCGCTTTCTGGCATCCATATGCTCGGCCACCCCATCCGGCACGGTGAAGGGCGGGTAGTCCCAGCCCAGCGCGGCTTTAGTGGCCGCCACACCATCTGCTCCCAGGGCCTCGCCGTGCGCCTTGCTGGTGCCGGCGCGCGGGCTGCCGAAGCCGATGATGGTCCGCACCTGAATCAGGGTGGGCTGCGCCGTGTTGTTGCGGGCGTTAATGATGGCGGCGCGGATTTCTTCCAGGTTGTTGCCGTCCTCCACCTTCAGCACTTCCCAGCCGTAGGCGCGGTAGCGCTGGGCAGTGTCCTCGGACTCGGCCTTGTCGGTGGCGGTGTCGAGTTGAACGTGGTTGTCGTCGTGGAACCAGATCAGCCTGCCCAGCTTGAGATGCCCGGCCAGCGCGGCGGACTCGTGGTTGACGCCCTCCTGCAAGTCGCCGTCGCCCATCACCGAGTAGGTGTAGTTGTCGAAGATGGAAAATCCTTCGCGGTTGTACTGCGCGGCCAGGTGGCGCTCGGCCATCGCCATGCCCACCGTCATCGCCGCGCCCTGGCCCAGCGGCCCGGTGGTAGCGTCCAGCCCCGGCGTGTGGAAGAACTCCGGGTGACCGGGCGTCTTGCTGTCCCACTGCCGGAAATCCTTGAGGTCCTGGAGGGGCATGTCGTGGCCGGTCAGGTGCAGCAGGCTGTAGATCAGCATGCTGGCGTGGCCCGCCGACAGCACGAAGCGGTCCCGGCCCGGCCAGTGCGGGTTCTGCGGGTTGTGGCGCAAAAAGTCCTGCCAGATTACGTAGCCCATCGGGGCCATGCCCAGCGGCGCGCCGGGATGCCCGCTGTTGGCGGCCTGCACGCCGTCGATGGACAGCGTGCGGATGGTATCGATGCTGAGCTGCTCGAGGCTGCTGTCCGTGGCCTGCGTGGTGGGCTGTGTCATGGACCCATCCTACTCCGCCGAATGATTGTGTCCTACGTACACTTATAGATGGTTAATTCGCCAGCGGTTCATTTGGCCAGTACCTCAGCGACAACGGCCCGCACCTCATCGGCGCTGATCCCGGCGGTCCTCAGCTCCTGCACCCGCCGCCGCAAGTCGAGGAGTCCACTCTGCTGCCCCGCCGCGCTGTCGGCGCGCACCCGCGTTCCGGCTCCGGCGCGGTTCTCGGTCAGGCCGTCGTCTTGCAGCAGGGCGTAGGTCTTGGCAACCGTGTTGGGGGCCAGTCCCAGCGCCGAGGCCAGCGCGCGCACGGCGGGCAGGGACGTGCCAGGTTGTAAAACTCCGTCTTGAATGGCCCGCGTCAGCGCCTGCCGAAGCTGAAGGTAGACCGGCAATTCCCCCTCGGCCCTCACCTGGGAGGCCAGCAAAGTCAGCAGCTCGGCGTATCGGTGCGGGGTGTCGCTCATGGATGCACCATCGGGCCACGGCGAGCGGGTTGTCAAGCGGTAGGAGACGTACGGAGATGGCAAAGCTGCGCGACTTGCCTCAGCGTCCCCGGCTCTGATACTCTGCTTCGGTGCGCGGCCCGGTTGGCTGCTGTCGGCCCGTATGATCCCCGCCATCCTTGCGGGTGCAACACCTTCAAAATCACCGAGTATATCAGAGGTTTTCCATCATGGTCAAGATTCGCCTGTCCCGCTTTGGTTCCACCCACAACCCCCACTACCGCATCGTCGTGACCGACAGCCGTGTTGCCCGCGACGGCGGGTACATCGAGAACCTGGGTCACTACGATCCCCGCAAGACCTCCGAGAACTTTCTGAAGGTCAACGCCGAGCGTGCCCAGTACTGGATCGGCGTCGGCGCGCAGCCCACCGACACCGCCCGCCGCCTCCTGAAGTCCCAGGGCGTCAAGTTCTCCTGAACGAACAGACCGTGAAACGAGGCTCCTGCGGGGGCCTTTTTTCGTTCTCCCTCTCACCTGTTAGCCCCCTGTCACCCCGCTCCCCTTAGAATGCGCGCCATGAAGAGCGATCCGACTGACCTGACCCTGTTCCTGGCGCAAAGCGTGGTGGATCAGCCGTCGCTGGTGCGCGTGTCCAAGAAGGGGCCTACCGTGATGGTGCGCGTGGCCCCCGGCGAGGAAGGCCGATTGATCGGACGGCAGGGCCGCGTGATCCAGGCCATTCGCACGCTGGTGCGCGCCGCCAGCGATCCCCGCGAGCGCGTGAACGTCGATCTGGACGCCCCGCGCAAGGGTTGAGCGTGACCGATTCAAGTCCAGATTCAAGTCCAGCGGGGACCGAGACCACCCGGCTGGGCTATTTCCTGGGGCCGCATGGTGTGCAGGGCGGCGTCAAGGTCTATGTGCTGGGGGACGCAGGGCAGTTCAAGGCCCTCAGGCGCGTGTACGTCGAGGGGCGTGGCTGGCTGCGGATCGCGCGCGCCGATCAGCTCGCCCCTGGTGTGGCCCTGCACCTGGCGGGCCTGTCCTCGCGCGAGGGGGCCGAGACGCTGCGCGGCCTGAACGTGTACGCCGCCGACGACGAACTGCCCACCCCCGAAGAGGGCGTGTACTACTTCCACGAGTTGCGCGGCCTGGCCCTCAGCGACGCGGAGGGCGTGGAACTGGGAACGGTCAAGGACGTGATGGACGTTGGGCGTCAGGATTTACTGGTGGTCACGCACCAGGGTGGAGAGGCGCTGATTCCATTGCAAGCCCCGTATGTCACGGTCAACCTGACGGCCAAGTTGCGTCCCAGATCGCTGTCATTGACTGCCGACGCCCCCCAGGGACTGCTGGGCGAGGCGGACGGGCCGGAGCCGGAGGACGCTTGAGCCTTATAGCATGCTGACCTTTTCCTTCCTGACCCTGTTCCCCGAACTGCTGGCCCCCTTTGCGGGCGAGGCCATCATCGGCAAGGCCAGGGAGCGCGGGCTGCTGGACGTGAAGCTGGTACAGCTCCGCGACTTCTCGGACAACCGGTATTTCAAGGTGGACGACACGCCCTACGGCGGCGGCGCGGGCATGGTGATCCGGGTGGACGTGGCCGAGCGGGCACTGGCCAGCCTGTCGCCCGCCGATGAGGTGATCCTGCTGACCCCGGCGGGCCAGCCGTTCACGCAAGCGGTGGCCGAGGACCTGGCGCAAAAGGAGCATCTGGCCTTGCTGTGCGGGCGCTATGAGGGTTTCGATGCCCGCACCGAGGGGCTGGTCACACGCGAGCTGAGCATCGGCGACTTCGTGATGATGGGCGGCGAGGCGGCGGCGGCCTGCGTGCTGGAGGCGGTGGCGCGGCTGCTGCCCGGCGTGATCGGTGACCCCGATTCGCACCGCGCCGACAGCTTCAGCAGCGGCCTGCTGGATTACCCCGAATACACCCGCCCGCCCGAATGGCGTGGCCACCCCGTGCCGGAGGTGCTGCGCGGCGGCAACCACGGCGCGGTGGCCGCGTGGCGGCGGGAACAGGCGCTGGGGCGAACGCTGGCGCGGCGGCCCGATCTGCTCCTGGCCGCGCAACTGACGCCGCAGGACACCGTCACGCTGCTGGAACTTGGAGCGACGGTAGAGCAGTTGCAGGCCTGGAACGCGCCCCCGCCGCCCTCCCCCAAACGGGTGCGGCGCAGAAAAAAGACCGACAGTGACGGCACATCGAAGTGAAGTCTGAACTTCACATGGGGTGTTTATTGTGGGTTCTGCTCAAGTCCCGCCGTCCCAACGGGCGCACCATGAGGGTCAGATGACCGTCCCCCTGTTTCCGCTGCCCAATCTGGTGCTGTTTCCAGGCGTGGTGCTGCCCCTCTACGTTTTCGAACAGCGTTACCGCGCGCTGCTCGCAGACACGCAGACCAGCGGCGAACCCTTTGGGATCGTACAGATCGTGGAGACCTCGGAGGACGTGGCGATGCCCTTTCACGAGCGGGTCTCGAAGGTGGGCACGCTGGCGCACCTGCGACAGGCCGAGACCCACGAGGACGGCACCAGCACCATCGTCGTGGTGGGCGGCGAACGGTTCACGGTGCAGGACTTCGACTTCAGCTGTCCCTACCTGAGCGCGGATGTGGACCTGTGGCCGCTGGAGGACGCCCCGCCCGGCGAGCAGGAGGTGGTGCAGGCCAGCGCCCGCAAGCTGCTGAGCGATCTGCTGCGCCTGCGCCCCGCCGAGGCGGAACTGATCCGCGCCAATGCCCCCGAAGATCCTATGCTGCTGGCCAGTTTCGCGGCCAACCTGCTCCCCGGTCTCAGCGGCCAGCAGCGCGAGGACGCCCTGCGCGCCCCCGGCCTGCTGGACCGTCTGGACGTGCTGATGGGCGCGGTCCCCCGCGACATGAAGCTGATGAACTGATACGGATTCCGTTTGTTTCGTGCATGAATCGGGACAGCGCCGATTCATCCACTTCACGTCCGGAACCCGTTTTTCTCCTGCTCGCCGTCTTGTCCAGAGCAGCGCCCACGAGGACGCTTGGACGCCCGCTCGGATTTCCAGGTGTTGCCAACACTTTCCAATCGGAGTCCGTATGAGGGGTTCCCTGAAGCCTTTGTCAAAAGAGCTGTGAACTTCTGACCGAGTGGGCAGGCGAGCGTTCACATGGGCGTCTGATCGTGACGACCGTCTGTCCTGCCCAGGACAGTGAGTGAATTTGACCGGGCATTTGGGAGTTTTTCTGATGCTGTCATTCGGACCAATGCCCTAAAGCACGTCCTCCGCACTCCCGCGCTTGCGTTTGTTGTTCTGGGTCTTGCGCCAGCGCAGCGCCCTCACGATGGCCGGGGCGGCGGCGTTCAGCGGCAGATCATAGGCCGGATACCACGCCCGCTGCTCACTGAATTTCAGCTTCATCTTGAAGACGCCGAACGAGTGCTTCTCCTCGTCGAGTACGCGCGGGATGCCCCAGAAGTCGAACAGGGTGTAGCCGCGCGCTTTGGCGTCCAACATGGCGTTCCAGTAGAAAGCGTCGGGGGCCTTGCTGTCTTTCAGGGGCTTGCCCGATTCGTCCACGCGGTCATCGCGCACGCTGCCGCCGAACAGGTAGGAGGTGCCGCCGCCCATGCCCAGGAACAAGCCCCCGGCCAGCGCCTTACCCCCGTGGCGCGACAGCACGATGTACGCCTCGCCGCCGTGGGCATTGCCCTCGCGCAGCAGGGTTTCGTAGTACGCGCGGGGATACGCGCCCAGCTTGGCGCGCTCGTTGGTGGCGGTAAAAATCTCCCAGAAGGCGTCAAAGTCGTCGTCGCGGCCCGCCACCACGCCCAGTTTCTGTGCGGTGCGGACATTGCGGCGGGCCATGCTGTGCAGTCCGGCGAACAGCTCGTCCTCTGTGCGGCCCAGATCCGCCAGAATGGTGTGTTCGGGCTGCTCGGACTCGGCGCGGCGGAAGGGGCCATAGCCCTCCGGAATCTCGCTGCCCTCATCGGCGGGCAGCGGCACCGGCGGCTCGATCTTGAGGATGGCGTCGCTGGGCTTGGCCACCGCTTTCACGGCCTCGGCCACGGCGGGCAGCAGGTCCAGACTTTGCAGTGCCGGGCCGCGCGGCGCGTACAGCGTGCTGAAACCGGGCACCAGCCGCTTACGCAGCAGTTGCAACGCGCCCACCGTGCGCCCCGCCTCGCCCGCGATCAGGAAGCGCATGGGCGTCTGGCCCAGCACCCGCCGCGCCTCGCCGTAGCCCCAGCCTTGCAGGGCGCTGGTGATCGGCAGACTGCGCACAGCGTCGTCATAGACGCGCGGATCGGTGGTTTCCAGAAGCTTCAGGCGCACGGGGCGGATTGTAGCAGGGGCCAGTGTAAGGGTTGGGACGGCGCGGGGTCTTCTGACGCCTGCGGACCATCCAAGGCGTCCTTCCAGCACACGCACTTCGGCGGGTTGATCCTGGGGCTATCAGACCGATGTTCCCCCACAATATTTACCCCCAACCGCAGGCTAAACTGCCGGGCGTGAAGAAAATCCTGCTGACCCTGGCGCTGCTCGGCGGCGTCGCCCTGGCCCAGACCACCCCGCCTGCGCCCGCCCCGGCCCCCACGCCCACCACTCCAGCGCCCACTGCCCCCGAGACCGCGCCTGCCGCGCCACAGATACCCGAAAGCACCGGCGATCCGGCCGCCGTGGTGGGCACGCTGGGGGGGCAGACCTATACCCTGGCGGACTTCGACAAGGCGTTCCGCATCGCCGCCGCCCGTATCGTCAATGCCCAGGGCATTCCCTTCGAGGATTCCTACCTGTCCGAGTTCGCCTCGGCCCGCCCGGATTACCTCAAGCAGTTTCTGCGGGACCGCGCGGTGACGCAACTGGCCCAGTCGCGCGCCAAGGCAGATCAGGCCGCCGTGGATCAGCAGTACGAGGACGCCCGCGCCAACTTCGAGACCGATGAAGCCTTTGCCGGGGCGCTGGCGGCCACCGGCTACAGCGATCCCGAGGACCTGCGCGCCGAGCTGGGACGCCAGGCGCTGGTAAACGCTTACCTGGAAAGCCTACAGGAGCGCTTTAAATTCGGGGACGCTGTGGTGGCCGGGTATTACAGCCTGAACCGCGACAAGCTGACCCGCGAGGCCGAGGCCTGCGTCAAGCACATCCTGGTCCCCAGCGAGGCCGGGGCCAGAGCAATCGTGGCCGATCTGGCGGGCGGCGCAGACTTTGCCAAGATCGCCGCCGAGAAGAGCCAGGACCCCGGCAGCGCCCCGCAGGGCGGCGACCTGGGCTGCTTCGGGCCAGGGCAGATGGTGGAAAGTTTCGACAAGGCCAGCTTCACCGGGCCGGTGGGCCAGGTCCAGACCGTGCAGTCGCAGTTTGGCTATCACGTCCTGGTGGTCACCAAGCGCACCGACGCGGGCGTGACCCCGCTGGCCGAGGCCGCCCCGCTGATCCGCCAGCAACTGTCGAGCGAGGCTGCCCAGAAGTACCTGGACGCCCAGATCGCTCGCCTGAACGTGGAGTCCTTTCCCGACGTGGTGACGCTGACGCCAGCGGGCAACTGAGCGGAGCAGCCCTTCACCGGACCCTCTCCATACGGAGGGGGTTTTGATCTTTTCGCCCTGCTGGTAATTCGCTCTGGAACGCCAGGCCCGCTCCCTCCTGTGTTGCGGAGCTGGACCACTCCCAATCTCTGCCACAGGAGCTGGGTCAGGTAGACCTCATGTCCGAACTGTTGGGACAGACGCAGTCCGTGTGCATCGTCGGGGCACCGCAGAGGGCCGCTGCTCTGGCCCCTCGGCCTCGCATCTGCATCTGGCATGCCGCCTAAGGGCCGTCTCCCGCAGTCGGCTCAGATCGCCCCGAAGTTCCACTTCCAGCGCGTACGGATCGTTGCCCCCATCCTGCCGTCGATCCCAGGGGCGTGGTGCAGGGCACCTTTCCAGCCGTGTTCCATCAGATGTCTGGCCGGGCGCCGCCGCCTGAGTGCCCCATTCGGGTGCATCGCCTTGGCCCAGCCCATACTCATCTTGCTCAGGATTCTGGCATGATATGGAGCGTGCCCCCCTCAATCCACGCCCATAGCGGCCCCCTGAGCGGCCCCGCCCTGCCCTCACCGTGGTGGCCTGAAGCGTGGCGATTCTCTGGGGCACAGTGACCCCGGAAAAGCTGACTCCGGAACAGGGTGCGCTGCGGACAGAGGCCCGGCGGCGCCTGGCCCGGCTGGCACCGCTGGAGACCTGGGAGGGCTGGGAGGCTGCGGCGCTCATCCATGAATTGCGTGTCCAGCATGTCGAGATCGAGCTGCAGAACGAGGAGCTTCAGCACAGCGTGGCTGACCTCGAATTTGAGCGCCGGCACTATCACACC
This sequence comes from Deinococcus frigens DSM 12807, assembly GCF_000701425.1. GTDB lineage: Bacteria > Deinococcota > Deinococci > Deinococcales > Deinococcaceae > Deinococcus > Deinococcus frigens. The sequence continues at coordinate 25,163 of NZ_JNIW01000020.1, read as the reverse complement.
CTGTACCAACACGCCCCCTCGGCCTACTTCACGCTGAACGCCGCTGGGGACATCCTGGACGTCAATCTCGCCGGAACGCGGCTGCTCGGCTTCCAGCGGGACCAGCTGCTCCTGCGCCCTTTCAGGCTGTTTCTCGTGCCTGAGCAACGCGCCGAGTTCGCAAGTGTTCTGGCCACCCTGACGCAGACTCAGTCCACGCGGACGCACCTCTTCACGCTGGAGCAGCGAGACGGCGAACGCCTGGAGGTGCAGCTTCAGGGCCTGACCCTGCCCAGCCCAGCGCAGGAGCCGCCCAGCGTCCTGATCACACTGATGGACATCACGCCGCTATCGCAGGCCCGCGCCCACCTCGAACACCTGAATGCCACACTTGAACATCGGGTGAGCCAGGACACCCGGGCGCTGCTCGACCTCAACGCCCAGTTGCACCACCAGGCCCGGCACGATTTCCTGACCGGCCTGCCCAACCGGGCCGCCTTCGCGGACGCACTCCGGGGGGCGCTGGACGGCCTGCACCAGCATGGGCAGGACTTCGCGGTGTTGTTCTTCGATATCGACCGCTTCAAGGTCATCAATGACAGCCTGGGCCATCCGGCTGGGGATCACGTGCTGGTCGAACTTTCCAGGCGCCTGCGTGAGGTCACCCGGCCCGAGGATGACCTGTCCAGGCTGGGCGGGGACGAGTTCGCCATCCTCCTTCACAGCGTCACGGATCCAGACATTATCTCCGGCGTCATCGCCCGCCTGGACGCGGCGGTGCAACATCCCCTCGTGCTGGAGGGCCAGGAACTGTACCTGACGGTCAGTACCGGCATCCTGCTGGTGGGGGACGGCTACCACACGGCTGAGGAAGTGGTCAGAGATGTGGACGTGGCGCTGTATCAGGCCAAGCGTGGTGGGAACGCCGGGTCGAAGGTGTTTGTGCCCTCCATGCGCGATGAAGCCAGGGGACAGCTTGAACTCGAAGCACAGCTCCGCCACGCCCTGGAGCGTCACGAGCTGGTGGTTCACTATCAGCCGATCGTGGCGCTGGAAAGCGGCCAGGTGCTGGGCTTGGAAGCCCTGGTGCGCTGGCAGCACCCGCAGCGGGGCCTACTGCTGCCCGGCGTGTTCATCCCGCTGGCCGAGGCACTGGAACTGGTCGGAGAGATCGACCGCTGGGTGTTGATGGAGGCCCAGCGCCAGACCGCGCGCTGGCGGCTGGACAGGGCCAGGGCCCACCCACTCTGGATGAACGTCAACGTGGCGGCCCAGAATCTGGAGCAGATCCGCCAGGTCACGGATCAGCTCCTGATACACGCCAGTCCCGCCCCGTGGCGGGTGCTGGTCGAGATCACCGAACGGGTGCTGACTTCCCGCGAGGAGGGCGATCCCGGGACCCTGGAGGCCCTGCGACTGGCCCAGGTGGAACTGGTGCTGGACGACTTTGGCATGGGGTTTTCATCGCTCAGCGCCCTGCACCGCTTTCCGGTCAGGATGCTCAAGATCGACCGTTCCTTCGTCATGGCGCTTGGTGAAAACGCCAGCCTGATCCGGGCCATCGTGCTGATGGGCGAGGCGCTGGGGCTGACGGTAGTGGCTGAAGGCGTCGAAACGCAGGAGCACCAGCGGGGCCTGCTGGAACTCGGGCTTAAGGTTGCACAGGGCTGGCTGTTTGCGGCCGCGCTGCCCCCTGAAGAGGCCGAGGCGTACTTGCGGACGAATCACCGACTGGAGTGAAGGGCAGGAATGAATGGCTGTGCCGCCTGGGACAAACCTTCAAGTGCGGTCCACAGCACCGCTCCGCTTCACTACGCCTTGCTGGCTTCGTGTTCAAGCTTCTGGACGCTGAGGCTTTTATTTTCCACGATGTCCTGGAAGATCAGCTTCGTGCGGGCCTCCATTTCCCTGGCCTTGCGGGTGTATTCCTCGGCCAGCCGGGCATTCCCAGCCGCCGCGAAGTCCTTGCCGGTGTGTTCCAGCAGCATGCTGGCTTCCTCCAGCGCCCGCATCGTCTGCCACAGCTTGTCCTCGATGGCCTCCGTGACGCTCACCAGCAGGGTGTCGCCGGTATAGGCGTGCCCAGTATGGCAGCGGTAGCGCGTGAAGCCCCCCTCTTTGATCTCCACCAGCACGCCGCCGCAGTCCGGGCAGGTCTGCGGGGTGACCTTGCCGAAGGCCATCACGCCCTTGCGAAAGGCGTGGCCGCTGCTGGCGATGCTGACCTCGATGCCCACCCGCCTGCGGTCGTCTTCACTTACGTTCACCTCCGGGAGCGTTTCCACAGGCTCAGCGCACAGCCGCACCAGCAGTGCGGCCAGGTCGGCGGCCCGCACGCTGTGGTCAACCTTCACCTGACCCAGCGCACTCTGCGGCATCGAGTCATACTCAGCGTCCTGCACATCCTGCACCACGGCCACGCCGCCGAAGTGCTTGATCGTCCAGAGGCCCGAGGTGCCGTCGTCCAGCAGGCCGGACAGGATTACGCCGATCACATTGGCCCCCTCGCTGTACGCCGCCGAGCGAAACAGGGTGTCGACGGCGGGCCGGACGCGGTTTTCCTTGGGACCCTTGGTCACGCAGAACTGGCCGTCCTCGATGAGCAGATGATGATCCGGGGACGCGCAGTAGATCTGGCCCGGCAGGACGGCTTCGCCGCTGGCGGGCTGCGACGCCGGAAGTGGCCCGGCCCGGCCCAGAATCTCTGCGAGGGCGCTGGGCGCGTAGGCCGGGATGTGCGTCACGATGCAGACAGCCGCCGGGAAGCCCTCAGGCAGCCCCGCCGCCAGCTCTATCAGTGGCGTCAGGCCACCCGCAGAGGCGCCGATAACCACCACTCGGAAAGGAAGCATGGCGACAGTGTGCGCTTAGCCGTGGGAGTTCCCGTGCGTTCTTCCTGAAGCTATACCCAGGACAACACAGGCCCAGGACAGCGCGGGGCCTGAACAGTACAGGGCTGCTAGGCGCAGATGCGGGCGGCTCCGGCGCTTACCCAGGGCCAACTTACGTCGGGCCTCCGGCTTTTCAAATGTAAAGTTGCCGAAGGACGTAGAAGGCGAAAAGAGCTTTGGCAGGCAGTCTGAAACAGAAGAATTCGGTTCGTTGCTTGTCATTTGACAGACGGATCGACATTTTGAGGCGACGTAAGTTGGCCCTGGGCGCTTACCCGTTGACTCCGGGGTAAACCTGCGCGTCCCCCAGATCGCGGGGCAACTGAACCCAGAACACCGAACCCTGGCCCGGCACACTCTCGGCCCAGATGCGGCCCTGCGAGCGCTCGACGATCCGCCGGGCCAGCGCCAGCCCCAGCCCCTGGCCCTCGAAATCGCGGTCACTGTGCAGCCGCTGAAACACGTCAAAGAGCCGCCCGCTCTGGCCGGGGTCAAAGCCCACGCCGTTGTCGCGGACGCTGAACAGGAAGCCGTCTCCCTGCTCCTGCACGCCCACATGAATCCGGGCCACGGGGCAGGGGCGGGTGAATTTGACCGCGTTCGAGAGCAGGTTGCCGAAGATGAGTTGCAGGCTCAGCGGGTCGGCCTGAAGGGTGGGCAGCGGGTCATGGGTGATCTGCACCTGCCGCCCGCGCCGCTCTGGCCCCAGGTTGACGGCGCACTGATCGATCAGCCGGTTCAGGTCCACGGCCTGACGACTGAGCGGCTGCCCGCTCTGGAAAAAGCGGGTCAGCGAGTCCATCAGCGCGTTCATGTCCGAGGCCGCCCGCAGCAGATCCTTGAGGAGCCGGGCGCTTCTGCCGTCCGGTGTCTGGAGGGTCTGGCCCAGCAGCTCGGCAAAGCCGCCTACCTGCCGCATGGGCGCGCTCAGGTCGTGCGTCATGGAATGCAGGAAGGTTTGCAGTTCCTGGCTCGCCTGCTGGGCCTGGCGGGTGCGCTGCTCGGCCTCGCGTTGCGCGGTCTTCAGTTCCGTGATGTCGGTCAGCGTCAGTCGGGCCAGGGAAGCCGGCTGCCCGGCGAGGCCCGAACCGGCCAGTCCCGTACACTCCAGCAGCGCGTCCCAGTGGCGGCCATCCGGGTAAAGCATCTTCACTTCCATTCGTTGGCTTGCAGAGTTACCCACGGGCAGAAGAGCGGCGTGCAACAGCTCTGAAAAGGCGACGCGCTGGCCTTTGCCGACAAAGAGCGAGAACTGCCTCCCCACCAGGTCGGCACAGTCGGCCCCCAGGTGCAGACACCCGGTCTGGTTGATCTGCTGGATCAGGCCGTCCTGGTCACACACCACGTAGCCCACCGGCGCGAACTCGAACAGGTCGGCGTAGCGGTTGCGCGCCTCCTCCAGTTCCAAGTTGATCTGGCGCAGTTCCTCGTTTTGCTGTTGCAGCTCGGCCTGGTGAACACGCAGTTCGTATTCCTGCTCCTCGAAGCGCTGCTGGAGGTTATTGAGATTAGTCATGGTGGCTCCTGACCCGGTCAGTCAACAGGCAACGCCAGTTAAGCAGCGCCAGTTGAAGGGTGCAATGATCCACTACGACGAGTCTAAAACAGGTCAAATGTGGGCCAGGCTGAACCTGGATTCCCGAGTCTAAGCCCACTGACGGGTTCAGACTGTGGTGGCGGCAAACCACACTCACTTGTGCTTCCCTTCATAGAGCCTGTGCGGGGCATCATGACCGCTGTATCCAGCACCTCTGGGAGCAGGCTGGCTCCAGCGGCCCCGCAGCTCAGCCGCCCTGCCCACCCGGCGGCTCCTGAGCTTTGATCAGGTCGATGTTGGTGAAGGCCACGACCACCCCACCGATGTAGTTGTCGGCTGTCCGGTAGGCGCTTACGCGCATCAGATACCACTGGTCCCGCCGGGTCTGGTCAGCCCCCTCCCTGGGATGGGTGCCGAGGGTCTGAACCTGCACTTCGAAGGGCTCCAGCGTCTTGAGAACGCGGGCGATGTCCTGGAGCAGGTGGCCGTAGCGCAAGTTGACGTGAAAATCGGTAATTGGCCGCCCCAGATCCGCCGGCGTCAACGAGATGATGGCGCTGATGAACGGTGTGAAGCGCCGGATTTTCAGGTCGTTGTCCAGGAAGACGGTGGCCGTTCCTGCCCCCTCCAGCAGGTTATTGGTGTCGTCGTTGGCCTGGGCCAGGTCGCGGATCACCACCTGATGCTCGGCATTGATGGTGCTCAACTCCTCGTTGAGCGACTGGAGTTCTTCTTTCGAGGTCATCAGTTCCTCATTGCTGCTCTGGAGTTCCTCGTTGGTGCTTTGAAGCTCCTCGTTGGTGCTCCGCACTTCCTCCAGGGTGATCGCCATCTCCTCACCCGTGGCTTGCAGGATTTCCCGGCTGTGGTGCAGTTCCTGCTCCAGCGCCACCACCTGATCGGTCTTTTCAGGAGAGGCCAGACCGGAAATTCCAGGGACGTCCGGCCGCTCCTGAAAGGCGATCATGACCAGTCCAGACTCTGGCCCAGGTAGTGGAGTCACGATCAGATCCAGCGTCTGGCAGGAGCCCTCGACGTCCACCTGCAGGCCGCTGCGAATGACCTTGCGGCCTTCACTCAGGGCCTGACGCACGGCGGTGGGCACTTCGTAGCGCAGCTCCCCCCGGGCCATCTCGAACACGTTGTTCAGACCCCGTCCGGGCGACAGCTCCAGATAGCGGGCAGTGCGGCCATGGACGAAGCGCACCTCACCCTGCCCGTTGACCACCACGGCCGGCGGCGCGTAGTCGGCCAGCAGCGCCTTCTGGGCCTGCTGGGCCAGTTCCACGCTGCGGCCGCCGTCTGGCCTGGGCAGCCGTCCTGTTCGGCCCCCGGCCTCCTGACCCGGCCCAGTGGCCACGGGCGCGTGGCGCATCGGTGGCAGCCCGGCGACGCCCTCCTCGCGCTGATAGATCTTCCAGCGCTGGTCGAGCGTCTGGAAGTGATCCCGCTGGACGCCAACCGTCTCGCTGGCCCCCAGGAACAGCAGGCCCTGGGGCCGCAGTGCGTAGCGGAACAGCGCCAGGATCTGGCCTTGCAGCTCAGTGTTCACATAGATCAGCATGTTGCGGCAGCACAGCAGGTCTAGGCGCGTGAAGGGCGGATCGCCGAAAGTGGAATGGGTGGCAAAAACCACGCTCTCGCGGATATCGGCCCGCACCTGATAGCGGTCGCCCTTGACGAAGAAATACCGGCTGAGGCGTTCGGGCGAAATGAGGTAAGCGATATCCCTGGAGTACAGCCCCTGGCGCGCCCGGTCGATGGCGACCTGGTCGATATCGGTGGCGAAGATCTGCACCTTGACCGCGTGATCCGCGCTGATCCCCCCGAGCAGTTCATGCAGCACGATGGCGACCGAGTAGGCTTCCTCACCCGTCGAGCAGGCGGCCACCCAGACCCGCAGGGTGTCCTGCTGCTGGGTGTTGGCCTGGAGGTAGGCGCGCAGATGCTCCTTCAGGGCCTCGTAGGCCTCCACATCGCGGAAGAAACTGGTGACATTGATGGTGAAGTCTTGGAACAGTGCCTCGGTCTCGTTGGGCACCTCTTCGAGCAGCTTGAGGTACTGGGACACGTCCTGCACGCGCCAGTCCAGCATCCGGCGCTCGATCCGGCGAATCAGGGTGGTGCGCTTGTAGCGGCTGAAATCGTGGCCCGTGCGGCCCTGGACCAGGCGCAGGATCTTCTGCAGGGGCGCGCCTTCCGGGTCGCCGTCCGTGATCAGGGCCACGGAGTCGAGCGTCTGGGTCAGGTCGGTCAGGCTCAGCAGCCGCGCCGCGAGGTCGTCGGCGGGCAGCACGTCATCGGCGAGATGGGTGGCGGCGGCGCTGCTGGGCATGGAGGCATATTCAGCCGTGTCCGGATCCTGCACCAGCACCCGGCCGCCCCGCTGCTTGATGGCCTGGATGCCCCGCGTCCCGTCGCTGCCCATGCCCGACAGCACGATCCCCACCGTGCGCTCGCCCTGATCGGCGGCCAGCGCTTCAAAGAACGTGTCGATCACCTTTCCCCTGGCGGCCGCCGGGTCTTCCAGGCGCAGAACGCCGTCCTGGACGGACAGGCTGTGGCCAGGGGGAATGACATGCACCTGGTCGGCCTGGAGGGCCATGCCGTCCTCGATCTGGACGACGGGCAGGCTGGTACAGCGCCTGAGAATGTCCGGCATCAACCCCCGGTGGTGGGGATCGAGGTGCGGCACCACCACGAAGGCCAGGCCCGTGACCGGTGGTACCCCCAGAAAGAAGCGTTCATAGGCGTTGAGCGCGCCTGCCGACCCCCCGATGGCCACCACGGCAATGGGTGGCGTCCGGGGACTGGCCGTATCATCTGGCAGCGTTTCCAGTTGGGCATGTTCGTCGGGCATAAAAAGCTCCAGGGGATGGTTGGAAACAGGTGTGTCGTCTGTTCACTGTACTCCCGGCGTCCGGGACGATGGAGTGAACCCGCTCGCCCCGGAATGAGGGCGAGTACGCATGGAGGCGCGCGGGCGCTCCATTACAGGACTGATGTGCTTCCTTCCCAGTCGCGGCTTCCCCTCATTTTACGGCTGCTGACCGTTCAATGTTGTTCGCCTCTGTGCCTGGCTGGACGGTGATCGCCCCAGAGGAACGAGGCTTTCGCGCTTCGCCGAACTGTGTGCAGCTTGAATTCGCCAGCAGAATCCCGGATTCTGCGCACGTTGAGCCAGGCTGATTAACAAGATCGTTCCCGATGGCAAGACCCTGTCACACCGATCATCACAACAGCAACAAGCTCTTACAGCAACAAAAAGCCGTGTCCGAAGCAACACCCAGCCTCAGGCGAACCCCTTTCTCGTGTACTGCGCCATGCGCCTCCACCAAGAACCAGTGGTGCCCTTGAGTGGGCCAACAGTTGGGTCTTGCTCGGTGAGTGAAGCCGTCAGCGACGGCTTCGGCCCAACCAGCACCTCCAGGGTGCAGAGCATTTCAGGGTGGGCGGGGCAGGGTGAAGCCAAAGGTGGCCCCACCGTCCACCACGCCCTGGGCAAACACGGTGCCGCCGTGCCGGGCGATGACCCGCCGCACATTGGCCAGTCCCACACCCGTCCCTTCAAACTCGTCCTGACGGTGCAGGCGCTGAAACACGCCGAACAGTTTGTCCACGTACCGGGGGTCGAAGCCCACGCCGTTGTCCCGCACGAACACGGCCCAGTCCTGTGGACGTTCCTCGGTCCAGACCTCGATGTGGGCCTCCGGGCGGGTGCGGCTGTATTTCAGCGCGTTGGACAGCAGGTTCACCATCACCTGCTGCAGGGTGGTGCGATCGGCCACGACGAGTGGAAGCGCACTGACCGTCCACCTCACCCGCTGATCCGGGATCCCGGTTTCCAGCTCGGTACGCGCCGCGTTCACCAGGGGCGCCAGATCCACCAACCCCATTACCAGCGGTTGACGGGAAGTGCGCGACAGGTCGAGCATGGCGTCGATCAGGATGTCCATGCGGCTGGCCGCGTCGTCCACGATGCCCAGATAGCGGGTGGATTTGGCGTCCAGTTCCGGGCCAAGGGACTTCCGCAGCAGGTCGGCAAAGCTCTTGATGTGCCGCACCGGGGTGCGCAGGTCGTGTGAAACGCTGTAGGAAAAGGCTTCGAGTTCTTCGTTGGCGGCCTCCAGTTTGGTGTTGCTGCGTTCCAACTCCTGCGAATGAATCTCTAACCTGGCCACGCTCTCGCCGCGTTCCAGCGCCAGGGAGAGACTGCGCAACACACCTTCGAGCACGGCCCGGTCCGCCGGACTCCAGGTGCGGCCTTCGTACTGAACCATGCCGAAAATGCCGACGACGTTCCCATGCTCCATCAGGGGCAGGGTCGCGGTGGCCCCCACGTTTTGCAGCACCGCCTGATCCAACCCATCGGTTGTGACGTCATAGGCGTCTTGATACAGCGGCTGCCGGGTCGTCCAGGGCCGCATCATGTTTTGACTGCGTTCCAGATCGACCCCCGATCCACGAGCGCCTGCAAGCTGGGCGAGCGCATGGAGCCCACCTGAGATCTCACCCACCAGCGTCCCCCCTCGGGTTCAAAGTACGCCGCGTACCCCTGGGGGAGGAGTGACCGCACCACCTCCTGCGCCCGCCGAATCAGGGCCAGCCGGTCGCCCTGAACGCCCAGATCCTTGGTGAGCTGCATGAACGCTTCCAGCGCCTGGGTGCGGGCTTCGAGCACCTCGTTTTGAGCCTGAAGCGTTTCGGCCTGAATGGCCCGGTCGAGCGCCAGACCCAGACTGTGGCCCACCGCCGTGAAGAGGGCCCGGTCCTGGGAAGTCCAGACGCGGCTGTCCACCGTGCCCATCGCCAGCATGCCGAAGGGCTGCTCCCCCTTGAAATAAGGGTAGAGGGCCACCGCGCCGTAGACCTCCGTGTGGGCGATCCCCTCCCGCTGGGGATCCCAGCCATCGGTGAAGACGGGTCCCCTGGCCTGCACCGCTTCCAGGAAGCTGGGCGTGTCCTGCAGATGCCCCATCCGTGCGGTGGCCGCGATCTGGGGATCCACGTTGTCCGACACCATCCTCGCTTTCCAGAGGCCCTCTTCCAGCTCATGGTAGACCACGCTCAATTCGGGCACCGAGGCTTGCAGCACGTCTTGCGCGTGCCGCGCCAGAACGTGCAGATTCGTTTCTGTCCCAACGGCCTCGGTCAAGGCCACGAAGGCGTTGAGCGCCGCCCGGCCTTCCAGTTGCCGCGCCTGTTCGGCCCGGTCGAGCGCCCCGCCCAGACTGCGCCAGAGTGCGGTGAGCACCGCCCGGTGTTGGAGCGTCCAGAGGGGCTCCTGTTGCAGGACGGCCACCAGCATGCCCACGGGTTGTCCCTGCTGAAAGTAGGGAGCAAACACTCCTGCACTGAAAGCCCCGGTGTGCGCAATCCTCTGCGCCTCACTGTTCCAGTGTTCAACAAAGTGCGGCAGCCCGGTCTGGACGGCCTGGTGAAAGGCCGGCGTGTCCAGCGGCAGGCCCGTGACCAGCAGGCGCTTGAGGTCGCCAGGTGCCTCGTCCAGCAAGGCTGGCACCCACCGTCCCTCGTTCGGGACAAAGAAGGCCATAAACACGTCAGGGAAGCTGGCCCGCAGCACGTCCCGGGCGCGCTGGGTCAGCGTGTCCAGATCAGTGTTGAGTCCGACGGCTTCCGTGAGGGCCACGAACGCGGTCAGGGCCTCGGCCTGTTGGTGCAGCCGGGTGCTCAGGGCGAGGCGGTCGAGCGCCAGGGCGCACTGGGCCGCGAGGGTCTGAAGGAAGCGGCGCTCTTCAGGCGTAAAATGATGGGGTTCAGTGAACACCAGCACGATGACCCCGAGCGCCTGGTCACCCAGCAGCATGGGCACCACCGCCGTGGCGACCACCTTCACCCCAAGAGGGGGAGCCGTGAGTTGTGGATAGGCGGCCGTCAAGGCTTCCTGGTGCTCAAAGAACAGGGCTTCACGCCGTTTGAGGCTGTCTTCAGTGGGAGCGAACGCATCGAAAGCCCCGTCTTGCCATAGGGTCTGTTCGCCTTTGGCATACCCCTGTGTGGCGGCCACCTGCAAGCGGTCTCCCGTGCCCTGACCCAGCAGGACAACGCCGGCCAGGGCCTTCAGGGCCTCGAGGGCGGGATTCAGAACAATCTCGAACACATCTGCGGGGATGGTTGCCGCTGCGAGCGATTCCGTCACGCTTTGCAGCCGGTCACTCAGTGATGGACGACTGAGCCTGCGAAAGGGGTCGGTCATAGAGCACCATAGCGTGACGTTTGGGGAACGCCGCTGTCCATTGGCGTTGTCCTGGCACCTACCGGAGCACCGATCTGCCGGGCCGCTCCCAGCGGGGCGTCTGGCTCCAGCTTCAACACCTGCGCCACCGCCTCGCCCACGATGCCCAGTTGCCGCTCAACAGCCGACGAACGCATGGCGTCCAGTGTGTACTCCTCGAAAGTCACGCCCTCAACGAACTACTACGCCAGCGCGCCGGCTTTCACGATTTTGTGCAGCCAGGTGCGAGGATCACGGGCGTAGATGTTGACGCATTCGCGCTGCACCTGGGCAGCGAAATACGGATTACTCAGCGCCTCGCTCTCTACCAGATCGACGGGCGCGGCCAGGGCGTCTTCCAGGGCGCTGAGCAGGGACAGGTAGGCCCGCCCATGCTCCAGCAGCGGTAACGGCTCGAGGGTCACCAGAAAGTCGTAATCGTGGGTATCCGCCTCCCCACGCGCCACGCTGCCGAACAGATCGAGGCGCTGGCCCCGGTGATCGCGGGCCAACTCGCGCAACTCGTTCAGGCGCAGATCTATGGGCAGGTTGGGGGCCATGTCCAGAGTTTAGGTCGGCCGTCTTCCGCAACTCGTTCCGGCCCAGTCTGAATCCCTGTGTCCAGCGCGGCCAGCACCTTATACGGCTGGCAGTCCCTGCGCCCAGATCAGCCCCAGCACCTGGCGGCTGGCCGGGGAATGTTCACCGGGCCGGGTCACGGTCCCCAGGGTCCGCACCAGTGGGACGGGCAGGGGGCGGCGCACCACTGAAGGAGGCAGCCCTTCCCCGATCAAGCCAGGCAGCGCCAGGCGCGGCAGTGCGGTGAAGCCCAGTTCCCGGCCCACCATCGCCACGATGACACTCTCTGTCAGCAGGCACAGCGTGGGGCGCAGCGAGATGCCCGAGCGGCGCAGATGTTGCATCACGAAATCGTCAGTGGCCGGGCCGAGGTGAAGGTAGGGCTGTTCCCAGAGCGTCGCCACATCCATCTCGGTGGGCCACGTTGCAGGCAACAGCAGTTCGTAGGGATCGTCGCCCATCACCCGCGTCATTAGCCGGGTGTGGGCGGGCAACTGCGTCAGGCCGATGTCGGCCTCACCCCGCAGCACGGCGGCCTCGACCGCGTGACGCTCCAGAAAGGCGTCGCTCACCTGAACATCAATCCCCGGATATGTGGACCGAACCTGTGCCAACACGGGCGGGAGGAAATGCAGCGCCAGGCTGGGAAAGCTGGCGATGGTCACGCTGCCCGAGAGCGGCGTGACCGCCCGCGCCTCTGCCTGCAAGCGGGTCGCCTCTTCCAGCAGGTGCCGGGCCAGTGGCAAGGCCCGCAAACCTGCCGGGGTGAGTTGCACGCCGCGCGCGTGCCGGTCCAGCAGCCGTGCACCCAGGGCCTCCTCGAGTCCCTGCACCGCGTGGCTGACGCCCGACTGGGTCAGGTTCAGCTCGACCGCCGCCGCCGTAAAACTGCCTGTCCGGACTACCGCCAGCAGGATTCGCAGTTGAGAGAGGCTCAGGTCAGCCATGAGTTTCAGTCATAGCATGCGCAGAGGCATGAGCTTTTCTCCTCTCAAGCCATGTCGCAGCGAGTAAGCTTCTTCATTAAGTTCCACAAGATTTATTCCTTCATGCAGCGCGCTACGTTCGGGCTTGTCCTGGTGTTTCTCACACAGAGGTGCCTTTTGAGTCAGGTTGCTCCCCACCGCGTCCCGTCCCCAGGCTCGCCCGACCCCTGGCTGGAGCGCACCCATGAACTGGCGATTACGCTGACGCGCTGGGCCAGCGTCACGGGCAGCGCGGGCGAGACGGCCTTTGGCGGGCGGCTGGAGGCGCTGCTGCGGACCTGGCCGACGTTCGCGGCGCGGCCCGGTGACGTATGGCTCTCGCCCGCGCGGCACGGCTACGCTGCCCAGAACGTCTATGGCCTGGTGCCGGGCCGCTCTGCACGCACGCTGCTGCTTTCCGGGCATTACGACACTGTGGAAACTGGGGACTACGGGGAATGGCAGCCGCTGGCCTGTGAGCCGGAGACCCTCAGCCAAGCCGTAGCCGCCGCCCTCGCCCGCCTGCCTGATCCCACCGCCGCCGAGGCCCTGACGGTCCGTGACCTGGCGGGCGGCGACTTCCTGATGGGGCGCGGCCTGCTGGACATGAAAGGCGGGCTGGCGGCGGGTCTGGCCGTGCTGGAGCGCTACGCCGCCCTGCCCCTGCGCGAGAGACCCGGCCACCTGCTGCTGGTTGCCACCCCTGACGAGGAAGGACGCTCCAGCGGCGCGCGGGCCGTGGCCCACGATCTGCCCGCCCTGGCCCTTGGGCGCAGCCTGGACGTGGTGGCAGGCATCAACCTGGACGCGACAGCCGACACCGGCGACGGCAACGAGGGCCGGGCGGTGTATCTGGGAACGGTGGGCAAGGTTCTGGTCTCGGCCCTGGTGATCGGGCGGGCCGCCCACGCCGCCTACCCCTTCGACGGCTTGAGCGCCACGCTGCTGGCCGCTGCGTTGATCTCGCGGATAGAAGCGGCCCCCGAGCTGGCCGACGCGGCCCACGGCGAGGCCAGTGCGCCACCGGTGTGCCTGGAACTGCGCGACGGCAAGACCGCCTACGACGTGACCTCCCCGGGGCAGGTCTGGTGCGCCTTCAACATGCTGACCCAGGGCCGCACGCCGGGCGCGGTCCTGGCGCAGTTCGTGGCGGTGGCCCAGGCAGCGGCGAGTGACGCCCTGGCAGAGTTCGCGGCGCGGGCGGCGGCGGCACACAGTCCGAATGCGGCGGCGTTGGCGGGCGCGCAGGCCGAGGTGCTAACTTTCGGCGAGTTGCGGGGCCGCGCCGTGACCCGCGCTGGAGAGGAAGCGGTGCGGCGCGTACAGGACGGCCCCGCTGGCCCCAATCCGCTGGCGGACAGCCGCGAGATCATGGCGGCGCTGACGACCCTGGCCGGGCTGACCGGACCAGCGGTGGTACTGGGCTTCGGGGCGCTGCACTATCCGGCCACCCACCTCGCCGGTCACCCGCATGACCACGCCCTGCTGGGGGCCGCACAGTCCCACGCCGCCGACCTCTCCCGCCAGACGGGTCAGAGCTTGCGTCTGCGTCACGCCTTTCCCGGAATCTCGGACATGAGTTTTCTGGGGCAGCCTGCCGACGACGCCACAGAGCAGGTGCTGGCGCGGCACACCGCCCACCCCGCGCACATCGACCCCGCCCCACCCGACGCCCTGCGCTTCCCGGTGGTCAACATCGGCCCCTGGGGACGCGATTATCATCAGCCCCTGGAGCGCGTCCATGTGCCGTATTCCTTCGGGGTGGTCCCGGAACTGCTGTGGCGCGTGACCCACACTGTGCTGGGTGCCGGGTTGCCTCCAGATTGACCGTGGCCCCTGCGCCGTTCTCTGACCTGACCCCCATTCGCCGCCCGCCGCCGCCCCGATTCCCCGATCTCTTGGCTCAAGGAGGAACCCCCATGTCCACAACGATCAAGTCCAGAACGATCAAGACCGCTGCCCTCTGCGCCCTGCTCCTCAGTGGCCTGGCGCACGCCACCGATCTGGCGCAGATCAAGCAAAAAGGCGTGATGACGGTGGCCATGTCCGGCGAGTACCCGCCCTTCTCGCAGCCGTCACTCAAGGGCGGGCTGGAGGGCTTCGATGTCGATGTCGCCAACGAGCTGGGCAAACGCATGGGGGTCAAGGTCAACGTGGTCAAGACCGAGTTTCCCTCGATCATCGCCGGCATCCAGGCAGGAATCTTCGACCTGGCGGTGGCCTCTCAGGGCAAGACGCCCGAGCGGGCCAAGGCCGTGGACTTCAGCGACGCGCCGTATTACTACGACGGCGTGCAACTGTTCGCTCCCCTCGGCTCCAAGGCCACGGGTCTGGCGTCTCTCAAGGGGCAGCCGGTGGGCGTCGCGCTGGGGACCACCTTCGAGGCCACGCTCAAGGAAAAGGGCCACGATAAGATCGTGAGCTATTCCGGCGAGCAGGAGGGTTTCCTGGCGCTGGCCGCCGGGCGCGTACAGGCCTTTTTGACTGAGAAATCGGTAGGCGCAGTTGCCATTCAGAAGGGCGTCAAGATGATGCCGGTCGGCCCGGTGGTGGCGAGCGACGCGACTTACGTGACCTTCGCCAAGAACTCGCCCGCCCTGGCGGCGGCGGTCAACAAGGCGCTGAACGACATGCGCGCCGACGGTACCCTGAAAAAAATCTCAATGAAATGGGTGGGCCTGGACCTCAGCGTGCCGAGCAAGTAGTGGCCCTGTCCAGGCAGGAGCAGTCCAGGCAGGGGCGTTAGGCCGTGGAGATCCTGCTCAATCCTGATGTTCTGAGCAGCCTGTGGCAAGGCACCCAGATCACGCTGGCGCTGACGTTCTTCGCCAGCATCGGCGGGCTGCTGCTGGGGCTGCTGGCGGCAGTCGCCAAATCCTCGCGGGTGATCGTGCTGCGGGCGATAGCGGTGGCCTACATCGAGTTGTTTCGCGGCACGCCGCTGCTGGTGCAGCTCTTCTTCCTCTACTTCGCGCTGCCCCAGCTCACCGGTATCACCCTGCCTGCCTTCACCACCGCCGCCATCGGCCTGAGCCTGTTCGCGGGGGCCTACACCGCCGAGATCGTGCGCGGCAGTCTGAATGCGGTGGCCTCCGGGCAGCGCGAGGCCGCCACTGCGCTGGGCCTCAAGCCTCTCCAGGTGCTGCTCGAGGTGCAACTGCCGCAGGCCACCCGCATCGCGCTTCCGGCGCTGGGCAACCAGTTCATCGGGCTGCTCAAGGATTCCAGTCTGGCCTCGGTGATCACCGTGACCGAGCTGCTGCTCAGCACGCGCGGACTGGTGTCGGTCACGTACCAGCCGGTGGCGCTCTACGCGGCAACGGGGCTGATCTACTTCCTGCTGTCCAACGTTGCCTCGCGCGTGTTCGCCGTGCTGGAACACCGGCTCAACCGCCCGTACCGCACGGCGACCCGCTGAGGTCGTGAGGATGCCTGCTTCGCCTGTCTGTGGAGGAGACTTGAACACGTGAACACCGGCTACGACACCATCATCGTCGGCGGTGGGATGGCCGGGATCGCCGGGGCGCATGAGCTGGCGCGGCGCGGTCAGCAGGTGCTGTTGCTCGAACAGTTTGCCTTCGGCCATGAGCGCGGCAGCAGCGCCGGGCCGTCGCGCATCTTCCGGTTGTCGCAAACCGTGCGCGAGTACGCCCCCATGGCGGCCCGCGCGCTGACGCTCTGGAAGCAGTTTCAGACCGACTACGCCACGCAACTGTACTGGCCTGCGGGTCTGCTCGATCTGGGGAACACCCAGACCCACATCCTGGCGGAGATCCAGGCCCACCTGCGCGAGGGCGGGCAGGACTTCGAGGTTCTTGACGCTCTGGCGCTGGCCCGGCGCTATCCGCAGTGGCGGCCCGGCGACGACTGGCAGGCGGTCTATAGCCCGGAGGCGGGCATTCTGAATCCCAGCCTGACTCTGGAACTGCTCACCGCCATGGCGGGCGTGCTGGGGGCGACGCTTCTGGACCGAACGCCCGTGCTGGGCTTTGACCTGAGTGACCCCGCAGTTCCTGCCGTTCACACCGCATGCGGGACCTTCAGCGCCGGGCGGCTGGTGGTGGCTGCCGGAGCCTGGCTGCCGGGGCTGGTGCCTGATCTGGCCCCGTCGTTGCGGGTGACCCAGGAACAGGTGGTCTTCTTCCGCCCCACGCAGCCAGAGGCGTTCGCGCTGGGCCGCTTTCCGCTGTTCATCCACCACCAGATGCCCGAGGTCTACGGCTTTCCGCTGTTTCACCTGCCCGGCGTCAAGGTCGGCCTGCACACCAGCGGCCCGCAGGTGGACCCTGACACCCGTGATGGCCTGCCCCAGCCCAAACTGACTGCGATGATGCGCGCCTTTCTCGAAGATCATCTGCCCGGCGCGGCGGGACCGGTCATGCAGATCAAAACGTGCCTGTACACCACCACCCGCACTGGAGATTTCATCTACGACACCCATCCCGATTCCCCACAAGTGCTGCTGGTTTCGGCGTGTTCGGGAGTGGGCTTCAAGTTCCTGCCGGTCCACGGCGAGATCATTGCCGACTGGGCCGCCGGGCGGCGTCATCCGCTGCTCACCGGGCGCTTCGGGCTGGTCGAGGCCACGCCGCCCTTCGCCCCTTCCGGCTGAGCCTGGCCGCTTTCCAAACTTTTGAGGAGACCGTTGACATGAAGCGAAGTTTCGACACCATCGTGCTGGGCTGCGGCGGCCTGGGCAGCGCGGCGCTGTACTGGCTGTCCAGGGAACTCGGGGGCGAGGTTCTGGGCCTGGAGCAGTTCGCACACGGCCACGAACGGGGCGGCTCCCATGACCACTCGCGGATCATCCGGCTGTCGTATGGCGTGACCGACTACACCCACCTCGCCGTCCACACCTACCCCTGCTTCGCCGAGCTGGAAGAGGAATCGGGCGTTCAGTTGGTCTTTAAAACCGGTGGCCTGGACCTGTCGCCCACTCCGGCGGGCCAGCCCGGTGAACTGGGCAGTTTCGCGGCGGCCATGCGCGAATCTGGAATCGACTTCGAGACGTGGAGTGCTGAGGACACCATGCGCCACTTTCCCCAGTTCCGGCTGCCCGGGGACGTGCAAGTGCTGTACCAGAAAGATGCCGGTCTGGTGGACGCGCGCAAGGGTGTGATGGTCCACGCCCTGATGGCGCGGCGCAACGGGGCCGCCCTGCTGGACCAGACCGCCGTGCAGGGCATCACGCCCCACAGCGATGGCGTCGACATCGACACCACGCAGGGCCGCTTCAGCGCCCGCAGACTGGTGGTGACGGCGGGGGCTTGGCTCACTCCCGTTTTGAGGCTGGTGGGCCTGAAATTACCCATCACCGTGACCCGCGAACAGGTATCGTATTTCAGCTCGCCTCATCTGCGCGACTTTGCGGTGGGCCGCTTTCCCGTGTGGATCTACTACGGCAACCAAGACCACTGCTTTTACGGCTTCCCGGTGTATGGGGAGGCTGCCGTGAAGGCCGCCGAGGATGTGGGGGGTCAGGCCACCACCGCCGAGACCCGGAGCTATGACAGGGATCAGCGTTCTGACCACAGCCTGCGGGCCTTCATGCAGGCCCATCTGCCCAGCGCTCTGGGGCCAGAACTCTATACCAAGACCTGCCTGTACGACATGACCCCGGACCGTGACTTCATCGTGGACTTTCTGCCGCAGCACCCCAACATCCTGATCGTGAGCGGCGCGGCCCACGCCTACAAGTTCAGCAGTCTGCTGGGAAAGATCGCGGCTGAGTTGACGCTGACTGGGCAAACCACCTTTGGAATCGAGCGCTTCGGCCTGGACCGGCCCGGCCTGACCGACCCAGGGTTTACACCCAGTTTCAGGCTGCAAGGTGAGGCACTTTCACCTTGAATCTTTCACCCTGAATATTGTGGGCCTGCCGCGCTAACCGGGCTGCTGCAGGTCTGCAGGCGCTCTGGCGGTGTCGCTGTCGTCCGTAGCGTAGGCACATCACGCACCTTCGCAGGCTTTCTGGCGGACTGGTGGGAGCCGTAGGTCCGTGTCTGTGGTAGGCCCGTCTCTCTGGTCACTGACAGGCATGTCCACAACAGTTCATACGTCCGCCCTGTAGACTCCACATCCAGATGATGCATTTTGGGAAACCTGCGGCGGGATGTGGCGAAGCGGGGACGGCCTACAGTGGGCCTGCCGCCCGGTCAGGCCAGGGCAAGGATGTGCGCCGCAGTCCACAGGCCGTCCCCGGTCCCTGCCTGATCTTCCCTGCTTCACGGCGGAACCGGCCGCCCTGGTCCTCAGCGGGCTGATGGAACGGTCCGGGCAGCGTTCGAATGGCCTGTCTCCCACCGGGCAGGCAGGCGAAGGTCTGCGGGCCAGCCCTCTGGGAACGCTGGAACAGGCGCTGCGGGAGCAACTTCTGCGCGGCGCACAGTACCAGCAGCTCTCTGCGCCGCAGCTCTACTACCGCCAGGCCGATGCCCCTGACCGCGTGACGCTGGTGCTGAGCGGACTGGCGCGGGTCTTCATGATGTCGGCGCAGGGGCGGCAGATCACCGTGCGTTACGCCCACCGGGGCGACCTGCTGGGCGTGGCCGCGCTGCTGGCCGGGCCACCACCTGCCAGCGTGCAGGCCCTGACCGACTGCGAACTGCTGCATCTGGACGCTGCATTTCTGCGCGAACTGGCCGGGCGCGAGGCGAGCGTGGCCCTGCTGCTGGCCGAGGAAACCGCCCGGCAACTGTACGGCGTTCTGGCGGTGCTGGCGGGTCAGGCCTTTGGCAGCGTGCGGCAGCGGCTGGCCTGGCACCTGCTGGAACTGGCTGCCGAACAACCAGAGGCCAGTCCGTTCACCGTTCCCGGCAGCCAGCAGGAACTGGCCGACGCGGTGGGCAGCGTGCGCGAGGTGGTGGCCCGCACATTGCAGGACTGGCGTGCCAGCGGCGTGGTGGCAACGGGTCCAGGCGGCGTTCAGATTCTTGATCCCGCCGCGCTGCACCGGGAGCTGGGCCGCCAGGGAGAGACCTGACTCCCGCCCCGGCGTAACTTAAGTCACTGCCCCTGCCAGGTCCGCGCCGCAGGCTAAGCGTCTACAACCTCGTTTCCGAGTTTTAAATGTTTTCCTGCCTGGCAAGCCGTGCCGGGAGGTGATCGCCACGCCACGCTTCCGTGCGTGGGCCGCCCCCATTCGCTCACCCCCAGAGAGGAAACGAACATGCCAAGCGCGAAAAAGTCGTCTTCGAGAGCTTCCATCCTGGGTGCTGCGGCGCTGCTCACCCTGCTGCTGGGCGCGGCCCAGACCGCACTGGCCCAGAATAAGGCCCCCATCAAGATCGGCGCAATCAGCTCGCTGACCGGGGCCGCCGTCTTTCCCGAATCCAGTCAGGCCGCCAAAGCCGTCTTTGACCGGGTCAACGCGGCGGGTGGCATTGGCGGGCGAATGATCGAGTACATCTCGGAGGACGACAAATTCGATCCGGCGGGTGCCTCGCAGGCGGCGCGGCGGCTGATCGACGATGAGGGCGTGGTGGCGCTGGCGGGATCGGCCAGCCCCATCGAGTGTAACGTGAACGCGGCCTTCTACGCGCAGCGCAGTGTGCTGTCGGTGTCGGGGGTGGGCATCGACACCAAGTGCTTTACCTCCGCCAACATCGCGCCGGTGAACGTTGGGCCGTACAGCGAGGCCGCCGCCGCCATGTACTACGCCAGCAACACCCTCAAGCGGGGCAAAGTGTGCTTCGTGGGCAACGCCAACCCGGCCCAGAACGCCGGGTACGACGGGGCCGTGGCCCGCTGGGAAAAGCTGAGCGGCCAGAAGCTTGCCCTGCTGGACCGCACCCTGCGCCCCGGCGACGACCTGACGCCCACGCTGCTGAAAGTGCAGCGCGCGGGCTGCGAGGCGGTCATCTTCAGCGGCGTGGAGCCGCAGGTGGTGGCCTGGATGAATGCGGCCAGCACCCAGAAGATCAAGGGGATTGATTTCATCATGCTCTCGGCGGCGTACACGGACCGTCTTGCCAAGGCGCTGGGGAACGTCGGCAACGGCATGTACGCCATCAGCGCCTTCGAGCCGTTCTCCGGCAGCGCAGGCACCCTGACCGACTGGCACACCCTGATGAACGCCAGCAAGGTGCCGCTCAACTCGTTCTCGCAGGCCGGGTACGTGGCCGCCAACGTGATGGTGGACGCGCTGAAAAAGGTCAAGGGTGAGATCACCCGCCAGAGCGTCACGGCGGCCCTGCGCGGCCTGAAGAATTACCGCTCACCCCTGATGGGATCGGCCTACACCTTCGGCAGTGGGGCCAACAACCCCAACCAGTCGGTCAAGATCGTGCGGCTGCGCGGCGGGCAGTGGGTCACGGTCAACACCACCTGGCTGCGCCTGCCCGCCGCCGGGCAGTAAGGGAGGCGCGGCAAGATGTTGCAGTCGGCCCTGGCTGGACTGGCGGCGGGCGGCGCTTACGCCCTGCTGGGCGCGTGCGTGGTGCTGCTGTACCGCATGGTGGGCGTGCTGAACTTTTCCACCGCCGCTGTGGGCGCGTTCGGCGCGTATGCCAGCCTGGAATTTCTGGACCTGGGCTGGCCGTACTGGGTGGCGGCCCTGGGCGGCATCGCTGTCGGCACGCTGCTGAGCGGCGGCATCGGCTGGGTCATGTCTCGCTGGTTCTTCGAGGTCTCGGTGGGCGTGCGCTCTACCGTCACCATCGCGCTGCTGATCGGGCTGCTGGGGCTGGCGCACCGGGCCTTCGGGGACGCGCCCAAGGCCGTGCCATCGGCCTTTCCGGGGGCCAGCCTGGATCTGGGGGTCACCATTTCCAGTGACGCGCTGCTGGCGCTGGGGCTGGCAACGGCGTTGGCGCTGGGCGTGGGCGCATTTCTGAACCGCACACTGCTGGGCGTGCAGCTCCGCGCCCTGAGCGAGCGGCCCACCACCGCCGAGCTGCTGGGCATCCCGGCGCGGCGGCTTTCGCTGCTGGTGTGGCTGTTCGGAGGTGCGGCGGCCACCGTTGCCGTGCTGGTGATCGCCCCCACCCGCCCGGCGGATTTCAGCAGCCTCAGCTTTCTGGTGCTGCCCGCGATGGCGGCGGCGCTGCTGGGCCTGTTTCAGAACTTCACGGCCACGCTGCTGGGCGGGGTGGCCGTGGGGCTGCTGGAGGGGCTGGCGACGTATTTTGACGCCGTTTCTCCGTACCGCTCAGTCCTGCCCTTTGTGATGGTCCTGCTGGCGCTGCTGTGGACCCAGCGCGGGGAGGTCTGGGATGCCGCCCGCTGAGGCCGCGCGCACGCCGTCGCCTGCCGCCGCCACTTCTCGCCCCCCGGTCCGTGGGCTGGTTCTCGGCGTGCTGGCTGTCGCCGTGGCCGGACTGGGCCTGGTCCTCCCCAGCTTCTGGCTGTTCCTCGCCACCGGCGCGGTCATCTCGGCGGTCACGGCCCTGAGCGTGGGCATCGTGTATGGGCGGGCGGGCATGATCTCGCTGTGCCAGCTCTCGTTTGCGGCCATCGGGGCCTTCGTGGTGGCGGGGCTGAACACGCAGGGCATTCTGGTCCTGCCGCTCCAGATTCTGCTGGGCGGCCTGGTGGCGGTGCCGTTCGGGCTGCTGATCGGGCTGCCCGCGCTGCGGCTGCGCGGGGTCAACCTGGCAATCGTCACGCTGGGCTTTGCCAGCGCGGTGGATGTGGTACTGGGTCTGAACGCCTTTCCCGGCGCGGACAGCGGGGAGTATGTGACCCGCCCGGCCCTGCTCGCTGGTGATCCGGCCTACTTCGCCTTCTGCTGGGCAGTCTTCGTGGCGCTGGCCCTGGGCCTGGCCTGGCTGAGTCGCCGCCGCGCCGGACTGGCCTGGGACG
Source organism: Deinococcus frigens DSM 12807 (assembly GCF_000701425.1). Classification (GTDB taxonomy): domain Bacteria; phylum Deinococcota; class Deinococci; order Deinococcales; family Deinococcaceae; genus Deinococcus; species Deinococcus frigens. The sequence continues at coordinate 3,176 of NZ_JNIW01000020.1, read as the reverse complement.
CTGTGCGCCGCAGCGAACGGGCCACCGCCGCCCTGGGCCTGAGCGTGCCGGGAACCAAGCTGTGGGCTTTTGGCCTCAGCGCTTTCGTGGCGGGGGTGGGCGGGGGGCTGCTCATCGGGCAACTGCTGACGGTCAGCCGCGCCAACTTCGAGCCGGTCTTTTCTTTAATGGCCTTCGCGCTGGGCGTGATGCTCGCCACCCAGTACTGGGAGGGGGCGCTGGTGGCGGGCGTGGCGATGGCGCTGGTCCCGGAGATTCTGCGCCGCACTGGGCTGCCGCAGGACCTGACCAGCCTGCTGTTCGCCCTCGGCGCGGTGGAGGCGCTGTTTCGCGGCACCGGCGGACTGGCCGCGCGGCTGCGCCTGGTGGCCGCGCACCGCCGGGCGCGTGACCTGCCCGCCGGGTTGCCGCCCCTGCCCGCGACGCAGCAAAGCAGACCCCGTGTCACATCAGCCCCTGGTGGCCCGGTGCTGGAGCTGAGCAACCTGAGCGTCCGTTACGGCCAGGTCGCGGCCCTTTTAGAAGTGAATCTACGCGTCGAGCGCGGTACGGTGGCCGCTCTGATCGGTCCCAACGGGGCGGGCAAGTCCACGTTGATCGACGCCGTGACCGGCTTCAAGGGCTACATGGGAACAGTGGCGCTGGGCGGGCGGTCCATCGACGCCGTGAGCGCCCACGGACGGGCGCGGCTGGGGCTGCGGCGCTCGTTCCAGCAGGACCGCACCATTGCCGACCTGAGCGTGGAGCAGTACCTGCGGTTGCTGTCGGGCCATGATCTGGGCCGGGCCGAGTTGCTCGAAGCCCTGCATTTTCTGGGCGGCCCCCACCCCGAACGCCCGATGGACTCCGTGGACGTGGGAACCCGGCGGCTGGTGGAGGTCGCGGGGCTGCTGGCGGCCCGCCCGCAGATCGTGCTGCTCGACGAACCCGGCGCGGGGCTGGACGAGGCCGAGTCGCTGCGCTTCGCCGCCCGGCTGCGCGAGGTGCCTGCCGTCTTCGGCTGCGCGGTGCTGCTGGTGGAACACGACATGGCGCTGGTGGCGGCGGCCTGCTCACAGGTCACGGTGCTGGACTTTGGGCAGGTGATCGCCTCTGGCGAATGCGCCGAGGTGCTGGGCAGCCCGCAGGTGGTCCGCGCCTACCTGGGCGGCGAGGACGCGGCATGACGGGCATCGTAGATCAAGCGGACACCGGCCTGATGATCGAGGAGCTGAGCGTGGCCCGCGGGGGCTTCCCGGTGGTGCGCGGCGTCACCCTGCACGCACCCCCCGGCCAGGTCACGGTGCTGCTCGGCCCCAACGGCGCGGGCAAGACCACGCTGCTGGAAGCGGTGTCCGGCGTGATTCCGGTGTCTGGTGGGCAACTCCGCCTGAACGGGACCGTCATTACCGCGCAGCCGCGCGAGGCCCGCGCCCGCCGGGGGCTGGCTCACGTCGAGCAGGGCCGCACGGTCTTCGCGGGCCTCAGCGTCGAGGACAACCTGCGGGCGGCGGGGCGGGGGCGCAGCCTGGATGAGCTGTTCGGCCTCTTTCCCGAACTGATTCCCCGCCGCACCGTGGCCGCCGGAATGCTCTCGGGCGGCGAGCAGCAGATGGTGGTGATTGCCCGCGCCTTGGCGGGCCGCCCGCAGGTGCTGCTGGTCGACGAGCTGAGCCTGGGCCTCGCACCCATCGTGGTGCGCCGCCTGATGCCGGTGCTGCGCGGCTTGGCCGACGATGGTGTGGGCGTGCTGCTGGTCGAGCAGTTCGCGGCCCTGGCGCTGGACATCGGGGACCACGCTTACGTCCTCAACCGGGGCGAGGTGGTGCATGCGGGCCGCGCCGACGAACTGCGCCGCCGCCCCGAACTGCTGCGCGGCGCGTATCTGGGCGCGTCCGCCTCGCCTTCAGCACCCAGTCCAGCCTCACAGCAGGAGACTCCCCATGACCACATTTGATCTTCAGCAGCGGCTGGCGCGGTTGCGCGAGCTGCCCGAACCCCGCGCCGACGTGCTGGTAGACGGCCAGATGCCGGACCTGTACGCCCGCAAGGTCTACGCGATCATGGGGGCCACCGTCACGGACCGGGGGCCGCATATCAGCGAGACGGCAGGCATCAACGTCGCCATTCTGGAATGCCCGCCGGGCAAGGGTGTGGGCCTGCACAACCACGCCACCGCCGAGGTCCTGATGCCCATTTCCGGCACCTGGCGCTTCGACTGGGGGGCGGGGAGCGAGGTGGGCGTCCACCTGGGGCCGTGCGATGTATTCAGCGTGCCGGTGGGCGTCAACCGCCGGTTCACCAACCGTTCGGCACAGCCCGCGCTGATGTTCGCGGTGGTGCAGGGGGACGGCGTGGCGAACACCGTGAAGCTGGCCGCCTCGGTGATCGAGGAGGGCCGCGCCCGTGGTCTGGAAGTGGACGACGACGGACGCCTGATCGGCGGCGGCCTGAGTTTCCCGCCGCGCGAGCTGCACATTCCTGAACTGGAATTCTCGCGCCCGGAGGTGCTGGCCCGTATCGCCCATTTTCATGACCTGGATGCGCGGCCCCGTGAGGACGGCGGCGAGGAGCTGATGGCCCTCAGTTCTGCCCCTGGCTCAGCCGCCGCAGTTCACGATGCCGTGGGCTTCTCGTTGTCGTTCCTGCGCCTGGAAGCGGGCGGACAGACCGCAGTGGGCGCGGCGGATGTGCATCTGCTGATGCCGCTGGATGGACAGTGGCGGCTGGAAGTGGGCGGCCAGACCTTTGAGCTTAGGGCCACCGACGTGTTCGCCATTCCCGCTGGAATGCACGGCACCCTCAGCGCTCTGGGATCGGAAGCGGCGCTGTGCCTCAGTCTGGTGGGCGACGGCTCCCGTGTGGGTGTGGAGGCGAATTCTCCCTGAGTGGCTTGGGTTTCAAACCAGACTGCCTGATGATGCATGCCCCGCCCTGCGTCTGCTCTGGGAGTTAGGTTCCTTCTCGCCTGCGCTCCGGCCTGAGATCAGGTAGACGCAGTAGGACTCATACGGATTCCGATTAAACAGTTTATAATAGAGGGATGAAACCTGCACTCTTCATTCGTTCCCTCGCACATCAAGCGGCTGACTTCTGGCAGCTCTTCGAGACCAGTACCTGTGCCGTCCAGCGGCGCAGAGCGCAATTCTTTGCGCTCCTGGCAGAACGTCGTCCCCTTGCCGAGATTCTGGCGCTGA
>NZ_JNIW01000019.1 GCF_000701425.1 Deinococcus frigens DSM 12807 | reverse complement strand
GATTCGGTCTGTTCAGACCAAAACGCTGGCCTCATTGCGGTTGCGCGTCGTCCTGGCCGTCATTGCCCACAATCTCACCAAGCCCTAAACGGGGTAACATATTCGGTCCACCTACCCGGTCCCTGCGGGGGCGGCATGCTGCGAAGCGGCGGGGACAGAGGCCGCCGGGCCTACACCAGCACCACACAAGATGTCCCAGTTCCGTCTCCAGTCTGCGTCAGAAACTGTCTCTGTCTGAGACTCTCCAAGGCACCCGACAAAGCCCCACCAGCACGGCCTTTCCAAACCCTCTAAACCACAGACGCTGATTCTGCTACATACGTAATTTGATTGACCAATTTCAACTGTTGTAGTATACTTGGAAGCGATAAAAGGCGCACGCAGCGCCCCCCGTACTTTCAAATTCCACCCTCCAGTTTTGAACGCGGTCCCGCGTCAGAAATGGGTCCGCGCCGCAGGAGTCTCATGACCAGAACTGAAAATCAGAATGCCGCTCCAGCCCAATCCCGCGTTGCAGGTGGCCCGGATGCCCAGTATACCGCCGCCGATATCTCCGTCCTCAAGGGCCTGGAAGCCGTTCGCAAGCGCCCCGGCATGTATGTGCAGGGCGGCACGGGCATCGACGGTTACCACCAACTGCTGACCGAGATCATCGACAACGCCATCGACGAGGGCACGGCTGGATTCGCCGACGAGATCCACGTCATCATGCACGCCGACGGCAGCGCCACCGTCACCGACAACGGGCGCGGCATTCCCGTAGACATGATGGAGTCCGAGGGCCGCCCCGCCATCGAGGTCATTTTTACCGAGCTGCATGCCGGGGGCAAATTCGGCCAGGGCGCGTACAAGGTGTCCGGCGGCCTGCACGGCGTCGGCTCCAGCGTGGTCAACGCCCTGAGTACCTATCTGGACGTGACCGTCAACAAGGGCGGCAAGCTGCACCACATCCGCTTCGAGCAGGGCGTGGTCACCACACCGCTGGAAGTGCTGGGCGACACGCCGGGTGACGTGAGCTGGGCCACCAAAGTCAGCTTCCACCCCGACGCGGGCGTGTTCAAGGAGTTCGACAACGCCTTTTCCTATGACCGCATCCGGGGCCGCCTGCGCGAGCTGGCGTACCTGACCGGCCTGAAGATCGTGGTCCGCGACGAGCGCACCGAACTGCACGCCGGAGAGGTCCGCGAGGAAGTCTTCTACGAGCAGGGCGGCATCTCCAACTTCGCCCGTGCGCTGGTCACCGACGACACCAAGCTGCTGTATGACCAGCCCATCGTGATGCGCGGCACCCACAGCGACGTGATCGTGGAAGTCGCCTTTATCCACGCCAACACCTACTCGTCGGACAACATCCTGACCTACGCCAACATGATCCGCACCCGCGACGGCGGCACGCCGCTGACCGGCTTCAAGACCGCCTACACGCGCATTCTGAACAAGTACGCCAAGGATAAGAACATGATCAAGTCCGGGAACCCGGTTCCCAGCGGCGACGACTTGCTGGAAGGGATTTACTGCGTGGTCAGCGTGCAGCTCGGCGAGCCGCAGTTTGAGTCGCAGGCCAAGGTCAAGCTGCTGAACAGCGAGGCACAGACGGCAGTGAACGCCGTGGTGGGCGAGAAGTTCGCCGAATTCCTGGAAGAGAACCCCAAGGTCGGCAAGACCATCGTGGAAAAGGCTGCCGAGGCCGCCCGCGCCCGCGAGGCCGCCCGCAAGGCCAGAGACATCGTGCGCCGCAGCAACCCGCTGGAAAACGACGACCTGCCCGGCAAGCTGGCCGACTGCTCCAGCCAGGACCCCGCCGAGTCCGAGCTGTTTATCGTGGAGGGCATCAGCGCGGGCGGCAGCGCCAAGGGCGGACGCGAGCGCCGCTTCCAGGCCATCTTACCCCTGCGCGGCAAGATCCTGAACGTGGAAAAGTCCGAGCTGAACAAGATCCTTAAAAACGCCGAGATCCGGGCATTGATCGCCGCCATCGGTGCGGGCGTGGAGGGGACCGGAGACCGGATGCACTTTGACCTGTCCAACCTGCGCTACCACAAGATCATTATCATGACCGACGCGGACATGGACGGCGGCCACATCGCTACGCTGCTGCTGACCTTCTTCTACCGCTACATGCGGCCCGTCGTGGAGGCCGGATATCTGTACATCGCACAGCCGCCGCTGTATCGCCTAACGGTGGGCCGCGAGAAGAAGGGCGTGTACCTGTACAACGAGGCAGATCTGAAGCAACACGTCGCCCGCGCCAACAAGGAGGGCAAGAAGTACGACATCCAGCGCTTCAAGGGCCTGGGCGAGATGAACGCCGACCAGTTGTGGGACACCACCATGAACCCCGAAACCCGCGCCATGAAGCGTGTGGGCATCGAGGACCTGATCGTCGCCAACGAGGTCTTCGAGGACCTGATGGGCAACGAGGTCGCGCCCAGAAAGCTGTTCATTCAGGAGAATGCGCGCTTTGCCGAGATCAGCGTCTAAATCCTTCCTCTAAACAGTCCCTCCTCCGGTGTGGAAGAGGGGCTTGCTGCTGGTTCTACATCCCGGTTACGGACAGGCCCGAACCACGCTCTGCGGCAGTGGCAACTGCCCCGGCGTGTTCACGTAAGGCAGGAACGGCACGCCCGGTTTGCAGGCCATCCAGTCGGCCAGCACGCCCGCCACCACCGGCGCGGCGAAGCTGGTGCCGAAGTAGGGCCACCCGCCAAACCAGAATTCGCCGGGGGCCTGCACGCTGGGGGGCAGGCTGATCAGGCCGGGATTGCCCACGCCCCGGTTGTAGGTCGCTGTCTGTAGGGTGGCGATGTCCCAGGCCGCCACGCTCAGCAGCATGGTGGGGGCGTTGCGGCTGCGCGAGACGGCGAAGTTGGCGCTCCAGTCCGCCGGATAGTGGTTGCAGCGGTCCCCTTTGACCAGCCCTTCGCAGTCGTCACGGTTGCCATAGGAGGCTGCCGTGGGGACACCCGCCGCCGCCACTTCGCGCAGGGCCAGTTGCACTCCCAGCGCCGGATACGCGCCGCCCACGCTGAGGCTGACCACATGTTTGCCGCCGTGACGGGCTTCCTCCGCCACGGCGCACAGGGCCTTGACGGTGTCGAGGGTGGAGCAGACGCCGTTCTTGTCGCAGACCTTGTGGTAATCCAGCGCCGCGCCGGGGGCGACGGTCTGGGCCACCTGTCCGGCGATGGAGCCGTGGAAAGGCCGCGTGGGTTTGAAGGGCGAGTCGGGGTACTTCACATTGTAATAGTTCACCAGACCGGGCGTCACGAACGGGTCTTCTGTGTTGCTGGCCGTATCCAGCACATGAATCACCACGCCCTTGCCGCTGCCGGTGGGCCGGTCCAAGAAGGTCTGGATGATCGTTGCGGGAGGCCCGTCTTGGTAGGGGGCCTGGGATTGGGTGGGATGGCCGTAGGTAGATGGATCAGTGCCCAACATGCCACCGAAGAGCAAGTTCAGTAGCGAGATGACCTGTCCCGTCGGCAGCCCGGAAATGGGCAGGAGGGCAGCCACCTGGCCGCAGAAATCGCCGGAACGCGGCTGAAAGGCTGGGGGCCGGAGCAGGTTTTTCAGGCTCAGGTTCGGGTTCACAGTGGTCCGGGGCGGCAGGGTGGGCACCCGGAGACCGGTAACCTGGGCGGACGGGAGGGCCGACTTCCGGGGCTGGCGGCCCGGTGTCAGGGGTTGCGGGGCCGGAATTTCCAGCGACGCGAGCGATTTGATGGTCACGGTCAGTTCGGGTGGGCAGGAGCGCTGGCAGCCGCTGAGCAGTTGCTCCAGCCGCTGTCGGTACAGCTTCGGGAACTCGACCTGAAGATCAGGCGGCAGGTACGCCACGGTGTCCTGCGCCGCCGACTCCGGGGGCAGCACCGTCAGACTCAGCATCAGGCTCCTCTGAAAATCGGTGTCTGTAAACCCGACGGACTGCGGGCCACCGCCCGCCTTTTCGGGAACCGTGAACCGCAGCCAGCCGGAAACTGGATCGGTGGTATATGCCGTGAGCTGACCGCCTACCCGCAGCCCGCCCTTCTCTACTCCCCCACGCGGCACGTTGGTGATCCAGACCGTATCGCCGGGAGCCGCCACTTGGGGGAACAGGCGGACCTGCATTTGGGCGCTGACCGACGAACCCCGGACCTGCGCGCTCTGGGCCGCTGCGTTTCCCGCCGCCAACGGCAACATCACGCACAACCATCCGGCCACCCACCGCCACCGCACCAGCCTGAGCGTATTTTTAACCATTTTTAACCTCCAGGAATTACTGTGCATTCCAGGGCGTGATCAGGGCATGATCGGTTTTCAGGAGCGCAGGGAACGGGTGTTCGGCGCGGCGACGATCCTGGCATTGCGCCGAATGTGGTCTACCAGCTCGGTCTGCCCGGCCCGGACGAGCATTTCCAGGGTGTCCTCGAAAGCGCTCAGGTCACCCTCGATCTCGCTGAGATTGCTCAGGGTCAGGCCCATCTGGCGAATGGCCCCAGTTCCCCGCAGGTGGTTCAAGGTGGTCCGGTAAAGTTCGGCGGCTTCATGGAGCTTCCCCTGCAAATGTCGGCGAACTCCCAGATTGCCCAGAGCCGAGGCCAGCCCCAGTTGATCCCCCGCCTTGGTCAGCTCCAAGATCGCCTCCTCCATGACCGCGTCGGACACCTCGGCCTGCCCGGCGTCGATCAGCACCTGGGCGTAATTCACCAGCGCCGTTCCCCTAACGCTGGGCAACCCCCTGGATTCGTCCAGCACTTCTCCAAACGCCTCGGCGGGCGCAGCGCCCAGACGCACTTTCATTTTCGCCACCAGCACCAGTTCATTCAGGCGCTCCTCCTGATTGCCGCCCAACTGCCACAGATCGGCGGCGATCTGGGCGTAGCGTCGGGCCTCGTCCCAGGACTCCTGAATGTTGGGCACACTTGCCGCCCGCGCAGCTTCTGGCCCGCTGCCCCGGACCTCCTTTGCCAGCGCGGCAGCTTCCTCGTGGCGGCCCAGGCGCACTAGGGCGGTGGCGCGGGCCACCGTGACCGCCCCATCGGCCTGCCGGGCAGGCTCCAGCTTTTGCAGGCGGGCCAGCGCCTCGGCATAGCGGCCCGCCCCCAGCAAGGCCCAGGCGTGCGGGACGGCCAGTTCGGGGCGCTCGGTGAAGATGTCCAGCAGCGCCACAGCCTCGCCGGGGTAACCGCGTTCCAGCAGGTATTCGGCGCGCAGGGCTGCCGTATGGGCAGCGCGGTCCTCGTCGGCATCCTCCCACAGGTCACGGGCAACCGCGTAGTGGGGCCAGGCGGCAGCCCCAGGCAGAACGCGGGCCAGCTTGAGGTGCAGCAGGTGGGCGTGGACGTGAATGCGCTCGATCTTCTCGCGGGCGGCGGCGGCGGCGTAGACCTGCCCCGTCTCACGGGTCAGGCCCTCCACGGTCAGGTGGCTCAGAGTCAGGGCAAAGTCGGCGGCGCTCAGGCCCAGCGCGCGGGCCGTGGCGCGCAGATCCGGCGTTTCCTGGAGGGCCAGCAGCAGGAAGGCGTCGCGGGCCGCCGTGGGCAGGGCGCGGATTCTGGCCCCCTGGCGTCCGTCCAGCGCCTCGCCCGCCAGCACCGCGCCCACCAGCGTGGGGTGGCCGTCGGTCAGGGCGTGTAGCCCCGGCTGATCCTCCAGGGCCTCACTGGACAGCAGCCCCAACTCCAGATGCAGGTCCACGCCAAAGGGCGGGTGGCGGCGCGAGACCACCAGCAGCGCCGCGCCGGGACGCTGGCGGGCGGCCAGGGCCAGGGCCGCCTGCGTGGCCATATCCGCACCCTCCCAGTCGTCCACCGCCACGCGCAGGGCCGGATCGCGCAGGAGGGCCAGTGGGGCGGCGGGATTGATCGGCATTTCTCCCCGGGCCAGCGGCTCCAGCGTGCCGTACGGACGGTCCGCGCGGGCCTGGAGGACGGTCCAGCCGCCCGCACGGGCCAGCGCCAGCAGCAAGGCGCTCTTGCCCATGCCGCCGGGACCGCTGACCCAGGCCACCTCCCCGGCCCCCAGACGCGACAGTTGGCTCAATTCCTCCTCGCGGCCCAGGAATGGCGCGTCCGACAGGCCAGGGGCCACCCCCAGCGTCAGGCCCAGCGCGTGCGCCTCGCGCCCGACACCCTCGGCCAGCGGATGCCCGGCCAGATGCAGCAGGTGGTGCAATCGGGGCAGTTCCAGTTCATCGGGGGGCGGTGCGCCCCTGACATTCAGGGCGTGGGCGGCCAGTTCCCCGGCCCTCGCCGCACGTCCATGCGCCGCCGCCGCCGCTGCCTTATTCAGCCACAGGCCCCGGACCTCGCGGGCCAGTGCCTCGCGGGTCTCATAGATCCATTCCTCTAAGTCCGCGCCCAGCGGGATGTTCAGGGTATCCAGAAAGGGACCGCCGTACAGCGCCGTGGCCCGCGCCAGTTCACCGCCGTGGGCCAGTTCACGCAGCTCTCTCAGGTCGCAGAGCACCCCCGCGCCCGCCTCGACCCGGCTGCCCTGCTCCTGCACCGCACCGGGCAGCGAGCGTAGATGCACCAGATGCTGCGCCAGACTGTTCATGGGGTTGGCGGCGTCCGGCCAGAACAGATCGGCCAGGCGGCGGCGCGGCTGCGGTCCCTCGGCACACAGGTATGCCAGGAGCAAAAGCACCTTCTGCCTGCGGAAAGTGATCCCCTCCACGGACAGGCCCCCCAGCGTCCGCAGTTTCATAGATCCCCATTCTGGACTCGAGGTGTCTGAAGTGCAACAAAAGATCGGTTTCCCTTGACTGAAAGGGATGAATATCGCGCTGTGTCATCTGGAAAACAACAAAGCGTCGGGGCTTCTTCGAGATCGGCGGAGCGTGAAGATTCAAGACCTCATTCGCGTGAAAAAAGCCTCATTTATCCTGGTCCCGGGGGCCAAAACCGAAGCGGTGAATCACCTCGGCGGGCGCGCGCTTGGGACGGCCCGTGCCAGGGTCCACCCAGACCCACTCGGTCTGACACTCGGCCAGGCGCAGGCCGCCCCTGGGTGGATCGCCGTCGTTAACGCGGTCGATGGTATAGGCACGCACGCTCCGCAGGCCCGCGTGGACGGTCAGCGCCGTGCGGACCCGTACCCGGTCTCTCAGCAAGGCCGGGCGGTGGTAATTGATGACGTGCTGCCGCGCCACCGGCACCGCGCCCAGCGCGCGCAGGGCGTCTGTGCCCATACCCAGCCGGTCCGCGTGGGCGCGGGCGGTCTGCTCGCACCACACCAGATAGACCGTGTTGTTGACATGGTTCATCTCGTCCAGATGCTCCAGTCCCACCGTCAGCACCCCCTCGTGCCGCCGCGCGAGGGATAGGCCGTCCCACAGAATATCGGCGTCGGGAATACTGAGTTTCAACTCTCAGCGCCGCCTTCCGGTTTGGCCGCCAGATCAAACAGACCGTTGACCGCCTGCGCGCCTGCGATATCGGCCTCCGTCACGCCGCCCGCGTCGTGGGTGAAGTAATTGAGCTTGACCCGTTTGTAAAAGATGTGGATGTCCGGATGATGCCCCCGTTCCTCGGCCAGCGCCGCCACCTGCACGGCGAAGTCCACCCCGGCCCGGTAGCTGCCAAAGGCGAATTCGCGGAACAGCATGCCGTCGTCGCCCCACCACCCGGCGGGCTTGAGGTCATGCACGTCGCCGTCGGTCAGTCGGCGCTCCGGGTCGTAACCCATGCGGGGATCGTAGGCCATCTGCCCATGTTACGGGACCGCCGCTGGGGGCACCCGGCCTGCCGGAAAAATAACCGGAATGTGAAATTTCGATGATTAGAGTGTGAAGTGTGAACAGTCTCTGGCCCACAGATAAGATAAAATTCACACTGTCAGCAAATTATACGAGATCCATCACTTTCGTTTGTCTCAGCTCTTTTGTCTTGGATCGTCCCCGACGAGGTGTCTGCCATGAATGAGTGGATTCGCCGTTTTCGTTCCTTCTTTGCCCCCCTGCACCCTGCCCCGCAGCCGCTTCCCGTAATGGTCAGCCAGCCCGTCAGGCAACCGCTGCGTTCGCGTTCCAGTGCGCCGCCTATCACTGAGCTTGAGCTGCTGAGGGCGCTGGGTTGTGACGTTTAGGATCTGTGACGCTTAAGATCTGACGCCTTGAATTCGGCGCTCTGGAAAGTTCCGGTCCTGCCCTCGCGCGGGGCTTTTTCTCCGCTATTGCCGCCCAACTTCCCATGCCCCCAACTTCCGCCCGCTATGCTGCCCGGCATATGCGGGTGGCTCAGAATGTACTCAAGGGAACGGGCAACGGGGCGCTGCCGCCGATGCTGGAGCAGTATGTGAACATGCGCGACGAGGTGGCCGCGCAGCTCCCGCACGCCATCTTGCTGTTTCAGGTGGGCGACTTTTACGAGACCTTCGGCGAGGACGCCGAGCGCACCGCCCGGTTGCTGCGAATTGCGCTGACCCACAAGAGCAGCAAGGACTTCAGCACCCCGATGGCCGGGATTCCGCTGCGGGCGCTGGACAGCAATGTGGAGCGGTTGCTCTCTGCGGGCGTGTGCGTGGCGGTGGCCGATCAGATGGAGGAACCCGGCAGCGGGCTGGTGGAGCGCAAGGTCACGCAACTGCTGACCCCCGGCACCGTCACCGAGGAACGCCACCTGAGCGCCGACGAGAACTATCTGGCGGCGGTGGCGACCGGCGACGGCTACGCGCTGGCCCTGCTGGACGTGTCCACCGGCGAGTTCAGGTGCGCCGCCTTCCACACCCGTTCGGCGCTGTACGACGAGCTGTCGCGCTGGCGGGCGCGCGAGGTGCTGCTGGCCCCCGAACTGTCGGGAAATCCGGCGCTGCTCTCCGATTTCCAGACCCGCTTTCCAGTGATGCTCTCCCCGGCCAATTTCGAGGAGGCGGGCTGCTGCGATGAGCTGAAAGCCGTGCTGGGCGAGGTGCCGGGCAGCCTGACCTCGGCGGCGCTGCGGCGGGCCTGCGGGGCAGTGCTGGGCTACGCGCGCGTGACGCAGCAGGGCAAGCTGGGGATGGTGCGCCGCGCCGTGCGCTTCGAGCCAGGGGCGCACATGCGCCTGCCGGAAGCGGCGGTGCGGGCGCTGGAGCTGTTCACCGCGCAGGCTCCGGGCGGCGTCACGTTGATGGACGTGCTGTGCCAAACCCGCACGGCGGGCGGAAGGCGCAGGTTGCGGGCCTGGCTGCGCGCCCCGCTGCTGGATGAACTGAGCATCCGCGCCCGCCTGGACGGCGTGACCACCCTGACCCGCGCCGCCGATCTGCGCGGCGGGGTGCGCTCGCTGCTGTACCGCGCGCACGATCTGGAACGCCTGTCGGCGAGGGTTGCCACCCGCCGCGCCACCCCCCGCGAAGTCGCCTCGCTGGCCCGCACGCTGGAGCTGCTGCCCGAGGCGGTGCGCTTGCTGGACGGCACCGACGGTCTGCTGGGCGGCGTGCGCGCCCGCCTGGCCGGACTGCCCGAAGTCGTGACCCGCATCCGCGCCGCGCTGGTGGACGATCCGCCCATCCGGGCCGGGGACGGCGGCCTGATCCGCGACGGCTTTCACGGCGGCCTGGATGACCTGCGAAACGGGGCGGTGGGCCACCGCGCCTGGCTGGCCGAGCTGGAGATTTCCGAGCGGACGCGCACCGGCATCGGCAACCTGAAAGTCGGCTTCAACAACGTCTTCGGCTATTTCCTGGAGGTGACCGGGCCGCACCTGAGCAAGGTGCCGCCCGATTACCGCCAGATCGCCACCCTCAAGGACCGCGCCCGCTTCACGCGCCCCGATCTGCGCGAACGCGAACGCGAGATCGCCCGGCTGGAGGCGGCGGCGGGGCGGCTGGAGCTGGAAGTCTTTACCGAGCTGCGCGACAGCCTGGCCGCCCACGCCGAGGCCCTGTCGGAGGCAGCGGGGGCGCTGGCCGAGCTGGACGTGCTGGCGGCCCTGGCTGAAATTGCTGTGGACTGCGGCTGGACCCGCCCGCAGACCGCAGACGGCGGCGCGCACCTGACCCAGGCCCGGCACCCGGTGGTGGAGCAGGCCACAGGCGGCAAGTTCGTTCCCAATGACGCCACCCTGGGCGCGGGCCGCACCACACTGCTGCTGACCGGGCCGAATATGGCGGGCAAGTCCACCTACCTGCGAACCGTCGCCATCTGCGCGCTGCTGCACCAGATCGGCTCCTTTGTGCCCGCCGACGGGGCCGAGTTGCCTGTCTACGACGCCATTCACACCCGGATCGGCGCGTCGGACGATCTGGCGGGGGGGCGCAGCACCTTCATGGTGGAGATGTCGGAGCTGGCCGCCATCCTGCACGGCGTCACGGCCCGCAGCCTGGTCATACTGGACGAGGTGGGGCGCGGCACCTCCACGCTAGACGGCCTGGCCATCGCGCAGGCGGCGCTGGAACATCTACACGCCACCGGCGCGCACACGCTGTTTGCTACCCATTACTTCGAGCTGACCCGGCTGGAGGGCGAGCATCCCGGCCTGATCAACCTGCATGTCGCCGCCGAGGAGGACGAGCGGCCAGACGGGGGCGGGCGCGGCCTGACCTTTTACCACCAAGTCATTCCCGGCGCGGCACGCCAGAGCTACGGCGTGGAAGTCGCGCGCCTGGCAGGCCTTCCCGCCCCCGTGACCGCCCGCGCCGCCCGCCTGCTGACCGCCCTGAACACCGGCAGCGACGATGGCCGCCTGACCCGCGAACTGGCCGCGCTGGACCTAGGCCGCCTGACGCCCATGCAGGCGCTGGAGCTGCTGAACAGTTGGCAACGGGACCTGGTGGGGGCGGAGAGGGTCTGAATGTCCAGAGGTCAGAACGCTTAGAGTCAGAACAGAGTTTGTCGCTTCCCCTTCGTTGCGGGGGAGAGTGGAAGGGGAAGGCAGGCGACACCGCAGCGCTTGCCACCCGCAACAGCCCTCGTTGATAGGAGCCGCCCATGACCACCCAACTCCCGCGCCCAGACACCCTTTCGCCCGCCGCCCTGACCGCCCTGCAAGCCCGCTTCGGCACGCAACTCGACACCACTACTGCCACGCTTGAATCTCATGGACGCGACGAGAGCCGCCAGGAATTTGCCTCGCCACACGCCGTCCTGTTCGCGCAGAGCGAGGCGGATGTGGTGGGCGCGCTCCAGTTGGCCTGCGAACACGGTTTTCCGGTGGTGCCCTTCGCGGTGGGCAGCAGTCTGGAGGGTCAGGTGGTGCCGGTGCGCGGCGGGCTGTCGCTGGACGTGAGCGGCATGAAGGCGGTGCTGGAGGTGGCGGCGGGCGGCTTTCAGGCCACCGTCCAGCCAGGGGTGACCTATCCGGAGTTGAACCGTCAGGTGCGCCACCTGGGCCTCTTCTTCCCCGTCGATCCCGGCGCGGAGGCCAGTCTGGGCGGCATGGCGTCCACCAATGCCAGCGGCACGGCGGCGGTACGCTACGGCACCATGCGCGACAACGTGCTGGAACTGCGGGTGGCGCTGGCTTCCGGCGAGGTCATCCGGGTGGGCAGCAAGGCCCGCAAGACCAGCGCCGGGTATGACCTCAAGAACCTGTTCATCGGCGCGGAGGGCACGCTGGGCGTGATCACCGAGCTGACGGTCAAGCTGTGGCCGCTGCCCGCCCATCTGGTGGTGCTGCGGGCCAACTTTGAGACGCTGGGGGCCGCTGCCCGCACGGCGGTGGACATCATGGGCGCGGCGCTGCAACCCGAACGGCTGGAGCTGATCGACGAGCGCCAGATTCACGCCGTCAATGTCCACAAGGGCACCGAGTTTCCCGAAGCGCCCACCCTCTGGATCGAGCTGGCCTCGCCCAGTTCGGCGGCGCTGGCCGAGGCGCTGGAGCTGTGCCGCGAACTGGTCACGGACGCGGGCGGAACCGGGTTGCACGCCGCCCACAGCGCCGAGGAGCGCGCCAGGGTGTGGGAGGCGCGTCACCACGCCTATTACGCCCTTACCGCGCTGCATCCCGGTCACGTCAACATGACCACCGACCTGTGCGTGCCGCTGCATCAGTTGCCCGAGGTGGTGGAGTTCACGCGCCAGCAGGCGGATGCGGCTGAGCTGGACGCCAGCATCGTAGGGCACGTCGGGGACGGCAACTTCCATGTGCTGTTCCACGCGCCGCCGGACGACGCGGAGACGTGGGCGCGGGTCAACGCCGTGTATGACGCGATGATCACCGAGACGCTGGCGCGCGGCGGCACATGCACCGGCGAACACGGCGTCGGCCTGCACAAGCGCGGCTATCTGGCCCGCGAACACGGTGACACGCTGGAGCTGATGCGCGGCGTCAAGGCGCTGCTGGACCCGGCAGGGCTGCTGAATCCGGGGAAAATCCTGCCCTGAACCGCACACCGGCGGGGCCGGGCCGGGGAACGCGCAATATGGTCCCAAGAAATCCAAGCCGCGCAGCACAGATTCTTTCACTGAACTGAAGAATCATGGGTAGACCGTGTCGCACGGACCTGATCGCCGGGCCGCGCCTGAATTCTGCTCCCCACCGTCCTGGTCCAGGAGGCCACCTGCGTTTCATCTTCACCTTTATGCAAGGAGAAGACCCCTGCCCGACACCCCCTTCAACCCTCGCGCCGCCCTGCCCAGTCCTGCCCAGCCCATATTCCCCATGTTCCAGCCGATATCACGGGCGCGTTCCACCTGCCGGGGCCACCCGCCGGGGCCTGCGCCACGCCGGTCTCGGCATGCTGCGGCAAGCCCCAGGCCACCACCGACGTCCGCACCCGCGACAGCTCCGGGAACTTCCGGCTGCATCTGGAATTCCGCCTTCCCGCCAGCCGCAACGCCGCCCTGCCGCCGGGCACCTGGCAGAGTTACGACATCCAGTTCCGCGCCGCGCGCTGACAGGGCGGCCAGAACCCCGGGGACGCCCGCGCCACGGTGGACCTCAACGGCGAGAGGATTCAGGACGACGTGGCCCTGAGTTCCCCCACCTTGCTGGGTGACCCGGAAGCCGAGACGCCGGGGCCAACCGTGCTGCAAGACCACGCCAGCAAGGTCAGCTTCCGGAAAATCTGGGTGCTGCCGGAGGGCACTCCGAAGGGAAACGCGCCCTGTGTTGCCTCTTCGGGCAGCACTTGATCCATGAAGAATAACTTTAATTCCCAAACCGCTTGTCTTTTTCAATCTATACTGCGGGCATGACCCGGACGACTTCAACCGCTTCCAGTTCAGCGGTTGCGCCGCCCTCCTCTGAACCGCACGCCACTCCCGCACCCGACAGCCTGACCCGGTTGACCCTGCTGCTGCTGGCGGCGCTGACCATCATGTCGGGGGCCACCATCGCGCCCGCGCTGCCCGCTATGCAGCTTCACTTTGCGGGTCACCCGAACGTGGGGCTGCTGGTCAAGCTCTCGCTGACCACCGTGGGGCTGGCGATTGCCGTGAGCGCGCCGCTGGGCGGCATCCTGGCAGACCGCTTCGGGCGGCGGCCCGTGCTGATCGGCTCGTTGCTGCTGTACGCGCTGGGTGGGGCCAGCGGCCTGGTGATCTCGTCGCTGGACGCGCTGCTCGTGGGCCGCGTGGTGCTGGGGCTGGCGGGGGTCGGGACCATGACGGCGGGCGGCGCACTGGTCAACGACTATTTTACGGGTGCGGCGCGCGGTAAGTTCCTGAGTCAGCAGGCGTCCTTTACCAGTTTCGGCGGCGCGGTGCTGCTGCCGCTGGGCGGGCTGCTGGCGGGGGTCGGCTGGCGTGCGCCGTTCGGCCTTGTACCTGATCTCATTGCTGCTGCTGCCGCTGGTGCTGCGGTTGCCGCGCGGCGTCCCCGGCCCGGTACAGACGGATGAAGCAGAGGAAAAACCGCGCTGGGGAACCATCGCCGTCATTTATCTTCTGGCGCTGGCGTACATGGTGGTCTTTTACCTGATGCCCGCGCAGGGGCCGTTT
Source organism: Deinococcus frigens DSM 12807 (assembly GCF_000701425.1). Classification (GTDB taxonomy): domain Bacteria; phylum Deinococcota; class Deinococci; order Deinococcales; family Deinococcaceae; genus Deinococcus; species Deinococcus frigens. The sequence continues at coordinate 52,473 of NZ_JNIW01000019.1, read as the reverse complement.
CTGCTGCAATTCCTGGGGGCGTCTCCGGCCTCTACCGGGTTGCTGCTGGGCGTCTTCACGCTGACGGCGGCCCTGACGGCACCGGGTTACTCGGGCCTGGCGGGGCGTTTCGATCACCGCCGAGTGGCGGGACTGGGGCTACTGCTGCTGGCGGCGGGCTGGGGCGTGGTGTCGGCGGGCAGCAGCATTTCCGGGGTGCTGCCGGGCCTGATCGTCGCCGGACTGGGCGGCGGGCTGGCCCTGCCCAGTCTGTACACCTGGCTGGCCGAGCTGACCCCACGGGCGTGGCGCGGGCGCATTGTGGCGGGCATGAGCAGCGCCATCTTCCTGGGCCAGTTCTAAGTCCGCTGCTGCTGGCCGCGCCCGCCGCCCACCCCGCACAGGGCTTCGTGTGGGGGGCAATTGTGATCGGGGTGATCGGGGCCGCGCTGCTGGCGGTCAGTTTTACAGGCGGCGGACGGCAGGTCAGCGCGGCCTGAGCAAAGGACTCAGGACCGCTGCACTTTGCGGGTGTCCTCACCGGCCCTGATTGCAGACGAACTCCGGGGCCTGGCCCTGGCCGGGTTGACCTCCGCGCAGGACGCCTATGAGGCGAACCCCGCCCCACCCTGGAGACCACCGACGCCGCCTGGTGCGGCTGGGACACCCTGCCGCCGCTGCATCCCGGCCACGCCCGGACAACCCTCGGCGTGCGCCTGACTCGCCTGCCCGTCCGTGCCGTGGGCCTCGCGCTGCTGCGTCCCCGCTGACCCCGCGCCGCCCACTCGCACCCGCAACCGTGAGGTTGAGGACATGAGGAACCCACAGCTCTGGCTATGCTGCTGGAGTGAACGAATCGGCAGCACAACCCGCCCACGCCCGCTTTGACCGCCTGCTGGGGCGTTGCGTGGCCCGGCACGGACGCTTCGGCCACCCGGCCCACATTCACCTGGCTTAGCAACTGCTCAAAGAATCGTCGGCGCTGGAGGCCCTGGCCACCTTTAACGGCGGCCTGCTGGCCCTGGCCCAGCGGCTGAACCTGACCGACAAGTACAACGCCACCCTGACCACCATTTATTTTTTTCTAGTCCTGGAACGCCGCCAGGCGGGGCAAGGCTGGGAGGAATTCGCGGAACAGAACGCCGATCTGCTGGACTGGGAGGGGCGATTTAAGCTGCTCGGCCCGTTTTACGACGCCGGGGCGCTGGATTCGGAGGCCGCGCGGCGGGGTTTTGTCATGCCGCAGGTGCCACAGCTCTGAGCGCCCCGGCCCTCCCACCCTGGACGCCCGCGCAGTGGGACGGCTCATGGCTGGTCATTCCCGACTTGCACGGCCACGCGGCCCGGCTGGACGCGGCGCTCAAAGTGGCGGCAAAGCATCCAGGGGCGCGGCTGGCCTTTCTGGGCGACCTGATAGACGACTCGCCGCGCCGCCGTCTGGCCCGCAAGGCGAAAGACGCCCCCGGCAGCCCCGACGACTCCCGCGCCATCATGCAGACCGTCCGGCACCTGGCCGAAATGGGCCGCGCCGAGGTGCTGCTGGGCAACCACGAGGTCATGGCACTGGCCACCGTGCTGGACGATCACCGCCCGCTGATGGACGTGTGGTGGCGCGTGGGCGGCAGGGAAGCGGCGGCCTCCTATGCCTGGCAGGGCAAGGGCGAGGCGGGCAAACTGGCCGACGATCTGCGCTGGCTGCGCGAACGCGGGCGGCTGTGGCTGACCATCGGGCCACCGGGCGCGGGAGTGCTGCTGTCACATGCCACGCGGCCCAGTCTGTCACGCTCCCTGAGCGGACAGGACTGCGCCGACAATCTGACGCCCAGCGCCGCGCAGGACGACGTGGTGTGGTTCCCGCTGGGGCTAGGCAGCGGCTACGGCAGCCGCCTGCGCTCGCTGCCGCTGCTGGGTGACGGCCTGATCGCCAGTTTGCACGGCCACATGGAAACGCCGGACCTCTGGACGCTGCTGGACACTCAGGACATGCCTGCCTACCAGCTCGATCTGCACCCGGCCCAGCGCAGGCTGGCGCTGATGCACGTCGGCGACCAGGGAGAGTTGACGGCGCAGGTGGTCCGGGTGGATTGAGGTTGACCGCAAGACGGGGCGGCCAGGGGCGGAACCTGGCTGAGCAGCGCCCCCATAGGCTTGGCCCCACACTTGCAACCGCTGCGAGTGCAGACCACACAGCGCAGAGCTACCAGAAGGACGACGATTAAAAGGCGGCGAACACACCTGGAAACCGGGCGGAAGGGACAGCGTTCCGGTGGGCGTCTGTGAGAGACGAGAACGGAAGGTAGAAAAATGGGTCCTGGACGTGGAGAGGACGAACCGGCGCTATCGCGGTTCATCCACGAAACAAGCGGAGTCCGCATCACACCTCGTCCAGTTGGGCCAAAGCAGACACCTCCGCCACTGTCTGCCCGGAGAGATACAGGCCCCCGGCTGACCTGGGGCGGACACAACATCTGCACAATTTCAGACGACAAGGGCGAGTGGCCGCAGAACTTGCCGACGTTCGCGAGGCCCCGCTCCAGACCGGTGTACATTGTGTGAAACTGTACGGAAGGTCTGGAACCGAGCGCCCTCTGCGCAGCAGTCTCAGCGCTACCAGGTTCAACTGCACCACAGACCTCAGTCGATTGGAGGAGAAAATATGCACACAAAGGCCTTTTCCCTGTTTGCCCTGACCCTGCTTCTGGCTGCCTGTGCTCCTGAACCCGCCCCCCCGCTCCCGCCGGGGCCGCCCGTGACCATTCAACTGCTCGACGTCTCGGACTGGCACGCACAACTCGATCCGCTGACCATCGACTCGAAAGAAGTGGGCGGGGCGGCGGTCCTGAGCGCGTACTTTAAGAAAGACCGGGCCGAGAACCCCAACACCCTGACCCTGACTGCGGGGGACGCTTTCGGAGGCTCGCCGCCGCTGGCAGGCTTTTTTGGTGAGGTTCCCGCCGTGCTGGCGATGAACGCCATGGGTTTCGACGCCGATACCCTGGGCAACCACAACTTCGACAGGGGAACGGCCTTCTTGCAGACGCTGATCGACAAGGCCAATTTCTCGTACCTGTCGGCCAACCTGAGTAATCTCAGCAGCAACCTCAACAAGGTGCAGCCCTACAAGATCTTTGAAGTCGGCGGCGTGAAGGTCGCCGTGATCGGCCTGACCAATCCCGAAGCGCCCACCTTGGTGTCGCCCAGCGCCTTCGGGACCATCCAGGTCACGGACCCGGTGGCCGCCGCCACCCAGGCCCGCGCCGCCGCCAAAGCTGAGGGCGCTCAGGTCTTCGTGGTCCTGACGCATATGGGTGTGAACGCCAAGGACCCTATCGAGGGGACGGTCAGCGGCCCCTTGCTTGACCTGGCCAGGAGCCTTCAGGGCTTCGACGTGATCCTGGGCGACCACACCAACCAGCAGTACAGCGGCACCATCGGCGGCGCGCTGGTGGTGGAGAACCTGAGCAAGGGGGCCAGTTACGCCAGGGTCAGCCTGACCTATGACCCGGCCACCAAGAGCGTGACCAGGGCGGCCAACACCTTCGTGACCCCCTTTGCCAGCGAGGTCACGCCCGACCCGGCGGTGGTGGAGGTGCTGGCTCCCTACCGCACCCAACTGGCCGCGCAACTCGACGGCAAGATCGGGGTGGCCACCGATGTCTTCCCGCGCGGCAACAACATCGAGCGCCTGGGAGAAGTTGCGCTGGGTGACCTGATCGCCGACGCCTATCGCACCCGCTACAGCACCCAACTGGCGATTGTGAACGGCGGGGCCATCCGCAGTTCCCTGCCGTCCAGCTACGCGCCGCAGGACAAGACCCTGCGCCGCCCCGCGCCCGGCTACCAGCCCGGACCGCCCTACGACGTGGTCAAGGGCGACATCTACAGCGTGCTGCCCTTCGGCAATACTGTCGTGACGCGCAGCGTCACCGGCTCGCAACTCTACGCCGTGCTGGAAAACAGCGTCTCGGCGCTGCCCGGCTCCAGCGGACGCTTCCTGCAAATCTCGGGCTTCTCGTACAGCTATGACGTCAGCAAGCCTGTCGGCTCACGGGTGGTCAGCGTCAAGCTCGACAGCGGGGCGGCCATTCAGAACGACAGCGCCACCTATACCCTGGCCCTGCCGGACTTCACCAACGAGGGCGGCGACGAGTACACCATGCTGGCCGACGGGCAGGGCGTGACGCGCGAACCCGACGCCTTGGTGCTGCTGGAGTACGTTCAGAAACTGGGAACCATCACCCCCACGGTGGGCCAGCGCATCAACGCCGTCAAGTAACCGCCGCCAAGGAACCGCAGTCAAGAAACCGCCGCCAAATCAAGCCGGGGTCCATCGCCCGCCCATCTGCACAGATCAAGGGGCTAGGTCACGCTGCCGGGAGTTCTGACCCGGCGGCCTTTTGCATGTTTTTTATGGCCCCCTGGGTCCGGGTGGCCCGGCAGGATGCAGCGCTTCCCCGCAGCGCTTCCCCAGCGCCGCCCATCTGGACTTGACCCCCTCCCCCGCCCCGCGCCACAATGCCCTTCAAGCGTTGATCCGCAGGAGTAGCGCGTGTGTGGCCCAGAGAGCGAGCCTGAGACGGTGGAAGTCAGGTGGGCGGCAGCGCGTGAAGGGCGGCGGGGAGCTGTTGAAGTTTCAAAGAGGGCCAGTCCCGGCAGACCGCCGTGCGCTGGAACTGGGGTGGAACCGCGCGGAGTTTTTCGCGTCCCCAGACGGGCTGAGCAGGTGCCGTCTGGGGTGTTTTTTGCCCTCCAGCGGGGCGAGGCCCGTAAAGGAGGACGCACTATGCCCGCAAACTCGATGGAAGAACTGGTCAGCCTGTGCAAACGCCGGGGCTTTATTTTTCAGGGGTCCGAGATCTACGGCGGCCTGCAAGGCTTTTACGACTACGGCCCCCTCGGTGTGGAGCTGAAGAACAACATCAAAGCCGCGTGGTGGCGCGCCAATGTCTACGAGCGAGACGACATGGAGGGGCTGGATTCCAGCATCATCATGCACCGCCTGGTGCTGCGCCACAGCGGCCACGAGGCAACGTTTTCTGACCCGATGGTGGACAACAGGAAGAACAACAAGCGCTACCGCCTGGATCATCTGGTGAAAGACCAAAAGGCCGACGTGATCGAGAGGGTTGCCCAGGGCATCGGCGAGGACGCGGCCAACTTTCCGGCGGTGGTGGCGGCGCTGATTAAGCAGCCCGCGAAGGCTTCCGAGGTTCTGAAAGCGGCGGGAGTGCGCGACGCCTTTTCCGGCGAGGTGGGCGACTGGACCGAACCGAAGCCCTTTAACATGATGTTCAAGACCACCATCGGCCCGGTGGCGGACGAGGAGAGCTACGGTTATCTGCGCCCGGAAACCGCGCAGGGGATCTTTACCAACTTCAAGAACGTGGTGGACAGCACCAGCCGCCGCCTGCCCTTTGGCATCGCGCAGATCGGCAAGGCGTTCAGGAACGAGATCACGCCGCGCAACTTCATCTTCCGCGTGCGCGAGCTGGAGCAGATGGAGATCGAATTCTTCTGCGTTCCCGGCACCGACGAGGACTGGCATCAGCACTGGCTCGATAAGCGCCTGGCGTGGTGGGAAGCGCAGGGCGTGCCGCGCAGCAAGATCGAGATTCTGGACGTGCCGCCCGAGGACCTGGCCCACTATTCCAAGCGCACCTATGACCTGATGTACGACTACCCCACGCTGGGCCACGAGGAAATCGAGGGCATCGCCAACCGCAGCGACTACGATCTGGGGTCTCACACCAAGTCGCAATCCGAGCTGAACCTGGTGGCCAGCGTGACCGAGAACAACGACTCCGTGGCCAAGCTGACCATTCCGCACCCGGACACCAACAAGCCCGTGGTGCCGTTCGTGATCGAGCCGTCGGCAGGGGTGGACCGCGCGCTGCTGGCGGTGCTGAGCGAGGCCTTTACAAAAGAAACGCTGCAAAACGGCAACGAGCGCATCGTGCTGAAGCTGAAGCCGCATCTGGCCCCCATCAAGGTGGCCGTGATTCCGCTGGCCCGCAACCGCGAGGAAATCACGACGGTGGCCAAGGCCATCAAGGCCGAGTTGCAGGGCCTGGGCCTGGGCCGCGTGCTGTACGAGGACAGCGGCAACATCGGCAAGGCGTACCGCCGCCACGATGAAGTGGGAACGCCGTACTGCGTGACGGTGGACTTCGACACCATTGGGCAGAACGAGAGTGGAGACGCGGCCCTGAAAGACACCGTGACCGTGCGGGACCGCGATACGCTGGCGCAGGAGCGCGTGAAGATCAGCGAGCTGGCGGGCTGGATCAGGGAGAAGTTGCGATGAGCGAATTCACAGACAAATACGAGAATCAACTGCTGAACATCGAACTGGCCGTATCTAGCGTGTACGACGAACACCCTGAACTGACCGACGCTCAGGTGGACGCCGCCTATGAGGAGCTGGCGCGGCGCTACCGGGCAGAGGCCACCGCGCACGACTTCAAGCCGGGCAAGCTCGACGGCCCGCGCGCCAGTGTGCATGATGCCGTGCTGCCCATCACGGAAATGCTGGTGGGCCGCCCGGACAACATCCTACCCACCGAACCGGTCAGCGCCGAGGAAATGCGGCAGATCATCAACCGGCTGCGCTCGTCCATCAAAACGTGGCAAAAAGCCGGGGGGCGGCAATCGTACCTGAAGTACCTCTCGCAGTTTCTGTCTGAACTGTCAGACGGCGAGGAATAGAACCGCCCGAATCCTAAACGCCCCCCCGAATTGAAAGAGGAGGTGTTTGATGCTGTGGTGCCGGGGAACGCCAGCCTCTCGCGGGCCAGCCTGACCGAGAGCCACAGCCTGGAAGCCCTAGAATGCCTAGTATGTTGTTTCTGTCCGCCCTGTTGCTGCTGGTGGCTTTTCTCGTGGGCAGCCTGCCGCTGGGTTATCTGCTGCTGAGCCGCGCCGGGGTCAACACCCGACTGAGCAATGCCCACAACCTGGGTGTGGAAAACATGCTGCGGCTGGTGGGGCCGGGGCTGGCGACGGCCTCTGCGCTGCTGGACGCGGGCAAGGGCCTGCTGGCGGTGCTGATGGCCTCCAGCCTGGGCCTGCCGGAAGTGACCGTGCTGGCGGCGCTGGCGGCGTACCTGGGGCATCTCAATCCACCAAACGCTCTTTACCGCCCGCTTTACGGAACGGTGCCGCCGCGCGGGCGCGGGAATCTGGTGCTGCTGGGCGTTCTGGCGGGAGTGGCGGTGACCGGAGCCGTGCCGCTGTGGGCAGCCGCCCTGCCCGTGGTGGTCTATGCGGGCGTCACCGGCTACTGGGGCTACGTCAGCGCGGCCACGCTGGCGGGTCTGGTCGCCTTTGCTGCCGTGGTGGCGCTGCTGCCCATCGGCGTTCCGGCCAAGTTGGGAGCGCTGGGGCTGCTGGTGGCGGCGGGCTGGCGTTTCAAGGAAAACATCGGGCGCATGCTGGACAGCACCGAACCGCGCTTTGGCGAGGAAGTGCCGCTGGCCGGAAAGCGAGGCGACGAGGTGGTGGCCGCCTTCATGATCCACCCGATGACGCTGGAAAATTTCTGGTCCGCCCGCCGTTTCGCGTGGTTAAAACCCTTGGTGGAGCGCGGCGTGATCAGCGAACGAACCGTGCGCCAGATGGCCGAGAATCTGCGCCCCATGAAAGTGGGTGAGCTGCGCGGCATCCGCACCCCGGAGGGCCAGAGCATCCGCTGCTACCTGCTGTCCAGTCCGCTGCTGCCCGACGTCTTCGATACCCAGCCGGAGCTGGCGACGCGCCGGGCCATTGAGGGCGCGCGGCTGGCGCACGAGCTGGGCGCGGAAGTCTTTGGTCTGGGCGCGTTCTGGTCCGTGGTGGGCAACAAGGGCGTGGACGTGCAGGCGGCCGTGCCGGAAATCACCGTGACCAACGGCGGCGCGTACACTTCCGGGACCATCAAGGCCGCGATTCCGGGCATCCTCAAGCACTTTGAATCTGGGGGCCGCGATCTGAAGGCCGCCACCGCCGGGATCGTGGGGGCCAACGGCGTGGTGGCCTTTGGCATCGCGCGGACGATTGCGCCGCAGGTGGCCAGAATCATCATGCTGGGGCGCAATCTGGACAAGCTGGAGCGTAGCGCCGCCGCCCTGCGCCGGGCGAATAAGGACACCGAGATCGTGACCACCACCGATTACGCCGCGTTGAAGACGGCGGACCTGATCTTTACCGCCACCAGCGATCCGCTGCCGGTGATCTTCCCGCAGCACGTCAAACCCGGCACCTGGATCTTCGACGAGGGCCGCCCGGCGGACGTGGATGAAAGTGTGGCGAGCGTGCCCGGCGTACGCATTATTCCCGGCGGTGTGGTGCGCCCGCCCGGCGGTATGACCAGCAACATCGACCTGCAATTCGGCGAGGGCGCGGTTCCCGCCTGCCTAGCCGAAACGCTGATCATCGCCGCCACCGGCGAACACGGGCGCAAGAGCCTGGGACCGCAGACACTGAGCGAGAACATCAATTTCTTCGTGGACCAGGCCACGCGGCTGGGCTTTGAAGTGGTGGACTGAGTGGGAGAAGGGTGCTGGGACAGCTTTGAAATAACAGAAGACCCCCAGCCTCACCCCGGCCCGTTCGGAACGCTTGATATGCCTGGACGCTTGCCAGGCAATCGGAAAATCGACGTCTCGAACGAGGGCTTTATCTCCCTCGCCTCTCACGGGAGGAGGGCGAGGTGGAGGTGTAGTGGGCAAGTCCTGCCACACCTCTGGACAGCGAAACCGCTCCTGACTGCCGAGCGCTGCTTGATATGGATTGCAAAGCATTTCGAGTGGAGCTGGCCGCGCAGTGGTTGAAAGAGCTTCCCCAGTAGTCCGCTCACGAGCATGCCTCCTGCTCCCTAATCTGACGCCTCTCTGAGAGGGTCCGGGACGTGTCTTAAAGTGCGCCCCTGCGCGCGTCCAGTGCGCCTATGCTGCGGCGTGCTTAACCGCGCCGTGCGTTCCCTGCTGGTCTCCGCCGTCCTGGTCTGCGGTGGGCAGGGCCAGGGTGCGGATTTGCCGCTGTTTCTGAGACCGGCGCTGCCCGCCGCCCCGCTGACCTTGCCTGAATGCGCCCCCCCCACCGACCCGCTGGAACGGGCCGTCTGGGGGGTGGTCACGCAACGCGGGCCAGACCTGAGTTGCCACAATGCCTTCGTCGGCTTTCTGCGGACGCCGCGCAGCCTGACCACGCCGCTGGACGCCTTCGAGATCACCGCCAGCCAGATCGCCAACGCCCGCAGCGAGGTTCTGTTTGCCAGCATGGAATGGGCCGCCGGACCGGGACATCCAGGCTGGATTTTTGCACAGGCGGTTGCACAACTGTACGGGCGGGTGCGGGCCGATCCCGCCGCGTACCCGCAGGGCATGACCGTGCAGGCGCTGCTGGGCGGCTTTCCCAGCCTGGTGTACCCCGACAGCAGGGCGCAGCCGCTGGCCCTGCTGGACGATCTGTTGCGGCTGGGCGTGCCGCTGCACGACGCCCGCGTGGGCTGGCAACTCAGCATTCTCAATTACCGCTACTTTCCGCACAGCCACGTCAAACTGCATGTCATTGACGGGCGGGACCTGACCGTGGCCGGGTACAACTATACCGACGTGCATCTGCCCGCCTCTGAATCCGGGGGACGCCAGACGGGAGGGAGCAATCTGCATGACCTGGGCCTGCGGATCAGCGGGCCGGTGGCGCAGAGCGGCGTGGCCGCCTTCGACGACCTGTGGCGGCACAGCCTGCAACTGCGCTGCCCGGACGACGTGACGCGCAGGACGGCACGGGCCGGGTGCCAGTTGACGCCGCCGGACCCGGCCACGCACCCGGCAGCCGCGCGCCAGGCCGTCGCCACCGGCCACGCGCGGGCCTTCATGCTGTACCGCCGCCCCGGTGACGATGGAGCGGACCGCGCCCACCTGGCCCTGCTGGGCGCGGCCAGAGCCGGGATCGATCTGATGCAGGCAGATTTCAGCCCGGCACTGGGTTGCTGGGGCGCGTACCTGAACCCACAGGGCTGCGGGCCGGACACCTGGCCAGCGTACATGACGGCTGTGCTGGAGGCCGCCGCGCGCGGAGTTCATGTCCGGCTGCTGACCGTGGATTACGGCGAGGGGGCTCTTCCCAACCGCAGCGGCATCACCCTGCTGCGCCAGGAGCTGCGCCGCCGGGGCATCCAGGACCGCTTCCAGGCCCGCGCCACCACCTTCAATATGCACACCAAGGCGTTGACCGTGGACCGCCGCATGGTGGTGGCAGGCAGCATGAACTTTCACTTCAGCTCGTGGGGCACCCTGGGCCTGGCCGAGGCTGCGCTGGCCACCAGTGACCCGGCAGCGGTGGCCGAGCAGGAGGCCAGCTTTGACCAGATCTGGAGGTCGGCCAGCCGCCCCGTCCCGGAAGAGCGGTGGCTGAAGAACGTGCTGCGCGATCTGATGCCAGACCTGACGCCGGGACAGCCGACACGGTAACGGCCCACCCTGGCCCGTACACTGGGGGCATGACCCAGCTCTCCCCCACCCCGCTGACGCGTGCGCCGCATGGTTGAGCGTCTGTATCTGGCCAAGCCGCGCGGCTTTTGCGCGGGCGTAGTCATGGCGATTGGCGCAGTCGAACGCGCCGCGCAGACCGAGGCAAAGCCGGTCACGGTCTACCACTCCATCGTCCACAACCACACCGTCGTGGACCGCCTGGAACGCGGCCACGGCGTGCATTTCGTGGAAAATCTGGACGATGTGGAGGCCCTGCCGGAAGGCGGCGAGACCGTCGTGTTCTCCGCCCACGGCATCAGCCCGGTGGTGCGCGAGCGGGCGCGGGCGCTGGGACTGGCCACCATCGACGCCACCTGCCCGCTGGTCACCAAGGTCCACACCGAGGCCAAGAAATACGCCCGCGAGGGCCACACCATCCTGCTGATCGGCGACAGCGCCCAGCACCAGGAGGTGATCGGCACGCGCGGCGAAGCGCCGGAGAACACCATCCTGGTGGGCGTGCTGGGCAAGCGCGGCGAGGGGTTGCACGACCCGCATACGGTGACGGTCCCGGATCCCGACAAGCTGGTGGTGCTGACCCAGACGACCCTGAGCGTGGACGACACCCGGCGCACGGTGGACATCCTCAAAAGCCGTTTTCCCAAGCTGATCGTGCCGCCCAGCGAGGACCTGTGCTACGCCACCAAGAACCGCCAGGACGCGGTCAAGGCCATCGCGCCAAACGTGGACGCCTTTCTGATCCTGACCAGCACGCATTCCAGCAACGGCATGCGGCTGCTGGAACTGGCCGCCGAAACGTGTGGCCGGGCCGAGCGGCTGGAAACCGTGGCCGATCTGGCGGACCTCAGTCTGGACGGCGTGCGGGCCGTCGGCATCACCAGCGCCGCCAGCACCCCCGACGATCTGGTGCAGGAGGTGGTGGCCCACTTCCGCGCCCTGAACCCAGATTTACAGGTGACCGAGGAAGGCGAGTGGGAGAACATCGAATTCCGCGAGCCGAAGAAGATTCTAGCCAGCCAGCCCCTGCCGCGCACGATGGGCTGAGGCGGACGGTCTGAACGTCTGCCATCTGCTCTTTGCTCTACCATGCCCAGCATGAGGGTACGGGCTTGATTGTGGTCAAAGTGGGCGGCAGCGCCGGGATCGATTATGACGCGGTGTGCGCCGATCTGGCGGCGCGGTGGAAGACGGGCGAGAAATTGATCCTTGTTCATGGCGGCAGCGGCGAGACCAACCGCGTGGCCGAGGCACTGGGCCACCCGCCCAGATTCGTGACCAGCCCCAGCGGGTACACCAGCCGTTTTACAGACCGGCAGACGTTGGAAATCTTCGAGATGGTCTACTGCGGCAAGATCAACAAGGGCATCGTGGAGCGGTTGCAGCGCCTGGGCGTCAACGCGGTGGGCCTGTCGGGGCTGGACGGGCGCATCTTCGAGGGCCGCCACAAGGACAGCGTGCGCGCGGTGGAGAACGGCAAAACGAAGGTGCTGCGCGGCGATCACACCGGAACGGTGGAAAAGGTCAACACCGGACTGATCGAACTGCTGCTGGGCGCGGGTTACCTGCCGGTGCTGACGCCGCCCGCCAGCTCCTACGAGGGGGTGGCGATCAACGTGGACGGCGACCGCGCCGCCGCCGCCCTGGCCGTGGCATTAAAGGCCGAGGCGCTGCTGCTGCTGTCCAACGTGCCGGGCCTGCTGCGCGCCTACCCGGACGAATCCAGCCTGATCCGCCAGATTCCGGCGGACGATGTGGAGGCGTACCTAAAATTTGCCCAGGACCGCATGAAAAAGAAGGTGCTGGGCGCGGCGGAGGCGGTGGCAGGCGGCGTGAAGCGCGTCATTTTCGGCGACGCCCGCGCCGGGCAGCCGATCACGGCGGCGCTGGACGGCGCTGGCACGGTCGTTTCATAGTCCCGGGAACCCGGAGCAGGGAACGGGCGTAAGGAGCCATATGAATAACCTGATGATCACCACCGCCAACGATCTCGAGGGCTTCCGCGTGGTGCGCCACCTGGGCGTGGTGCGCGGCCTGACCGTGCGCTCGCGCAGCGTGCTGGGCAACATCGGCGCGTCGCTGCAAACCCTGATAGGCGGCAACATTACCCTGTACACCGAACTGGCCGAAAAGGCCCGCCAGGAAGCCTATGACCTGCTTGTTCAGCATGCCCAGGAAACGGGGGCCAACGCCATCATCGCCATGCGCTACGACGCCAACGACATCGCCGACGGCGTGACCGAGGTGCTGGCATATGGCACGGCGGTGGTGGTGGAACCGCGCTGAGCCACCCTTGACTGCCGCCGAACTGTTGAACTACCTGAATGCCAGAGGCGGCCAGGAATACCGCGTCACTGCCCTGCTGCACGTTGGCAGGGGGAAGAAGGCCAGTGTGCGCGAGCTGGGCGAATACCGCCTGAACGTGCGTGGCTGCCATGTCCAGGCCACCGGCCCCAGCGGGCAGACCCGCCTGCTGAACCGCGCCGAGTTTATGGCCGTCTTTGGCAGCTATTCGTTCAGCCCCGCGACGCCCACCGGGGAAATGACCGATCTGGGGCCACTGTTCGGGTAGGCGAGTGTGCGCTTTTCAGCCTCGCCCGTTCACGTCCGACACAACAAAAAGAAGAAGGGGGCAGAGGTCACAACCCCCCGCCCCACTCCTCCCACGGCCTCTGTCCCGTCCCAGCTCCTTTTACTGTTGCTGCGCGCCGGGGAAGGCCACGTCGCCCAGGTTGACCGTGACCTCACGGGTCTGGCCGCCGCGCCGGACGGTCAGTTTCACGCTGTCGCCCATGCTCTTGCCCAGGATGGCGCTCTGGAGGCTGTTGTCGTCGGTGATGGGCTGGCCGTCAATGGCCGTGATCAGGTCGCCGTCGGTGGAAATGGCCGTGGTCTGGCCTGTGGCAGAATTGGTCAGTTTGATGCCTTCGTTGCTGCCCGCCTTGAGGTTGGCGTTGGCGGCGGGACTGCCCAGCACGACGGACTGGATCAGCGCGCCATTGGTGGGCAGTCCGGCGGTCTTGCGCTGCGCGGCGCTTAGGCCGCTGACATCGGTGAACTGGATGCCCATGCGCGGCGGCTGCACCACGCCACCCTGGCCCGCCTGAAGCTGGGGCAGCAGTTTCTTGACGGTGTTCACCGGGATGGCAAAGCCCACGCCCGCGCTCTGACCCGCGCCGCCCGTCAGGATCTGGGTATTGACGCCGATCACCTGGCCGGAGCTGTTCAGCAGCGGCCCGCCGGAATTGCCCGGGTTGATGGCCGCGTCGGTCTGGATCAGGCTCTGTTTGATGCCCTGCATGCCCACCGGGGCCGTGCGCTCCAGGCTGGAAATAATCCCCTCTGAGACGCTGAAATCCAGGCCGAAGGGTGCGCCCATCGCCACGGCTTTCAGGCCCACGTCCAACTGGTCGCTGTCGCCCAGTGGAATCGGCTGGATCAAGTTCTTGGGCAGCCCCTCGGGGCGGATCAGCGCCAGATCGAAGTCGGGGGCGCGGGCGATCACCCTGGCCTTGTACTCGGTCCTGTCGCCGTGGACGCGAATGGTGATCTCGCTGGCCCCGTCCACCACGTGGTTGTTGGTAATGATGTCGCCCGCACTGGAGACAAAAAAGCCGCTGCCGGTGCCGGTCTGCGGCTGAGGCGTGCCGCTGTCTCCTAGACCATCGCCGAACGGAAAGCCGAAGGGCATCTGCTCCTGCATCCGCTTGCGGAGCTGCGCCTGCGGGCTACTGGAGCTGTCTCCCTTCTCGGTCACGCTGACAAAGACCAGGCCGCCCTGCCGCTGCTTGACCACATCTACCGTGTTGGCCTCGGATTCGGTGCGGGCGCGGCCCCCATCGTAGTTCTGGCTCAGCGGGGCCTGGGGCGGCGTCGCCAGGGTCTGGACCATCTGCCCCTGCGCGCTCTGAGAGGCGGTCACGGGTGCGGCGGTCTGTGCGCCGCTGCGCTCATTGACGCCGTAACCGACCAACGCGCCGAGGGCCAGCGTGCCCGACAGGGCCAGAATGGACAGGTTCTTCTTCATGGCCGCAGTGTGACGCGGGCCGGTTACACGGCGGTTAAAGCCCCGGCAACGCAAAACTCCCGGCCAGTGGGGACCGGGAGCAGCTCGGGTCGGCTTTACTTCTTGCGCTTGCCGCCGCCACCGCCGCCCGGCTTCTTGGGGCCGCCGGTGGTGGTGCGTTCCTTGGCATCACGCATGAACGAGCGCAACTTGGCCTCGAACTGCGGACTCTGCCGCCCGATGGCGCGCGGGCGCGGCACTTCCTCGGGTTCTTCGAGCAGTTCCTTGATCGAGAGGTCCAGGCGGCCCCGCTCGTCGCGGCCCAGCACCTTGACCTCGATGTTCTCGCCCTCGCGCACATGATCGTGGATGTTGCGCACGAACGAGTGGGCGATCTGCGAGATGTGAACGAGGCCCGTCTCGCCGTTCTCGAACTGGATAAACGCGCCGAAATCGGTCACGCGGGTGATGCGGCCCTCGGCCACCGCGCCAGAATCAAGTTGCACTAAAGGAGTTCTCCTGGGGAAAGCATGGTTCACATGGTACACCATGCGGGCAAGGGGCGGGTTACTTCTTGGACAGGCGGTCGATTCCCAGCATCAAACGCCCCCCAGACGCATCAAAAGGCCCGGACCGTCCAGAGACCGTCCGGGCATAGCAAGAGGTCTAGAAGTTCAGGGGCAGACGGTCTTGGCCGAGGCGCTGTTGCGCGGTGCGGGCGCAGCCGCTGTGAAATCCGCGCTGTTGTTGTTTGTGTCGGTGCAGCCATTGCCCGCGCGCAGGGCTGCCGTGGCATTACTCAGCCCCGGCGCGGGGGTATTTCCCTCGGATTCACTGGCGGAGCCATAACCGACGAAATCGAGCAGGTCCGGGTCAGTCACGCTGGTAACGGCCTCGGTGTTGCCGACGAGGGCGACTTTGCCGCTGGAGCCGCTGAGGGCCAGCGTGCCGGTGGCGTCCGGGGTGGGTAAGTCTGCCGTGCCGCCCGAACCCTGGGCCAGCCCGATCAGGTAATACGCGCCCGGCTCGATGGTGGCGGCGGGCAGGTTCAGCACATTGCTGGCGGAGAAGCCGCCAGTCGCACTGGCGTACTGCACGCTCTTACCCATCGTGCTGACCGCCACCTTGCCGGCGTTGAACAGTTCCACGAAGTCGTTCTTGAAGGTGGCCCCACTGTTGCCGCCGCCGCCATACACCTGGCTGATGACCAGTCCGCCCACTTTAGGGCTGCTGGGATTCGTGACCGTGACCTTCAGGGTGGCGGTGGCAATCTCCCTGTCGCCGTCCCGCCCGGCCTTCACGGTGATGGTGTAGTTCCCGGCGGTCTTGTAGGTGTGGATGTGCGGGCCGCTGGGCGCGATGGGAATCAGGCGCTCGAAGCCGCCGCCGTCGCCCCAGTCGGCCACCAGTGTGGTGGGCATGCCGCTGGTGGTCACATTGATGGTGTAGACCTGATCTACGGTGGCGCTGGCCGGTCCGGTCACGCCCACGGTCAGCGGAATGGTGGTCGCGCCGTCCGCTTTCAGCTTCAGGCCGACCACCACCGGGTCATGATCGCTGCTGCGGTAGGCGGTGGGGGTGTACAGGTCCGGGCTGGTGCAGGTAGAGGTCATGCAGGCCGGGTTGTTCTTGAACTCTACGTTGTAGTCCAGCACCACCGGCTCATCGGAATTGATGTGCCACTCGGTAATGCCCGTGACCTGACTTTGCAGGCCCGCGCTGGCCAGGGCGTGGTCCAGATAGCCAAACTGGCCGTCGAATTGGTAGGAGTAGCGGTCATTCAGGGCAATGCGCTTGTTCAGGCTCTCGAAGCCGCCCGCCTCCAGCGCCACAATCGGGTCCTCCGCGCCGTAGGCGTTCAGGTCACCCATGACCAGCACGTCCGCGTCGGTGGCCTTGAGCTTGTCGGCGAAGGCCAGGACCGCCTTGGCCTGCTCCACGCGCAGCATGTTCCAGCAGCCCTGGCCCAGGTCCACGTCACCGTCCTTGGGGCAACTGCCCTTGCTCTTGAAGTGGTTGGCCATCACCGTGAACACGCCCTGTCCGGCGACGTCGCGGAAGGTCTGGGCGACGGGCTTGCGGGCGCGGTCAAACGCTGGATTGTCGTCGATGCGCGCGCCCCCCACCGTTTCCACCTTACCGGGGCGGTAGATGATCGCCACGCGGATGGCGTCGGTACCCACCGTGCCGGTCTTGACGCTGGCGTATTCGGTCTTTCCAGCGGCGGTGTTCAGGGCGGCCACCAGATCATTCAGGGCGGTCTCGCCGTTGTTCTCGATCTCCATTAAAGTGATCACATCGGCGTCCAGGGCACGCAATTCGGCCACGATCTTGTCTTTCTGACGCTTGAACTCTATGGCGTTGTCCGCGCCGCGCGCGTTGGAATCGGCGTCGCGCAGCGTGGTGAAGTAGTTCAGGACGTTGGCCCCGGCCACCTTCAGGGTACTGTTGCCCACCGGCTTGGGCGCGGCGGTGCGCGGGTTGCTGTTGACAAAGACGGGCGTCTTGGTGGGTTCCAGCTTGAAGTTGCCGTTGGCGAAGTGCATCACGCCTTCCAGCCCGCTCACGGTGTCTCCGGCGCGGCGCGTGTTGTCCGCATTCAGGTAAGGGATGGCAGGCGGATTCTGCTTGCTGCTGGCGTCATCCATGATCAGGGTGCGGTTCTGGTTGGCTTGCAGGCTGCCGCCCTGCCCGTTGGTGGGGTTGAACAGCCGCCCACCACTGGACAGGCCCAGCTCGCCGTAGCGCCCCAGCGTGAAGGTGTTGGTCACGGTCATGGTGTTGGTGACCATGACCAGCATGCCCTCCACGTTTTCCAGCGCGTCCGGCGAGGCCAGCGGGTAGGTCAGCTTGGCGGGCGCGGGCAACGTCGTCTCTCCGCAGGGGGTCGCGGTGGTCACGCTGTCCAGTTGGGTGGCCCCGAAGAATTCCTTGACCGTGCCGGTCATCTCCAGCACCTCGCCTGGCTTGACGGTTCTGGGCGCAGCGGCGGTGTAGATGAACAGCCCCTCGCTGGTCTTCGGATCAGCGTCCGGCGTCACGTCCTGCACAAAAAAGCCGCTCAGACCGGGCTGGGTATCTGCCGTCACCACGCCGCGAACGGTGACGGTCTGGCCCACCAGCGGGCTGGCCGCCCCGCTGCCCTGAACCGTGGAAATCGGCGTGACGGTGGCCCCCACCGGGCAGCTATAGGCGGGAGGCGGGGGACCAACCGGAGGATCAACGGGCGGCTCGACAGGCGGGTTGCAGGCGGCCAGCAGCGCGGTCAGGCCCAGCAGCAGGGCGCTGCCTTGCAGAAACTTTAGGGTCATGGGGACTCCGTGGGGGCCGTTGACAAACAGCCGGGAAAAGAGAGGCGAGAGATTGTGATGGAGGGCTAGTTTAGCGAGTTGTCCCCGCTGGCGTCATGAGCCGCCGGACGCGGGAGCCAGCGCGTCCAGCCCCATCCTGAGACCACAACGTCAACGCCTGTTCAGCGCCTCATTCGCAGCGCGCCAGCACCGCCCGCACCGCGTCCGGCGAGATGCGGCCCGCGCCCGCCACCTTCAGCAGCAGTTCCAGCCGCAAGCGCCACAGCAGGCCCCTATCCAATCGCTCGCCCCAGCGGTCCAGCGCGGATTGCAGGTTGTCCAGCACGGCGCATTCGTGTTCCAGGGTGGCCCAGCCCGCGTTGCCCCAGTCCAGCAGTCCGGCGTAATTCCCGCGCGCGTCGGCCAGCAGGTTGTGGCGGTACGCGTCGCCGTGGACGAACACGGGCGCGGTCAGCGGATACGGCGTGGTCAACAGCCGCCGCAGCGCGGCCCGTTCGTCAGGCGTCCAGCCTGCGCCGTCGGCCAGTCCCGGCTCTCCCACCCACCACGCAGATGGGCGGGGCGAATCCATTTCGGGGGGCGCGGCGTGCAGCCGTTCCAGATCGTCCAGCACGGCCTTCCAGAACCTGGGCGTGAGTTGGGCGGGGGTGGGCATCCCGCCGGGCAGCCGCTCCCACAGGCTGTAACCCGGCCCCCAGAACAGCGGCCTGGCGGTGTGGACTCCCGCCGCGTGTGCGCCCAGTGCCACCGCCGCCTCGCGCGCGTGGTCCGTGCCGGGGCCGAGGCGCAGCACTGCCGTGTCGGCCAGCCAGACCTCGTTGGAGAACCCCGTGTCGGCGCGGCGCAGGCCAGCCATGCTCAGGCCGTGGCGGGTGAAATATGTGGCGGGGTCAGTGGTCATGAGAGGAGTGATTTGGAGACAGATCAACGGCTCCAGTTCAATGATAGGTGACCATTGGCCCGAACAGACGAGGACGGATCGACTACGCTGAGGGCCGTGACGCCGCCCACCTCCACCTCTGCGCCCCAGACTCAGGCCCCCGCCCGCCCGGTCAAACCGCTGTGGGTGGCGCTGGGTTTCGTGCTGTGCGCGGTGGGCTTCGTGGGGCTGGTCCTGCCGGGCTTTCCGGGAACGGTGTGGTTCGTGCTGGCTGCCGCCTGTTTTGCGCGGGGCGATCCGCGCTGGGAGGCGTGGCTGCTGTCGCGCCCGGTGATCGGGCAACTGGTCCTAGATTACCGCGCCGGGCGGGGCATGCCGCTGCGCGCCAAGTGGATCGCCTGCCTGTGTATCGCCGTGGCCGTGGGCCTGAGCCTGGGCCGCATTCCCGTGCTGGTGGGGCAGGTGGGCTGGGTGATTGTCGGTCTGGTAGGGATCTATTACATCAGCTTGCAGGTGCCGACGAAGCGGTAGGAGAATCCCTCATTCGCCGCTGTCGCGGCACCCTCCTCCCCTACGAAAGGCTCAGAACAACCTCGCCCGACCATGCCAGAGGAGAAAACAAAAAGCCCTCTCCGTGGGGAGAGGGTTGGGTCAGGAGGTGCCGTTTACCGCGCCCGCAACACCTGTGTCACCCAGGCGTCCACCAGCCGCTGAGGGTTGGCGGTCAGGCTAGGCTTGACGGCGGACAGTTCCGGCAGGGTGGCAAATTTGAAAACCGGATCAAGCGGCGTGCCGCCCACGGCGGGGTAGATCCACATGCGCGTGGGAATGTCGGCCTGCACGCTCCCTCCCAGCATAAAGTCCACGAATTTGCGGGCCAGGGCGGGCTGCTTCGCCCCTTTCAGGATGCCCACGCCTTCCAGTTGCAGCCAGGTGCTGCCGGGCAGGAACAGGTTGGCGGTGGGGGACTGGGCGGGCAGCTTCTTGGCGTCGTAGCTGTCGGCGTAGAAGACCTCGGCGGCGGGGCTGCTGGCGTAAGACAGCACGATGGGATAGCGGCCCCCGTTGCGCGTGAATTCCTTGTTGTAGGCGTCGCTCCAGCCGCGCGTGACCTTCAAACCGTTCAGGCGGGCGTCGCGCCACCACTGCCAGGCCCCCGCCTCGCCGTAGTGGTTGACGGTGGCCAGCAAAAAGGCCAGGCCGGGGCTGCTGGTGGCCGGACTCGCCACCACGGTCAATTTGGCGTACTGCGGGCTTTTCAGGTCATCCAGCGATCTGGGCAGGCTCAATCCCACCTTCTGGAAGTATGCGCGGTCGTAGTTGAGGGCCACGTAGCCGTAATCTACCGTGTTCAGCAGGCCCGCATCGTCCAGGTGATAGGCGGCGGGAACCTTCGCCAGTTCGGGCGACCTGTACGCCTGCAACAGGTCAAACTGCCTGGCGCGGCTCAGCAGGCTGTTGTCTAGGCCGTACACCACGTCGGCCAGCGGCGCGCGGCGGGTCAGGACCAGGCGGTTGAGGAGTTCCCCGGCGTCGCCGCCCTTCACGAAACGCACCCTGGCGTTGTTGGCGGTCTCAAAAGACGCCACCAGTTTCTTGTCCACATCAAAGGAATCGTGGGTGATCACCGTCAGGGTGGCTGGCGTCGCTTGAGTTTGGGCCGAAGCCAGGCCCATCAGAAGTAAAGCTGCTGTCAAAACACCATGTACACGCATAAAAAAGCCCCCTCGCGTCACGAGGGGAAGCGGTGGACAGACCTCCAGACTCTGCTGGGGGTTGCCGGTCACGCTCCCTCCGCCGGTATGACCCGGATCAGGTTCGTTGGGGTGTTTCTCAGCCCGCCCATCAATGGCAGGCACCCCCGGTGACGCAGGCCCAAGGTAACAGAGTGGAGGGGCGAGAAGCGTGCCCCGTCGTCATTTTTCGCCTTCACGGTTGGTCAATGCACGCAGCCAGACTGGTCAGTGGACGCGCTAGCCTGCACGGATGAGCCGTCCTGACCTCGCCGCCCCTGAGCCGTCGGAGGCGGCGGGGACAACGCGGCAACGCAAACCCACCGCCGCCCCGCTGCTGATCCTGGGGCTGGTTCTGGTGGCGCTGAACCTGCGCCCGCCCATCGCCGGGTTCGGGCCGCTGCTGTCGCAATTTCAGGCCGAGTTCCGGGTGAGCGCGGCCACCCTGAGCCTGCTGACCACGCTGCCGCTGCTGTGCTGGGGCGTGCTGGCTCCCCTCGCGCCGCTGCTGAGCCGCCGCCACTCCAACGAGACCATCATCCTGTTCGCCACCGCGTTGATCGGGCTGGGGAGCGTCTTTCGTATCGGCGCGACGCTGCCCGTCATTCTCATCGGCACCGTGCTGGTGGGCGCAGGCATCGCCGTGAACAACGTGCTGCTGCCTAGCCTGATCCGGCGCGATTACGCAGATCGGGTGGGGCCGATGACCGGGCTGTACACGCTGGCGGTGGTGGGCGGCGCGGCGCTGGCCTCCGGGGTGGCGGTGCCGCTGATGACTGCGCTGGGCGGCGCGTGGCGTTCGTCAATGGGGGTGTGGACCCTGCTGGCGGTGGTGGGCGTGCTGGCCTGGCTGCCCGCCGTCTTTGGGCGGCAGACGCACGTCCGCGCGGCGGTGAAGGGGGAGCCGTCGGTGTGGCGCAATCCCTACGCGCTGAGTGTGACGCTGTACATGGGGCTTCAGTCACTGGTCTTCTTTACCTGGCTGACCTGGCTGCCCAGGGTGCTCCAGGACAGCGGTTTCACGGCGGCGCAGGCGGGATTACTGCTGGCCTTTGCCAACGTGGTGCAACTGCCCTTCACGCTGGCGGTGCCGGTGCTGGCGGCGCGGCCCCGGCTGCTGGTGCCGCTGGCAGTGGGCACGGCGCTAGTCAGCGCGGCGGGCATCACGGGCCTGCTGCTGTCGCCGCAGACGCCGCTGCCGTGGCTGTTCATGATGGGCGCGGGCGCGGGCAGCATGTTTCCGCTGGCCCTGATGTTCATCGCCGTACGGGCCGCCAATGTGGCGCAGGTGCCGCAACTCTCGGCGATGGCGCAGGGTTTCGGCTACGCGCTGGCGGCCACCGGCCCCTTCATCTTCGGTGCGCTGCACGATCTCACCGGCGACTGGCAGGTGCCGCTGCTGTTCCTGCTGGCCATGACGGGCCTGGTGCTGATTACGGGGGTGGCGGCAGGACGGGTGCGGGCGGGGTGAGGGGGATGGGTTCATGCCTGGTGTTCTGAGGCGGCACCCGCACAACCCCCTCGGTCGGCTTCGCCGCCACCTTCTCTCCGCTTACACTGAATCCATGCCCCCCAACGCATACCGGAGCCGCCCACGTACCACCTGACCCTGGGCCACCGCCACTTCAGCTTCCCCGATCTGCGGGGCGTCATGGCCTGCGCCAGCCCGTCCAAATCCGGCGATGAGCTGGCGGGACTGGCGGCGGGCAGCGCCCAGGAACGCGAGGCGGCGCGGCAGATTCTGGCCGACTTGCCGCTGAGTCTCTTTTTAGAAGATCTGCTGATTCCCTATGAGGCCGACGAGGTCACGCGTCTGATCGTGGACAGCCACGACGCGGCGGCCTTTGCACCCGTGTCCGGCCTGAGCGTGGGCGAATTCCGCGACTGGCTGTTGGGGGACGGGGCGACGGCGCAGGCGCTGGCGGCCCTAGCTCCCGGCCTGATCCCCGAAATGGTGGCCGCCGTCAGCAAGATCATGCGCGTGCAGGACCTGGTGCTGGTGGCCTCCAAAGTGGAAGTCGTGACGCGCTTTCGCACCACGCTGGGGCTGCGGGGGCGTTTCAGCACCCGGCTCCAGCCCAACCATCCCACCGACGATCCGCGCGGGATTCTGGCGAGTACCCTGGACGGTCTGATGTTCGGCTGCGGCGACGCGGTGATCGGTGTGAATCCTGCGCTGGACAGCGTGGACAGTTGCGTGGGCCTGCTG
Source organism: Deinococcus frigens DSM 12807 (assembly GCF_000701425.1). GTDB lineage: Bacteria > Deinococcota > Deinococci > Deinococcales > Deinococcaceae > Deinococcus > Deinococcus frigens. The sequence goes on along the minus strand of NZ_JNIW01000019.1, from coordinate 29,886 downwards.
CGGTTGCTCGACGGCTTCCGCCAGCGAACCGGCGTGCCGACGCAGAGCTGCGTGCTGACGCACGTGACCAGCACCCTGGAGGCCATCGGGCGCGGCGCTCCGGTGGACCTGGTGTTTCAGAGCGTGGCGGGAACGCAGGCCGCCAACAGCGGCTTCGGGATTGATCTGGCGCTGCTGGATGAGGCGCACGCGGCGGCGCTGGAGCTGCGGCGGGGAGCGGAACTGGGCGGTGTGGATCTGGCTGGCGGCTCCGGCGACAACGTGATGTATTTCGAGACCGGCCAGGGCAGCGCCCTCTCGGCGGGCGCGCACCACAGCGTCGATCAGGGAACGCTGGAGGCCCGCGCCTACGCGGTAGCCCGGCGCTACCGCCCGCTACTGGTCAATACGGTGGTGGGCTTTATTGGCCCCGAGTACCTGATGGGCGGCAAACAGATCATCCGCGCGGGGCTGGAGGACCATTGTTGCGCCAAGTTGCTGGGCCTGCCGATGGGCTGCGACATCTGTTACACCAACCACGCCGAGGCCGACAGCGACGACACCGACACCCTGCTGACGCTGCTGGGCGCGGCGGGCGTGACCTTTATCATGGGCGTGCCGGGCGCGGACGACATCATGCTGAATTACCAGAGCACCAGTTTTCACGACGCGTGGTACGTGCGCCGCATGTTTGACCGCCCCCCAGCGCCCGAATTCGCCGCGTGGCTGGAGCAAGTGGGGCTGAGCCGGGATGGAGGTCTGACGCTGCCGGGCCGGGCGCAGATGCGCGGGCTGCTGGCGACGGCGGAGCTGGGCGAATGACCGACGATCTGACCCCCTGGGCCTTCCTGAAGGAATTTACCGATGCCCGGATCGCGCTGGGACGGGCCGGAACATCCATGCCGACGCGGGAGCTGCTGAAGTTTGGCGCGGCGCACGCGGCGGCACGCGACGCCGTTCACGTTTCCGCTGATTTCGGGCCGCTGGCCGGGGCGCTGAGCGCTGCCGGAGAGGTGGTCTTGCAGGTCCACAGCCGCGCCGCAGACCGCGCCGAATACCTGCGCCGCCCGGACCTGGGGCGCACGCTGGCCCCCGAAGCTCTGGCAGGGTTAGAGGGTCACCTTCCGACTGATGTCGTGATCGTCGTGGCCGACGGCCTGTCGGCGGGGGCGCTGGCGCATACGGGGCCGCTGCTCTCACTGCTGCTGCCTGAACTGCGCGCGTCGGGCCTGAGCGTCGGCCCCATCGTCCTGGCAAGGCAGGCACGGGTGGCGCTGGGTGACCCAGTGGCGCGGGCGCTGGGGGCGCGTCTGGTGCTGGTCCTGATCGGCGAACGCCCCGGCCTGAGCAGTCCCGACAGCCTGGGCGCGTACCTGACCTTTGACCCACAGCCGCACACCCGCGATTCGGCCCGCAACTGCGTGTCCAACATCCGCCCGGCGGGACTGGACATGCGCGTGGCGGCATGGCGCTTGGCGCACCTGACCCGGCAGGCGCTGCGCCGGGAACTCAGCGGCGTGCAGCTCAAGGACGAGGGCGGCGGTCCACCACCGGACTTTGCCCACCTTCCACACGGCTAGACTGCCCCATGACCACCTTTTATCTCATCGCCTGGCTGGTGGTGCAGGACAGATCCGGGCGCGTGCTGCTGGGCCGCCGCGACGGCACGGGTTACATGGACGGCCTGTGGGGCCTGCCGGGCGGGCGGGTGGAACGCGGTGAGGCGCTGATGGCCGCCGCCGTGCGCGAGGCCCGGGAAGAACTGGGACTGCAAGTTGAGATGGCCTCGCTGAAAGCTCTAGGCGTGTCCCGCTTTGACATCGACGGCATGCAGGGCACCGATTTCCTGTTCCTGAGCCACACCTGGGCCGCGCAGCCGACGCCGCTGGACAACACCTCCGAAGTCGGCTGGTTCGCTCCCAGTGCCCTGCCGGACGACTGCCTGCCGTGGTTGCCCGCCGTGCTGGACGCCCACCTGACGCGCGGCGCGTGGCTGACCGAGCAACTGGACGGGGTGGATGGGGTGCAGATTCTGTCGCCCTGAACGCCGGTCTTGAGCCTTTCATCATGTGTCCCGCTCAAGGACAGCATCTGCTTGCCCTCCACCCCTTTCATCTGAAATACTTCCAGATGAAATGAGTTTATCCCTCTCTCCCCTCACCGAAGTTCAGACGGACGAGCTGTATGACCTGGTGCGGCTGACGCTGCGGCTCTCGCGCCACTTCCGGCAGGCGCTGGACGAGCCGCTGGAAACCGCGCTGGGCCTGAACACCAAAGAACTTGTCGTTCTGGCGTCCATCATGGATGGAGCGCAGACGCCGGGGCGGATCGCCTCCAAACAGAGCCTGCCCGCGCCCACGGTCACGCGCATCGTGTCCAAGCTGGTCAAGGGCGGGCTGGTGGAGCGGGTCAGCGATCCCGCCGACCTGCGCTGCTTCCGCCTGCACCTGACCCCGCAGGGCGAGGCCACCCGTGCCCGCACCCGCGAGACGGGGCAGGCCACCGTCGCCTCGCACTTCGGCCATCTGCCGCCGCAGCGTATTCGGGCGGCATTGAAAGCCATGCAGGACCTTCAGGACGCCCTGAGTAGCGCAGCTCCTGAAGAGGTCCGCGCATGACTCCCCCGGTCCAGACCCACTCCGGCCTCAACGAACGTGACAAGATCATGGCCTTTGTCGGCATCCTGACCGTGCTGTTTCTGTCCAGTCTGAATCTGACGGTGGTGGGCAGCGCCATGCCGCGCGTCATCAGCGATCTGGGCGGCTTTCACCTGTATGCCTGGGCGTTCACGGCGTATTCGCTGGCCACCACCATCACCATTCCCATCGTGGGGACCATCAGTGACCGGGTGGGCCGCCGCCCGCTGATCCTGCTGGGGATCGCGGTGTTCGCGCTGGGCAGCGTGGGCCTGGGCCTCGCGCAGAATATGGAGCAACTGATCATCCTGCGCGCGGTGCAGGGCATCGGCGGCGGCACCCTGATGGCCATGAGCTTCACGGCGATTGCGGACCTGTTCACGCCGATTGAGCGCGGGCGCTACCAGGGCTACACCGGCGCGGTATGGGGCGTGTCCAGCGTGGTGGGGCCATTGGTGGGCGGCTTTTTAACCGATCACCTGGGCTGGCGCAGCGTCTTTTTTGTCAACCTGCCCTTCGCGCTGCTGGCGGCGTCCTTTATCTGGCGCTTCTTCCGGCTGCCCAAACCCGTGCAGGTGGCAGGCGAGGACCGCCGCTTTGACACGCTGGGGGCAACCCTGCTGGCGGGCGCAGTCACCACGCTGACACTGGCGATGTCCTGGGGCGGCGGCACCTATGCCTGGGGCAGCGCCCCCATTCTGGGTCTGCTGGCCGGGGCGCTGGGTCTGGGCGTGTGGTACGCGCGGCACAGCCGCCATCAAACGCAGCCCATTCTGGATCTGGGGCTGCTCAGGGACCGCAGCATCGCCACCGCCTCATTGGCCGGATTTCTGGTGAGTGCGGGCATGTTCGCCGCGATTTTGTACCTGCCGCTGTACATGCAGGGCGTGCGCGGCTCCAGCGCGGCGGGCAGTGGGCTGGCGCTGGCCCCGCTGATGGGCGGCATGATTTTAACCAGCACCCTGTCCGGCCAGTTCGTGAGCCGCACCGGACGCTACAAGAAACTGATCGTCGCCGGGGCCTGTGTGGCCGCCGCCGCACTGGCGCTGGCCTCTACCCTGAGCCTGACCACCCCGATGTGGCTGGCCGTGGGAACGATGGTCCTGCTGGGCATCGGCCTGGGGCCGATCAACAGCCAGCTCACCCTGGCGGTGCAGAACGCCGCCCCGCGCGAGAAGCTGGGCAGCGCCACGGGCGGCAACCAGTTCTTCAGGCAGATCGGCGGCACGCTGGCCGTCAGCCTGTTCGGGGCGCTGGTCAACGCTCAACTGGCCGGCAAGCTGGGCGCACAGCTCCCCGCCGCCGCCAAAACCCTGCCCGCGCCGTTGCAGGAAGCGATCGCCAGCCCCAACCTGCTGACCAGCCCGCAGGCCAGCGCGGAGCTGGGCAGCGCCTTGCAAAAGCTGGGGCAGCCCGAGCTGCTGGCCCAGATCACGGCGGCGCTGAAAGACGTGATGGTAGGAGCGATTGACGAGGTGTTTCTGGTGTCGGCGGTGCTGGTGGGCCTGGCGTTCGTGGCCGCGCTGCTGCTGCCCGAACGCCCGCTGCTGGGACGGCAACCGCAGAAGGCCGCGCTGCGGGGAGAGGGAAGCGCGCAGGCGGCGGATTGAACGAGAACCTGTGTGGACAGATAAAGCCCCAGCGCGAGCCGGGGCCTCTTGTTGTCCAACTTCAGGAGCGGGGCAGGACAGTGTCTTTCAGCCCTAGAGCATTTGTCCGTATTATACGGATTCCGATTGAATCGTTTGCAAAAACGGTAAAATCCGGGCGGAGCGAGTAGGAAAAAATACGGGTTTCGCGTATGGATTAACACTCCGGCGCTTTCCTGGAGTGGTAAGGAATTAAGCGGAATCCGTATTACAGCATCGGGAAAGGAGACTCCCGATGCTTCCACTCTCCCAAATGCTCGGCAAAATTCACTCACTTTGTTCGGTCAAAAGTCAACAACTCTTTTGACAAATGCTCTACTGTCCGATCCAGTCAATCGTCTGCGCCGAGCCGCGCATGTTCTTGACCTCTCCGGTGGAGGCCGTCAGCTTCAGCGAGGCGGCGGTGCTGGCCGTGGCGTTCAGCAGCAGCATGACCGAGCCGTCCGCGCCCGTCATGGTTTGGTAGGTGGCCGTTTCATCGGGGGCGATGGTGGCCGCGATCCCCGTGGGCTGGTCATCCATGATGCTGGCGATCACGTAGATGGGGTTCTTGCCGGTGTTCTTGACCTCCCAGGTGACGGCCACACCCGCCACCGGGTTGCCGTCCTTGTCGGTGGCCATCACCGGAACCATCACCTCGCCCACGTCGTCGCTGGCAACGGTGGGCGTGTTGCCCGTGCTGGCCGGGGCCGTGACCTCTACCTCCACGATTTCGACTTTGTCCACCGGACCAGCCTGTACAGCGGGGGCAGCGGGCGCAGGGGCGGCAACAGGTGCCACGACGCCCGGCGGCAGGGCGGGAATATCGGAAACAGACATCTGGGCGGAGGCGAGGGGCAGCAGCAGGGCAGCGGTCAGAATCAGATGGCGCATGGCAGGCTCCTATAAGGGAAAGAGGGTGGTTTCAGGCGGGCAGGATGTACAGGCCGTTGCTGCGGAAATCCAGGTGAACGTCGCTGCCGTTGGGCAGGATGGTGGACTCGGAGGGCGGGGCGATCAACACGTCTCCGGCCTCGGTGTCGATGGTGTACTCGGTCATGGCCCCCAGGTACGCCCCGGAGGTGATGCGCCCGGCCAGGCCCGTGTCGCTGAACGAGATGGACTCGGGCCGCACCAGCACGCGCACTTCACCCGTGGGTGCGCCGGGCTGGGTATACGGCAGGGTGACGTGGCCGAAGCCCAGTTGCTGGCCGTCGTAGGTGGCCCGCAGCAGGTTGGCCTCGCCGATAAAGTCCGCCACAAAGGCGTTGGCGGGGCGGCGGTAGAGGTCTTCGGGCGTGCCGATCTGCTCGATGCGGCCCGCGCTCATGACCACCACCACATCCGAGATCGCCAGCGCCTCGGCCTGATCGTGGGTCACGTAGACGGCAGTGATGCCCAGATTCTGCTGGATGGCGCGAATCTCGTTGCGCATCTGGCGGCGCAATTTGGCGTCCAGATTGGACAGCGGCTCGTCGAACAGCAGCACCTTGGGCTTCATGACCAGCGCGCGGGCCAGGGCGACGCGCTGCTGCTGTCCGCCCGACAGTTGCGACGGCGCGCGGCTGGCGTAGCCGCTCAGGCCCACCAGTTTCAGGGCCTCCTCGGCAGCGTCGGGGCGGCGGGCCACGCGCAGGCCGTAGGCGACGTTTTCCAGCACGCTCAGGTGCGGAAACAGCGCGTAACTCTGGAACACCATCGTCACGTCACGCTGCGCCGCCGAGAGCTGGGTCACGTCCTCGTGATCAATGGACAGTTTGCCCTCGGTGATGGTTTCCAGCCCCGCAATCATCCGCAAAATGGTGGTCTTGCCGCAGCCCGAAGGCCCCAGTAGCGTCACAAGCGTGCCGGGTTCCACCTCCAGATTGGCACTCTGCACGGCGGTGGTCTTGCCGAAGCGCTTGGTCACGCCCTCCAGCTTGACCGGGGCCGCCTGACTGTTGGGGGTAGCGGTTGGACGGGACTGGGTGGCGGTCATGGGTTCCCCTCAAGAATGCTGTTCATACGCTTACCCCCGCCTGTGAGCCGCCCATCCGCCCCACGCCCCAGGTCATCAGCGCGATCACGACGGCCAGCGTGAAGACCAGCAGCGCCGAGAGGGCCGCCGCGTCCCCGAGTTGTCCGCGTTCCACCATGCTCAGCACCTCGCTGGTCACCACCTTGTGATCGGGCGAGATTAAAAAGATGATCTGCGAGATGGCGGTCATGGCGCGCACGAAGGCGAAGATCAGCGCCGAGATCAGCGCGGGGCGAATGAGCGGCATGACCACCCGCCACAGCGTGGTCAGGCTGCCCGCGCGCAGGGTGGTGCTGGCTTCCTCCAACGCCGGGTCAATCTGGCGCAGGTTGGCGACGGCGGAGCGGATGCCCACCGGCATGTTGCGGAAGATAAACGCGACGATCAGGATCAGCATGGTGCCGGTCATGTACGCAAAACCGCTGTTCAGCGCCAGGATGTACCCGATGCCGATGACCGTGCCGGGAACGGCGAAGGACAGCAGCGAGCCGAGTTCAATAAAGCCGCGCCCGAAGAACTTCTGCCGCGTGATCAGGTAGGCGATCACCACGCTGAGGACCAGCACGGGCAGGCTGCTGATGGCCGCGATCTTGAGGGTATTGAAGAACACGCCCAGCGAGCCGACAGACAGATTCAGGATGTGTTCAGTGGTAAAGGTGTTGTCAAAGCCCCACAACTTGACCAGCGCCCCGAAGAACATGCTGCCGTACACCGCGCCCACGAACAGCACCCACACCATGAACACAAACAGCAGCACGCGCTCCAGCACGGGCGGCAGCGGCGTCACCATGCCCGCAGCGGGCTTGCCAGTAATGGTAGTAAAGCTGGTGCGGCCCAGCCACGCCTGCTGCGCCAGAATTGCCGAGACGCTCAGGGCCAGCAGCACGGTGCCGTAGACCGACGCCTCGGCGGGGTTGAATTCCACCGCGAAATAGACCTCGGTGGCCAGGAACGAGCCGCCCATCACGAACGGGTTGCCGAAGTCGGTCAGACTTTCAATGATGGTCAGCAGAAAGGCGTTGGCCAGTCCTGGGCGCACCAGGGGCCAGATCACGGTTTTCAGGACGTGCCAGCGGCTCGCGCCCAGGGTGACGGCGGCTTCTTCCAGCGTGCCGTTCAGGCTTTTGACCACGCCCACCAGCACCAGGTAAGCAATCGGGGTAAAGGCCAGCGTCTGCGCGATGCCCACGCCCAGCGGCCCCAGCAGCGCGTCGGTGTCCAGCCCCAGGATGTCCTTGGTGATCAGCCCCTGGCGGCCCAGCAAGAAGATCAGCGCGAAGCCAATCACGAAGGGCGGCGTGATGATCGGCAGCAGCGAGAAGACGCCCAGCAGCTTGCTGGCGGTGATGCGCCGCCGGGTCAGCCACCACGCCAGCCCGACTGCGGCCAGCACGCCCGCTGCCTTGAACAGAATGCCCAGCCCGGCGGTTTGCGGAGTGCTGGACGCCAGCGATCCAATCGCGTACCCCGCCAGCGCCAGCGGCACAAACAGGTACGGCCCGAACGACGCCCGGCTGCGCGTTCCCAGCAGCGCGAAGCCCAGCGCCAGCGCGGTACACACGGCGGCCACGCTGACCGAAAGCAGCACGCTGTTGCGCAGCGAGCCAAAACCGAAGTACATGGCGGCGAAAATGCCCACGCCCAGCGCCGCCAGCACGGTATTCCGCACGGTGGCCCAGACCGGACGCCGCCGCCACAGCGACAGGCCCAGCCCGGCCACCCCGCCGACAACGGTGGCGATCAGGGCCAATGTCGCCTCACTCCGCGCCGTGGTTTCGTTCTCCAGCACGAAGAACGCCGGAGAGGTCAGGACGCTGCGGAACGCTTCCAGCGAAAATCCAGTCTCCCCGAAAGCGCCCCGTAGCACCTTGTACAGCGGGAACATCACGAACAGGATCAGAAACAGGCCCACCCACAGCGTGGAACTGGCAATAAAGCGGTCTGCCTTGATCATCCCCGTGTCCGACAGCGCCATGCCCGTGACCGACAGCAGCGCCAGCGCGGTGATCAGCGCCCCCAGGTCCGCTGGCTCGTTCCTGAACACGATGAAAAAGGCCGTGACCAGAAATCCGGCCAGCGCAGCGATCAGCGTGGGCGGGGCGCGGGCGGCGCGGCCCAGGAAGCTCAGGCCCAGGGTGGCGATCAGGGCAATCAGCGGCACCCACAGCACAGGCAGGGTTTCCAGCAAACTTAAACCACTCGGGCCGCCTGCCAGAAAGGCCCGGCCCTCACGCGCCCAGGGCAGGACGCAGAAGGCCAGCAGGCCCAGCAGCGGCCACAGCAGCAGCGCTGGCTGCACCCCGGCCCGGTTCCTCTCCGAAACGGGAGGAATTACCGCCGTGGTAATGGAAAGACCTCCTTGGTCCAGCGCGAGATGATGCGGGCGCGGGTGGCGCTGTCGCCCCATTTAGCAAAGTCGTAGTCGATCAGCTTGATCTTGTCCAGCTTGGGCGAGGCGGCGGCCACCGGCGTTTTGCTGTTGGACTGGATCTGAAAGGATTCCACCGTCTCGGCCAGCTTCTGCGTTTCAGGCTTGAGCACAAAGTCAATGAACTGCTTGCCCACCGCGCCGTTGGGGCCGTCGGTGACCAGACTGACGCCGCCGATCTCGGTCCCGGTTCCGGCCCTGGGCGCAACCGCCCGCACCGGAAAGCCGCGCACGTTCTGCGCCACCGCATCGTGCATAAAGGTCACGCCCACCGCCACCTCGCCGCGCGCCGCCAGGAACGCCGCGCCGGAGCCGGGGCGGGTGTAGCCGTTGCGCGGCACGTTGTTGTGAATCTTCTTGAGGAGGTCAAAGGCCCCATCCTCGCCGTAAATCTGGACCAGCGTGGTGATCATGGTGTAGGCCGTGCCGGAGGTGTTGGGGTTGGGCATGGCGACTAGACCCTTGTATCTGGGATCGCCCAGATCGGGCCAGTCGGCGGGGGCGGCCAGATTGCGCTTCTTCAACACGGTGTCGTTGACCGCGAAGCCCAGCGCCCCGGTGTACAGCGGGATATAGGCGTCCTTGACCTGCTTGCGGAGCGCCGGATACAGCTCGTTCCAGGCCTTGGGCTTGTAGTACGTCAACAGCTTTTCCTTGGTGCCTGCCTCGTGAACATCGCCCGTGCCGCCGAACAGCACGTCGAAGCCGGGGTTGGCCTTCTCGGCGCGCAGCCGGGCCAGCGACTCGCCCGCCGACAGCCGCAGGAACTTGGCCTCGCCGCCGGTTTCCTTCTTGTAGGCGTTGGCCACCACCTGGCACCAGTCGGCCTGTGCGCCGCACACAAATGTCAGGTTGCCCTGCGCGCCCGCCGTGGCCGCCGTGGCAAAAAGGGTCAGGGTTAAAAATCGTTGCATGGAACGCTACATGGTGCCTCCTGGGTAGAACAAGGGGCGAAGACCACGGGTGGACTTCAGGGCGAAAAAAGTGAGGATTGTACCATTGGAGTGTACGCCAGATTTCTCATCTTTTTCCAGTTGGGCGCAGAGGCGGCGGGACCACCGCAGAGCGTCGGCCTGACCCTCCCTTGCATCCCGTACCCTGTGGCCCATGCACGACACGCAGCAGTTGGACACAGTGATCGTGGGTGCGGGCCTGGCCGGATTGACGGCGGCGCGCATTCTGAGCCGGGCCGGGCGGCGGGTGCGGGTGCTGGAGGCGTCCGGGGTGCTGGGCGGGCGGGTCCGCTCGCGCGTGCTGGACGGCTTCACGCTGGACGCCGGATATCAGGTGCTGTTTCCCAGCTATCCGGCGGTGGGGCGCAACCTGGATCTGGACGCGCTGGATCTGGTCCCCATCTTCCCCTCGGCTGCCGTGCGGCGCGGCGCGCGCGAAGACGCGCTGGGCGACCCCCGGCGCGATCCGGCGGCATTTCTCAGCACGCTCACGACGGACGTGCTGGGCCTGGGCGACAAGCTGCGGGTGGGCAGGCTGGCGCTGGAGCTGCTGAGGGGCGCGCCCCACACCCTGCTGACCGGCCCCGACGAGACCACCGAGAGCTACCTGCGCGGCCAGGGCTTCAGCGAGGCCGCGCTGGACAACTTCTTCCGCCCCTTCTTCGGCGGCGTCTTCCTGCGGCGCGAGCTGGACACCTCCGCACGGCTGTTCCGGTATTACTTCCGCATGCTCATAGGCGGCGGCGCGGCCCTGCCCCGCGCGGGCATGAGCGCCATTCCGGGGCAACTGGCGGCGGGGCTGGACGTTCAGGTCAATGTGCGCGTCACGGCTTTAAGGGCGCACGGATCGCACGTCACGCTCCAGACCTTGAACGGTGAATTGGACGCCCGCAGCGTGATCGTCGCCACCGATCCGAACACGGCGGCGGGGCTGCTGGGGCAGGGCGTCTCGCGCGGGAGCCTGGGCAGCACGTACCTATATTACGCCTCGGATCAAGAGGTGGACGGTCAGCCCCGGCTGCTGCTGAACGCCGAGGCAGGACTGATCAACAACGCCCAGTGGCTCAGTAACGTGCTGCCGGGGCGGGTGCCGCCGGGGCAACATCTGCTGGCGGTCACGCTGCTGGGGTTACACGCCGAGAATGACTGCGATCTGGACGCCGAAGTGCGCGGCGAACTGGAAGCCTGGTACGGCGAGGCGGCGGTATCAGGGCTGCGGACGCTGGCGGCAGAACGCATTCCACACGCGCAGTACCCGCAGCCGCCGGGCTATGCGGCCACGCTGCCGGGCCACGCCACCGGGCTACCCGGCGTGCTGCTGGCCTCCGAGGTCACCTCCATGAGCGGCATCCAGGGCGCGATGGAAAGCGGCGAGAAGGCGGCGGCCATCCTGCTGGACGATCTGGCCGCGCTGAGCCGCCCGAGGGGAGGCTGAAGGTTTGGCAATGTTCCGTGAAAAACAGCCTGATCCCGCCAGGATAGGATGACAGGAATGATAAAGCTGTCCAGGACATTGATTCTCGGTCTGGCCCTGCTGGGCGGCCTCACGCTGATTCCCGTGCTGGCGGGTTCGGCGGGCAGCGCGAGGGGGACCACCGTGAGTAGCACCAGACAAAGCGAGCAGAACGTGCAACTCCTCCAGGCCGCCGAAAGCGGTGACCTGGCCCGGGTCCAGGCCCTGCTGAAAGCGGGCGCGTCCGCCGATGCCACCGACGGCAGCGGGCGCACGGCGTTGACCTGGGCGGCAAAAGGGGACCATGTGGCGGTGGCCCGCGCCCTGATCGCGGCGGGCGCGGACCCCGATCCGCAGGACGAGGGGCGCAGCAACGCCCTGCTGGTGACGGGCGAGACTGGCAGCGTCGCCATGCTGCGCGAGGTCCTCAGGGCCAGGCCCGATCTGACCCGCACCAACCGCTTCGGCGGCACCGCCCTGATCCCCGCCGCAGACCGGGGGCACTTACCCTACGTGCGCGAGATTCTGAACACCACGGAGATCGACGTCAATCACGTCAACAACCTGGGCTGGACCGCCCTGCTGGAAGCGGTGATCCTGGGCGACGGCGGCCCCACCCACACCGAGATCGTGCGCGAGCTGCTGGCCCACGGCGCAGACCGCCGGACCGCCGACCGTGGGGGCGTCACCCCGCTGCAACATGCCCGTCAGCGCGGCTACGCGGAAATGGTTCGGCTGCTGGGGGCCGCGGATTGAGTCACCCGCCCCTGACGGCCCGCCCCTCTCCCTGACCAGCCCGCGCCATCAGCACCCACAGGGCCAGCACGGTGGCGATCACGTCCAGCAGTCCGCCCACGCCGTAAACCAGTCGTCCGCCCAGCGTGACGTCGCCGGAAAAGCCCACGATCGGCACCGCGTTGAAGACCGCCATGCCCAGCGCCAACGCCGCCGAGAGGTTCAGCCAGTCCATCAGGCGTTTGCGGTTGGCTGGATCTTCCGGCTCGGGGGCCAGCCGCACCAGACAGCCGTTGACCGCATTGCTGGCCAGAATCGCCGCGCCCCATACGGTCATCAAGGCGGTCAGAGCCAGGGTATTGGCTTCCGAGGCCGCTCCGGTCAGCAGGGCCAGCAGGGTCACGCCCCACAGTGCCGCCCGGAATGAGGTCAGCCAGGGAAAGGCCACCGTCAGCGCCCGCAGCGTGCGGTCCTCTGGCGGGGTGGCCTGCCCGGCGCTCAGGCGCGTGAAGACCCGCGTCCACCACGTCAGCACCAGCGCGGCCAGCAAGGCGTCAAAGGCATTGATCCAGTCCTGCGGCCCCGGCTGGCCCCGCAGCAGCACAAAGGCCACCGTGCCGAGGACCGCCACCACCTCGGCCCACAGGAAGCCCAGCGCCAGCGCCCGCCAGCGCGAGAGCGGCAGGCTGGGGATCAGGTTCACAGCACTGTCCTCAAAGCGCCCGGCCTCAAAACTCCCGGCCTCACAACCCCAGCTTGTGCGTCAAGCGTTCGCGCACCACTTCCGGTTTGGCCTGGCCGCCCATCGCCTTCATGACCGGGCCGAACAGCGCGTTGATGGCCTTGGCATTGCCGCCGCGCACCTTTTCTACCGTGGCCGGATCATTGCTCATGGCGGCGTCGATGGCCGCGTCGATGGCGTCGGTGTCAGTGACCACGCTCAGGCCGCGCTCCTGCACCAGCCTGGCAGGATCGTGGCCCGCCAGCACCTCCGGTAGCAGTTCCTTGGCGATCTTGCCACTGATGGTCCCAGCGTCGATCAGCCGCACCAGCGAGGCCAGGTGGGCGGGTTGCAGCGAGGACTGTCTCAGGCTCTGTTCGGAAGACGCCAGTGCCCCTGCCACATCGGTCAGGAGCCAGTTGGCGAGTTTCTGTGCATCTAGGGGTTGGGCCTCTGCACCGGCCTTCAGCGCCTCGTCGTAGAAGCGGGATTGCTCCACGTTCAGGCTTAGCATTTCTGCATCACTTTCGCGTACCCCTGCCGCCAGGTAGCGTTCCAGCTTCTGCGCGGGCAGTTCGGGCATCCGCGCCCGCACCCGCTCGATCCATTCGGGGGTAATGTCCAGCGGGGGCAGGTCCGGCTCGGGGAAGTAGCGGTAATCGGCCTCGCCCTCCTTGGTCCGCATCAAAAAGGTCTTGCCGCCGCCCTCGTCCCAGCCCAGCGTGTCCTGCGTGATGCGCCCGCCGCCGTCCAGCACGCGCGCCTGCCGCGCCGTTTCGTACTGAATAGCGCGCTCGACGCTGCGAAACGAGTTGAGGTTCTTGACCTCGCACTTGGTTCCCCACGGCTCGCCGGGCCGGTGAATGCTGAGGTTCACGTCGCAGCGCATCTTGCCCTCCTCGGGCGTGGCGTCGCTGACCCCCAGCGCCTGCGCGATGGCCTGCACGGTTTCCAGAAAGGCGCGGGCCTGTTCGGCGTTGGTGATATCGGCCTCGGTGACCATCTCAATCAGCGGCGAACCGGCGCGGTTGAGGTCCAGCAGGCTGTAGGGCGCGTAGGCCGGGTGCATCAGCTTTCCCGCGTCGTCCTCCAGGTGGGCGCGCTTGATGCGAATGCGGGTTCCGGCGATGTCCAGGTGGCCGTCGCGCGCAATGGGGCGGTCATATTGCGACAGTTGAAAGTTCTTGGGCGCGTCGGGATAAAAGTAATTCTTGCGGTGAAACTGCGTGAAGCCCGATACGTCGCAGTTGAGGCCCAGGCCGAACATGATGCCCAGTTCCACGGCCTCGCGGTTGAGGGTGGGCAGCGTGCCGGGCAGGCCCAGCGTCAGGGGATCGGTAAACGTATTTGGGTCCGCGCCGTGGTAGTCGGCGGGACAGTCGCTGAAAATCTTGCTGCGCGTCCGCAGTTGCAGGTGAACCTCCAGACCGATCACCACTGCGTAGGTCTGGGCTGTTGAGGAACGGGCCGCTTGAGACATGGGGGAAAGGATAGCGCCGGGGCGCGGGACGAAAGAGAAGGATTCAGACCGACTTCTTCTGTAGCAGAATCTCAATGCTAAAATAGCCCCACACCGAAGGAGACTTACCCATGACCGAGACCGATCTGACCCTCAAAGATGGCCGTACCCTCCACATCTACGACACGGGCGAGGAGGGATTGACCCACCCGCTAACGGTGTTCTGGCACCACGGCACGCCGAATATCGGTGCGCCGCCCCTGCCGCTGTTTGAGGTGGCGAGAAGGCTGAATATCCGCTGGGTGTCGAATGACCGCCCCGGCTACGGCGGCTCCTCTCCGCTGCCGGGCCGGGATGTGGCCGCAGCGGCGAGTGACGTGGAACAGATCGCCGACGCGCTGGGCATACGGGAATTTGCAGTCATGGGACATTCGGGCGGAGGGCCGCACGCCCTGGCCTGTGCCGCGCTGCTGCCAGAGCGGGTGCTGGGCGTGGTCAGCGGGGCGGGACTGGCTCCGTACGGGGCGGAGGGATTGGACTATTTCGGCGGCATGAATCCTTCGGGCGCGGCGTCGTTGCGGGCGGCTGCCGAGGGACGCACCGCAAAAGAGGCTTACGAGGCGACAGACCCCGAATTTGACCCCGCAACCTTCACGCCCGCCGATTACGCCGCCCTCTCCGGCCCGTGGAAGTGGCTCAGCAGCGTGGTGGGACCGGCGATGGCCCACGGCCCCGGCGGAATGATCGCCGATGATCTGGCGTATGTCGCGCCGTGGGGCTTTCAACCGTCGCAAATTAACGCGCCCATTCTGTTGTTACACGGCATGCAGGACCGCGTGGTTCCCAGCCCGCACAGCGAATGGCTGCTGGCCCATTGCCCCACAGCAGAGTTATGGCGCTGCCCGGAGGACGGCCATATCTCGGTCCTCAACTCTGGCGAGGCGGCGCTGGAATGGCTGCGGACGCGGGTGGATGGGGAAAGAGCAACAACGCGTTGAGTGGCAGGCGGCGATATCAGACGGGCGCGGCAGCCATAAGAAAACCCCGCGTCAAGCGAGGTCCGTCTTTATCTGGTGCCGAGAGCGGGACTTGAACCCGCACGGTTTCCCGTTCGATTTTAAGTCGAATGCGTCTACCCTTCCGCCATCCCGGCCCACGCCTATGCTGGCGCATTCAATATAGAGAAAAACCCCACCGGGGTGACGGGGTCATTTCTGTGGTGCTGCTCAGTGTGGTGGAGGTGGGCGGAGTCGAACCGCCGTCCAAAAGTCCGTCCAGCGTGCGTCTACGTGTGTATCCCACTGTTTGATTGTCGGGTCAGGGGCCACCAGTGGGCGGGTTTCCCCTTTCCTTATTTCTGTTTAGTTTCGCCCTGGACTACAGAACATCGCCCGGACTAGCCTTCTTTTGTTTCAGCTCGCGCGACGCCAAAGGCGGGGCTTCGCGGTCACTGGCTTCACTTATGCAGCGAAAGCAAATTCGTTCTGGTTGCCAGTTAATGGCTTTTCCGTTTTTTAACGAGGCCAACGGAATCCTCGACACGCAACAGCGCCTTCAGTTCCCCTGTCGAAACCGGGTCACCCCCAGATGTTGATCGGCTTTCACCGATAGCGGCAGTCTAGCAGCCGTCGGCGAAAAGCACATAGACCATTTCCACTATTTGCGCCGCCCGGCAGTCTTTCTCCTGCCTTGAGACCTGGCCCTATCCTCTACTACCTGCCAGCCGTCACGCGTGATGCGGTCAGTGACGGCCTGGCCCCCTGATCGAGTTCCGAAGTCTCTGGCACGGGCGGGGGCGGCGCGGCGCGGCGAACACCCGTTCGGATGCTTGCGAGGAGGCCAGGAAAAGAGGCGGCAGCATCAGTAGCCCGACTACTGGACGAACGTCTGGAGACTTCAATTTAATCGGCGGATTGCTCAGCATGGCGGCGGTCAATGACATGCAGCCGCCGTCACTGCGCTTGGCTCGGCAATGGCGGGCTGCATAGCGTCAATACCGTGCGGGTTCACCCGGTAAAAGGCTCCCAGCGACAGCCGCGCGGACCCTGAGCGGGACGCCCTGTCTTCCAGATCAGGCCAGGCGGTCTTCGGCGAGGGCCAACGCGTGGAGCATATAGGGACTGACTGGCGCGCGTCCCCGGCCCCAGCGCCGTGTTCATCACCTCCGGCGGCGGCAGTGGCAAACCTGGGCGGTATTCCAGATCGCGCCCACCGATCACGTCGGACCTGACCCGCAGATCAAAATTCTGCCCACCCGCCATGATGTCGCCCGCCTCCACGGTATTCGGCATGGTTGCTGTCCTCCCCTGCCCCACCGCCTGGCGGGCTGGGCGCGCAAGAGCCTTTATGCACTGGCGTCCGCCACCGAAATTTGAAAACGCTGTCCAGGACGGTATTCTCAGATGCAGTGAATGGATTTGACATACTCTGCATTCCACGGTAGAGTTGACCTATCACCGTCCGCGAAGGGCGGATTTTTCGTTTTGACCTCTTTTGAGAGGACAGTGTAGCCTGCCCCCATGACCAATCTTTCCTCTCCATTGAAGTCCGCCGAGTGGCTGGTAGATCATCTGCATGACGCCAACGTGCGCGTGCTGGACTGCCGCTACGCCCTGAGCGATCCGCTGGTGGGCCGCATCGCCTACCTGGAAAGCCACGTTCCGGGGGCCATCTACGCCGATCTGGAAACCGATTTGAGCGGCCCCGTGCGCGAGGACGGCGCGGGCGGGCGTCACCCGCTGCCCGATCCGGCGGCGCTGGCGGGGTGGCTGGGAGGCGCAGGCATCGGCCAGAGCAGCGTGGTGGTGGCCTACGACGATCCCGGCACCGGACAGGGCTTTTACGCCGCCCGCGCGTGGTGGCTGCTGCGCTGGCTGGGCCACACGCAGGTCTGCGTGCTGGACGGCGGCTGGCCCGCATATCTGGCGGCAGGTGGCGTGGTGGACGCGGCGGAAGCAGCCCACGCGCCCGTCACCTTTACGCCGGACGTGCAGCCCGGCCTGGTGGCAGCTGCGCAAGATGTAGAGAACCGCAGCCCCGAAATCCTGCTGATTGACTCGCGCGCCCCTGCCCGCTACCGGGGCGAGACCGAGCCGATAGACGCGAAGGCCGGGCATATTCCGGGGGCCGTCAACCGCGACTGGAGCGGCGCTCTGGACGGCGCAGGTCGCTGGCGCGACGGCGAGTTGCAGGCCGCGCGGCTGGACGCAGGAAATGCCTCCACCATCACCTACTGTGGAAGCGGCGTCAGCGCTGCGCCCAACCTGCTGGCGCGCGAGCTGGCGGGCGTCCCGCTGGGGCCTGCAAATCGCCTGTACGCCGGATCGTGGAGCGACTGGATCAGCGACGACGCGCGGGCGGTGGCGCTGGGCGAGGAAGGAGAAGGCAGCGAATAATCCGCCTATTCTGAACCCCATGCAGCACACCCGCACCTGGACCGACATTTACGGCAGCGCCCACGCCAGTTTTGAGGGCCGCGCCGGGGGCCACCCGTGGCTGGTGGCCGCGCCGCCCGAACTGGCCGCAGACCTGCCTGCCGCGCTAAACGCCGTGGACGGCAAGGGAACCGTGGAATTGATCGTCCACGACGGCCTGACCCCATTGCTGGCCGCCGTGCGCGAAGTCCGTCCGCGCGGGGTGCTGGTCATCGGAAAGCAGGTGCTGGCTGCCGGGCCGGAAGTAACGGTGGCTGAATCCCTGATCTCCGACGCTGGTGGCGTGGAATACGCCGAGGGCGGCACCTTCCCGGCCTGGGCCGCCCCCACCGCACTGAAGACCGGCAAACGCAAGGGCCAGAGCGCGTCAGCTTCAGCAGTCACCTGGCTGGACGTGCCGGTGATCGTGACCACGGCGGGGGCACTTCAGAAAGCGCTGGAAGGGTGGATGGACGTTACGCCGCACGGGCGGTGAGCCAAGCCTCACGGTGCCGGACCCACGCCCACGCATAGACTCCATTCAGTGAGTCTTCTCGTCCCTGCCATGCCCGTCTTGAATGCACCTGTCCTTGACCAGACGGTGCGTCACCTCTATGTTCACGTTCCCTTTTGCCCCAGCATCTGCCCGTACTGCGATTTCCATGTGCTGACGCGCAAGAGCGGACAGGTGGAGGCGTATCTGGAACGGCTGGAGCGGGAGGCGGCGTGGCTGGCCTCGCAATACACGGTTGAGCTGGACACCGTGTATCTGGGCGGCGGCACCCCCAGCTTTCTGCGAGACGCCGAGTTAGAAGCGCTGGTGGGCAGCATTCGCCGTCACCTGGGCTGGGGCGCGGGGGAAAACACGCTGGAGATCAACCCCGGCACGGTCAGTCCGGCGCGGGCGGCGCTGTGGAAGTCGCTAGGTTTTGACCGCGCCAGCGTGGGCGTGCAGAGTCTGGACGACGCCACGCTGAAGTTTCTGGGCCGCCAGCACGACGCGGCTGGGGCGCGGGAAGCGGTCAGCACCCTGATCGGCGCGGGCTTCCGGGTGTCCGGCGATCTGATCACCGCCGTGCCGGGGCAGCCGCTGGAGGGCGATATCCACGGTCTGGTGGGGCTGGGCGTGGACCACATCAGCGCCTACACCCTGACCATCGAACCCGGCACCGAGTTCGCCCGGCGCGGCGTGACCGTGCAGGAGGACGACGAGCGCGCGGGCTTCGAGCGCACCGAGCAACTGCTGACCGCCCACGGCTTCGCCCGCTACGAAATCAGCAACTACGCGCGGCCCGGTCAGGAATCGCGCCACAACCTGGCGTACTGGAACAACCGCACGTACCTGGGCCTGGGGCCGGGTGCGGCGGGCCATTACCCAGCAGCGTCAGTCAGTGAGGCAGCATTGACTTCGAGACGAACCAATCCCCACCTGCACACCTGGCTGACGGGCGAACCCGGCGAGGCGGAGGCCATCGACGCCGAGGAGTACGTCACCGACGCGCTATTCATGGGGCTGCGGCTGCGGACAGGCGTCGATCTGGCTGACGTGTCACAGCGCAGTGGGCTGGACGTGCGGGCGCGTCACGCCGGGGCCATCGCCACCAACGTGGAGCGCGGCTGGCTGGAATTGGACGGAACATGGTTGCGGGCCACACCTGCGGGCTGGTGGGTCCTCAACCGCGTGGTAACCGACTTTTTAGAGGCTTAGCCTCCCGTATCGTCCCCCGGCACATCGGGCGTCAGACCAAGACGCAGCAGGTAGCGCTCGGGGCCGTGCAGGGCGGCGTAGCGGGCGTGCAGCTCGCTCAGCTCGCGCTGGAGGGCTTTTGCGTCCGCTGGGTCCAGATGCAGCGTTCCCCAGTTCAGCAGCAGGGCCGGGCGATCCGGGCGCAGCAGGTCCGCATATTGGAAGGCCCCGGCGGTGGGCGTCACGTCGAAGGACACCTCTCCCCCATCCAGAAAGACGCGCAGGCCGATGTCGCGCTCATCGCTGACCAGAGGTGTGGCGGCCTGCACCACGGCATGCAGAAAGCGGGCCGTGAAATCCTGTTCGTACACGCCGACGAGTTCCTCCAGGGAACCCAGCGGCGTGGCGTGGTACGGCACCAGATACGCCTGCGAACTGGCCCGGTAATGCCGGATCGGGCGGCCCCGGCGTGCTTCCTGCCGGGTTTCGCGCGCCAGCCCCAGCCGCAGCAGACGGCGGACGCGGTGATGCGTGGCGTTCAGCGGCAGGTGCAGGGACGCGGCCAGCGGCGCAATGGCCCATTCTCCTCCCATCAATGCGCCCAGCACAGGCAAATCACGGCCAGACAGGAAGACCTTCACGGCGTCCGGGTTGGTGACCTGCTGCCAGGATTGGGGCATGGGACAGCCTACTCGACAGGGCAGCTTGAGCGTCAAGTAGAGAACGGTGCAGGCTAGAGCATGACCTCTTCCCAGCCCAGCATTTCCGAGCCCATGAACGAGGCCCGCGCCGCTGCTATCGGCAGTGCCATCAACGCGCTGTGGGAACCGCAGGCGCTGGCGAATCCCTATCCCGCCTACGAGCGGGTGCGGGCGCTGAGCGAGAACGGCGTGCTGGAAGCGCAGTTCCCCGACTGGCGTGCGCTCTTCCTGACCGGACACGCGGCCTGTTCGGCAGTGCTGCGTTCGCCCCATGCCATCAGCGGCAACGGTATTCAGGGCATGAACGGCGAGGCGTCTGAAGGTGTGCGCCTGCTGCAATCCATGATGCTGTTCCACAATGGCCTGTCGCACCAGCGGCTGCGCGGGCTGGTCAGCGCGGCCTTTACCCCCAGAGTCGTCGAGGAGCAGCGCGAACTGGTGCGCTCACTGCTGGATAGCCTGCTGGACGGCATGGCCGCGCGAGGCGGGGGCGATATCGTGGCCGATTTATCCAACCCACTGCCCGCCCGCGTGATCATGGGCATGCTGGGCCTGAGCGGCGACGACGAGGCCCGTTTCGTGGGCTGGACGCAGAGCGTGGCCGATCTGCTGGGGGGCATGAACCAGTCTCCCGAACTGATGGCCCGCATCGACGCCGACGCCCGCGAGATGCGTGCCTTCTTCCAGGATCTGGCCGATGAACTGCGTGCCCACCCGCAGCCGGGCCTGCTGAGTGCCATGAGCGCCGCCCAGGACGGGGGCGAATGCCTGAGCGGCGACGAGCTGCTGTCGAACGCGGTGCTGCTGCTGGCCGCCGGGCACGAAACCACCAGCAACCTGATTCCCGGCGGCCTGCTGGAACTGTCGCGCCAGCCGGACGCCTGGGCTGCCCTGGTGGAAAACCCCCACCGCCCCAACGTGGCCGACGAACTGCTGCGTGTGGTTTCCCCGGTGCAGTTCGATGGCCGCACGCTGAGCGCGGACGTGAGCGTGGGCGAGAGAAGGCTGCCCGGCGGCAACCTCGCCCAACTGGTGCTGGGGGCCGCCAACCGTGACCCGCAGGTGTTTGCCGATCCTGACCGCATCGACTGGGAACGCCCAAACAGCAACCGCCATCTGGCCTTCGCCGCCGGGCCGCACTACTGCCTGGGGGCCAGCCTGGCGCGGCTGGAAATCACCGAGACTTTCGCGGCCATCGCCACTCGTTTCCCCAGGCTGCGGGTCACGGAGACCAATCCACCTTTCAAGCCCAACCCGGTACTGCGCGGCGTTCAACGCTTGGATGTGGCGGTGGATTGATCTAGCAGCTTCCCCAAACTGGCTAGACTCGCCGCGTGACCGCTCTACCTTCCCCAAGTCCGTTCCGTATCGCTGCCGCCCAACTGCCCATCACGGGGAATGCCCGCCAGAACGGGGAAAGTGTGCGGGCGGCCATGCGTGAGGCGGCGGCACAGGGCGCGCGACTGATTCACTTTCCCGAAGGAATGCTCTCCGGCTACGCCAAGAATCCCATTCAGGACTGGGCCGAGGTGGATTTCTCTGTCGTGCGGGCCGAACTGGAAGCGGTGATGGCGCTGGCGGCAGAGCTGCGGCTGTGGGTGGTGCTGGGTTCGGCCCATCCGCTGACCCCGCCCCGCTGGCCGCACAACAGCCTGTACGTCATTTCTGACGGCGGCGAGCTGGTGACGCGTTACGACAAGCGCATTCCCTCCCACACCGAGGTCGCACACTTTTACACGCCTGGCACGGCGGCCATTACTTTTGAGGTGGACGGCTTCCGCTTCGGCTGCGCCATCTGTGTGGAGATCAACTTCCCGGCGCTGTTCATCGAATACGGGCGGCTGGGCGTCGATTGTGTACTGCTCTCGGCTTATCCGGTGGACACCATCTTCGTGATCAAGGCGCGGGCCTACGCCGCTATTCACAACTTCTGGGTCAGCCTGTCCACGCCCACCGAAACAGATCACCTGATGAGGTCTGGACTGATCGGCCCGCATGGAGAATGTCTGGGGCAGGTCAGCGCCGCGCGGGGCGTGACGGTCAATACGCTAGATCGGGATGCACCGGAACTGGACATCGCACTCCGGTACGCGCGGCCCTGGCGGGCCAGTATCGACACCGATCTCAGGTACAACGCTCAGATTCTGGATGACCCGCGCAGCACGAACCGAACGACGCTGTAGTCGCACAAACGGCCCCGCCTCAACCCACCATTCCGTCTTGTCAATCGTGCGCGTCCAGCTATCCCAGCAGGTTACTGACGCCCACCCAAACGGGCGTTAGACTGCCCGCATGACCAAGCCAATGGATTTTGACGTACTGGTAATCGGCGCTGGCCCCGGCGGCTACCACGCCGCCATCCGCGCCGCGCAACTGGGCCTGAACGTCGCCTGTGTCGAGCGCGATTCCCTGGGCGGCGTGTGCCTGAACGTGGGCTGCATTCCCACCAAGGCCATGCTCCACGCGGGTGAGCAGATCGCCGCCGCCCGCCACGCCGCCGACTTCGGCCTGACCTTCGGCGAGCAGAAGATGGACATCGCCAAGCTCAACGGCTGGAAAGACGGCATCGTCAAGAAGCTGACCGGCGGCGTGGGCGCGCTGTTCAAGGCCAACAAGGTCACGCACCTGATCGGCGAGGCCAGCTTCGTGGACCCCCACACCGTCAAGGTGGGCGACAAGACCTACACCGCCTCCAACTTCATCATTGCCACCGGCTCCGAACCCGCCAAGCTGCCGGGGTTAGAGGTGGATCAGGACGTGATCGTGGACAGCACCGGCGCGCTGGTCATGCCTGACCCCGTTCCCGCGCGGATGCTGTGCGTGGGCGGCGGCGTGATCGGCTTCGAGTTCTCGCACATCTACAACAACATGGGCAGCGAGGTCAAAGTCATCGAGTTCCTTCCCAACATCATCCCCGGTGCCGACGCCGACGCGGTCAAGGAATTCGGCAAGATCATGAAAAAGCAGGGCATCAACATTGCCACCGAGACCAAGGCGAACAAGGCCGAGAAAAAGGGCGACGGCGTGCATGTGGAGCTGGAAAACGTCAAGACCGGCGAGAAGACAGTTGAGGTCTTTGACCGCGTGCTGGTGGCCGTGGGCCGTCGCCCGCGCACCGATGGCCTGAACGCGGCGGCGGCGGGCGTGAACGTCACCGAGCGCGGCTTCATCCCCGCCGACACCCGCCAGCACAGCAACGTGCCGCACATCTACAGTATCGGCGACGTGGCCGGAAACCCCATGCTGGCGCACAAGGCCATGAAAGAGGGTCTGGTGGCCGCCGAGGTGATTGCAGGCAAACCCGCTGAGCAGGACGCCGTGGCGATTCCCGGCGTGGTCTACACCAGCCCCGAACTGGCCTGGGTGGGACTGACCGAGGCCGAAGCCAGGGAAAAGGGCTACGAGGTCAGGACCGGCATCTTCCCCCTCAGCGCCTCTGGCCGCGCCATGACCCTGCAAGCCACCGACGGCTTCGTGAAAATGGTGGTGGAAAAGGACACCGACCTGCTGCTGGGCGTGCATATCGTGGGTCCGCACGCCTCCGACCTGCTAGGCGAGGCGGGCCTGGCGCTGGAAATGGCCGCCACCGCCAGCGACATCGCCCTGACCATTCACGCCCACCCCACCCTGGGCGAGGCCGTGCTGGAAGCGGCGGAAGCCGTGCATAAGCAGGCCATTCACATCATGAATAAGTAGGAAAAAATGAATGGCATATTCTGAAATTAAGATATGCCATTCATTTTCTAAATTTATCTTTAGCAACTCCATACTTCATGATGGATAAAACTGTCAATCACAAAATATGTTAGATCATAGTAGCCTCTAAATTAGAATTGGCTGACGACTATTTTCACCGCATGGTAGAGTTCATGCAACCTTTCCAAGATTTCAGGAGATAGTTCGTTTAATTTGCTGCTAATTGCATCGGAAGCAGCGGAAGAAACAATGCCGGATATATAACCAAAAAAAGCGAGGAGCATTCCTTTGTGAGGAGTAGGACTCATCAACTCAGCCTTAGCGGATTCAAGAGTTTGTTGAAAAAGCTTAACCTCTACATCTCGGCTGCCCCTTACAAATGATATTATGAAATCTATTTCGTGAATACTTTTGTAGACCTCTCTACTCACAGTTACAGCGCCATCCAATAATGTCGAATCACTATTGTCAATCTCATAACCAATATCATGACCAATCGATGTAGTATTTTTCAAAGTAGTATCGAAACTATCTTTAACGACAAATCCCTTAGATAGTTTTTCACTTTCCATATCAGACTCCAGAATTTTAGAAATATAATCCGTAGCTTGATCAAGATTCCTGGGGTTTCGGGTCCCAATTGATTCCGTCTTGTCAACTCTTGTATGACGGCAATTAATAAATTCAAAACCAGTGTTAAACCCTGTAGCTCTGCACCCTATTATTGAGGTATTTAAGCAGTTGTTTATAACAAATGCTTTGGAATTATTTCTGCTCATCGCACCACCTTAAACTTTGACAAAACCGAATCACCAAGTTCATTCAAGAAAACTAACTTGCCAGAATATTGCTTCGGGAGCGCAGGCGAATGCGCTTGGGTATATTCAAAGCAGTAGACACAGCTATCTATGATCGCTCATTGTATATTAGAATACGCAGGCTCATAAAACTCTATATAAACTCACAATGCGTTGTGCCTGCCCTCACTCCAGATACGCCACCAGCAAATCCACCCCGGACCGCAAATCGTCCACATGCACGGACTCCACGACGCTATGGATGTAGCGGGTGGGCAGGCTAAGAGTGAGCGTCGGCACGCCCGCGCGGCTGCGCTGGATGGCCGCGCCGTCGGTGCCGCCCGCCGCCAGCACTTCCATCTGCGCGTGGATGCCCCGGCTCTCGGCCAGATCGTAGAACTCGTCCACCAGGCTGCGGGTGGAGATCATGCTGGAATCGAAGACCTTGATGCCGATGCCCTCGCCCATGCGCGTGACGGCCTCGTCGGGGCTGACGCCGGGGGTGTCCACCGCCAATGTCACGTCCAGGCCGATGCCGACGGTGGGTTCCACGCCATAAGCGGCTGTTATCGCCCCACGCAAACCCACTTCTTCCTGCACGCTGAAAACGGCGATCAGGTCATGCTTCGGCGGCGTCTTGCGGAAGTGGCGCAGGACTTCCAGCAGCATGAATACCGAGGCACGGTCATCCATCGCCTTGCCGCAGACCAGCGAGCCGACGCGGCGGGCTGTGTGGTCCAGCGTGACCATGTCGCCCACGCGCACGCGGCGTTTGACTTCCTCGGCGTCCAGTCCCAGATCAATGAAGAACTCCTTGACCTCGGGAATCTTCTTGCGCTCCTCGGCGGACGAGATGTGAATGGGCTTGCCACCCGGCGTCATGATGCCGGGCAGCGCCCCGCCCCGCGCATGCACGGTCACGTCCCTCGCGAACAGGTTGCGGGTGTCGAAGCCGCCCAGCGCCTGCACCCGCAGAAAACCGCGCTCGTCGATGAAGCGCACCAGAAAGCCAATCTCGTCCATGTGGGCGCTGACCATCACGCGCTCGCGCTTGGCTTTCTTGCCGCCGCTACCGCTGCGGGTGGCGATCACGTTGCCCAGCGCGTCCACGCGCACGTCGTCGGTTAGCCCATCCAGCTCGACCAGCACGAAGTCGCGCACGGCGTCCTCCTGGCCGGGAACGCCGGGGAGGTTGGACAGGTGCATCAATACATCTAATCTTAAATCCGCTTCGGGAGCGGGAGCCATCTTGGATTTTGCCATTTGCTCAGGGTACGCCTTGCACGGGCTTGGGCGGCTCAACCTCCGCCTCATCTTTTTCAGGAGCTGCGGGTTTGGGAACGGGCGGGGCCGGAGGTTTGGGGCGAAGATCCGTGCCGTTGAATTGCCCCTGCGCTTCGGCCAGCCCCTGTGCCGCCCAGGCTTCCACCGCATTCGCGCCCAGACGCACCAGTTCGGCCAGCGTCGCGGCCTCGTCCGGATGCCATTTGCTCAGCACCCAGTCTGCCGGATCACGGCCAGCAGGGGGGCGTGAAATTCCAATTTTGAGTCGTGCGAACGCCTCCGAACCCAGCAGGCGGATCATGTCGCGCACGCCGTTCTGTCCACCATGCCGCCCATCCAGCCGAAACTTCAGGAGGCCGAATGGACTGTCCAGATCGTCCTGAACGGCCAGCAAGTCGCCCAGCTCTAGCTTGTAGAAGGCGAACAGCGGCAGCACCGCCTTGCCCGATGCATTCATGAACGTCTGCGGCTTGACCAGCAGCACCTTTTCGCCGGGAGCGGGACCGAGGCGGACCTCGCAGACCTCCGCATTTTTCTCCTTTAGCCAGCTTGCCCCGGCGCGGCGGGCCACCTCGTCCACCACCAGCCAGCCGACGTTGTGGCGGGTCTGGGCATATTTCAAGCCGGGATTTCCGAGTCCTACCACCAACTTCATTCAGGCTTCCAGGCTGTTCAGGACCTCACGCCATTCGGTTTCCGTCTCGCACACGCGGTTGTCACTCTTCGCGCGGGTATATCCAGCGCGGAAGTCGGCAAAGCGGGTGTCACTGTCCGAGAACAGCAGGCCCAGAGCGCCGCGCACGTCGGTCAGGTTCTGCTCGGTCAGCGTTTTGTCCTTGGCGTCCAGCACCTCGTCCAGCGTCGCCATCAGGCCCGACAGCGGGCGCAGCCACTGAAAATCCGGGTTGTTCATGACCAGCGAGTACAGCTCAAAAGGACTGCCCACCGGGCCGTGCAGGAACTCGTATTCGCCCCTGGCGAAGTCCAGCAGCGCCGAGTGAAAATGGCGCAGCGCCGGGACCAGGGCATTGAGGCGGGTGCGGATCGGAGCGTCGGTCATGGGGCCAGGGTAGCAAGGGCGGACAGGTCCAGGCAGTCTTTGTCCCTCATTTCTGCGCCGTAGAACGCGGCCACGATCCCCTTCATGGCGCGGTGGCTGGCAGGCGTCAGGGTGAGGATGGCCAGGTCATCAAGGTCGGCGTCAAAGGGGGCCAGGAAGTCGGCGGGCCACGCGATTTCGTCCAGCCTGCCGACAGTTCGGGGCGGGTTAAGTTCGTCGTGGATGGGAACGAGGTCCACCAGCAGGCCATCCCGATAGAAAAAGACATTGCCTTCTTCCAGGGAGCCGTGGACCTTGAAGAAGCCAATACCGCGCAAAACATCGGTGGCCCGCACTCCATCGGCCTCACGCACCAGAAAATCAATGTCATCATGTTCGCGCACGTTGCCGCCACACAGCAGCTCTACCGCCTGCCCGCCAATCAGCCAGACTTTGACGCCCGCCTCAGCAAAGGCGCGGCACAGGGAAAGAATCTGGGGGTGCAGCACTGGCCCGAATCTACCAGCCCATCGTCCCCGCCGCGCCCTTGAACGGTCCGGCCACATCTGAAGTGATCCAGCCGCCGTAGAAGGTGCCCGGCTGCGGAATGACGATTTCGCCGTCCACCCGGCACTCGTCCATCTGGCCCGGGTAGAGGGCGATATATCCGGCGATGTCCCGGAAAGCAGGCGTTGGAGATTCATAGCTCCAGCCTGCCGCCTGCGCCGCCTTGCCCCCCGCCGACAGCGTCCAGTACGTCGCCGCACCCTTGAATTCGCACATGCTGCTGCCCTGGGCGCGGCTCAATACGCCCGGCGAAAAGGCTTCGGGGGGCAGGTAGTAGCCGGGCGGGTGGCTGGTTTCCAAAACACGGTAGGCGGCGGTGGTGTCGGCAATCTTCTCGCCGCCCAGCCAGATTTCAATGCGCCTGTGCGTGCGCTCCAGCCGGGGCGGGCGCGGGTAGTCCCAGACACTCTCCTGGAGAACACCGTCCGGTCCGGCGCGGGGCTTTTCGGGTTTTGGACGGGAACGGAACATGGGGTCAGCATGGCGCGAATGGATACGACGGGCTGTCAGAGGAGTTACGGAGGAAGGAGAGCCGCGCGCTTTGTCCTGCCCCACACACGCCCGCCTGACCGCACTTGCTACCCTGTCTCATGAACACGACTGCATCCACCGAGGTCCATCTGGAAGCACTCCAGCAGGCCGTCAATCTGGCCGAGATCGAGACGCTGGGCCGCGCCCGGCTGGACCAGAACGCACTCGATTACTACGTCAGCGGTGCGAACGACGGCCACACCCTGCGCGCCAACCGCGAGGACTTCGCGCGCATTCGCCTGCGCCCGCGCATGCTGGTGGACGTCTCCAGGGTGGACACCTCTACCAGCGTGCTGGGCCTGCCGCTGGGCTTCCCGGTGGGCGTCGCCCCCAGCGCCTTTCATGGGCTGGCGCACCCGGACGCCGAACTGGCCACCGCGCGGGCCGCCGCCGGGCTGGGTAGCGTGATGACCCTCAGCACCTTTTCCAACACGCCGATTGCCGATGTGGGGCAGGCCGCCGCCGGGCGGTTCTGGTTTCAACTGTATCTGCTGGGTGACCGCGAACTGAGCCGCGAGATCATCGCGCGGGCCGGGGACAGCGGGGCACGCGCGCTGGTCTTTACCGTGGACGCACCGTACCTGGGCCGCCGCGAGGCCAACGAGCGCCACCGCTTTGCCCTGCCCCCGCACCTGAGCGCCCCCAACGTCGCCTCCCGTGAGACGCTGGCCGGGGTGGAAACCGACACCGGCTCGCAACTGACCAATTACTTTCAAAATCTGGTGGACAAGTCCTTTACCTGGAACGACCTGGACTGGCTGCGCGCCCAGACGGAGCTGCCCATCATCTTAAAGGGCATTCTGACCGCCGAGGACGCCGAACTGGCCGTGCAGCACGGTTGCCACGTGTGGGTCAGCAACCACGGGGGGCGGCAACTGGACACGGCCATCAGCGCCATCGGCGCGTTGCCCGAGATTGCCGACGCGGTGGCGGGCCGCGCCGAGATCTACCTGGACGGCGGCATCTCGCGCGGTACGGACGTGATCAAGGCCGTGGCCTTGGGCGCACGGGCGGTGTTTCTGGGCCGCCCCGCGCTGTGGGGCCTGGCTGCTGGGGGCGAGGACGGCGTGCGCCGCGTGCTGGAGCTGCTGCGCGAGGAAGTGCGGCTGGCCCTGGCCCTGAGCGGCAAGCAGAATCTGGGGCAGGTGGGGCCAGACCTGCTGAGAATGGAGACCAGCCCCCTGCACCCCTGACACAGCACCGTGGAGCCTGCCGCAGTAGTTCCGGCTGCGGCAGTCCTTGCATGCCGGAGCCACCGACGCCAGCCCGCACGGCAGAGCCGCAGGTGCTGCCGCTGGGCCGTGCCCAGCGGCGGCACCTGCAAAAGCTTAACCAACATTCATGCTCGCGCTGAATTGAAAAGTGACCTTTTTTTTCATCATCCCGGACGGCGAGGATGACGGCCTACCCCCTTCGCCCCTCTCCCAGACGCGTACTTTTGTCTGACGAACTGCTCCAGAGGAGTCTCCTGATGAAATACCGCCTGCCTGCCCTGTTGTTGCTCAGCGCCACACTTCTGTCCGCCTGTGGGGGTGGCCCTGACACGCCACCGGTTAAGAACCCTCCGCCCGAGGACACCACCCCCGTCAAGCCACCGCCTGTCAAACCGCTGCCAGGCAATACGGCGAATACAGCCAGCTTCACGTTCAAGGCGTCAGGATCACCCACTGCCAGTCTGGCTCCCCTGACGGGTGCGAACGGCGCGGTGGGCGGAACATTTGAAAATCCCGACAGCACTGGAGTCAGCGGCGGCCTGGCCGTCGTCTACGAAACGTACGCGTCTGGCCGCGTTTCGGATCGTACGCTGGGCTTTTTCTTCCGCAACAAGACGGGCACCTTCAAGGTCGGTGACCGCCTTCCGCTTTACAACACGGCAAAGTTTTTCCTGGCCGACACACCGCCCGATGGTGCGACTGTAATTTACGGCGAGACATATCGAAGCGGAGATCGACAGTCAACCGACTGGACCAGTATTAGCGGCGTCCTTGTCATTAACGCCATCAGCCCGACAGCCATCAAATTTACGCTTGAAAACGCTGTGATGAGCGAGGACATATTCAAGGAAAATAACCCCGTTTAGGGCTTGGTGAGATTGTGGGCAATGACGGCCAGGACGACGCGCAACCGCAATGAGGCCAGCGTTTTGGTCTGAACAGACCGAA
>NZ_JNIW01000018.1 GCF_000701425.1 Deinococcus frigens DSM 12807 | reverse complement strand
AGATCGCGCAGTATCTGATCAGGCCCGCCAATCTGCACGACACCACGGTGAGTTACGAGCTCAACCGCCGATGGCCCGACTTCGACGGGCCAAAAATCGTGGGCGACAAGGGGTACTGCTGCGTGGGCTACATCTACCCGCCCAAAGTCAACTCCCGATACGACACCGGATGGCGGCCAGACCGCCATCCGAAATTACGAAAACGCATTGAAACGGTGTTCTCGCAACTTGTTGCTGAGGGGATTCGGTCTGTTCAGACCAAAACGCTGGCCTCATTGCGGTTGCGCGTCGTCCTGGCCGTCATTGCCCACAATCTCACCAAGCCCTAAACGGGGTTAATCCATACCGCAGAACCCGTATTCTTTCCTACTCGCTCTGCTCGGATTTCCATCGTTTTTGCAAACGATTCAATCGGAATCCGTATTACAGGGCCAGATGCAGCCGGATTCTGCCGTCCAGTTCGCGCATCAAATCTTCGGGAACATGGCCCAGACGGCGCAGTACCCGGCTGAGCGCCACACTACGGAGCTGCTCCACCTGCGCCTTGCTGTCGGCGTCCAGATCGGTGCGCTCGTTGGGCAGCAGCAATTGAAAGCTGTAGACCCGCTCGATGTTGCTGGTCAGCGGCACCACCGTAATCACAACGTTCTGCGCGTTAGAGGCATTGTTTGTGACCACCACCGCAGGCCGGGTGAAGTTGGCCTCATTGTTGCGGGCGGGCGAGAAGTCCACCAGAAAGATGTCGCCGCGCCGGATCAGCCCTATTGCCACAGCTTTTCACCCTTGCCCGCTTCCAGCCCTTCGCCCGTTTCAAGGTCTACAAACTCGCCAGAGCGGGCGTATTCGGCGTATTCCTCGGCCAGTAGCTGTTCCTGCAAGGCCCGCAGACCCAGGGCAATGATTTCGCTCTTGCTGGTGCCGGTGCGCTGCTGGTAGTCGTCAATAAAGGTGGCAAGATGGGGCGGCAGGCTGGCCGTGATGCGCTGTGTCGTATCGTATGTCATAGATGCACACTAACATGCATACTGGGTGGGCAGCAGGATTTTGACTTTCTGCTTTGAATCGGCTTTTGCCCGTGGTGGGGGCGAGTTGGAGGATGGGGTTGGGGGGCTGGGTGCAGCCGCTCAAGCACAATCTTACACACGCCTGTATGTAGACTTGGGGCATGGCGACGAACCTTCAGATTGACCCACAACTGCTGGAACGCGCTCTGGAAGTGGGCGGCAAACGTACCAAGCGCGAAACGGTGAATGAGGCGCTGACTGAATACATCCAGCACCGCGAACAGCTCAAAATCCTTGACCTCTTCGGCACCCTCGACATGGACAGCGAGGAGGAGATGCGCGCCCAGCGCAAACGCTCTTGAAGATCATTGTGGATAGCGATGTCTGGTCAGAGGGGCTGAGGAAACGGAGCGGTGAGCTGTCCCCTGAAGCGCTTCTCCTGGCCGAATTGATCCGGGAAAGTCGGGTGCAGATGCTGGGTTGTATTCGGCAGGAAGCACTTCAGGGCTGCCGTGACCGCGCCCAATTTGACCGCCTGCGTGGGGCGCTGGCCGCCTTTCCAGAACGTCCGCCCATGCAAGCAGAGTACGAGCGGGCTGCCGAGTTCTTCTATCTGTGCCGCAGCCACGGCGTTCAGGGGAGCAGCACGGATTATCTGCTCTGCGCCTGTAGCGTTGCTTGGGGACTACCAATCCTGACCAAAGATAGGGATTTTGCCCGGTATGCCGCATATATTCCGGTGACACTCGTACAGGTTTAGAGCCACAGCTTCGGCTTTTGCCCGTGGTGGGGTCGGGCAGAGCGGTGGGGTTACGTTGCGCTCATGCCTCAAGTGTTATACTTAGGCATGACCACTTCTCATGCCTACCATCTGAAAGTCCAGGCACAGGGGCGCGTTGTCGTGCCAGTGGACGTCCGCGCAGAACTGGGCGTTCAGGAAGGCGATGACCTGATCCTGCTCAGAGAGGAGCATGGTTTCCGGCTGACCAGCCGCCGGGCGCTGGCGCAGGAGCTGCGGGGCAGCCTGAAAAGTCCTCCTGGGGTGGATCTGACTCAGGAACTTCTGGATGACCGCCGCGCCGAAGCCGCCCGGAAGGGCTGGTAAGCCAGTGCTGCTGGATGCCAGTGCCTTGCTGGCTTTTCTGGGAGACGAGCCGGGCGTGGACGAGGTAGACAGGATCATCTCTTCACGGGCCTGCCGGATCAGCAGCGTGACCCTGACCGAAGCGGAAGGAAAACTCGTCGGGCGCGGCCAGTTGACCCAGGGGCAGATTCAAAGCCGACTGGCAGCCCTCCGATCTCTTGTGACGGAAGCGCCGTTTGATTCGGCTTGCCGTGAAAAGGCCGCATTTTACTACGCCCGCAAATCGCCTTATGACCTCAGTCTGGGGGACGCCTGTTGTCTGGGAACGGCGGAAGCGTTGGAGCTGGATGTGTTGACGGCGGAGCGCGGCTGGGCCGTGATTCCAGACCTGCCGTTCACGGTGCAGTTGATTCGGTAAAGCCTCTGCCCCCGCTTCAGCTTTCGACCGTGGTGGGGGCGGGTGCTGTGTTGGGGCTAGAGGGCCAGATGCAGCCGGATTCTGCCGTCCAGTTCACGCATCAGGTCTTCGGGAACGTGGCCCAGACGCTGGCGCACACGGGTCAGGGCTACCGAGCCAATCAGTTCCGTCTGCGCCTTGCTGTCCTGGTGCAATCCGGTGCGCTTGGTGGGCAACAGCAGTTGAAAGGCGTACACGCTATTCAGATTGCTGGTCAGCGGAATAACTGTAATGGCGTCTGCCCCAGCATTGGCAACATTGTTGGTGATGACCACGGCGGGCCGGATAAAGTCCGCCTCGGCGCGGCGGGCAGGAGCGAACTCGATCAGCAGGATGTCACCCCGGCGGATCAGCCCTACAGCCATTCGCTGCCGTCACTGGCTTCCAGACCATCGGTGCTGCCTTCCAAAAAACGGGCGCGTTCCGGGTTGTTCTCGCGGGCCAGTGCGGCATATTCCTCGGCCAGTTGCTGATCACGGAGCGCCTGGATGGCTTTTAACACGGCCTCACTGCGGCTGGTCAGGTGGTGGGTTTGCTGGTATTCCTCCAGATAGCGGGCGGCATCTGGGGGGAGGCTGATGGTGATGCGCTGTGCAGAATTGGTGGTCATAGCTTCATACTATCATTCATACTAACTATCTTAAAGATTGGAGCTGGTAAGCCAATCATGTCGCCCATTGCTTCTGCTCTCGCTTTGGCTTTCGCCCGGGGTGGAGGCGGGTGGTGGAGAGCTGGCAACCTTTCAACCACTCCTGACCCGCTGGCCGGTTCCGCCCCTACCGTAAAATGAGGCCATGTCCACCAGCCGCAAGATCATTCATGTGGACATGGACGCCTTTTACGCGTCGGTAGAGGGGCGCGACGACGCGCGGTTGCGGGGGCGTCCGCTGGCGGTAGCGTGGGGCGGGCGGCGCAGCGTGGTTCTGACCGCCAGTTACGAGGCGCGGCCCTTTGGTGTCCGCAGCGCCATGCCGCTTTACCGGGCGCTGGAACGTTGCCCCGATCTGCTGGTGGTGCCGCCCCGCTTCGAGGCGTACCGCGAGGTCAGCACCCAGATTCGCGCGGTGTTCGCCCGCTACACGGCGCTGGTGGAGCCGCTGTCGCTGGACGAGGCATATCTGGACGTGACCACGGCCCTGCGCGGCGGCCCCAGCGCCACCCGCATCGCACAGGCCATCCGCGCCGACATCCGCGCCGAGACGGGACTGACCGCCACCGCCGGGGTCAGCGTCAACAAGTTTCTCGCCAAGCTCGCCAGCGGCATGAACAAGCCCGATGGCCTGACGGTGCTGCTGCCCGCTCAGGTGGATGGGTTGCTGGCCGCCCTTCCGGTGGGCGATTTCCACGGTGTCGGCCCGGCCACCGCCGCCAAGCTGGCCGCGCGGGGCATCCACACTGGGGCGGACCTGCGCGCTGCCTCGCCCGAACACCTGACGGCGCAGTTCGGCAAGGTGGGCCAGCACTTCTGGCGCATTGCCCACGGGCTGGATGACCGCCCGGTGGACCCGGACCGCCCGCACAAGAGCGTCGGCGCGGAGGAAACCTACGGCGACGATCTGGGCAGCGTGGAGGCCGTGCTGGAGCGCCTGCCGGTGCTGGCAGAGGCGGTGGAGCGGCGGCTGGCGCGGGCGGGTCTGGCCGGGCGCACCGTGGTTTTAAAACTCAAGTTCAGTGACCGGGCTGTTCTTACCCGCCGCGTCACATTGCCCGCGCCCGTCCACCTGGCCCCCGATCTGGCCCGCGCCGCCGCGCATTCGCTGACGCCGGAGCTGCTGTCCGGGCGGGGCGTACGCCTGGCCGGAATCACGGCGGCGGGCCTGTGCGGGGTGGGGGAGAGGCCCGCGCAGCCGGGTCTGTTCGACTGAGCCTGTGCCGAAGAGGGTCAGTCCTGCCTTACGCGCTGTCCCGCACGATTAGATGCGGCTGGAAGCGGCGGGCGCGGGCGGGTCCCTGGTAGCCTCCCAGCCGCGACAGCAGCAGTTGCGCGGCCTCGTGACCCATCGCCTCGACGGGCTGGTGCAGCGTGGTCAGGCCGCGCGCGGCGGCCCATGGCTGATCGTCGAAGCCGATGATCCGCACGTCCTGGCCCGGCGTTAGCCCGCGTACCCGCGCCTCGTCCAGCAGCGCCCCGGCCAGCAGGTCGGCAGAGGCGAAGACCGTGCAGGGCAGGCCGCCTTCGCCGCGCTGCACGTCGTCCAGCAGCGCGGCGGCGGTATTGCGGGCGGCCAGCGTGTCGAAGCTGGCGGTGTACTCGCCGGCCACCGTGCGCCCGGCAGCCGCGAGCGCCTGGAAGAATCCGGTGCGGCGGTCCTCGAAAACGCGGGTGGTAAAGAGCTGGTCCAGTTCGGTCTCCACCCAGATGGCGTACAGCGCCCCCGGCAGCGTGGCGGCGTATTCCCCGGCCAGCACGCCCCCGGCCAGATTATCCATGTACGAGCAGTCGGCGTCGTCGGTGTAGGCGTCTACCAGCACGGTGGGCTGCTGGGTCCGCAACCGGCGCTCGTGGAACACTTTGGTCAGATTGTACGTCGCCATCACCAGCCCGTCGGCCTGGTAGGCCAGCGTGTGCGAGGCCAGGTAGCGCTCCAGCCGCGAGCGGTCCAGCAGCGGAAAGATC
Organism: Deinococcus frigens DSM 12807; assembly: GCF_000701425.1. Lineage (GTDB taxonomy): Bacteria > Deinococcota > Deinococci > Deinococcales > Deinococcaceae > Deinococcus > Deinococcus frigens. The sequence continues at coordinate 69,893 of NZ_JNIW01000018.1, read as the reverse complement.
GCCACGTCGTAACGCGCCTCCTGGAAGGCCGTTTCCAGGCCGTCCAGCAGCCGGGCGTAGAACTCGGTGGTCAGCACCGGCAGCAGCACGCTGATGGTGTAACTCTTGCCGCCCGCGATGCGCCGGGCGTGCGGGTTGGGCGTGTAGTCGAGGTCGGCGATGGCCTGCAATACGGTCTCGCGCGTCGCGGGTTTGACCGCCGCGTGGTTGTTCAGCACCCGTGACACGGTGCCCACGCCCACGCCCGCGCGCTGGGCGACATCCTGAATGGTGGGGGTCTTCATGATTGGAGGCCCAGGATACCCCGGAAGTTGGAAGGGATTCCAGAACTCAGGATTGCGTGAGGGCACGGACGTGATCCGGGTCCCGGAGAGCGGAACGGGGGGCAGCCCTCGCCGTCAGCGCCCCGCTCCCGCCCCCTTTGCCGCTGGTGGCGCGTACTGCTCCATGCCCCCCGCCACCGCGAATTCGGTTTGCAACCCGGCCAGGGGTGTGTCGGGCCTGCTTCCCGCGTCGCCGGGCAGGGTGTGGGCAAAGACCTCCAGCGCGTCCGGGTAGCCGTCGCCGTCCGCGTCCCCGCCGGCCTGGAGGACCGCATACAGCACGTTCGGGAATTTGCCCTGGCGGCCCGCCGCCGCGTCGGCCCTGAAGCCGGCGCGGATGGCCTCGCCGAACGGGTTCCAGGGTGCGCCGCCGCCCGCGCCCACGTGACAGAAGGTGCAGGCCATCACCCGGCGGTCCAGTGCCCACAGCGGGTTGCCGGTGTCGTAATGAAACTGCTGAATCGCCTGCGCGCGGTACTTGGGCATGGCCAGGGCGACGGGCAGGCTCAGGACCACCAGCGCCGCTAGCCCACCCCCCACCAGACGGACGCTGCGGCCACTGGCGCTCAGGCCACCCATCCCGGCCCCGTGAAATCGCCGCCCAGCACCCCTCGGGCGTCCAGGCTCAGCCACTTCTGAAGGCCCTCGGCGTACACGCCCCGGAAGTCCTGGCGGTATTTGATGTCGCCCATCGACAGGTCTTCGAGGTCCGGACTGCTGCCGTGAATGCCGCCGTTGACCCCATTGCCCAGCGCGAACATCACGCTGCCCTGCCCGTGATCGGTCCCGGCGCTGGCATTCTCGGCCACCCGCCGCCCGAACTCGGAAAAGCCCATCACCAGCACCTGATCGGCCAGGCCCTGCTTCTGAAGATCGGCGTAAAAGGCGCTCAGGCCGCCCGCCAGCGTGCCCAGCAACTCGTCCTGCTCGGCGCGCTGCCCAGCGTGGGTGTCGAAGCCGCCCAGCGAGATGTAGATGATGCGCTGGCCCACCCCGGCGGCGATCAGGCGCGCGGCGTCCTGAAGCTGAGCGGCGAACTTGTGGTCCGGGTAACTCGCGCCCGATTTGTACTTCTTGACATTCTGCTGCACGCGCGCCGTGTTCTTCATCATCTGGCGGGTGGCGCGCAGCAGGTAGTCGGCCTCGCCGTTGCGCGGGGCGTTCAGCATGGAGTAAAAGGCTCCGTCCAGCCCCTGCGGCACCTTGATCTGAAAGTTGTCCACCGCCTCGATGCTGGGCAGGCTGAAGGTGTCGGCCTGGAGGGCGCGCGGCGTGTTGCCGCCGATGTTCGACGCACAGAAGGGATCGCCCAGGCGCTCGGCCAGCCGCCCGATCCAGCCGTCCGCCTCGGCCTGCCTTGGATCGGCGGTGTGCCAGATCGCCATGCTGGCGAAGTGTGACCTCGTGGGGTTGGGATAGCCCACGTTTTCCATCCAGGCCAGCTTGCCGCCGTCCCAGAGGTCCATTAAGGGCTTGAGGGCCGGGTGCATGCCCAGGTCCGGCGTCAGGGTCAGCACGTCCTTTTTGGGAATGGCGATGGTGGGCCGCGCGGCGTAGTACGCGCCGTTGCTGTACGGAATCAATGTGTTCAGGCCGTCGTTGCCGCCGGTCAGTTGAATGACCACCAGCGTCTTGTCGCGGCTGGCCTGCGCCGCCGCCCGCGCCAGAAAGCCGGGCATGCCGGTGGTGGCGGCCACCGCCAGGGCAGAGAGTTTGAGAAAATCGCGTCTATCGGGCATGGAAGCTCCTTCGGAGGTCTAAAGGTCTGAGGGTCAAAAGGTCTAAACGGAACAGTGGTGGTGTGGTCTCGCGTTCAGACGTTGAGACCCTCGGACCTGGCTCACGCCAGTTGAAACTCGGGGCTGACCAGCGCCAGATACAGCCGCTGCCTGGGATTCAGACCTTTCAGGGCGGCCTGCACGGGACTGTTCTCGGTACCGAAGAGGGCCAGATCGCCGGGCGCGGCGTCCAGGGTGGGGGCGGCGTTGCCCAGGGCAAGCGCGGCGGCCACCTGCATGCGCGTCAGCAGCACCGAGTCGTTGATCCACCCGCGCCCGCCGTCCCAGCCCTTGACCGTATCGGGTTGCAGCAGGGTCTGGCCCATCTTGCCAGCGGTCTGGGCCAGGTTCAGTATCTGCCTGGCTTCCAGCTTGGGTTGTCCCAGCGTCCTCACCGCGCCCACGATGTACTCCACCGGCCCCCGGATGATGCTGGCGCGGTTCTGGGGTGCGTAAAAGGCCGCGCTGGACAGCAGTTCTTCCAGCACCGCGCCGACGTTGCCGTTCGTGCGGCGAAAGGTTTCGGCGCTGCCCTGCACCGCTCCCTCACCCGGCGTATCGGCCAGAAAGGCGCGGTGGAGCTTGCGCGATATGAACACGGCGGTCTGCGGGTGCGTGGCGGCGATGCGGATCACGTCCCCAAAATCCAGCTTGCCGCTGTGGCCCAGGTAGGTCTTGGGGCCGTCGTCGTGCTGCCTGGGGTTGTAGCTGGCCTTGACCGGTTCCAGGTAAGTGTTCTTGGGAGTGCCGCGCCCGCCCTCGATACTCCAGCCGGTCAGTGCCCTCGCGCCCTCGTGGACGTCCTGTTCGGTGTAATTGGGGTTGTCGGGGGTGCCGATGCCCAGCGTGAACAGCTCCATCAGCTCGCGGGCAAAGTTCTCGTTGGGCTTGCCCTTCTTGTTCCTGTCGTTGTCCAGGTAGCGCAGCATGGCGGGCGTCTGCGCGATGTCCAGCGTGAACTCCTCGAAGCTGGGACCAGCCGCGTGCTGGCGCAGCAGCCCCAGATAGGCGGCCAGGGCCGGGTGGTTCTTGACCTTGTCGGTGCCGATCACGAAATGGTTGCTCCAGGTCAGGGCCAGCTTCTCGCGCAGCGGGTGGGGGCTGTACATCAGCTCGAACAGCCACGCGGCGCGCGTGAGCTGGAGCATTGCGCTGGGGGCCGCGCCCACCGAGGGATCGAAGGGATTGGCAGGGGCGGGGTTGCTGGATGCCGTGCGGGCGTCGAATGTCAGGGCCGCCTGAGCCACGGCGCGGGCATCTTTGCCCACCAGGGCGCGAATCTGCGCGTCGGTTGCGCCGAACGCGGTGCGCCGCAGAAAATGCGCGGCGTCTTCCAGGCTGAGTTTGGTGGTGTGTGGGGGCAGGCTCACGGGGTCTCCTTCTGAGAGGCGGGCTGGGGAGCGGGCTGGGGAGCGGGGCTGGTCTGGACCTTAGAGGCGTCCACCTTCAAAAAAGTTCCCAGACCAGCCGTGTCTCCCCGGCCCACCTTGGCCAGTGCCGTTTCAAGGACGTTCTGGGGCAGGTTGCCCACCAGCCACACGAAGCCGCCGCCCACCTTGCGGGACGCGATGCCCGGCGCGGCGCGTACCCCTCTGGGCGCGGTCACCAGCGCGAACACGTTCACGCCGTCGGTCAGGCTGACTTCCAGGCCGCCATTGGGCCGACTGCGGACGCCCACGGGCTGGATTCCGGCGGGCAGCCGCAGCCCCGGCAGCGCCGCGAGGACGGCGGGGCGCAGGCCCTGGGGCAGGGCGGGCAGGGCCACCTTCACGCGGGCGGGCTGGGCACTCACCTGCTGGAACACGGCGCGGCGGGCGGGCGTGCCGTCCGGGAAGCTCTCCTGATATGCCAGCGGAATGTTCCACTCCAGGTCGATCCACAGCGTCCAGCGCGCAGCCTGGCCCACCTTTGGCGTCAGCTCGAAACGGGTGGTGGTGCGGCCTGCCACCGCTTCCTGGCCCGCCCGACTGATATTGAAATTGCGCGTGATCAGGCCGGGGCGAAATGGCACGCGCGGCAGCGCCCCCGCCGTCTTGGTGGGCAGATCGCGCGGCGGAAACAGCACCGTGACCTCCACCGTGCCGCGCGCCTCCAGCGTCCGCGCCTGCTTCAGCGCCGCGAGTAGATCGTCCGCACCGGATGCGTCCGCCGCTCCCGACAGAACCAGCAGCCCCACCAGCGCGGTCCCCAGCACCAGCCCCCTCACCAGCCGTCTCCCCAGGCACGCTGATACACCCCATACGCCGCGCTGGCGGGCAGCTCCGGCGCGGGCCGCAGCACCGTGACGCCCGCCACCACCGCCGCCGAGGCCAGCAACGTGCCCACCCAACCTGCGCGCAGGGACCGCTGACGGGACCCCTGCTGCTGGGCCTGGCGAGCGCGGTGGCGGCCCAGAAAGCGCTCGGCGGCCCCACTGTCGGTGGGCGTCGGGGCGCGGGCGTGGGCGAACAGGGTGTCCAGATCGTGGTCAGTCATGGGAGGAGTCCTCTGGCTTGGCGGGAAGATTGGGAGTGGTTCACGGCCTGATTCCGGCTGCGGTCAGGTACGCCCGCAGTGCGGCGCGGCCCCGGTTGATGCGGCTCTTGACGGTGCCCAGTTCCACGCCGGTGATGGCGGCGATCTCGGTGTAGTCCAGGCCCGAGAGTTCGCGCAGCGAGACGGCCTCGCGCTGGTCTGCGGGCAGGGTCTGCATGGCGCGGGCCAGCCGGGCGCGCAGGTCGGCCTGCTCCCCGGCGTGGACCGGATCGTGCGGGGCAGCGGGTTCAGGGGAGTGGCTGAGTGGGACGGTGGGGTGGCCCTTGGCTTTCAATGCCTTGTGGCAGGCATTCAGCGTGATGCGGTGCAGCCAGGTGCTGAAGGCCGCCTCGCCCCGGAACCTCTTCAAGCCCCTGTGGACGGCGATAAAGACCTCTTGCACCACGTCGTCTGCCGCGCCCGGCCCCACCATTCCGGCGGCCAGGCGGTGAATCCCGGCGGCGTGCCGGGTCACCAGCGCCTCGAAGGCGGCCTCGTCACTCCCGGCCAGGCGGGCGAGGTGCAGATCGGACGGCTGCACCTCGGAAACTTCCGGCAGGTCCTGCACGGACGGGCGGACCACAGTTGGGTTAGAGGCTGGGGGGTCATTCAAGCTCACCTCGTACCTTAGAGGGCGTGAGATGAAAAAAAGTTCCCGTCCCCTGCTCTGCCCTTCCCCGCACCTGCCCGCTACACTGTCTCCATGACTGCCCGCGCCCCACTCTCGCGCTCTGCCGAGGATTACCTCAAGCAGCTTTACATGCTGGGCCACTCCGACAAGGCCCGGTCTGAAAAAGCCCGGTCTGAAAAGAGTGTGGGCAAGGGCAGCGGCCAGAAAGTAAGCACCCAGGCGCTGGCCGACGCGCTGGAGGTGGCCCCCGCCAGCGTGACCGGCATGCTGCGCAAGCTGACCGAGCAGGGGCTGGTGTCGCACGCGCCGTACCAGGGCGCGGCCCTGACCGCCGAGGGCGAGCGCGTGGCGCTGGAAGTGCTGCGGCACCACCGCCTGCTGGAACTGTTCCTGCACCGCGCCCTGGGCGTGCCGCTGGACGAGGTGCATGAGGAAGCCGAGCGGCTGGAACACGCCCTGAGCGAGCGTCTGGAAGCCCGCATTGCCGCGTGGCTGGGCGATCCCACGCACGATCCGCACGGCGACCCGATTCCCACCCTGGACGGCGCTCTGCCCGCCCGCGCCGAGCGCCGCCTGTCGCAACTGGCCGCCGGGGACACCGGCGTGATCGCGCGCGTGCCTGACGCCGACGCCGCGCAACTGCGCGCCCTGGTGGGTGCCGGCCTGACCCCCGGCGCGGGGGTGGTGGTGGAGGCCGTGGACATTGCCCTGGGCACCCTGCGCCTGCGGGCAGGCGGCAGGGCGCTGACACTTTCACTGAACGTGGCTGCACAGGTGGGCGTTGCGCCGCAGGGGGACGCGCCGGATTAGCGGCGGCTGGGACGCCAGCAACCCCCCCTCGCTCCAGAGCAGCTGTCATTGGAGAAGTGTCGCGTCGAGGAAAGCCGAAAGGTTGGCTGGACGTCGGGCAGAGGCCGGGGGGGGAGTCGCGGCGCAAGGGCGAGGAAGAACTTCAGCGGTGGACCCTTCCAGGACGGTGGATGATTTTCAATCCAGCCTCAGCTTGCCGCCGTTCCGCCCCGCAGAAATGCCGCCACCCGCTGGGGCAACTCGCCCGGGTCCATTAAAAAGGCGTCGTGGCCGTGGATGCTGTCCAGTTCCCAGTAGGTGGCGTTCGGCAGCAGGGCGGCCCCGGCGCTGACCTCCGCCGCCGGATACAGCATGTCGCTGGAAATGCCTACCGCCAGCACCGGAACGCGGATGGCGGCCAGTTCGGCGGCGTTCGGCTGAAAGTCGTCCATCGCGCCGGTCAGGGTCACGTAACTGCGCTCGCAGAAGCGGGCCAGCAGTTTCTCGCCCTGGTACTCCAAGTAAGAGGTAACGGCGTGCACGCCCGGCCTGCGCTGTCCTGTCTGCGTGACGGCCAGGCTCTGCGGGCTGCGGTAGGACAGCATGGCGACCATACGCGCCACCTTTAACCCCTCGCCGCCGGGGGCCGCACGGATGGCGGCGCGGGCGGCGCTGTTCAGGCCCACCGCCCACGGCGAATGCCGCACCGGCGCACCGATCACCACGGCCCGCGACACCAGATCGGGGCATTCCAGCAGCCACGCGTAGGCCAGCAGTCCGCCCATGCTCGCGCCGATGATGCGCACCCGCCGCACGCCCAGATGCTCCAGCAGCGCCCGCCCCACGCGGACCATGTCGCGCAGAGAGATGGGCATGTCCCCCAGTTGAGAGGGACCGTCCGTGCCCGCGCAGCCGCCCAGCACGTTGGCGCAGACGATGAATTCCCGTGTGGGATCGAGGGGCCGCCCCGCGCCCAGAAAGTCTGGCCACCAGTCATGCACGGCGCTGTTGCCGGTCAGGGCGTGCAGGACCAGCGTGGCCTCGCCCTGCGCCTCGCCGTAGGTGTGGTAGGCCACCTGCACGTCACTCAGGGGCCGACCGCAGTCCAGCAACAGCGGCGAGGTACGGAACAGCACGGCGGTTTTCTGCGTCCGGTCAGTGGGCGAACATCGCTCCGCTTCGGCGGTCAGCGGCGGGGCGGGGGCGGCGCGGGACAGGGCGGTCACGCCTCCTCTCCAGCTCCCGTGCCTTCCACTGGGGCTTCCACTGGGGCTTCCACTGGGGCTTCCATCAGGGCGGCGGCCAGCGCCTGCGCGAAGTCTTCCGTGATGTCGTCGATATGCTCGATGCCCAGCGACACGCGCACCAGCCCCGGCGTGACCCCTGCTGCCGTCTGCGATTCCACGTCAAGCTGGCTGTGGGTGGTGCTGGCCGGATGAATCACCAGCGTGCGGTTGTCGCCCACGTTGGCCACGTGCTGCGCGAGTTGCACGCTACGGATAAAGGCCTCGCCCGCCTCGCGCCCGCCCGCCAGCTCAAAGGTCAGCACGCCGCCCGCGCCGCGCGGCAGATAGTGCTGGGCGCGGTCAAAGTGCTTGTGGTTGCTCAGGCCGGGGTAAGTGATGCGGGAGACGTCGGGGTGGCCCGAGAGCCACGTCGCTAGCGCGTGCGTGTTCTGCGCCTGCCGCTCGGCCCGCAGCGACAGCGTTTCCAGCCCCTGAATAAATTGCCACGCCTGCTGCGGGGCCAGGGTGGTCCCCAGATCGCGCAGCCCCTCGGTGCGGGCGCGGGTAATAAAGGCGACGTTGGGCAGGCCCAGCGGGTTGCCCTCGCCGAAGGTGTCCCAGAACTTCAGGCCGTGGTAGCTGGGGCTGGGTTCGGTCATCAGCGGGTAGCGCCCGTTGCCCCAGTCGAAATTCCCGCCGTCCACGATGATGCCGCCGATGCCGTTGCCGTGGCCGCCGATCCACTTGCTGGCCGATTCCACGATCACGTTTGCGCCGTGCCTGAGCGGCTGGCAGTAGTACCCGCCCGCCCCGAAGGTGTTGTCCACGAACACCGCCACGCCCTGCTTGTGGGCCACGGCGGCAATCGCCTCAAAATCGGGAATATTCAGCGCCGGATTGCCGATGGTCTCCAGATACACGGCGCGGGTCTTGTCGTCGATCAGCGCGGCAAACTCCTCCGGGCGCTCATCCTTGCCGGTGAACCGGACCTCTATCCCCAGCCGCTTGAGGGTCACGCGGAACTGGTTGACCGTGCCGCCGTACAGGTTGGGCGTGGACACGATGTTGTCCCCGGCCTGCGCCACGTTCAGGAGCGCCACGAGTTGCGCGGCGTGCCCGCTGGACACCGATAGTGCTGCGACACCACCTTCCAGCGCCGCGATCCGCTCCTCCAGCACTGCGTTGGTGGGGTTCATGATGCGGCTGTAGATGTTGCCGAACGCGCGCAACCCAAACAGGTCGGCGGCGTGCTGCGGCGACTCGAAGACGTAGCTGTTGGTGGGGTAGATCGGCACGGCCTGAGAGCCGGTGGTGGGATCGGGCTTCTGACCGGCGTGGACTTGCAGGGTTTCAAATTTCTGGGGCATGGACTGGCCTCCGCTGTGGCTGGGTGGGGGCCGCCTGGAAACAGCGCGACGCCCCTTCTCTTTGAAGTGATGAGAAGGGGCGAATATCGTCATCCGCGTGACCTTCCCGCTTGGTCCCGCCCTCTTGCTACGCTCATCGTTGAGCCGCAGATCCCGGGGGGGCTGGCCTTGGCACCGTGACGCAATGAAGTCCGGTTGCCGCGCCGTCAACGAGCCAGTTCTCTCGGGCGCTCTGAAGTGGGGTGGTGCTGACCAAAACTGACTCCACGCGGGAGCTGGGGTCAGGTTAGCGGCCAGGGTGGGGGCGGGTCAAGGTGGGGCGGGTAGACAGGCTGGACGCCTGACGTCCCCCACCAAGGGCCATCACGGTGCAATCCTTCGGCCCTGCTGGACCCGAATGGGGAGCGGCCATCCACGCGGCTTTGGAATACGGCGTCGCCGCCTGGAACGAGAACAAGGGCCAGTTCCAGCATGGTTCCAGGGGTATGAGGTGGGCGGTGAGGAGAGGCGAGTCGATCCACCGCTCCTGAAGCATCTGTCCGGGTGACAGCAGCGGGAAAGAGGACTCCCGATGCTTCCATTCTCTCAGAGACTCGGCACAGCTCACTCACTTCGTTCGGTCAAAAGTGAACCACTCTTTTGACAGAGGCCCTCAACCCTCTTATCCGCCCACCGCTCCGCGCAGTTCCCACCACGCGCGCGGCAGCATCAGCAGTTTGCGGGTGCCGCTGACATAGGCGCGGCGGTTGAAGTTGTCGTAATCGGCGCGTTCCAGATCGTCCAGAATGCCCTCGTAGGCGCGGGCAGCGGTGGCGACGGCCAGGCGGGCGCTGCCGTGCAGGCAGGGAATCCCGGCGCGGCCCTCGGCGTACCAGTCGCGGGCCAGGGCGCACAGGTGGGCCATTAAAGCGCGGTATTCGGGCGTGACCATGCCGCGTTCCAGATCGCGGCGGCTCACGCCGTACTCGGCCAGCAGGCTCTGGGGCAGGTAGACCCGCCCGCGCGTCAGGTCCTCGCCCACGTCGCGCAGGATGTTGGTCAGTTGCATCGCCTGACCCAGCATCAGGGCGTGGTTCAGGGTCTGCTCGCCGCCGCTGTAGCCGCTGACTGGGACGATCATGAAGCCGATGACCCCGGCCACCCGGCGGCAGTACAGCGTCAGGTCGTCCATGTCGCGGTAGACGTGACCGTTCAGGTCCATCCGCAGGCCCTCGTGCAGCTCGGCGAAGGCTGACAGGGGAATGGGATAAGTGCGGGTAGCCCAGGCCAGCGCGGTGTCTACCGGATCGGGTCCGGCGCGGTCCGCGAAGGCGGCCTGCACGCGGCCCCACCACGCGTCCAGCTCGGCGCTCACGCTGGCAGCGGTGGATTCGTCGGCAATATCGTCGCCGGTGCGGCAGGCCGCATACACCGCCCAGACCGCCTGCCGCTGCCGCAACGGGAACAGGCGCGATCCCAGGTAAAAGGTCTTGCTGTGGTCCCGCGTCACCTCCCGGCAATGGGCCACCGCCTGCGCCGGGGCAGCGGGGTTCTGGGGGGAGGGCAGGGACGCATTGATCATGGACAGATTCCTTATGGGCGAGTCTAGGGGGTCTGCAACGGGCAAACCTCCCACATTCTTACAGACTCCTGACATCGGGGCGCGCGTGCGGCGGCGAGAAGAGAGATCAGCCCCTGACACAGCGCCGTCCTGACTGCACCGTCTAATTACGTTGCCTGGTTACGCTGCACTGTCCTGGCGGTGGTTTTTAACGTAGCGCCCGAACCTCACCGCACCTATGCCCAGGCCGTCCGTGAGCTGCATTCCGGGCAGTTGCCGCGCCACCCACGCCGGATCGGGAAAGTTCAGACCGCCCAGCGCGGGTTTTGAGAGGGTGCTTTGCAGCGGGCCGCCCGTGCGCGGCACGTACATCAGCCACAACTGACCGCCGGGGCGCAGCACGCGCTCCAGCTCACGCAGCAAGCGGGCCGGGTCATGCGTCTCGTTCAGCGTCGCGCCTGCCGTTACGCCATCGAAGCTCTCGCCGGGCAGGCCGCTGTCCTCCAGATTCAGCAGCGCCCAGTCGATCAGCGCACTTTTCTCGCGCCGCATGCCCTCGCGCAGCATCGGGGCGCTCAGATCGGCGGCCAGCACCCGGCAATCTGCCGCCGCCAGCAGGCCCGCGTAGAAACCGGCGCTGGTCCCGGCGTCCAGCCAGTCCTGCCCCGGCTGCGGCCCGCACAGCGCCCGGAAAAGCCGTGCCTCACGCTTCAGCCCAAAGGGCACGCCGCTCAGCAGGCTCAGCGACCTGGCGCGCCACAGCATGTAGCCGCGCGCCGTGACTTCCAGCGTATTGCTGTGCTGGGCCAGGGTTAAGGCGGGCCGATCACCTGCGTCCGGGTTCAGGTTTCCTTGCATCTGGGGCATTTTTGGCACATCAGCCATTATGCTGGGCGGTATCTGGCCTGTCTGTTCGCGCCACTATGATGGCGTGGGGCCGCTCCCCGGAGGGAATGCATGGAAGAACGCAAGAGTATGGGAGGGGCCATTGTCGACGTGTTCGATGCGGGCGTGACCCTCATCAAATCCGAGATCAATGCGCTGATCAAAAAGGTCAGCGACATCGCCAAGGCCAAGGGCATCGGCGTGGTCCTGCTGCTGGCCGCCACCGGGCCGCTGGTGCTGGCGCTGATCTTCCTGATTCTGGCTGTGTTCTACGGCCTGATGCGCCTGGGCCTGGGCGCGTGGGCCGCCGCGCTGCTGATCGCCGTCCTCAGCTTCGTGGTGACCGGCGTGATGATCCTGCTGGGCATCCGCAAGCTGGGCGCGGAAGTCGAGACCGACGAACCCCGCGCCGATGCACCCCGTCCCAAGAGCTTTGCCGCCATGACTGAGGACGAGCGCCTGGAAGCCCAGTACCAGGCCGAACAGGCCGAGAAGGCCGCCCGCGAACGCCGCGCCGCGCCGCCCACTCAGGGGCAGACCACTCAGGGGCAGGCCGCCCCGGTTCAGGGCAAGGCTCAGGGGAGCACGCCCACCAGCACCATCGTCGTCTCGTCCAGCGCCGCGCCGCGCGGAACCGCAGATGCGGCGGGCACGGCGGGCGTCGGCCTGGGTGCATCGGTGCAGCGCACTGCGGGCAATACCCAGGCGCGCGTGGGCGCACCGGACCTTGCCAGGGATCAGGATTCGCGCCAGCCCGCCAGCCGGACCTCGGTGGAAGTTCCGCGCGATCCGCAGCAGTACGCCGCCGGTGAAAACCGCTACGTGGCCGCCGACAGCCAGCAGGCCACCGTGCGCGTCGAGGGCGGCACCGCCACCGTCCCGGTGTACGAGAGCGAGCCGGACGGTTCGGCCCAGATGTACGGCGACTCGCTGAACGAGAAACTGGATAGAGGCGAGGTTCCCAGCGCCAACCACGCTGAAACCGGCGTGCGAACCGATAAGGGCCACGATCCCCGGCTTCAGGACCCGGTAGTGCTGGACGACGCCCCCGGTATTCCGGTCAGCACCGATCCCACCTACAAGGACGACATCAAAAAGGGCGGAGGTGAGTACTGATGGCCGACTTGAATTCCACCTCTGGCCTGACCGAGCGCGAGGCCGCCCGTGAACGCCTGAAAGCCAGCCTGGACGTGCTGGCCGAGCGCGCCAACTTGCAGGTACAGATGCAAAAGGAACCGGCCAAGATGCTGGGCGGCGCGTCCGCCGTGGGCGCGGTGCTGGGCCTGCTGATCGGCACGCAGTTCAAGCGGACCAGGACAATCTACGTGGACGCCGAGAGTCCGCTCAAGTATCAGAAAGAACTGGTCAAGGCCCAGAAGTCGCAGAAGGGCGGCGGCGGTGTGGGCGGCGCGCTGCTCGCCACCCTGGGCACCCTGGCGGTCAAGACCCTCTCAGACCGCGTACTGGCCCCCAAGCTGGAGGAAATCGCGCAGAACATGCTGGAAAAGTCCGGGGAGGCCCCCAAATCCAGAGGGGAGAGGCCAAAGGGGACCGAGCGTTCGGCGACCTCTACCGGGCCGTCTTTGAGCAAGAGTGAAACCCCGGTTGCGGCCTCTGGGTCCGGTCCCAAGCCTATGGGTACGGCGTCCACCAGTCCCAGCGCCACCGCCTCTTTCCTGAAGCCCGCGCCCACAGATCAGGCCGAGAGCTACAACGGCCAGTCCGACGCCGCAGGCAGCGCGCCGCCTATGGCCGCCAGCCACGAGCATCCCGGCGTGGTACCCACTCCCAAGAGCGTGGTGGAGGCCAAGGCCCAGGGCAGCGTGATCGCCCCCGACGAGAAGGGCAATCCCAACCTGCGCTGATCGCCGCCGGCCACAGACAGCCCACCGCGCAATGGTGGGCTGTTTTTTGATGTTCTGTGCGCGCCTCTGCTAGCGTGCGCAGCATGACTGGCACCCGCAGCACCCGGCAGCGCGACGTGATTGCCCAGGTTCTGGGCCGCGCGCCGGGGCCGCTGGCGGTGGCCGAGGTCCTGGAACTGGCCCAGAGCGATCTGCCGGGCCTGGGCATCGCTACCGTGTACCGCACCCTGAAACTGCTGACTGGGCAGGGCCAGATCCACCCGGTCACGCTGGACGGCGAGACCCGCTACGAGGCGGCGGGCAAGGGCCACCACCACCACTTTTCCTGCACCCGCTGTGGGCGCGTGTTCACGCTGCACACCTGTCCCGTCGCGCTGCCCAGGGGCACGGTGTACCCCGGCGGCTTCGTGGTAGAGGCGCACGAGGTCACGCTGTACGGTCAGTGCCCCGAATGCGCCTTACACTGAAATGAGCGCCAGGAAGAGGCGAGGCCGGGAGGCATCCGGGACAACTCCTGTCAGCCCCCCCGCCCTCTGCCCTCTGCCCCCACCGGGGGTTCCGCACACCAGCGTCTGCTTCCATGCTTCACATGAAGGAGTCTTTATGACCAGAGTGTTGTTGCCCGTGGCCCTCGTGTCGACCGCTGTGCTCATGACCGCTGTGCTCAGTGCCTGTGGGGGCGGCAGTCCGGCACCCACCGCCGCTGCCCTGGAACTGACCGGCAGCACGTCGCTGGCCATCGGCGCACCGGCACGGTTGAGCGCCGTGGTCCGCGACAGCAGTGGCAGCGTCCTTCCCAGCGCAGTGACCTACACGTCCAGCCAACCCAATGTGATCGACGTGGACGCCGGGGGCAATCTGACCGTAAAGCGCCTGACGGCCACCAACTGGCCGGTGGAAGTCACGGCCAGCGCGGGCGGCAAGACGGCAACCCTGGTGATCTCGACCTATGGGCTGGAACTGGCGGTGGGCACCTACGTGTGGAATCTCCAGCCTGCCGGGGCCGCGCCGGGGCGCTTTATCGCTGTGCGCTACCGCCCGCAAAGCGGGGGAACGGAAGCCTCGACCTTCACAGTCACGGCCCCCGGCAACGAACGGCTGACCTGCACTCTGTCCTTCAAGGACATCAACGGCTGGTGCTGGTGGGCGCTGCCAGACGCCACGAAATTTCCTGCGGGCGAATACCGTGCAACGCTGGTCCAGAACGGGGTGACTTACGCGACCACGGCGGCTCTGCCGCAGTCAAAAGCGACGCTGGGCTTTGTGGCGGGGGCCACGGCGACGATCAATCAACGGAATGTGACCTTTGCGGGTAAGGTGCCTGCCGGTTCGAGGTGGCTGTATTCCTACGTGGCCAAGAGCCGGATCGAACGGTCTTCCCTGAACGGGATGGGCCTGGAAAGCGCCGGCATTACCGGTAGCCGGTCCACCCCTCCGGTGGAGGATAGACTGGCCGTGTCCGTGTACTCCACTGCCTTGCCCGCCGCATTGAAGGTGGGGGCCGACGTGCCCGCCGGGAGCTACGACACCTGGATCACGGCCATGTCCGGCAACCTCAGCAGCTTTGCCGAGGTGTTGCCCGAGCAGTTCAATGTCTCCGCCACCTTCGGGGGCAAGGTCACCCTGCCGTAGAGCACTGGTCAAAAGAGATGTTTACTTTTGACCGAACAAAGTGAGTGACTTTAGCCGGGCATTTGGGACTGGCACAGCTCCGTAGCAGAGAATGGAAGCGTCGGGAGTCTCCTTTCCCGCTGCTGTCATTCGGACAGATGCTCTAACCCCCGCTGCCTTATCCAGCGAAAGGCTGCGCCTGCTGGCTGTCTGGCTGGCCAGGGGGCGCGTCCAGCACCCCCTCGGGCACCCCTGCCAGTGCCCCGTGCACTACTTCTAATCCTGCGCCCGGCCTGTGCCCCTGCTCGCTCAGGGTGCGCTTCCAGTACCGCGCGCCCGGCTGCCCGGCGAACAGGCCCAGTGTGTGTTTCATCATGCGGTTCAGGGGTTGCCCGGCCCTCAATTCGGCGGCCACGAAGGGTAAAAAGGCCTTGATGACCTCGCGGCGGGTGGGCGGCGTCACGTCCTCACCGAACACGTCCCGGTCCGCCGTCGCCAGGCTGTACGGCGTCTGATACGCGGCCCGCCCGATCATCGCGCCGTCGGCCCAGGTCAGGGCGTCCCGCGCAGCCTCCAGCGTCAGCAGTCCGCCATTGAGCACAACGGTTAACTCGGGGAAATCGGCCTTGAGCTGCCGCACCACGTCATGACGCAGCGGCGGAATCTCGCGGTTTTCTTTTGGCGATAGACCCGAAAGCCACGCCTTGCGCGCATGAACGATGAACGTTTCGCAGCCCGCCGCCGCCACCGTCCGCACGAAATGGCTCAGATGTTCATAGCTGTCCAGATCGTCGATACCGATGCGGTGCTTGACAGTCACGGGCCGCCCAGTTGCGCCGCGCATGGCCTCCACCGCGCGGGCCACCACGTCCGGCGAGGCCATCAGGCACGCGCCGAAGGCCCCGCTGCTGACGCGGTCACTGGGGCAGCCGCAGTTCAGGTTGATCTCGTCGTAACCGTAGTCCGTGGCGATGCGGGCGCACTCGGCCAGCGCCGCCGCGTTGCTGCCGCCCAGTTGCAGGGCCACCGGATGCTCGGCCTCTCCAAAAGCCAGGTGCCGCGCGCGGTCCCCGTGCAGGATCGCGCCCGTGGTGATCATCTCGGTGTACAGCAGCGTGCGGCGCGTCAGGGTGCGGTGAAAGGCCCGGCAATGGCGGTCCGTCCAGTCCATCATCGGCGCGACCGACAGGGTGTATGGGGGCGGTGTCAAAGTGGGTGGTGTCGAAGGGGGCGGGGCAGAGGCGGGCATGGCAAGGGGCAGTGTAAAGGGAGGCGCGTGGGCAAAACGTGCCGCCGCGCCTCCCTCTAGTGGATTGCTCTACAACTCCCGCCCCGTTCCCGTATCCGCGTCAAAGGTGGTTCCCGAATCATCGGTGTCTTTGGGGCGATCTGGCACGGCCTTGGGCGTCTGGCGCTCGCGGCCAAGCGGCGTGTTGGTCATACCACTCTCGGATTCGTCGTAGTAGCCGCTGCGGTCACTCATGTCGTTGCCCAGGTCGTCGGGCAGGCCGCCCTGCCGATCAGTGGGCCGGTCATCGGGGGGGCTGGCGTCTGGATTTTTCGTCATGCCGCGAGTCTAGATACCAAAGGGCACGGCGTGGAAAGCCGGGTCTTTATGCAGGGTTGCGACGGCCCATGCTTGCCCCGCGCTCAGTCCTGGCCGCTGACGTACATCAGCGCGCCGAACAGCGCCAGGTTTTTCAGGAACTGCGTCTGCTGCTGCTCGCGCTCCCTGCCGCTCTTGTCCCAGAAGGGGTGGCCGACGACGGTGGTGGGAATCAGGCTGGTGGCCAGCGCCGTGCCTGCCAGACGGGGAAACAGACCCAGCGCCAGCAGACCGCCCGCGCCCAGCATCACGCCGCTGTTGATCTTGACGGCCAGTTCGGGCTGCGGAACCTCGGCCCCACGCGCGGCACGGACCACCGGATCGGGGTTTTGCAGGTGGTCCAGGCCGTTCTTGATAAAGATGCTGGCAAGCAGCGCCCGCCCGATGAATTTCGCTACGCTCATGGTGATCCTCCTTGGGAATGCCCGGAGTTTAGCGCAGGGGGCCGGGGGCAGGCGGGGCCGACGTTCAGTCAAGGTGGAGATCATACGGACTCCGAGTGAAAGGTGTTGTGAACACCTGGAAATCCGAACGGAGTGAGCAGGAGAAAAACGGGTTCCGGGCGTGGAGTGTAAGAATCGGCGCTGTCCCGATTTCTGCACGAAACAAACGGAATCCGTATCAGATGTCCGTTGCTGGCGGTTGTTCTGGGTGGCCCCACGGTCAATCCCTCCGGGGAACCTCCCCTCAAGGTGCGGTGGCCGTGAAACGGACTGAAGCGCTTCCTGTCAGCCTCTGGCCTCCGCCAACTGCTGCCCCAGCTCGCGCAGCACGCCCTGGACCGCCGCCGTGCCCGCTTCCAGCAGGGCGACATATTCCGCCACGCTCAGCGGGCCGTCCTCCGCGCCGCCCTGGGCCTCGATGATCAGTCCGGCGTCGGTGGCCACCACGTTCAGGTCCGCTCTCGCCGTGCTGTCCTCGGCGTAATCCAGGTCCACGCGCAATTCGTGGCCCACGTAACCCACGCTAATCGCGCCCACCGCATGCAGCAGGGGCCACTCGCTGAGGGTGCCGCCCTTGACCCGCCGATCACAGAAGTCGTGCAGCGCCGCGTGTGCCGCCAGGATGCTCGCCACGCGCGTGCCGCCGTCGGCCACCAGCACATCGCAGTCCACGTAAATGGTCTGGTTTTTAAAGGGGCGCAGATCCATCCCGGCACGCAGGGCACGGCCCAGCAGACGCTGAATCTCGTGCCGCCGCCCATTTTGCAGGCCGCGCTCGCGGGGGGTGCGGTCCTGCGTGGCGCGCGGCAGCATGGCGTACTCGGCGGTCAGCCAGCCCTCCTTCCTGCCGCGCATGTGCGGTGCGGGTTTGTCCTCCAGCGTGACCGTCGCCAGGATCTCGGTGCGCCCCAGCCGCAGGTGCGCGCTGCCCGGCGCGTATGGATTGACGCCGCGCCGCACGGATAGGGGCCGGGGCTGGAGGAGATCCCGCCCCTCGCGGACAGGCAATGTACGGGGAACAGAGGAAGACGACATGGCCCGCAGCTTATCCCCCGAGTGCCGTCAGGTGCAGGGGTTTGGTCTGGGCTGGACATAGCGCCGCGAACACGGGCCGGGCAGCCTTCACGTCGCCGGTCACGAGATAGGACACCTCGCCCTGTTGCTGATGGTCACTCAATAGAGCCGCGTTCTGCAAGACGTTGCGCGTGTGCCGGGCCACCGCCGCGCCGCTGTCCAGCAGGGCGAAGGTGTTGCCAAATTCAGCGCGGATGCTGTTCGCCAGAAAGGGGTAGTGCGTGCAGCCCAGCACCAGTTGGTCTGCGCCCGCCCCGGCCAGCGGGGAGAGTGTTTCGCGCAACACGGCCCGCGTCTGCTCGCTGTCGGCCTGTCCGGCCTCCACCAGCGGGACCAGTTCCGCGCTCACGGCAGTCAGGACGCGCACCCCTGCCGGATCGGCAAAGGTATGGATCACGTCCTGAAGCAGCGTGCCGCGCAGCGTGCCGGGGGTGGCGAGGACGCCCACCACGCCCGTTTGCGTGGCGGCCACGGCAGGCTTGAGCGCGGGCACCAGCCCGATGATCGGCATCTCGAAGCGGGCGCGCAGGTTTTCCAGACTGAATGCGGAGGCCGTGTTGCACGCCACCACCACCGCCTTGACCCCGCGTGAATGCAGTTCAGAGACAGCTCCCCCGGTCAGGGCGCGGATGTCCTCGCCGGGCCGCGCGCCGTAAGGAAGGTGCGCAGTGTCGGCCAGGTAGATGAAATTTTCGTGGGGCAGCAGGCGGCGCAGTTCGCCCAGCACGCTCAGGCCCCCCACACCGCTGTCGAACACACCGATGGGGGCCGGGCGACTCATGCCGACGATGATAGATCAGCCCTGCGGATGCTGACGGTCCAGGCTTTCAATCGCGGCCACCGCCACCGCCGCCACCTGAAGCAGTTCCAGGTGGTACTCCGCGAGGCTGCGCGGGCCGCGCTCAGCCGCCCGCTTGTCATAACTGGGAAATAGCGTCTCGAACACGGCCTGATTGGCCTCGCCCACCTCCTCGGCCAGGACCATCAGCCAGGTGGAGGGATCGTGGTCTTGCTGGCCCCATCTGGCGTCCTGCCGTTGGCGTTCTGCCAGAACCTCGCCCAGCACGCCCGCCGTCGCTTCGCCCATCAGTCCAGCGCCTCGCGGATCGTCTCGCCCAGCGCCGCTATTCCGCGCCCGATCTGCTGGGGCGTGGCGCTGCTGTAGCTCAGGCGCAGGGTGTTCTGGCCGCCGCCCAGGGCGAAGAACGGGCTGCCCGGCACGTAGGCCACGTTGCGGGTCAGGGCGCGCTGGAGCATCCGCGTGCTGTCGATGGTGTCCGGCAGCGTCACCCACAGGAACATGCCGCCCTCGGGCCTGGTGTACTCCACGCCGCCGGGAAACTCCTTTTCAATGTGCCCCAGCATCACGGCGGCGCGTTCGCCATACGCCTTTTTCACGGTCTCGATCTGGCGCGGCAACACCTCGTCCAGCAACTCTGCCACGATCATCTGGTTCAGGGTGGGCGTGTGCAGGTCTGCGCCCTGCTTGGCCTGCACCAGCTTGGAAATGATCGGCGCGGCGGCCTGCACCCAGGCGTCGCGCAGGCCCGGCACGAGGGTCTTGGAAAAGCTGGAGCAGTAGATGACGTAGTTTGCATTCACGTCCCCGGCGTATTCCAGCCCCAGCTCGTACAGGCTGGGCGCGGCCTCGCCGGAAAAGCGCAACTGGCCGTAGGGATCGTCCTCGATGACCAGCACGCCGTACTGCGCGGTCAATTCCACCAGACGGCGGCGGCGCTCGGCATTCAGCGTGCGCCCGGTGGGGTTCTGGAAATTGGGTACGGCGTACAGCAGCTTGGCCGGGGTGGTCTTGAGAATGTCTTCCAGCGCGTCCACGTCGATGCCGCCGTCGTCGGTGGGCATCTGGACATAGCTGGGGCCGTAGGGCTGAAAGGATTGCAGCGCGCCCAGGTACGTCGGCGCTTCCACCAGCACGGTATCCCCCTCCGAGATCAGGATCTTGCCCAGCAAATCCAGCGCCTGCTGGCTGCCGGTCACGATCTGCACGTTGGCGGCGGGAATCCCGGCCCGCTGGCCGATCCATTCCCTCAGCGGCGGGTGGCCCTCGGTGGTGCTGTATTGCAGGGCGGCGGGGCCGTATTTCGTCAACGCAGTGTCGGCGGCGCGTCTGACCTCCTCCAGCGGAAACAGCTCCGGCGCGGGCAATCCCCCGGCAAAGCTGATCACGTCCGGCTGCTGCGTGACCTTTAAAATCTCGCGGATGGCGCTTGCATTCATGTGCCGCGCGCGGTCAGACAGCATGGCCGTGAAGTCGGGGGCAGGACGCATCGGAGTCATGAACAGCATGCTACGCCTGGGGAGGCAGAAGGTGGATAGCAGAAGGCAGAGGGCGGATGGCTCAAAAACTCTGGTTCCTGATTGTGGGAGGCGCTGGTCACACGCCCCCTCACCCCCGCCGCTTGCGCAGCGTCCCTCTCCCACAAGGGGCGAGGGGAAAAGACCGCACACCCCCACCTTTCCAACCGTGTCCAAACGACTTCCTCACCCCTCTGCCCAGACGGGTACAGTAGAGGGGCTTATAAGGAGGCAACCATGCTCGTGACCGGTAACGACATTCTGATTCCCGCCCGCGCTGGCAAGTACGGCGTCGGCTCGTTCAACACCAACAACATGGAGATCACCGAGGCGATCATCCACACCGCCGAGAAACTGCGCAGCCCGGTGATGGTCCAGATGAGCGAGGGGGCCATCAAGTACGGTGGGCAGGACCTGGCGAACATCGTCATTGATCTGGCGACGCGGGCCACTGTGCCCGTCGCCCTGCACCTGGACCACGGCAGCAGCTACGAGTCGGCGCTGAACGCCATCCGCATGGGCTTTACCAGCGTGATGATCGACGCCTCGCACCACGACTTCGCGGGCAACGTGGCAGAGACCCGCCGGGTGGTGGAGGCCGCGCACGCGATGGGCATCAGCGTGGAGGCTGAGATTGGCCGACTGGGCGGCATTGAGGAACACATCGTCGTGGACGAGAAGGACGCCTTTTTAACCGATCCCGCTGAAGCGGTGCAGTTCATAGAGCAGACCGGGACCGATTACCTGGCGATTGCCATCGGCACCAGTCACGGCGCGTTCAAGGGCAAGGGCCGCCCCTACATCGATCACGCGCGCATCGAGAAGATTGCGGGCATGACCGGGATTCCACTGGTGGCGCACGGCTCCAGCGGCGTGCCGCAGGAAATCGTCGAGCGTTTCCGCGCAGCGGGCGGCGAGATTGGCGACGCAGCGGGCATCGCCGACGAGGACCTTCAGCGCGCCACGGGGTTCGGCATCGCCAAGGTCAACGTGGACACGGACCTGAGACTGGCGAGCACCGTGGGCATCCGCGAGGTCTTGCAGGCCACCCCCAAGGAATTCGATCCGCGCAAGATCCTGGGCCGCGCCCGCGACGTGATGGCCCAGGTCATCGAACACAAGATGGGCGTGCTGGGCAGCGTCGGCAAGGCCTGAGCATTCCAGCTTTAGGAGGGGGCGGGGGCCGTGGCTCCGGCCCCACTTCTTGATCGTCCAACGGGCGGGCGCGAGCGGCCAGACGACCGTTCCAGCGCAGTCTTTGCTGACCTTCTGGTGAGCGTTTCTGGCACGAATTCTCACCCGCGCGTCCTATTCTTGACCCTGGCATGAGGGCGGCCCGGTCTCTTCTTTTTCTAGCGTTCTCGGTGTTCCTGGTTTCTGCCCAGACCACCGAGGTCCCTCTTCCATTGACCGGGGGCAATCTGTCGCGGCTGGCGGCCCTGCTGCCGTTGCCAGGCCAGTTTGTCAGCATTTTAGAAAAGCGGCCCAGCCTGTCCACCGTGGGCCTGGAGACGCGGGTCCTGCGGGTGGGCGGCAGTCCGCAAGCGCTTTATCAGGTGATCGTCAGCGCCAGCAAGGGGGTGCGCGCGCCCTGCGATCCCCGGCTGGGCATCACCGAGGAGGAGTACCGGCAGTATCTGGTGTTCCAGTCGGTGCTGGCCTCTACCGGCAAGACGGTCCGGCTGCCCCTGGCGCGCGACAGCAGCCGCGTGGTGTTTGGCAACGTGACCGGCCTTAACGGCGTGCTGGACGGCGTGAGCATCAACCTGCGAACCGGCGAGATGCGCGGCCCGGAAGGATACAGCGCCCTGCCCACGCTGGTCCCGGCCAGCACCGCCCCGGACCGGGTGCTGGATGTCCGCAGCGGCTTTCAGTGGAAGGTGATCGGCAGCGACGCCACCGCTGGAAACGGCGTCAAGGGCACCCTGAATCTGCTGGAACTGGGCAGCGGCATGATCGTCCTCAACTACACCCGCACCAGCATGATCAACCGCAAGCTGGCCGAGGGAGAGATCATCGTCGGCTACGAACGCTGAGACCTGGGTTGGTCTGCGACTGGACCGCGTTCAGGCGAGTGCCCGGCTGGCCTGCCGCACCCGGACGGCGAACAGCGCGGCGATCAGGTACTTGGCCAGGATGTCCGCGAAGATGATCTGAGCGATCTCGCTCCCGGACATGATCCCCACAAAGGCCAGCAGGTTGAACAGCACCGAGTCCAGCGGCACGCTGACCGCGTTGCTGGCCAGCACCCGCATCCACCAACTGCGGTGGATCAGGCGCTGGTACACGGCGGTGTCGGCCAGCTCGCCCACCAGAATCGCCAGGAAAGATGCGCCGATAAAGCGCCACTCGGTGCCGAGGAACAGTGCCGCGACCGTGTTGATCAGCAAGGCGGTGGCGATGGCGATGAACACGGCGTTCAGGCCGCCCGCACGGTGAATCCGGTCCCGCAGCGTGAACACGGCGGCAAAGAAGATGGTTCCGACGCTAAGCAGGCCGTATACCGGCAGCGGAATGAATTTGTTGAGCGTGATGTTGGCGAGCAGTATGCTCAGTGCGTACAGCGCGATCAGCAGCAACGGCAGCGGGGCAGGGCGTCCCCGCGCAGAAAAATGGTTCATGGGTCTTACCTCCGGCCTGGGCGACTGAAGAGGTCACGGGCCGCCGATCAGGGTAGCAGACCGGGCGGGCGGGGAAACGGGTTGTCGGCGGCTCGGTCCGGCGCTGCTGAAAAGTCTGGCTGCGGGAGTGCCCGCCCCGTTTGACCCCCCGCCCCGGCGGGGCAACTCTCCTCAGAGGGAGGTCAGGAGATTGCTGCGCTGCATGGGCTTTTGCGCTGCACGGTCTTCTGAGCTTCTCAGCTCCTTGTGGGGGAGCTGGCCGAGGGGTTTGGCTTCCAGCGCGCCGCACCTTCTGCCCTCGGCAGTGTTGAGTCCCCAGGCATTCTCCCGTCCTCTGAAAGACTGCCGTGATACCCGGCAGGCCATAGTCGGTCCCGTGCGCCGTATCTCCCTTGCCCTGCTGTTTGTGGCTGTCGCCCCGGCGCAGGCCGCCCAGGCCCCACCGCCCGGCTACGTCCTGTCCGGCATGCCGCTGATCCGGCAGAGCTACAACGCCTGCGGCCCCGCCAGTCTGACGCAGGTGCTGCGCTACTACGGCCTGAACGTGGACATGGCGACGGTCAGCCGTTTTACGCGCCCGTCCGAGACCTCGTACATGACCGCGCAGGCGATTCTGGACTTCGCGCCGCGCGTGGACATGGAGGCGCGGCTGTATTCCGGCGGCTCGATCAACACCATGCGGACGGCCATCAGGAACGGCTTTCCCGTGATTGCCCTGCAAACCTACGTTAGCCCCAGCGGGCAGGTCATCCCCCACTGGCGCGTGGTGGTGGGCTTCAATGACGCCTCTGCCCAGGCGTATCTGATGGACCCGCTGCTGGGCTACGTGGCGATGGGCTACGCCGACTTCGCCCGCGTGTGGGCGGACCATCACGGCCAGTTCGCGCTGGTGTACCCGCCGAAATTCTCGGCGACAGTTCGGAAAGTGATCGGCTAGACCAGCAGCAGTTTGACGGTCTGCTCAAGACTGAGATTCGAGGTGTCCAGCACCCGCCAGCCCGCCTCCAGGTAATCGGCGGGCGGCATGGCTAGATGGATGGACGCGATCATCGGCACGAGATTCTGCGTGTCGAATGTCTTGCCCGCGCGCGCCGCGTTGCGCGCCTGGGTCACGTCCAGCGTGGGACACAGGAAGACCGGGCGAACGTCCAGCCCGTCCCAGTGAGCGCGCATTGCCTCCAGATCGGCGGGCCACAGGACGTCGTCCACCACCACCGCAAAGCCTGCCCCGGCGTACAGCCGGGCGTGAAAGGCGGCGGCGCGGCGGGCCAGGGCGAACTGCCGCACAGCTTCCGGCTGGTGGTCCAGGCTGGGATGCACCAGACCCGACACCACCAGTTCGCGCAGGTCATCCACAGGTAGGTGCAGGCCGCGCGGATAGTGCTGGAGCAGGGCGCGGGCCACGCTGGACTTGCCCACGCCCGGACTGCCCGACAGCACCCAGACGGGGCTGTTCATTTAAAGACCCCGCCCTCCTGAATTACCTCGCCGTCTGCGCTCAGGCGTCCGCCGCCGCGCAGATCGGCGATCAGGTCCCAGTGGACGGCGCTGGTATTCACGCCGCCGGTTTCCAGGTAGCTGCGGCCCAGCGCCAGATGCACCGTGCCGCCGATCTTCTCGTCGAAGAGGATGTTGCCCGTGGGGGTCTGGATGCCGCTGTTGGTGCCGATGCCCAGCTCGCCCAGCCGCCGCGCGCCGGGATCGGTGGCTAGGGCGGCGCGCAGCACGTCCTCGCCCTCATTCGCCGTGGCCTCCACCACCTGCCCCGCGCGGAAGACCAGCCGCGCGCCGCGCACCGTGGTGCCGCCGTACTGCGCGGGCACGGTGAAGGTGATGACGCCCTCGGCGCTGTCCTCCAGCGGCCCGGTGAAGACCTCGCCGCTGGGCATATTGCGCTTGCCGTCGCTGTTGGCCCAGGTGCGCCCCCCCACCCGCAGCGTGATGTCGGTGCCGGGCGCTTCAATGCGCACCGTGTCGGCCACGCTCAGGCGCTCGATCAATGCGGCCTGCATGGCGTGGACCTCGCCCCACGCGGCCACCGGGTCCGGGCGGTCCAGGAACATGGCGCGGGTTACGAAGGACTCGAATTCGGGCAGGCTCATGCTGGCCTGCGCGGCGGCGTACGCTGTGGGATACAGCGTCAGGCTCCACTTCTTGCGGGCGCGGATGGCCGCCAGCTCAGCGCGTGAGGCGGTGAGGCGGGCGCGGCGGGCGGCGTCCACCACTCCCGGCTGCTCCGGCGTCAACACGCGCAGGCTGCCGTCCAGCGCCTCAAAATCGGCGGCCTCGGCGGGGTGAAAGCTGCCCAGCACCTCTTCGGAGGCCAGCTCGGCCAGATCGTCCAGTTGCCCCGGATATTCCAGCCGCGTCACGGGCCGCGCGCCGCAGGTCAGCAGGGCGCGGGTCACCTCGCGCAGCAGCGGTGCCGCCTCTGTGCCGCCTGTGACCATCAGCCGCTCGCCAGGGGCCGCGTACAGGCAGTAGTCGGCCAGCAGTTCGGCGTGCTTGGCGGGATCGTAGGGTGCCAGTGTGGGGCTGCTCTGCTCAGAGATCATGGGCCGAGGATAGCGGGGAGCGGGAGAGTGGGGGCAAACAGAGCGGGCGCGACGTTTTGATCTCTGTGCCTCCCTGTTGGGGGGAGGTTCACCGAAGGGGGAGGGGTCCGTGGGACCCGGCCCTTTATCTCTCCGCCCCACCTTCCCTACTTCCCCGCCTCCACCTGCTCCGGCAGCGCGCCCGCCACGCCCCGGTAGGCCGCGCTGGTCATCCAGTACCGCTCCAGCCAGCGCTTGAGCAGTGTGGCGGTGGGAATGGCCATGACCGCGCCCACCGGCCCGGCCAGCGCCAGGCCCACCAGCAAAGCGATCAGAATCGCGGCGGGGCTGAGGCTGACCACCCGGCCCATGATCAGCGGCCCCAGCACGTTGCCCTGGAGCTGGTTGATGACGAAGAACAGCGCCGCCACCAGCCCGATGGTCAGCCCGCCCTGCGAAATCGCCTGCAACATGGCAGCCAGGGCGGCCAGCACGATCCCGATGTACGGCACCAGGCTCAGCAGGCCGCTCAGCGCGCCCAGGGCCAGCGCATTGGGCACCTTCAGGGCCAGCAGGCCCAGCGTGGACAGCACCGCGCCCGTGAGCATCAGCAGCAGTTGGCCGCGCAGAAAACCGCCGAAACTCTGGCCCACGTCCTCCGAGAGCCGCAGCACAGTGGGCTGCGAGGCGCGTGGAAAGACCCGCAGCAGGCTGGCCCCTACCCGCTCGTAATCGATCATAAAATACGCCGCCAGCGTCACGATAAAGCCCAGTTGCCCCAGCCAGCCCACCAGGTTGGACAGCGTGTTGAGCACATTGGGGCCGGAATTGAGCAGCCGCTCCAGCACCGGCCCGGCGTTCTGGGTGATGTTGGTGGTCTGCTCGTCGATGTAGCTGCTGACGCTGTCCTTGAGGCCCTGCACGCCGGGAATGGTGTCCAGCCGCTCCAGCACGTTGAACAGCGCGATTTTGAGGTTAACCGCGATTACCGGAATGCCCGTAATCAGCCCCGTGACCTGCTGGCTGAGGGTCACCAGCAGCAGCGTGGTCAGGCCCAGTGTGACCAGGATCAGCAGCAGCACGCCCACCATCCGCCCGATCTGGCGGCGCTCCAGCCACTCCAGAATCGGGTTGACCAGAAAGGCCAGCCCGTAGGCGGTCAGCACGGTCAGCAGCACGCTCGCCAGCAGCCGCGTTCCCCACAGCAGTGTCCGCACGGCCACCGCGATCAGCACGGCGTAGGCGATCAGGCGCACCAGTGGCATGGCCCACAGCCGCCGGATCAGGTCCCGCACGTCCCGCGCCGCCCGCCAATCGCCCAGAGGACCGCGTGGAGCAGAGGGAGGCGGCTGGGTCATGCCCTATCCTGCCACTTTGGAACAGCTAGAGGTGCGCCCCCGCTGTGCAAGCCGGGGACGCCAGGGCGGGCGGACCTTAAGCCGCGACCGGAACTGAAGTCGGCGGCTCGCTGCGGCTGCCCGCCTTCTGCCAGAAGTACACGGCGGCGATCAATCCCAGCGCGGCCAGATTGACCAGAATCCCGTTGGGAATGATCAGCATGAACGAGGCCACCAGCAGCAGCAGCGCCTGCACAGGGTTGGTCTTGCGGTGCAGGAAGCGCATGGTGGCGGCGCTAAAGGCCACCAGCCCGGTAAACGCGAACAGGATCATCAAGATGGCCGCGCCGAAGGGCAGGCCGCTGAGCTTGTTGTTGGCGATCAAGAGCAGTTGCGGATTGAAGAACATCATGTAGGCCAGCAGCGCGGTTCGCAGCTCGTACTTGAAGGCCTGCACGCCGGTGGCCACCGGATTGCCGCCGCTGATGGCCGCCGCCGCGAAGGCCGCCAGCGCCACCGGCGGCGTGCTGTCGGCCATGATGCCGAAGTAGAAGACGAACATGTGAACGGGCAGCATCTGCACCGGATTGGTGTTGTCCAGGCCCGCGATCTTGGCGATAATCGGCACGATCAGGGCGCTCATTAGAATGTAATTGGCGGTGGTGGGCAGGCCCATGCCCAGGATCAGCGCGATCAGTT
The DNA here is from genome assembly GCF_000701425.1 of Deinococcus frigens DSM 12807. Classification (GTDB taxonomy): domain Bacteria; phylum Deinococcota; class Deinococci; order Deinococcales; family Deinococcaceae; genus Deinococcus; species Deinococcus frigens. The sequence goes on along the minus strand of NZ_JNIW01000018.1, from coordinate 42,734 downwards.
GCGCCATCATCAGCACGATCAGGATGGCCCCGAACCCGGCAATCGCCCCGGCGTCCAGACCTGGAATCAATCCCAGCACGTTCAGCAGCAGGTTGCGAACGCCGTCGCTGACCAGTTGTACGATGTCGGCCAGCCCGAAGCCCAGCCCGGTGATGGTCACGATGCCCACGATGATCCCGGCGGCGGCGGTGGCGATGGCGATGCCGATCATGCTGCGTGCGCCGCCCTCGAAGGCGTCGATCAGCTTTTTGCCGCCGTCCCAGAGGCCCTGCCCCACGCTCAGACCATTCTTGCGCCCGAAGTAGACTTCCTGAATGAACATCATGGCGATCATCATGAAGATGGTGTTCAGCGCAACGCGTTCGGGGGTGGCCTCCGGGTTGATGGTCAGCGTGCCGATCAGGTAGCCCAGCGGCACCAGGTAATACCAGCCCTTGACCAGCGTCTGGCGCACGCGCGGCAGCTCATTCTTAGGCAGCCCTTTTAATCCCAGCTTCAGCGCCTCCAGGTGTACCACCACCAGCAGGGCGCTGTAACACAGGAACGCCGGAATGGCCGCCGCCAGGATCAGCGTGCGGTACTCGATGTTCAGGTTCTGCGCCATGATAAAGGCCGCCGCGCCCATCACCGGCGGCATCAGTTGGCCGTTGCTGGAACTGGCCACCTCGATGGCCCCGGCCTTCTCGGCGCTGTAGCCCACCCGTTTCATGGTGCCAATCGTGATGTTGCCCCCGGTGACCACGTTGCTGACCGCCGAGCCGCTGATGATGCCGTTCAGGGCGCTGCTCAGCACACTGGCCTTGGCAGGTCCGCCCCGAAAGCCGCCCAGCGCGCCCTGCGCCACGTTCATGAACCAGTCGCCCGCGCCCAGCTTGTCGAAGATGGCCCCGAACAGCACGAACAGAAAGACGATCTGCGCCGAGACGCCGATGGCCGTACCAAAGATGCCCTCGGTGTTGGCAAACAGTTGGCCCACCACCTGCGGCCACGTTTGCCCAGCATGGAGCTGCAATTGCGGCCCCAGATCGCCCCGGATCAGCCCGCGCGGCCCGGTCAGCGCGTACAGCATGAACACCGAGGCCACGATGGGCATGGCAATCCCGATGGTGCGCCACGCCGCCAGCAGCAGCAAAATGACCATCGCGCTGCCGATGTACACGTCCACGCTGGTCAGCACGCCGCCCTGCACGGTGGCAATAGCGGGGTACTGCACGATCAGGTAGATGGCGGTCCCGGTGGCCAGCAGTCCCAGAATCCAGTCGTACCACGGCACTTTCGTCTGCGGCTCTCCCGGCGTCTTGCGGAAGGGAAAAACCAGGTAGGCCAGGCTGAAGGCAAAGGCCAGGTGAATGGCCCGCAGGGTCAAGGTGTCGATGTTGCCCACCTGCGCGGCGTACATCTGGTATACGCACCACACCACGGCGATCACGGTCACCAGCGTCTTTTGCCAACTGAACAGCTTGCGCCCGCCCGTCTCGGCGGCTTCCATCATCTCCAGGGCGCGGCGTTCGCCCTCGGTCATCTCGGTGCCGGGCGGCTCCAGGCTGGGGTCACTGCTGATCGGTCTTGTGGGGTCACTCACTGGCTGCTCATCTCCTTTCTAAAAGGGAAGGGGCCAGCCTCCCGATCTGTGTGTGGCTGGCCCCCTCCCCCTCTCGCTGGTCAAGTGACCTTATTTGACCTTGACGCCCATTTCCTTGAAGAACTTGGCCGCGCCGGGGTGCAGCGGGGCGGGCAGACCATCGACCGCCTTGGCATAGGAGAAGTTATTCGCCAGGGCCGGGTGAATGGCTTTCAGCGCCTTCTCGTCCCCGAAGGCAGCTTTCATGGCCTTGTAGATGGTGTCCTCGCTCTCGTCGCTGGTGGTGACCAGGGTGGCCTGTACCGCCACGCCGGGCACGGTGCCGTCGATGCCCCGGTAGCTCTTGGCGGGGACGTTGTAGCGCACGTAGAAGGGGTACTTCTTGATCAGGCTGGCGGCCTGGTTGCCGGCCACCGGGACCAGTTTCACGTCCACCGTCTGGGCGATCTGGGCAATGGCGCTTGCGCCCACGCCCACGGTGTAGAACAGCGCGTCGGCGCGCTTGTCCTGCATCAGGCTGATGCCCTGCGACGGCGAGACGCGCAGCGCCTGTCCCAGATCATCGAACGTCAGGCCGTAGGCTTCCATGACCTGCATGGCGGTCTGCTCGGTGCCGGACCCCAGGTCGCCGATCACGACTTTCTTGCCCTTCAGGTCCGCCATGCTGTTGATGCCGGAATCCTTGCGCGCAATCACGTGCAGCACCTCGGGGTACAGCACGGCCATGGTGCGGATCTTCTTGTTGGCCTTGCCCTTGAAGGCGTCCAGGCCGGTGCCGGTGTAGGCGTAATACACCACGTCGTTCTGGGCCACGGCGGCGTTCAACTCGCCGGTGGCCATGGCGTTCATATTGAACACGCTGCCGCCGGTGCTTCGCGCGTTGGCGCGGATGCCGCCGCCCGCGTCGTTGATCATCTTGGCCATGCCGGTGGCGACGGGAAAGTAAACCCCCGTGGTGCTGCCAGAGCCGATGGTCAGAAAGGTGGTGCCCTGGGCGAGCGCTGCGCCCGTGAACAGGGCAGCGGAGCCGAGAACGGCGGCGGTCATGAACTGCTTGCCTCGTTTTTTCATGGTGAATCCTCCGTGATGGCGGCCCTGCGTAGGAAGCAGACCGCGCGGAATGTTGAGAGTGTGGAAATCTTAGCACGGCCCCAGAATTGGACGCGCTTCCATGAACCTGGGTCAGATTCTCCATTTCTGCTTGTTGCCCGGGCGGAAGGCTGGGCAAGATACCCGAAGTGAACCTGGACGTGCGCTCCCGAATCCAGTTCAGCTACAGTGGAACCTATGACTTCCCTCGCCAACGCCAGCCAGCAGGGTGCGCCGATCATTCAGGCCGAGAATGTTCAGAAGCACTTCGGCACTTTCCAGGCCCTGAAAGGCGTCAATCTCAGCGTGCGCGCGGGCGAGGTGGTGGTGATCATCGGGCCGTCGGGCAGCGGCAAGAGCACGTTTATTCGCACCATCAACGCGTTGGACCCGCATGACGGCGGGCAGATCACGGTGGACGGCATTCCGCTGAACGGCAAGGGCAATCTGGACGCCATCCGCCGCGAGGTGGGCATGGTTTTCCAGTCGTTCAACCTGTTTCCGCACCTGACCGTGCTGGAAAACATCACGCTGGCCCCCACCCGTGTTCGCAAGACGGGCAAGGCCGAGGCCCATCAGCGCGGGCTGGAGCTGCTGCGCCGGGTGGACATTGAGGAACAGGCCCACAAGTACCCCGCGCAGCTCTCGGGCGGCCAGCAGCAGCGCGTCGCCATTGCCCGCGCCCTGGCGATGGACCCCAAGGTCATGCTGTTCGACGAGCCGACCAGCGCCTTGGACCCGGAAATGATCAAGGAAGTGCTGGACGTGATGAAGGATCTGGCGCGCGGCGGCATGACCATGCTGGTGGTCACCCACGAGATGGGCTTTGCCCGCGAGGTGGCGGACCGCCTGCTGTTCTTCGATCAGGGCAACGTGGTGGAAGACACCACGCCAGAGGAGTTCTACAACAATCCCCAGCACGAACGGGCCAAGCAATTTCTGGGGAAGATTCTGGGGCATTGAGAGAGGTCAGCTCTATTCCCCACTCCTTGCTTTCTCCACGGCACACAAGCGACTGCCAGGGCGCGAGAAGGAATTTCAGGCAGAAATCATCCTGATTTGCTAACATGCCTTTGGAGGCATAGTCACTTGAAGGAATATCTGCTTTGAGCTGGGACATCGAATACACCGATGAACTGGGTGTCTGGTGGGATACCCTCAGCGAGGGGGAGCAGGAATCCATCGACGCCTCCGTGCGCCTTCTTGAAGTTCGTGGGCCTCAACTGGGCTTTCCCCACAGCTCTGGGATTCATGGCTCCATACATTCCCAGATGCGCGAACTCCGGGTCCAGCATGGGGGCCGCCTCTACCGTGTCCTGTACGTCTTTGATCCGCGTCGGCACGCCATCTTGCTCATCGGTGGCGACAAGACTGGGAAAGACCGCTGGTATACCGTCTTCGTTCCCCTGGCCGATGATCTGTATGACAGTCATTTGGAAACCCTATACAAGGAGGGACAGCATGACCAAAAAATGGAGTGATCTGCGGGCCAGGATGACCCCGGAACAGCAGGCTAAGGCTGCCGCGAAAGCCGAAGGGATGCTGGTCCAGCTCCAACTGGCTGAACTACGTCAGGCACGGCTCAAGACCCAGGTGGAAGTGGCGCAGGCGATGGATACCCAGCAGGCCGCCGTGTCGAAACTGGAACGGCGCGAGGACATGTACCTGAGTACCCTGCGGGAGTACATCGAAGCACTGGGCGGAGAGCTTAAGCTAGTGGCCTCCTTCTCTGACGCAGAAATCCCGATTCAGCCGCTGCTATCGACTTCTCGTTGAGGGAACGGATGTTTCAGAGCCAGTTGGCTTGATTCAACGCCCCCAGATCGTCCATCAACCCCCGCTCAGGCGTCCCGCCGCAGCTTGCCGCACTGCCACCACGCCCCAGCACACAGCAGCAGGCTGATGGCGAAGACCGGCAGGTAGCCGAAGCGGTCCGCGATCAGCCCGCCCAGCACCGGCGTGAACAGCGCCGCGCCCACCAGCGTATTCAGCGTGCCGATGTAACGGCTGCGGGCACCCTGCGGCGAGATGTTCAGCAGGTGGTTGGTGTGGCCCAGACTGAACCCCTGCGCGGCCACGCTGGTCAACATGAACACGCCCAAATACGCCCATCTGCCCAGCCCCAGCAGCCCCACCAGCGCGGCGTACAGCGGGGCCAGCCCGTAAAAGACCGTGGCGTAACGGATGATCCGGCGCGAACCCTTGCGCTCGGCCACCCGCTGCCACACGATGTTCGACAGCGGCGCGGCCCCGGTCAGCGCCATCACAAAGGCCCCCAGGATCGCTAGGGGAAAGTCCAGCACGCGCAGGGCATACACCGCGAAGAAGGGATCGCTCATGCTCGCTCCAGCCAGCAGCAGCCGCACATTCAGAAAGGCGCGGAAGTGCGGGTCCCGCAGCGTCTCGGGAATGGCGCGGAATTCGGCGCGGTAGCCCTGGGCGGCCTGCGGGGGGTCCGGCGGCTCCTGCACCCGCCCGAAAACCCAGTAGCCAAAGGTATAGGCCGCTGTCCCCAGCGCAAAGATCAGCGCGTAATTCAGCGGAAATTCCAGACCCGAACCTAGAATCCAGCGCACTAGCAGCCCCGCCCCGAAGGCCAGCAGGCCGCCGTACAGGTTGCGCGTGCCGAAAAAGCGCGGGCGGCGTTCGGCGCTGACCGTCTTGCTGATCACCTCTAAAAACGGCAGGCCCGCCACGCCAGAGGCCAGCGAGTTGAGCAGCATCGCCAGCACGAACAGCGTCAGGCACAGGGCGGGTTCATCGGCCAGAAAGGCGGCGATCAAAGCCATCGACAGGTAGGACAGCGTGCGGACCGTGGCCGCCGAGCGGTACACCGGCAGCTTGTGCGGCAGGCTGCGGACCCGTGCGGCCACCAGCAACTGCGGCAGCATCCAGCCGCCCCCGGAGATGGCGGGCAGCAGCCCAATGACCCAGTTAGGCGCACCCAGCCTGGAGGCGAACCCCGCCACCACCACGGTGACGTTCAGAAAGCCGTCGCCAATAAAGACGCCCCAGCCGTTGAGAATGCCCAGTTGCTCGTTGCGGTCCCAACTGCGCCAGCCTCTCATGGCCCGCATTATCCGCGCCCAGTGAACCGGGGGTTCGGGATGAAGGGACGGGCCGGGCGGTGGCGGCTGGGTCCGCTCCCGCGCTATTCCTGCTTCTTGCCGATCTCGCGGCTCAGGCGGTCTGCGGCCACCAGCAGCACGTCCCACACGCCGGAAAAGGGTGGGGCGTAGGACAGGTCCGTCTCGAACAGGTCCTGCACCCTGCCGCGCCCGTGCAGCAGCGCCGCGATCACGTCCACCCGCTTGACGCTCTCGTGGTTGTGGCAGATCAGTTGCGCGCCCAGCAGGCGGCCCGAGCCGCGCTCGGCGGTCAGGCGCACGTAGATCGGCTTGGCTGTGGAGTAATACCCGGCGTGATCGGTGCTGTGAACGTCCACGCTGGCGGCGTTCAGGCCCAGCTCGTCGGCCTCGGCCTGGGTGACGCCGGTACGGGCCGCGCCCAGCGCGAAGGTCTTGAAGATGCTGCTGCCCACCACGCCGGGAAAGCCAGCGTCGCCCCCGGCCATGTTGACCCCGGCCACCCGGCCCATGCGGTTGGCGGTCAAACCCAGCGGAATATGCACCTTGCGGCGCGTGACCCGGTGGGTGGACTCGGTGTTGTCCCCTGCTGAATACACGCCTTCCACACCCGTTTCCTGGCGGGTATTCACGGCCACCGCCCCGGTTTTGCCGATGCGCGCCCCGGCGGCGCGGGCCAGCTCCACGTTCGGGCGCACGCCCACCGCCACGATCACCACGTCGGCGCGGATGGGGCCGTGATCGGTCTGCACGCCGGTCACGCGCCCATCCTTGCCGCTCAGGCCCTCCACGGTGGTGCCGCAGCGAATTTCCACACCGTTGCTCTCCAGTTCCGCCCGGACCCGTTGCTGATAATCGCGGTCCAGCATGCGCCCGGCCACCTCCGCGTCGCGCTCCACGATCACCACGCTCAGGCCCCGGCAGCTCAGCGTCTCGGCCAGCTCCAGGCCGATGTAGCCGCCACCGACGATCACCGCGCGTTTCGCGTTCTTTAGACTGGCTTCGATGGCCTGCCCATCGGGAATGTCGCGCAGGACATGCACGCCCCCCAGGTCCGTCTGCGCCCAGTCGGGGCGAATGGCCGAGACGCCCGTGGCGATCAGCAATTTGTCGTATGGCTCGTGCGTGCTGCGCCCGGAAGCGTGATCGACAACCGTGATGGTGGCAGCTTTGGCGTCTACACCCGTGACCTCGTGGCGCAGGCGCACGCCAATGCCGCGCGCGCGCATCTGGTCCGGGGTGCGGGCGATCAGGTCATCAAAGCCGTCCACGTCGCCGCCCAGCACGTAGGGCAGGCCGCACGCGCCGTAGCTGATGTATTCGCCGCGCTCGAAAACCACCACTTCCGCCCTGGGGTTCTGGCGCACGGCGCGGCTGGCCGCACTCATTCCAGCGGCCACGCCGCCGACTATTACGATTCGCATGGGGCAGTCTAGGGGCGAAGAGGTCTGAAGGTCTGAACCTTCCAACCATCAGCGGTTTAGAGGGGGATGTCAGGCGGCCAGGGTGGGGAGGTTGCGGGGACCGCTCGGTGGGTCCTTGCCGTGCCAGACCTTCTTTGGGCGGTCCACCGCTCCTTTACCTTTCCCCACGCTGTCCTGAACGCTACAATGCCGGTCATCTACCACATGCCCGGGCCTCTTTCCGGAGAAGTCGGGTTTAACACCGGACCACGCTGTCCACGGGAGTTCACATGAAAAAAGCCCTTCTGACCCTGACTGCCCTCGCGCTTCTCGCCAGCACCGCCCAGGCCCGCACCTGGGACGCGATCAAGGGGAGCGGCACCATCAAGATTGCCACCGAGGGCGCGTTTCCGCCCTTCAACGTGCTGGAGGGCAAGAAGCTGACCGGCTTTGAAGTCGAGCTGGCCGAGGCGTTCGCCAAGGAACTGGGCCTGAAGGTCGAGTGGACCACCCAGCCCTTCGACAACCTGCTGATCGGTCTGAACCAGGACCGTTACGATTTCGTGATCGCCAGCCACGGCATCACGCCGCAGCGGGCCAAGGCGGTGGATTTCTCGAATCCGCACTACTGCACCGGGGGCGCGATTGTCGCCAAGCCGGGCGGCCCCATGACGGCTGCCGCTCTGGCGGGCAAGTCGGTGGCCGTGCAGGTGGGGACCACCTATCTGGAAAATGTCCGCAAGGTCCCCGGCGTGGGCGACATCAAGACCTTCCCCAAGGACACCGACGCCCAGGCCGCGCTGATGTCGGGCCGGGTGGACGCCTGGGTGGGCGACAAGTTCACCGGCATCGATCTGGTCAAGGCCCAGAAGGGCAAGGTCAAGCAGGGCGCGCTGCTGTTCAACGAGCGCATCGCGATGGCCGTCAAAAAGGGCAACGACAGCCTGCTGAAGGAATTGAACTCGGCGCTGGACAAGTCGCTGAACAGCGGCAGCTACGCCAAGATCAGCGGCCAGTATTTCGGCCAGGACATTCGCTGCCGCAACTGAGCGCAGTGGGATAAAAAATAAGGAGGGCGGCGGTTCCTGCGGGGGCCGCCGCTTTTTGCTGGATGAACAGGCGGACGCCCTGTTTTCTTTCCGCTAAGCTATTCCCAGCCTCAACCCTGGGGTGATTTAACAATGTCAACAGCCCTCTGACCCTCCACGTCAAGAATTTGTGCGCCCCACGCTGGGCGGCACATCTATTCTTTTGAGCAAGTCTGGTTGTTGAATCCTAGGGAAAAATATGTTGAAAACGAGTGACCCCACAAGGGTTTATCTGGCGCTGTCGGCGGGGCTGGCTTTTGCCTTTGCCCTGGCCTACACGCTGCAAGGGCTGTATTTCGTGACCGTGGCGGGCCTGGACCCGCTGGAACTGCTCCTTATTGGTGCGGCGCTGGAGGGGGCCGCCTTCCTGCTGGAAGTGCCGACGGGCGTGGTGGCCGATGTCTATTCCCGACGTCGCTCGGTGATTCTGGGCTGCGTCTGCCTGGGCGCGGCGATGGCGCTGGTGGCCGCGTTTCCGGTGTTCTGGGCGCTGCTGCTCACGCAGATCGTGTCGGCGGCAGGCTACACCTTCCTCAGCGGCGCGCAACAGGCGTGGCTGGCGGATGAGGTGGGCGAGGACCGGGCGGCGGGGCTGTACCTGCTGGGCAGTCAGTACGGACGGGCGGCGGGCATCGCCGGAATCGGGGCGACGGCAGCGCTGGCCACGCTGGGCCTGCATATTCCAATTCTGGCGGGTGGCATGGTGGCCCTCTGTCTCGCCCTATATCTGTGGCTGCGAATGCCCGAAGACGGCTTTGCCCCGGCTCCGCGTGGGGAACGCCAGACCTGGGCGGCCCTCTCCGGCACCTTCCGCCAGGGGGTGCGCGAGGTCCGTGCCAGCCGGGTGCTGACCCTGCTGATGCTGAGTGCCTTGCTGTACGGCGCGAGCAGCGAGGCGCTGGACCGCCTGAACGAATTCCTGCTGGTCCGGGAAGTGGGTTTGCCCGGCGGTCTGAGTGCCGCGAATTGGTTTGTGCTGCTGGCGCTGATCGTTCAAGTTGTCGGTTTAGCCGTCACCGAACCACTCCGCCGCCGAATCAATCCGGCAGATGTGAAGTCCGCTGCCTCAGCCCTGCGCTGGGTGCTGGGCCTCAGCGTGGTGGCGTTGCTGGCCTTTGCCTATGCTCCCGGCTTTGGCTGGGCGGCGCTGGCGCTGGTGGTTCACGGCGTCTTGCGCGGACTGTACTCGCCGCTGTACGACGCGTGGATCAACCGTGGCCTCAACCCAGCGTCGCGCGCCACCGTCAATTCCATTGCGTCACAGGCAGATGCGCTGGGGCAGGTCACCTTCGGCCCGGTATTCGGGCTGCTGGGCAATGTGCTGGGAGTGCGCTCAGCGCTGGCCCTGGCGGCGCTGGTGCGGTTGCCGGCGCTGCCGCTACTGGGCCGGGCGGGCAGCAAAAGGAAGCGTTCCGTCTCTTCCTGACACGAAAATCGGGGCAGCCTCCACTCGCTGCCCCGACTGACCTGTCCCCGTTTACCTCAGCGTTTTTGCCCAGTTCAGGATGGCGCGGTTGGCGGCGGGCGCGTTCTCGTAGATGGCGGCGTGGGCCGCTCCGGGAATCAGCACCAGCTTGCTGCCCGCGATGTTCTGCTGCATTTTCATGGCGAAGGGCGGCGGATACACCGTGTCCTCCACGCCCACCAGAATCAGCGTTGGCACCGTGATGGTTCCCAGGGTAGGCAGCGAATCGGGGCGCTCGGACAGTGCTTTTGCCCCCGCCACTTCCCCGGCGACGCTGGCCTGCTTGACGATGTCTCCCAGGAACTTTGCGTCACCAGGCTTGCCCAGACGGGTCATGCCCGACAGCATGTCCTTGAGCAGTTCACCCACCAGTGACTGCGGGCCGTAGGTCACGGCCTTCTGCGCCATGCCGCCCCACAGCGCCTTTTCCACCACGTTGGCAGGCTGCGCGATGGTGTCGATCAGCAGCATGCCTTTGAAGCGTTCCGGGGCCGTGCGGTATATCTCAAAGACAATCGGGCCGCCCATTGACATGCCGCCGATGATGGCGCTGGGAACATTGAGCTGATCCATGACCGCCAGCGCGTCCTTCGCGTAGGTCTGGATGGAGCCGGTATCGCTGTCGGGAGCCACGCTTTTGCCATAGCCCCGGTGATCAATGGTGATGACCCGGTAGCCCGCATTCGCCAGCGCGTCCCGGTTGCGCGAGAACAGTTCGCCGCTCAGGGGATAGCCGTGCAGCAGCAGCATGGGTGTGCCGCTGCCCTGCGAGACGTAGTGGATCTGCGCGCCGTTCACGTCCAGCATGCCCTCCTGGCGCATCATTTCTGTACCGCCTGCGAAGGCGCTGCCGCCGGTCAGGGCCAGACCCAGGGCCAGTATCGCGGTCTTCTTGATTCCTATTCCTTGCTTCATCTCAACCTCCGTGACGAGGCCGCTTGCCTGGGGTCAGGCGTCCACATCGTTTTGACTGTCCGCACAGGTTAGGGAGGCTCCGGCAGGCGCGGGCGAGGCTGCCTTCACGCCACCTTTGAAGTCGGCCCAAAATGAAGGTTTCCCTGTGATCCAGACGGCCAGCGGGGGCCTTTCGGCGCGATTGATCGCCAGCCATCTGGCAGACGTTCCTGCCTGCCGCCGCCGCGTATACTCCAGGGGCAGTGACCGGGAGGAGTACCCGAGCGTGCGCCCACAGGAAGTTCAGAGCTTGACTGAGAATCTGGACGGGAACGCAGCCGGAGAAAGTCGCCCGTGAGCAAGTCGGAGGAAACCCAATCCTTGGGAAGTAGAACCGTCCGGGTGTGCCCGATATAGCGCAGAGCGAGCGCCCCAGCATTCAGCCGGGGAATTGCGGTGGTACCACGGGAATTGTCTTTTTCAGACGTCCCGTCCGCGCACAGGTGAGAGCCTGGCGGACGGGGCGTTTTTTCGTTTCTACGTCGGGCGGGAGGTACGAGCTATGGTCACGTTTTACGACAATCAAGCTGAAGCTCGGGCAGATGCGGAGTTGCTGGGCCTGCGCGAGAAAGTCTTGTGTCTCGTCGTCCACGATTCGTCTCTGCTCGTCTTTGACCACGCAGACGTGCCAGACGCGGGTGTGCAACTTCCAGCGGGCGGTGTGGAGCCGGGCGAAACCTCAGCCGACGCCGCCATGCGAGAACTGTACGAGGAATCTGGCCTTCAGCTCACTGCGCCGCGCCATCTCGTTTCCTACCGCTGGGAGGCGCAGCTTCCAGAGCGTTTTACCCGGCAGGTTTGTTACGCCTACGCCTTCGCTGCACCATTCGAGATTCCCGACGCCTGGACCCATTTCGCCGACGGCCATCTATTTGCATTCCGCTGGGCCAACCTGAACGCGCCCGGCCTGGACTGGGAAATGGACGCCGCGCTGCCATACCTGAATCCCGTAACCTCTGCCCCCTCTCAGGAGAATCGCCCATGACTGACCTCCCAGAAACCACGCCCGAAACTCCCACTCCAGAAAACGATTCCATCCTCGCCAGGCAGTTTGACCCGCAGGCCATCGAGCCGGACTGGGCGGCGCGGTGGCGCAATGAACCTCTCCGCGCCGATGCCACCAGCGGCAGGGAGCCGTTCACCATCGTGATTCCGCCGCCCAACGTGACCGGCAACCTGCACCTGGGCCACGCGCTGGACAACACCCTGATTGACACGCTGATCCGCTACAAGCGCATGGCGGGCTTCGAGGCGCTGTACCTGCCGGGGATGGATCATGCCGGAATCAGCACGCAGGTGGTGGTGGAAAAGCAACTGTGCGATCAGGGCATTTCCCGCCACGATCTGGGCCGCGAGAAGTTTCTGGATCATGTGTGGGAATGGAAGGGCGAGTCCGGTGGCATGATCCTGAATCAGCTCACGCGCTTGGGCGTCAGCGTGGACTGGACCCGCGAGCGCTTCACGATGGACGAGGGCCTGAGCCGGGCCGTGCGCGCCCAGTTCGTGCGGCTGTACCACGACGGCGCGGCCTACCGGGGCGAGCGCATCGTCAACTGGGACGTGGCCGCGCAGACCACTCTGAGCGAACTGGAAATTGACCGCGAGGTCCGCAAGGGCAAGATGACCACGCTGTCCTACAAGCTGGAAGACGGGGGAGCTGCTGCCAGCAACGGCGAGGCGGGCGAGATTCTGATTGCCACGGTGCGCCCCGAAACGATCTTCGCGGATCAGGCGATTGCCGTGCATCCCGATGACGGGCGCTTCACACATCTGGTGGGGCAGAAGGCGCGGATTCCCCTGACAGACCGTTACATTCCGATCATCGCCGACGCCGCCGTGGAAATGGACTTCGGCGTGGGCGCACTCAAGATCACCCCGGCGCACGATCCCACCGACTTTGAAATCGGCGAGTGGCATGGGTTGAGCCGTCCCAGCGTGATTGATCTGGAGGGGAATCTGACCTCTGACCTCGTTCCAGAAGCGTTCCGGGGCATGGAACGCTTCGCGGCACGGAAAGCAGTGGCCAAGGCGCTGACCGACTCCGGCGATCTACTGGAGGAAAAGGACCACGACACCGCCATCGGCCTGTCCGAGCGGACCAAAGTGCCTGTGGAACCGATCATCAGCACGCAGTGGTTTGTGCATATGAAACCGTTTGCCGATCAGGTTTTAGAGGGACTGGAAAAGGGCGAGATGCGGCTGGTGCCGGAGCGTTACGGCAAGGTCAACCGCGACTGGCTGGAAAACATCCGCGACTGGAACATCTCCCGGCAGTTGTGGTGGGGCCACCAGATTCCCGCGTGGTACGACGCCGAGGGGAATATCTACGTCCCCGATCCCGAGAACCCCGAGCTGGACTGCGATCAGGACCCGCGCTATTCACATCTGGAACTGCGCCGTGACCCGGACGTATTTGACACCTGGTTTTCCTCCAACCTGTGGCCCTTTTCCACGCTGGGCTGGCCCGACACCGACTCCGAGGACTTCCGCAAGTTCTACCCGACGCAGGTGCTGGTCACGGGCTACGACATCCTCTTTTTCTGGGTGGCACGCATGCAGATGGCGGGCTACGGCCTGACCGGGCAGGCCCCGTTTAACACCATCATGCTGCACGGCCTGTATCTGGACGCCAGGGGCCAGAAGATGTCCAAGAGCAAGGGCAACGGCATCGATCCCATTGAACTGTTTGAGCAGTACGGCGTGGACGCCTGCCGCTTCGCCTTCGCCTTCCTGAGTACGGGCGGGCAGGACATCCGCCACGACGCGCGGCGTTTTGAGCAGGGGCGCAACTTTGCCAACAAGCTGTGGAACGCCGCCCGTTTCGCCCTCATGCGGCTGGGCGAGGCGATTCCGGGGTTGGAGGGCGACGACGATCTGACCAACTATGTCCGCAGCCTCCAGCCCGGCGAGGCGAGTGCGGCATTACGGAGCAAGGACGCGCTGACGGCTTTGGTGGCCCGCGATGACCTGACCCCGGCGGACCGCTGGATCATCTCGCGTCTGAACGCCGTGACCGCCGAGGTCAGTGGACAACTAGACGCCTTCGATCTGGGCGCGGCGATCCGTACGCTCTACGCTTTTACCTGGGACGAGTTCTGTGACTGGTACATCGAGGCCGCCAAGCCCGCGCTGGCCGAGGGACGGCTGGGCAGCATGGCAACCCTCAAGTCCGTGCTGGAGCATATTTTGAAGCTGCTGCATCCCTTCATGCCGTTCATCACCTCCGAGGTCTACGCCGCGCTGGGCCACCGCCGCCAACTGGCGCTGCACACCTGGCCGCAGCCGACTTCTGAGTTGCACAATGCCTCCGATACTCTCACTTTTGACAGATTGCGTGACGCTGTAGCTGCCGCCCGAAGTCTAAAAAATGAGCTGGGACTATCGCCGCAAGACCTTATGCCTGTAAATATCGCATGGGACTCTGGAACATCCCTATGGACAGGTATTGAAGCGAATATCGTTGAAAAAATAGCGAAAGTTGAGCTGTTACCTACAATGCCCGGAAAGCCACTCATAACTCAGGTCTTTAAAGATGGAATGGCTCACACACAACCAGGGCAAGCATTGGGAGATGACAATATTTCAAATTGGCTGGGCAAGCAGAAAAAGCGCCTGACCGAACTGGACAGGCAAATCAAGCAGGCGCAGGGCAAGCTGAACAACGAGGGCTTTGTGGCCCGCGCCCCCGCCGAGGTGATTGAGGAGGAGAAGCGCCGCGTGCAGGACTTCGGCGCACAGAAAGAGCGGTTGGAAGGGGTATTGGCGCAGTTCTAAGGGTGCATGAAAAGAGGCCCGTTGCTGCCGTTGGGGAGGGGCGGGTTTTTCTCAGGGCGAGATTATGATGCTGTCCACGCCTTTACGTCTCAATGCGGTGCGCTCCTCGTTGATGCGGTCAATCAAATCCTCCAGTTTGGGAAGCAGCGCAGTGGCTTTCATCCTGCGTTCCAGCACAACCTCCCAATCACGGGCTTTTGGGCCGCGCTGTCCGAGAATGACTTCCTTCACGGCGGCGCACCCATAGTGCATGTTCACCACGCGCCGAACGAACCGCTCCAGCGCCTGTAGATCAGTGACGTCACCGATACGGCTCAAGTCCACTGAAAGGGACGCGGCTTCTTTCGGCGCTTTGCTGTTGCGGAAATCCAGGGGCTGTGTTCCTTTCAGGCGGTTGCAGATGCCGCACAGGGTTTGCAGATTTTCCGTGTCATGACTGCCGCCCAGGTAACGGGGCTGGATATGGTCAACTTGCAAGCGGGTGGTGGAACCACAGCACAGGCACACGTTGCCATCGCGCTTTTTGACAGCCCGCTTCACATCGGCGGGAACCTCGTCGTCCTCGACAATGGCCTGCGAGGTAAACGCAGCCGAGGCGGATGGCGAACCGCTGTACAGGCTGTCCACGTACTGGGCCTGACTGTCCTGCACCTGCTTTCTGAACCCCTCGTAACGTGGGTAGAGAAAACGCCAGAGCCTGCCTTCATCGGCGTACGCGGCCCGGAGCCTTTCGTCCATTTGACGAATACCAACATCCGAGAGTTCACGGGCCAGCGCGTCCAGATCGTGTTCTTCACGCGCTTCAAAGGGTGTCAAGACGGGGAACTTGCCGCTTTGCCCCCAGTGTCGCAAGACCGCCAGCACGTCCTGCTCGAGTCGGGTCAGCCGATCCGTGTTGGCGAAGCACCGCTCAGTCCACAGGAGCGCCTGATTCTGTGCCGCGCGTTCCAACACGGTCTTTCCAAAAGGTATCTGAGGCGAATGCTTGGGCAGCAGATTCCGCAAAGCCTCAAAGCCCTGCTCATCGTGATCAAACACAGGCACGAGCTGGCGCACCACTTCCACGTCCTCACCGCCCTGTGTCACCGTGCTGAACTCGGTGGCGTACCAGCCCAGCGGCAACAGCGTCAGGAAAGGCAGCGCTGTCCCCTCGCCCCGGTCCAATGCCTGAGCCAGTTGTTCTACCAAATCTCTACTCACCCAGGTAACGGGCAAAGGCGTGTGTACAGCCCGTTCCACGTCCTCTACGGGGGTGTCAGTCAACTCGTCCCACCGCGCCCACGCCACATGCTGTTTCCAGTCGTCGATGAATGCGACGATGTAGGCATCCTTGGTGCCGCCAAATTTCGGCCCCCGTAGGGCGCGGCCAATCATCTGGGTTAGCAGAATGCGGCTGGTGGTCTGGCGCGTGAGGAACACGGTCTGCACATCGGGAACGTCAGTTCCTTCGGTGAGCATGCGAATATTGACCAGCACATTCAATTCGCCCTTGCGAAACTGCTCAAGCACGGCGTTGTTCTCGTCGCGGGTGCGGGCGTTGCGGGCTTCCGTACTGCCAGGGTTGGCATCCAGGTGGGAATACATGGCCGCCGCCCTCACACCGCGCTTTTTGAGCAGGCCCACGAGGGCGTCACATTGATACCAACGGTCAGCAAAGATGATGGTTTTGCCGTACCTGTCGCACTCGGCAGCGTACTTGTCAGCAATAATGGCCGTGCGCTCCTTATTCTTTGCCAGCTTCTCAACGATCTCCTCCGGCAAATCCCGGTAGGTTCCCATCCACTTGCGATATTCCTCTTCATCAAACTCCGGCTGAATGTGGGTGGCCGCCTGCTCAATGTGGGGGCGCGACAAAACGCCCTGTGCCATGAGACGCTGGGTATCCACCTGATATAGAATTCCCTGTGGAAACAGCTTTTTAAGCGTTCCCTGACGGCGTTCATCGGCATAGGTGGGCGTGGCGGTCAGCCCCAGCAGATGGAGGTCGGGAACCTGCGCCCGCAACGCCTCTATCAGCCGCCGATATGAGGGGGCGGGAGCGTGGTGGCACTCGTCAAAAATGACAGTCAGTCCAGTTTTCTTAGCCAGCTTGAGGAAGGCGGTCAGCCCGGCGTGCCGCCCATCTTCCACGGCCCGCGCCAGCGTTTGCAGGGTGATAATTACCACGTCATCCGTCGCGGCGATATGTGAAACCTTGCTGTGGCCTTCGGTTCCCGAGACGGTACGGAAGCGGAGTTCGGTGCGTGAACCTCTCACATGCCCGATTTCATACCCCTTGCCATTAGATTTCACGAAAGCTTCAAGAGCCTGGTCAAGCAAATGGTGGGTATGGGCCAGCCACAAAACTTTATGGCCTTTGGAAAGTGGCCCCGTTGTCAGAAAGCGCGTTGCCGTGAATGTTTTGCCGCCCCCGGTTGGAAGAACCAGGATTCCGCCGCGCACCGCATAATCCTGATCCAACCACGCACGAAGTCCGGACAAGGCTTCTGCCTGATGCACTTCGGGGGATTTCTTGGCCGGAGAGCGGCGGACATCCACCAATTGAGGAACGGGTGCAGATTCTAAACGGATTGCCATTTTGTCCAGTATAGGTCTGCACGCTGCTGTTCCCGGCTATCCTCTCTGTATGCCCCCCCTGCGCCCCGACATCGACCCCAACGGCCTGCTGGAATATTCGGTGGTCTACACGGACCGTTCCCTCAATCACATGTCCGCCGCCTTTCAGAAGGTCATGAATGATCTGTCCACCGAATTGAAGGCGGTCTACCACGCTGATGCCGTGGCGATCATTCCGGGTTCGGGTACGTCCGCGATGGAAGCGGTGGTAGATCAACTGGCGCAGGGGCAACGCTGTCTGGTGGTCCGCAACGGCTGGTTCAGCTACCGCTGGTCCCAGATTTTCGAGATGAGCCGCGTGCCGGAGTCGGTGACGGTCCTCTCGGCCCAGGCGCAGGCAAACGGACATCAGGAGCCTTTCGCGCCCCCGCCGATTGGGGAAGTGGTGGAGGCCATTCGCCGCGAGAAACCCGCGCTGGTGTTCGCGCCGCATGTGGAAACCTCGTCGGGCATCATCCTGCCGGAGAACTACATTCGCCAGATGGCGCAGGCCACGCACGAGGGCGGCGGGTTGCTGGTCATCGACTGCATCGCCTCGGGCTGCGTGTGGCTGGACATGGCGGCGCTGGGCATCGACGTGCTGATCACCGCGCCGCAAAAAGGCTGGAGCAGTACGCCCTGTGCCGGAATCGCGCTGCTGAGCGCGGCGGCTGTGGCGCGGGTGGATTCCACCGACTCCGTGAGCTTCACCCTGGACCTCAAGAAGTGGCTGAACATCATGCGCGCCTATGAGGGCGGCGGCTTCGCGTATCACGCCACCCTGCCTACCGACGGATTGCGCCAGTTCCACGATACGGTGCAGGAAGTGAAGGAGTTTGGTTTTGAGAAAGCCCAGGAAGCGCAGTGGGCGCTGGGCAAGCGCATCCGCAAGGCGTTGAGGGCGGCGGGCTTTTCGAGCGTTGCCGCTAAGGGCTATGAGGCCCCCGGCGTGATCGTCAGCTACACCGACTCGGACGCTGTTCAGAGCGGTAAGGCGTTCCGCGAGGCGGGCCTTCAGATCGCGGCAGGTGTGCCGCTTCAGGTGGGCGAGGGGCCGGACTTCAAGACCTTCCGCGTCGGTCTGTTCGGGCTGGACAAGCTGGCGGATGTGGACGGGGCTGCCGGGCGTTTTGAGCGGGGACTTCAGGCCGTCACGGCACAGCCGCAGGCCGCCCTCTCCCGCTGAGGTCTGGGAATTTCGCCCTGCGCCCGTTGGCCCTTCTCTCACGCCCCCGCCGTGCCAGCCGCGCAACATGGGGTATGACCGATTCTGAAAAGCCGGAGAATCCCACCTTCAGCACCGAGATGACCGATAAGCAGCGCACCGAGGTCCGGGGCGAGACCCCACGCGGCGCGAAAACCGAGCAGGGCGCGCACGCCTCGCAGGAATTCATCGACGAGAACATCGAGCGCGATTCTTCGGCGGGTCTGCTTGATCCCGGAGGCTGGAAAGGCGTGGATTACGACAAGAAGTCAGAGCAGAAGGACGACGAGAAGTAATACGGACTTCGCTTAGATCGTTTGCAAAAACGGTTTAATCCGAGCGGATGCGAGCAGGAGAGACACGGGTTCCGGGCGTGGAGTCAACATATCAGAGCTGTCCCGATTTGTTGAAGAAACAGACGGAATCCGTACAAGTTCTCATCCTGTGGAAGCGGTCCTGGCAATAGCGCGGAGCCGCCTCCGCTAGTGTTTGTTCATGCCTACCCTCTTCCTGCTGATCGGCCTGCCCGGCGCGGGTAAGACCACGCTGGCGCGGCGGCTGGAGCTGGAACATTCGGCCCTGCGCCTGACACCCGACGAGTGGATGACGCCGCTGTTCGGCGCGGGCGAAGCGGATGACCGGCGCTGGATTCTGGAGTCTGAATTGCTGTGGGGCGTGGCGGCGCGTGCTTTAACGCTGGGAATGAATGTGATCCTCGATTATGGCTGCTGGGCGCGCGAGGAACGCGCCTTGTTCCGCACCCGCGCCGCTGAACTGGGGGTCCATTTCGAGTTGCATGTGCTGGACGTGCCAATGCATGAATTGTGGCGGCGGCTGGAGGCCCGCAATCTCAATCTGCCGCCCGACACCTTCCCGATCACGCGGGCCGAACTGGAGGAATGGGCGGGGTGGTATGAGGTGTCGGAAGCGGAGGAACTGGCGGCGACGGAGGTTCCTTCGTTTGTGTCGAGAGTCTGGCGGTGGCAGGAATGACTCCCACCCTGCATGAACTGGCCGACTGGCTGCGTGCCGAATTGGGTGAACAGCAGCCGCTCAAGCGCGAAGGGCGACAGACAGTGCGGAGGCTGGCCCTGGCCCTCGAACCTGCCGATCTGCCGCCCACGCCTGCCGCCGACGCGCTGTTCCTTCACCGCTCCCTGCGGGTGGGCGAGAGGTGGTCCGGACTGGGTGTGCTGGGCGTCCACGACGGCTTTGACCTGGCGCTGACGACCGGGCCGAATTACCGGCTGGCCCACGCTCTCGGCTGGCGCGACGTGCGGAAAGTGGTCTGGAGGGGCGAACTGAAGGGCATCACCGCCACGCCACCGCAGGACAGTTGGACCGGATTGCGCGCGGCCCTGCACGCCGAACTGGGCGGCGAGGACAGCTCGTGGCCGCCTGCTCCCAGTCCCGAACCCTTGCGCCTGGCCCTGATAAACGCCATGAGTCCTGGCCTCATCGAACACACCGCCGATGGGGGTGTACGGGTGTACCTGACCGGGCAACTGCGCCCCTCGGCGGCGGCGGCGGCCCACGCGCGTGGGCTGAGCGTGATCGCCCTCGGCCACCGCCGCACCGAGCAGTGGGGCCTGCGGCGGCTGGCCGATGAACTGCGCGCGGCGTTTCCTGGCCTTCGCACCGAGATTCACGCGCAGGCAGACTGACGCGGCCCTGACGGCGGTTTAAGGTTTCCTCACGCGGCGTTCAGGGGCCGTCATGGGCAGGCGGGTACGCTGACTGCCATGAAGATGCTGAAACGAAAGAGCCTGTTGCTGGGCGCGGCCCTGATGCTGGGCGGCGCGTCCCTCTCCTCGGCGGACGCGGCGGGCCTATCGCCCACGCTGCTGGAGCGGGCCAAGCGCGGTGACCAGACCAAGGTGGGCGTGATCGTGCGTTTCCAGTTCGGCAACGACGCGCGGGGCCGTGCCCAGCTCAAGAATCTGCGCTCGCAGCTCAATGGACGTCTGAACCAGCTCGGGTCGGCGGCGGGCTTTCTGGCCAGCGCGATCAAGAGCGGACAGGCCACCTCGCTGTGGCTGGACCAGAGCATCTTTTTGCCGCTGACCCCGGTACAGGCCCGCGCCCTGGCCGCGCTGCCCTTTGTGACCGACATTTTTGAGAACTTCAAAGTTCAGATTCCCAAGCCGCAAAAGGCTGTGGCCCTGAGTGCGTCTGCCGCCGCCGCCGGGGAGCCGTGGCACCTGGCCAAGATCGGTGCGCCGCAGGCGTGGGCCGCCGGTTTCAAGGGCCAGGGCATCAAGATCGGTCACCTGGACAGCGGCATCGATCCCAGCCATCCGCAACTGAACGGCAAGGTCATCGCCTTTGCCGAGTTCGACGGCGAGGGCAACCGCGTCAACAGTCAGCCGCACGACAGCACCGATCACGGCACCCACACGGCGGGGCTGCTGGTGGGCGACACGGTGGGCGTGGCCCCCAGCGCCCAGATCATCAGCGCGCTGGTGCTGCCCAACAACGAGGGGACCTTTGCCGAGGTCATCGCCGGGATGCAGTACGTGCTGGACCCCGATAACAACGCCGATACCGACGACGGCGCGGACGTGGTGAACATGAGCCTGGGCATCCCCGGCACCTACGACGAGTTTATTGTGCCGGTGCAGAACATGCTCAAGGCCGGGGTGGTCCCGGTCTTCGCCATCGGCAACTTCGGTCCGGCATCCAGCAGCACCGGCAGCCCCGGCAACTTGCCCGACGCGGTGGGCGTGGGCGCGGTAGACCAGAGCGGCAATGTGTCCAGCTTCAGCAGCCGGGGGCCGGTGGCCTGGACTGGCAAGATTAACGGCGTGTTCACCAAGCCCGATATCGCCGCGCCGGGGCAGGAGATCACCAGCTCTATTCCTGGGGGCAAGTACGGGGCCAAGAGCGGCAGTTCGCAGGCCAGCCCCATCGCGGCGGGCGCGGTGGCGGTGCTGCTCTCGGCCAAGCCGGGCAGCAGCGTGGACGCCATTAAAAATGCGCTGTACACCAGCGCCAGCAATGCGGGCAACAAGAACAACAACGTGGGCTTCGGGTTGATCAGCATTCCCGGCGCGCTGGGCAAACTGGGCGTGAGCGCGGGTGCGCCTGCCCCGGCCCCCAAGCCCGCGCCCACGCCCACCCCGGCCCCCACGCCGCCGCCTGCCCCCACGCCGCCGCCTGCCCCCACGCCGCCGCCTGCTCCCGCACCGACGCCTACGCCAGCGCCCGCCCCCACGCCAGCGCCCAAGCCCACCCCGACGCCCGCACCGACTCCGACGCCTGCGCCCAAGCCTGCCCCCGCGCCCAAGCCCGCCCCCACACCTCCGCCCAGCACCAACAAGACGCCTACCGGCCCGGCAGGGTACGAGCTGTGCGCGCTGGAGGGTCAGAAGTGCAACTTCAGTGGGCAGCGCGCCGCCGCTTTCGGCACCGAGGGCCAGTATGCGACTGGCACCGGCACCGACGGCTTCAACTGCACGGTGGCCGAGTGGGGCCGTGATCCCGCCCCCGGCAAGTTCAAGGGCTGCTTTATCAAGCCGGTTCCTGGCGCTTCGGTGCCTGCGCCCACGCCTGCTCCGGCCCCCGCCCCCGCCCCCAGCCCCGCCCCCAGCCCTGCTCCCACTGCGGGCAAGCCCCGCGTGCTGCTCGTCGATGACGATATGGGCCAGGGCGCGGACGTGACGAACGCGCTGCGCGACGCCCTCAAGGCCAATGCCGTCAGCGGCGGGGCCTTTGTCTGGAACGTGCAGGCCCAGGGCGCGCCCCCCCTGAGCGAGATGCAAAAGGCCGACATCGTGATCTGGGCCAGCGGTGAGCAGTATCAGAACACCATCACGGCTGGTGATCAGAACACCCTGCGCCAGTACCTGTCGGGCGGCGGACGGCTGCTGGTCACCGGCCAGGACGTCGGCTACGACATCGGTGAGGGCGACTTTTACCGCAGTGTCCTCAGGACCCGCTTCGTGGCCGACAGCAGCGGCAATGCCAAGTTCGTGACGGGTGGGGCCTTCGGCAACACCGCCTACACCCTGAACGCCTCGGGCAGCGCCCAGAATCAGGTCTATCCCGACGTGATCGCCGATCTGGGCGGCAGCGCCACCGTCGCCTCCTGGGGCACGGCCAACGCCAACGCCGGGACCATCACGGCCCAGAGCATCAAGGTCGATCCCAACCGGGGCCGCGCCGCCCAGAAGCAGCAGGACCCGCGCGGTCTGGTCGAGCAGATCGCGGGCAAGATCATCGGCACCGCCCTGGGCCAGATCTTTGGCAACAGCGGTCAGCAGGCCAGCCCGCCCGCGCGCGGCGGACGGGTCAGCGCCCAGAGCGCCGGGGAAAACGCCGGGGCCATCGTCGCCAACGACGCGGGCCGCTACCGCACCGTCAATATGGGCTTTGGCCTGGAAGGGCTGACCCCGAACAGCCGCAACATCCTGGTCAAGACGTCCTTCGACTGGCTGATGCGCTAGAGAATAGAAGTTTGAAGATGGGGGAGAGGCCAGCCGCGCCTCTCCCTTTTTCTCTCCTATCTTTAGCCCCTTCCCACCGCCCCCCTACGCTGGCGGGCTAGGGTGAGCGCATGACCACTTTGAAAGAGATCATGACCCCGGACCTGACCGTCGTGGACACCCGCGCCACCCTCAAGGAGGTCGCCACCCACATGAAGGAACAGGGCATCGGCAACGTGCTGATCATGGACGGCGACACCCTGACCGGCATTATCACAGACCGGGACATCGTGGTGCGCGCCGTCGCCTACGGCCACGATTTCGGTACTCCCGCCAGCGATTACGCCACCGGCGACGTGTTCACCATGACTGGCGATACCAATGTGGACGAGGCCGCCCGCGAGATGTCCCAGCGCCAACTGCGCCGCCTGCCCGTTACCGAGGGCAGCAAGGTGGTGGGCATCGTCAGCCTGGGCGATCTGGCCGTGCGGGCGCAGACCGGCGCGGACGAAAAGGCCTTGCAGGGCATCAGCCAGCCGACGAGCTGAGCCGGATTTCCTCCGCTTTGGAGCGGCGGCCATCTCTCGATTATAGAGATGGCCGCCCGCCTCCTCCTACGCTTGAAGGCGTAAGCTCGGCCCCATGACCACCATCGCCAGTCCACTCGCGCCGCGCGCCACCGCCCTTGAAGTCGTTCAGGGCATCGACCTAAGCGGCAAGACCGCCGTGGTTACCGGGGCTTCTTCCGGTATTGGCGTCGAGACGGCCCGCGCGCTGCTGACGGCTGGGGCGTCCGTCATGCTGGCTGTCCGGGATACGCAGAAGGGTGAGAAGGTGGCCGCCGAGCTGCGCGAGTCCACCGGAAATCAGGAGGCCCGGGTGATCCAGCTTGACCTCGGCTCGCTGGCGCAGGTGCGGGAGGGGGCGGGCCGGATTCTGGATGCGGCCCCCGCAATCCACATCCTGATCAACAACGCGGGCATCATGGCGACGCCGCAGGGCCAGACGCCGGACGGTTTCGAGACGCAGTTCGGGACCAATCACCTGGGCCACTTTCTGCTGACCGAACTGCTGATGCCCGCGCTGCTGGCCGCCGCGCTCGCCCGGGTGGTGGCCCTGAGCAGCAGCGGCCACCGCCGCAGCGATATCGTCTGGGACGACATCAACTTTGAAGGCCGCCCCTATGACCGCTGGGACGCCTACGGCCAGAGCAAGACGGCCAACGCCCTGTTCGCGGTGGGTCTGACCCAGAAATACGGCGCGCGGGGCGTCACCGCCAATGCCGTCCACCCCGGCGGCATCATGACCGGCTTGCAAAAGCATGTGAGCTTAGAAGAGCAGCGCGCGATGGGCTGGCAGGATGAATCGGGCGGGTTGAATCCGGTCTTCAAGACCACCGAAGAGGGCGCGTCCACAACCGTGTGGGCCGCCACCTCGCCGCAACTGGAGGGCATGGGTGGGTTGTTCCTGGAAGACCTTCAGGAAAGCACGCCGCTGGACCCGCAGAACCCCGATCCGATGTTCGGCCACAAGCCCTACGCCCGCGATCCTGGGAACGCCGCGCGGCTGTGGGCGCTGAGCAAGGAGCTGGTGGGCGACTACAGGTAGGCCAGCGCCCAGTCTGTCGCTCCGTGTCGTAATCCCGCCTCCAGCAAGGCCAGTCCGTTCGGCACGGGGTCCTGGTGATGGGGCAGCGGGCCGATCAAGCTCTGAAACTCTTCCAGGCTGAATTTCTGCGGGGCGTGGCGCACGCCTTGCACTGCGCCGTCTCTGACTTCGTAGACCGCGCCGTAGACGTTGCCCTTGCGGGCGTCCAGCGACACGGCCTGCGGCCCGTCGCCACGCACCAGCCCTTCCAGCGTCGAGACGCCGTGCACCGGGACGCCCCATACGCGCCCCAGCCCCAGCGCGTAACTCGCCCCCACCCGTACGCCGGTATATGAGCCGGGGCCGGTGCCGATCACGATCAGGTCTGCGTGAAAGGGCAGGCCCGCGTCCACGAACAACTGACGCGTGGCGGCGGGCAATTCCTCGGCGTGCGCCCGGCCCACCTCTCTTGAAAAGGCTGCCTCGCCGCCCTCCCAGCGCAGGGCCAGGGTCAGGTGCGGGGTGGCGGTATCCAGGGCCAGAACGACGTGAACGTGGGCAGTCATCGCCGGGCATTCTAGGGCCGAGATGAAGATTGTCACCCCGGCGGGAACGTGACGCGAGTCTGACTGGGTGGGGCGGCGGTGCTATCCTCGGACATCATGACTGAAATCGCCAAGGGCCTGGCAGGCGTTAAATTCACCGAGAGCAAGCTGACCTTCATCAACGGCGAGGAGGGGATTTTGCTGCACCTGGGCATTCCGATTCAGGAATGGGCCGAGAACAGCACCTTCGAGGAACTGTCGCTGGCGCTGCTGGAGGGCCAACTGCCCACGGCCTCTGAACTGGCCGCCTTCGACGCACACCTCAAGGAAAACCGCGCCATCCCGCAGCAGCTTCAGCAGGTCATTCAAGACATGCCGCGTGGCATCAATCCTATGCAGGCGCTGCGGACGGCGGTGTCCTACCTGGGCCTGCTCGATCCGCAGTCCGAGGACATCACCCCGGAAGCGCAGCGGGCCATCACCATCCGCATGATCGCACAGTTCGGCACGATTATCGCTGCCATCAGCCGCACGCAGGAAGGCCAAGAGATGGTCGCGCCGCGCATGGACCTGACCCACGCAGGGAACTTCTTGTACATGCTGACCGGCCAGGAGCCGACATCCGAGCAGTCGCGTCTGTTCGACATCGCCCTGGTGCTGCACGTCGATCACGCCATGAACGCCAGCACCTTCACGGCAATTGCCACCTCCAGCACCCTCAGCGACATGTACTCGTGCATCACCTCCGCCATCGGCGCGCTGAAGGGGCCACTGCACGGCGGCGCGAACGAGGCCGTGATGGACATGCTCGATGAAGTCGGCACTCCTGATAAGGCCGAGGCCTACATCGGCAGGAAGCTGGACAACAAGGAAAAGATTATGGGCGTGGGCCACCGCGTCTACAAGAACTTTGATCCCCGCAGCCGCGTGCTGCGCGATTACGCCGAGCATGTGGCGAGTAAAGAAGGCAAGAGCAACTACTACCAGGTCCTCGAAACCATCGAGAAAACCGTGGTAGACCGTCTGGGCGACAAAGGTATTTACCCCAACGTGGACTTCTACAGCGGCACGGTGTACAGCGACCTCGGCATCAAGAAGGAGTTCTTCACCCCGATCTTTGCTCTGGCCCGCATCAGCGGCTGGTGCGCCAGCGTGATCGAGTACAGCCAGGACAACAGCCTGCTGCGCCCCAGCAGCGTCTATACTGGCGAGAAGGACGCGCATTACGTGCAGATTCAGGACCGTAAGTAGACGCTAGAGCAGTTGTCATAAAAAGACCATTTTTATGACCGAGCGAAGCGAGTGGCTTTTACCGAGCAGGACGGAGAATGGAGTCACCGGAAGTCTTCTGCTCCGGTGACGTAATTCGGAGAACTGCTCTAGGTACCAGATTGCTCCTTCCGGGTCTGGAAGGAGGATTTTTTTGATCTCTGGCAGAGGACTGGAGCGACGGGGGCGTTCACCCGTGTCCTGCTTGAGGACCGAGGAGAACCACTTTTCCTGACCGCCTAACAGTTGGTCTTCCGCGCTACGCGATGCCCCGCCGTCCCCGGTTCTCGGCTTCCACGGCGCGCTGGAGTTCCCCAATCTGCTTCAGGATGCCCAGTTGCTCGGCAGGGGCGGCCCCGCCCACCTGCTTTTTCAGCAGGCCGATCTCGGCGCGCATGGCGTCGATGCTCAGGGTCACCTGAATGTCGTCCACGGCGGCGGCGGCGTAGGCATTGACCTTCTGATCGTACTGTTCGCTGCCGTGGCGGGAGATACTGCCGGAATCGCGGCCCTCGAACAGCAGGCGGATCAGCAGTTGTTCCTCGGGCTGGCCCCGGAACACGTCCAGGATGGCGTCGGAACTGGCTGCGCCCTGCACCGCCAGCATCACCTTGCGCACCGATTCGTTGCGCCACGGCACGCTGCCGTCCAGCTTGGCCAGCAGACTGGGATCGATCAGCAGTTGCCGCAGCAGCTTCAGCTCGTTCTCCTCCTCGCCGCGCCCGGCACTCATGCCCGCCAGATGGGTGTCGGTCAGGGTGCGGCGCTTGGCCTTAGAGCCGATCCACTCCAGCAGCGCCTCGGGCTTGATGCCCAGCGTCTCGCAGGCGGCAGTACGCACGCCCTCGGCGATCTCGTCCAGCGGATCGAGGTTCTGCATGCGCGGCAGCAGCTCCATCAGGATGCGCCTCTTGCCGTCGGCGGTGGCGGTGCCGTGCGTCTCGGTGGCGGCCTGCACGCGGTACTGCACCTCGTCTACGCCGTCGGCCAGCGCTTTGCGGATGCCTGCGTCGTCCCCGGCCAGCAGCGCGTCGGCTGGGTCCTTACCGCTGGGAACCGAGGTGGCCCGCACCCGGAATTTGGCCCCCAGCACCTGATCCAGCCCCTTGAGCATGGCCTTGAGGCCCGCCTCGTCATGATCGAACATCAGCGAGATGCTGCGTGCGCCCAGCCGTTCCAGCAGGGTGGCGTGTTCGGCGGTCAGCGCGGTTCCCAGCGAGGCCACCGCGCCCGTGAAGCCGTGCTGCTGCATGGTGATCACATCCATATAGCCTTCCACCACGATCAATTCGGCGTCCCCGTTCTCCGATTTGCCCAGTCCGGTGCGCGCCTTGTCCAGCCCGTACAGCACCTCGCCCTTGTGGAAGGCGTCGGTTTCAGGGGTGTTCAGGTATTTGGGTTTGCTGTCGTCCAGCACGCGCCCGCCGAAGCCCACCAGACGGCCCAGGTGGTCGCGGATGGGGAACATCACCCGTCCCCGGAAGCGGTCATAGATGCGTCCGTTCTCGGCGTTCTCGGTCAGCAGGCCCGCTTCCAGCAACTGGCGTTCGGATAATCCTTTGACGCGGGCGTGCTTGAGAAGACCGTCCCAGCCGTCGGGGGCGTAGCCCAGCTCGAAGGCGGCGATGGTCTCGTCGGTCAGGCCGCGCCGCCGGAAATAGTCCAGCGCTACCCCCGGCAGGTGTTCGCGGAAATAGGCCAGGGCGAAGGCGTTCACGTCGTACAGGTCGCGGCTGCTGCGCTCGCCGTACTTGGCCTCCACCTGAATGCCCACGCGCTCGGCCAGCTTGCGCAGGGCGTCCCCGAAGCTCAGGCTCTCGCTGCGCTGCACGAAGCTGAACACGTCGCCGCCCGCCTTGCAGCCAAAGCAGTAGAAATACCCCTGATCGGTGTCCACCTGAAAGCTGGGGCTTTTCTCGTTGTGAAACGGACAAAGCCCCTTCATGCGGCCCTTTCCGGCGGGGGTCAGGCGCACATATTCACCGACGACTTCCGCGATGTTCAGCCGCGAACGAACGTCTTCCTTGGTTCCCATGTGTCCTCACCTCCCCGGATGCCGCGCCCGTACCCGCCCTGAAAAGTGGGGGGCAGCCGTCCGGGCATGATCTCGTAGTGTACGCTTCCGGGGCAGTCTGCGGCTAGAGGGCAAAAACGCCGTGTCACACGTCTGAAATCATGAGAGGGCACGGCGGGGACGACTGGGGCGGCCTCGCGCCTGTCCTAACGCTTTGCCCCGCGCCGCGCTCATCCTCCGCCCCCACGCAGGCGGCAAGCTGAGGGCCGCGTTATGCCCGCCCTCGGCGATCCCCCCAACTACAGCACGCCCAGAACGCTGGGGCTGGCGCTGAGCAGCGTTCTGGGATCGCTGGCGCATTTCGTGCTGGGGGCGCTGGACTACGAACACGTCAGCCGGTATCTGGGGCTGGCGGTAATGCTGCTGGCTGGGCTGCTGCTGGTCTACGGCATCCTGACCCTGATCCGCTACGCCGAGGCGCTGACCTCCATGCACGACCCCCACGCCCGCACGCCCATGTACAACACCCCGCACGAGACCCTGACCTACCGCCTGGGCCTGGGCCTGAACGGGCTGGCCGCCGTGTCGGCGCTGGCCTGGGCGGTGGGCGGCGAGTTGCCGCTGGGACATCTGGCGGCGGGCGCATTGAACGTGTACTCGGCGTATCTAGCCTGGCAGACCCGCCCACTGGCGGAGCCGGGCGAGGGCGCATAAAGGTCCCGGCAAGTCCTCATGAATGCCCACTTAAGCGCAGATCACTACACCTGAACAGTCAGGGACGACAGTGGGGCCATGACCCAGAACAGCGACAGCCCGCAGCAAAAAGTCAGCCGAGACACGACCACACATGGCAAGGACGGCCAGCACCACCTGGTGGCAGGGCAGCAGGGCAGCATGCGCCTGTGGCACAACGAGGCTCCCAGCGACACCGAGGGCAAACAGCCCCACGCCAACGATTACGAGACGCTGGGCTATGTCATCAGCGGCAAGGTGGAATTGAGGCTGGACGGTCAGACGATCATGCTGGGCGAGGGCGACAGCTACTGCGTCCCGAAAGGCGCGCAGCACACCTACCGCGTCACCGAAACCCTGACCGCCGTGGAGGTCACGACGCCGGGCCAGGCGGGCTGATCCAGCCACCTGCGTAAACAAAACGTTCTCCCCGCCTCCTGGTGAGCTGGGGATTTCTCTGGCAGATTAGTCTGGGAAAGCTCGCCTGGCTGTTGCTGAAAAGCCGCGCTTTCCGGTCCTTACGAGGTCAGCGCCTCGCGCAGCCAGGTCTGAAACTCGGGCAGGGCGCGGTCGTATTGCAGGGCGATGATCTCGGGGACCTCGTAGGGATGCAGGGACTTGATACGCGCCTCCAACTCGGGGTACTTCTCGCCGCTGGTCTTGATCAGCAGCAGGCTTTCGGGGTCCTCGGCCACGTCGCCGTGCCAGCGGTACACGCTCTGGAGGCCAGGCAGAATGTTGACGCAACCCGCCAGATGCTCGGCGACCAGCGTGCGGGCCAGATCATGCGCCCGTTCGGGGGGAAGGGTAACCAACACGACGAGGGACATAGGGTCACAGGATACCCCCGGCAGCAAAGGGACGACCGTAATCCCAGCCCTTGCCGGAGCGGAGTGTAAAAGTTACCGCAAAGTCGCCGCTGCCGTTCAGCCGGGGCGAGGTGTTAAGCTCCGCCCTATGCGGACTATCGTCCTGATCGCCGGCCTTGTTCTCCTGCTCATCTTCGCGGTGCTGAATTTCGGCTCGCTGATGGCGCTGCACCCCATGAATCTGGGGTTTGTCCAGTATGTGACGGCCCCGGTTGGGCTGATCATGCTGCTCACGGCGGTCTTTGCCGCCCTGCTGTTCTATTTCTGGGCGGGCATCAGCAATCTGCGCGCCCAGGCCGACAGCGCCAAGCTGCTGCGCGATATGGAAACGTTGCGGGTCAGCCTGGACAGCCAGGAGGGAAGCCGCTTCGCCGAACTGCGCAGTCACCTGGATTCCCGGATGAATGCGCTGGGGACCGGCGAGACCAGCAACGAAGTGCGGGCCGTCCACAGCCGCATCGACGAGCTTCAGCGCGATATGAACCTGCAACTGGCGCAACTGGACGATTACCTGAAGGGCAAGTTGGGTGAGTCCTCGACGACACCGCCCAGCATGGTCGAAGTCAGGCTCGATAAACTCGATAAATGAGGTCTGAAATGTGGCGGTACAGCCTTTCCGCTCCTTTTCGCTGAACCGGGTGCATTTCCTGTGGCTAGACGCGGCTAGAATGCGGCCAGAGAAGGACCCCCGGAGGACTGAACCGCATGGCGCTTGACCGATTTTTCCGCCGCCGCCGCCCACAGCAACAGCCGGGCGCGGACGTGCCCGAGTTATGGACCCAGTGCCCTCAGTGCAAGGAGAGCATTTACAACCGAGATCTACTCAGTAACGCCTACGTGTGTCCCAAGTGCGGCCACCACCTGCGTCTGGGCGCGGCCCAGCGGGTGGACGTGCTGCTGGACGAGGGCAGCTTCACGCCGCTGTCTGGCAAGGTGCGGCCCGTGGACGCGCTGAATTTTCACGATACCGAGGCGTACACCGACCGCCTGAGACGCGCCCAGGCCAAGACCGGACGCCCCGACGCGATCCTGACCGGCAGCGGCACCCTGCTGAACCTGCCCGTGACGCTGGCGGTCATGGACTTCGCCTTCAGCGGCGGCAGCATGGGCAGCGTGGTGGGTGAGGAAATCTCGCGTGCCGCCGAGTTTGCCGCCGAACACGGCACGCCTCTGTTGATCGTGACTGCCAGCGGCGGGGCCAGAATGCAGGAGAGTGCGCTGTCGTTGATGCAGATGGCCAAGACCACCGTGGCGCTGGAGACCCTGGCCGAGGCGGGGCTGCCCTACGTGAGCATCCTCTCGGACCCCACCACCGGGGGCGTGACCGCCAGTTTTGCCACGATTGCCGACGTGATCGTGGCCGAGCCGGGGGCATTGATCGGCTTTGCCGGGCCGCGCGTGATTCAGCAGACCATTCGCCAGCACCTGCCCGAGGGTTTTCAGCGCGCCGAATTTCTACTGGATCACGGCATGGTGGACGCCGTGGTGGACCGCCGCGAACAGCGCCCGTACCTGGCAAATCTGCTGGGCTTGTTGACCAAGTATGAGGCCAGTGCGTGACCGGCAGTCCTGAAGCCCTGCGCGAGTTAGAGGCCCGCGTGCGTGATCTGGAGGCCACCGCCGAGCGCACCGGGCAGAATCTGGACGCCTCCATCTCGCCGCTGCGCCAGGAAGTCCAGCGA
This sequence comes from Deinococcus frigens DSM 12807, assembly GCF_000701425.1. Lineage (GTDB taxonomy): Bacteria > Deinococcota > Deinococci > Deinococcales > Deinococcaceae > Deinococcus > Deinococcus frigens. Next base: position 11,372 of record NZ_JNIW01000018.1, on the reverse strand, counting down.
CTGCGCGAGGCCAGTGGTCCGCTCAGCCGCTGGGAACGGGTGCAACTGGCCCGCGCCCCCGGCAGGCCCACCGCGCTGGATTACGTGGACCGCCTGTGTACCGGCTTTACCGAGCTGCACGGTGACCGCCGCTTCGGCGACGATCCCGCTTTAATCGGCGGCCCGGCGCGCTGGATGGGCGTACCTGTGATGCTGCTGCTTCAGCAAAAGGGCCGCGATACCAAGACCAAGATCAAGCGCCGTTTTGGCAGTGCCAATCCCGAGGGGTACCGCAAAGCGGTGCGCCTGATGGACCTGGCCGAGAAATTCGGGTTGCCGGTGGTGGCGCTGGTGGACACCCAGGGCGCGTATCCGGGCCTGGAGGCCGAGGAACGTGGCCAGGGCTGGGCGATTGCCGAGAGCATCCGCCGCATGCTCAGCCTGCGCGTACCGGTGGTGTGTGCCGTGATTGGCGAGGGTGGCAGTGGCGGCGCGCTGGCCGTGGGCGTGGGCAACCGCGTGCTGATCCAGGAAAACGCCTGGTACAGCGTGATCTCGCCGGAGGGCGCGGCCAGCATCATCTGGAAGGACGCCAGCAAGGCCCCACTGGCTGCCGAGGCCTTAAAGCTGACCGCCCCCGATCTGCTGGACCTGGGCATCGTGGAGGAGGTCATCCCTGAACCCACAGGCGGCGCACACCTGAACCCGGAAGAGGCCGCCGCCGCCGTGGGCGAGGCCGTGGGCCGCCACCTGGCCGAATTGATGGCGCAGTCGCCGCAGGAGTTGAAAAAGGGGCGGGCAGCGCGGTTCCGGGCGCTGGGGGCGTTTACCGAGACCTAGTACAGCGTCAAACGATCAAAGCAGAGTGGACTTCTCTGTCATGGGAGCGTTTTGTCCGACTAGGACGTGGTTGACAGATACCATTTTCATTATTCTGGCCTCCAAAAGATGGGTTGACCATGTACTGGAAAGCGGTAGCTGGGAGATTGCTGTCTCGCCACCACGTTTTTCGGGGTCTATACCGGATACCTCCAGCCACGAACCGAAACAAAAAAAGCCCTCTCCGCTGGGAAGAGGGTTGGTGACTTGCGAAGCCGCGAAGCAAGAGGGTCCCTTACGGGTACAGCCCGCGCAAGGCCCGCGCTTCCAGGACCCGCGTGCAGGACACGATGTACACGGCGGTCCGCAGCGTCACATTATGCTGCTCTTTCACGTCCCACAGGCTCAGGAAGGCCTCGGACATGATGCGGTCCAAGCGTTTGTTGATCTCCTCTTCCGTCCAGAAGAAGGAGCTGAAATCCTGCACCCATTCGAAGTAACTGACGGTCACGCCTCCGGCGTTCGCCAGCACGTCAGGCACGATGGTGATGCCTTTGGCCGCCAGCAGATCGTCCGCAGCGGGGTTGGTGGGGCCGTTCGCACCCTCCACGATTAGCCTGGCCTTGATCTTGTCGGCGTTCACCAGCGTGATCTGGTTTTCCAGCGCGGCGGGAATCAGCACGTCGCAGTCCACGCTCCAGAACTCGTCCTTCTGGATTTCCTCGCTGCCGGGGAGTTCGGTGATCTTGCCAGTGCGGCGCAGGTGGTCCAGCGCGGCGGCAGGATCGATGCCCGCCTCGCTGTGGATGGTGCCGGTCACGTCCTGAATCGCTACGATCTTCGCGCCGTGCTGATGGAAGATGCGCGACGCCGCCTCGCCCACGTTGCCGAAGCCCTGAACGGCGATCCGCGCGCCTTCCATCGGCAGTCCCAGCTTTTTCATGGCCTCCGCGCCCGTGATGAACACGCCGCGCCCGGTGGCGTCCGCACGGCCCAGCGAGCCGCCCAGGCTGACGGGCTTGCCGGTCACGACGCCGGTGGAGGTGCGGCCCACGTTCATCGAGTAGGTGTCCATGATCCACGCCATCGTCTGCGGGTTGGTGTTCACGTCGGGGGCGGGAATGTCCTTTTCCGGCCCGATGATCAGCCCGATCTCGGTGGCGTAGCGGCGGGTCAGGCGTTCGATTTCCCCGGTGCTGTACTTGCGCGGATCGATCCTCACGCCGCCCTTGCCGCCGCCGTAGGGCAGGTTGACGGCGGCGTTCTTGATGGTCATCCACGCCGACAGCGCCATCACTTCACTCAGGGTCACGTCCTGGTGAAAGCGGATGCCGCCCTTGGCCGGGCCGCGCGAGGTGTTGTGCTGCACGCGGTAGCCCTCGAAGTGCGCCACAGTGCCGTCGTCCAGGTGGATCGGCACGTCCACCACCAGAATCCGTTTGGGCCGCTTGAGGGTTTCTACCCAGTACGCCAGCTTGCCCAGGTACGGCGTGACCCGCTCCACCTGTTCCAGATAGATCTCGTACGGTCCGATGTGGTTGGGATCGAGGTAGCTGGGAATGTCGTGCGCGCCATATTTCTTCTGCTTGACGTGTTCGGGTTCCTGGGTGGCGGTCATGGAGGTCTCCTTTGGATGTCTCAGGGTCTAAAGCGTCAAAAGGTCTGAGGGAATGGGGTGGACTGGCCTGTAGCCGTCGGCCCCGCTCACGGATACACCCCGCGCATCACCGTCGCATTGTGCAGGCGGTTCAGGGCCACGGCGTAGGCGGCTGTCCGCAGGTCGATGTCGCGGGTTCGCATGAACTCCATCACGGTGTCCACGGCGGCGTTCACGCGCTCGTCGATGGACGCCTCGATCTCCTCTTCCGTCCAGAAGAAGTTGCTGGCGTCCTGCACCCATTCCAGGTAGTTGATGACGGCTCCGCCCAGGCTGGCGACCAGATCCGGCAGCACGGTCACGCCGCGCTCCTTGAGGAAGCGCTCGGCTTCGGGCAGCACGGCGCGGTTGGTGGCCTCTACCAGGTAGTCGGCGCGCACGGCGTGGGCGTTGCTGGCATTCACGGCCCCGTAGTCGTAGGCCAGCATCAGCACGTCCACATCCAGGGCCAGCAACTCGTCTACGGTGATGTCGGTGGCAAAGCCCTGCACGCTGCCAAACAGCTCGCGGTGCTGCGACAGGGCGTCCAGGTCCAGGCCGCCGCTGGCGAAGGTCGCGCCGCTTTGGTCACTCACGGCGATCACCATCGCGCCGTGCGCGGCCAGCGTCTGGGCGGCCTTGCGGCCCACGTCGCCGAAGCCGTACACCGCACACGGCGCGCGGTGAAGACTGCGCCCGGCAACGTCTAGCACGCGGGCCGTGACCAGGGCGGCGCTGCGTCCGCGCGCGTCCTTGCTGGCGTAGCTGCCGCCCAGTGGCAGGGGCTTGCCCACCACCATGCCGTTGACGGTGGTGTCGGTGTTCTGATTAAAGGTGTCCATGATCCAGGCCATCATCTGCGCGTCGCTGCCCACGTCGGGGGCCAGGATGTCCTTGCGCGGCCCGATCAGCTCCACGATCTCGGAGGTGTAGCGGCGCACCAGTCCCTCGGTCTCGTGTGGGCTGAGCGTGGAAGGGTCCACGTCCACGCCGCCCTTCGCGCCGCCCAGCGGCAGATCGGCCACCGCCGCCTTGAGGGTCATGATCGCGGCCAGGACCTCGCACTCGTGGGCGTTCAGGCCCTCCTTGAGGCGCATGCCGCCCATGCTGGGGCCGCGCGCGGTGCTGTGGACAGTCCGGAAGCCCTTGAAGACCTTGATGCTGCCGTCGTCCATCTGGACGGGCAGATTCACCGTGAGGGTCCGCTTGGGATACTTGAAATACGCCAGCGACTGATCGGTTACGTCGCAGTGCGGCAGCGCCTGCTGAAGCTGCTCCATAAGGCCCTGCCAGTTGAGTCCTGATGCCCGCATGTGGGGTTCTCCTTTCGTGGGTTGGTGCCGGGTGGGTCAAGAGGGTGCGGAGGGACTGAGCCTCCCCGAACGTTCCAGGTGAACTGTGTCTTTGGAGCATACACGCATAGACAACAGTGTTCCCACGACAGGGCTTATCCATGGGCGGCCCAGCCCCATGTTGCCGCGCCCCCGTTCTAACGCTCCCCGCCTGGCCCGTCAAGCCAAAAAAATGAGGCCAGGACAAAGAAAAGAGCTGAAGCAGTTCCAGCCCGCACTGAGGAAGTAGGAGTGAGGGAGACCTGCCAAATGGAAGGTCAGCCCAGCCGCCATGTCCAACGAGGCGAGACGGCGGAGTGGTTCAGCGCGCTCGCTCGATCTCGCGGCGGGCCAGATCTTCCAGCGCGTGGCGGGCTTCGGAGGCGGGGAAGGTGTGCAGGGCGTCCACGGCCAGCGCGGCGCGGCGGCGGATTTCCTCGCGGGTCCGGTCAAACGCGCCGGTCTTGAGCGCCAGCTCACGCACCCGCTCCACGTCGCCGTCGTGCGCGGCGCGGCGTTCCAGAATGCGGCGGACCTCGGCCCCGTGCGGTCCCTGGAGCAACAGCAGGGATGGATAGGTGGCCTTGCCCTCGCGCAGATCGCCACCCACCGGCTTACCGATCTGCGCCTCGGTCCCGGCCAGGTCCAGCAGGTCGTCTTGCATCTGAAAGGCCAGGCCGTATTCGCGCCCGTAAATACACAGTGCCTCGTAAGCGCCGTCCCCCGCATCCAGCAGGGTGGCCGGCGCGCTGGCGGCCAGCTCGGTCAGGGCCGCCGTCTTGCCGTGAATGACGGTCAGGTAATGCGCCAGATCGTATTCCTGATAGGCCGCCACCTGAAATTGCAGGACCTCGCCCTCGCAGATCACCCCCGCCGTCTCACCGAAGGTGCGGGTCAGGGCCGGGCCGCCGCTCATGCTGGACAGGAGGGTCAACAGCCGCGCCAGCATGAAGTCGCCGCTCATCACACTGACCACGTTCCCGAAACGCCGGAAGGCCGACTGCTGGCCCCGGCGGGTATCGGCGTCGTCGATCAGGTCGTCGTGCAGCAGCGAGGCCGAGTGCAGCAGTTCCACGCACACCGCAAGGTCCAGCACGGCGTCCCAGCCGGGGCGGGTGGGCACTGCGCCCAGCATCTGCGCCGACAGCAGCGCCAGCAGGGGCCGGATGCGCTTACCACCCGCCGCCACCAGATCGTCGCCGATCAGCTCGATGAACTCCACCCGTGAGCGCAACACCTCGCGCAGACGCGCCTCGAAAGCCGCATCGGGAACGCTCAGGGCCAGCACGCCGGTCATGCCCCGCAGTATATGAGAGGGCGGGGGGGCTAAACGTACCGCCGGGTGGGTGCGGGGTGCGGGCCACGTCTGGGGAGGGCCGTGCCGTGGACTGCCAGGCCACCCGCCCGCTGCCGTTGCGCCCTCCGGACCTCAGGGACCGTTTCCCTCCTGTCCCTCCCCTTTTCGCGCTGCGCGTGGTAAAAATGCAGGTATGGAAAGTGTCGTTGCCCTCTTTCGTGAGCCGGGTCAGGCCAAGGTCGTTCTGGAAGCCCTGAAATCCCGTGGTTTTGAACGCGATCACCTGGGCTTCGCCCTGAACGACGCTGTGGCCGAGGACGATCTGGCGCAGTCCACCGGCGTCAGCCCGGAAGCGGGTGCGCCTGCGGGAGCGTCCAGCGTGATTCGGGGCGCGTTGATGGGCGCGCTGGCCGGTCTGGCGCTGACCTTTCCGATCTGGTTGCTGCTGCTGGTGTTTCCGGCCACGCGGCTGTATCAGCAGGGCGGCATTTACGGCATGCTTTTCGGCGCGCTTGGCGGGCTGGGGCTGGGCGGCCTGTTCGGCGCGCTGGCGGGCAGTGACCACGGTGACTACGTGACGTTGCTGCGCCGCATGGGCGTGCCCCCGGTGCAGGCCGAGCGGTTTAACTCGGGCATCAGCGACGGTCACGTTATCGTGATCGCCCGTGACCCCAGCAGCGCCCGCGCTGACGAGGCCCTGAGCCTGATGCGCCAGCACGGGGCGGTCAAACTGGACGACGCTGTGGGTGGGGGCCGCCTGCAAAGCGAGCGGGTAGGCGACGATGGGCGCTGAGCTATAAAAGAACGGGGCTGTAGAAGAACAGGGCTATAGAAGGACAGGACTAAATAGAGGACAGGGCGCTGGGGTTTTCCTCAGCGCCCCGCCTCTTTTTGCGTGCCGCCTGCCAGCCGGGCCAGTTCCGCCGCGTCGCTGACCCGCACGGTGCGCCGCTCCAGCACGTTCCAGCACGATCCAGCCCAGCCGGTAGAACTCGCCCAGCTTGCGGCTGATCAGCTCCGGTACGGTGCCCAGCAGCGCGGCCAGTTCGGAATTGGTGGGCAGCGCGTGGGGAGCAGCCGAGTGTTCCAGTAGGTAAGCGGCCAGCCGCTCGCCCAGCTCGCTGAACACCAGGCTATCCAGCCGCCCCAGCAACTCGGCCTGCCGCCGGGCAAAATACGCGATGACCGCCTGCGCCAGCGCCGGCGTGTGGAAGACCGCCTCCCGCACGGCGTCCACGGGCAGGGCCAGCACCTCAGTAGGACTCTGGAGGGCCTGCGCGTGCGCCGGATAGACCGCCCGACTCTGAAAGGCGGCCACGCCCGCCACCACCTGACGCGGTCCCTCGACATGCAGGGTCAGCTCGCGCCGTCCCCCGCGTGACAGTCGGTAGACCCGCACGCTACCCAGAGCAACGACGTACAGCGATTCCACCGCCTGCCCGGCCTGAAAAAGATGCTGTCCGCGCGACAGCACAGAGAACCGCCCCAGTTCGGCTAGCGGCAGCAAATCCGGCTCCTGCGCGCCTTGAAAGATGGGGGCGTGACGCAGGAGGGCAAGGGCGCGTTCTGAACTCATACGGACTCCGATTGCAAGGTGTTGGAAACACCTGGACATCCGAGCGGGCGTCCAGGCGTCCTCATGGGCGCTGCTCTGGACAAGACAGCGAGCAGCAGAAAAACGGGTCTCGGACGTGACGTGGATGAGTCGGCGCTGTCCAGATTCATGCCCGACTCATCCACGAAACAAACGGAATCCGTATCACCCCCCTATGCTGCCACGCCGCTGCCACGCCTCACCCGCCCAGCAGCGTGACCAGCACCTGCCCCGGCTGACGGGCCAGCAGGCTGATCGGCTCGTTGCCGTCGTGGGTCACGACTTGTCCGGCCCCCAGGGTCTGCGCGCTCTGCGTCGTGACCTCGATCTCTCCCGATAGAACGGCCAGCACCGCCTGTGCGCCGGGGTGGCGGTGCGGTGGGATGCCCTGTCCGGCCTCCAGGGTGAACAGCAGCGAGCGCCCGTGCGGGGTAACGGCCAGGACCCGTGGAGGCGCGGCGCGCTGAATATCGGTGGATGGCGCATGTTCGGTGGTCATTGGACTCCTTTTTCTGAAGACGTTCCGGCCAGAGCGAAACGTTGCAACGACACCCGCATGCGCGAGGCCATCATCAGCATGGCCTGCGCTTCCGGCGGATCAAGGTGTTCAGCCAGCGCCGTTTCCCATAGCGCCAGCCAGCGGTCAAAATGGACTGCCTCCGCGCCCAGGTTGCTATGCGCCGGGCCGGGTTGCCCCCGGTAGGCGCTGGGGCCGCCCGTCACGGCCCGCCAGAAGCCCTCCAGCCGGGCGATATGCACCGGCCACCCCGCCCCCGGAAACGGCCCAACACGGCTTCTGAAGACTGGCCCCAGCAACCCGTCCCGCACCACCTGCGCGTAAAAGCCCCACAGCAGCGCCCGCAGGCGGTCCTCGCCAATACGCGAGAACAGCGTTTCTCCGTCGGCGGTCAACAGCACCGGAGCGGTCACGCGCCCCCCACGGCGGCCACGCACAGCAGCACGCTGGCCCCCAGCGTCAGGTGGGTGATCCAGCCGGGCACGGCTGCGCCCGCCACCGACGCCCGGCGGACGTGCACGGCCACCGCTCCGCCGATCAGCGCCAGCAGCAGCAGTTCGGCCCACAGCAGCAGTTTGGCCCACGGCACTGAGGCCGCGCCGCCCGTGAAGATCATGACCAGCGCCACCACGCCCAGCACGGCGGTCAGCGGGCCGTTCACGCGCGCGTAATGTCGCCCCACCCGTCGGCGGTGGGCGCGGCGAACCTCCGCGTCCGGGAACAGTTCGGCAAAAGCCGGGCTGACCACGAAGGTGATGAACAGGTACATGCCCACCCACAGGCCCACCAGCAGGATGTTGAGGCCCGGGAGCCAGGCCAGTGGGGTCTCAGAGGGTGTCGTCATCACCTCAGACCCTGAAGAACTCGTAATTGCGGGCGATAAAGCTCTCCTCCCCGGCGGGCACGTCCTCCTCGGGAAAGATGGCGCTGACCGGACAGGCGGGGACGCACGCGCCGCAGTCGATGCACTCATCGGGGTGGATCAGGTACATCTCGCCGGCGTCGTAGATGCATTCCACCGGGCAGACCTCGGTGCAGGACGCATCCTTGGTGCCGATACACGGACTGGTGATGATATGGGTCATGGCTAGAGTGTGGCAGACGGCGTTCAGCACGGCCATGACCTGGGTCAAGGTCCAGACTGCAAGAGGGACAGATGCGGGAACTTTTCCCGCCATGACGCCGTATCATGGAGCGTATGCAGACCTATCTCATGCCCCAATCGCAGGCGCGGACGCAAGAGCTGGTTCGCACGTTTATGGCCCGCACCTATTCGTGGATGGCCGCCGGACTGGCCCTGACCGCCGGAATCGCCTACCTGACCGCCCAGAACGAGGCGTTTGCCTTTCAGATCATGCAGATTCGCATGCCGCTGTTGCTGGTCCAACTGGGCCTGGTCTTCGGCCTGAGCCTGTTCGCGGACCGCCTGAGCAGCACGGTGGCCGGGATGCTGTTCATCGCCTACGCCGCCCTGACCGGCCTGACCTTCAGCGCCCTGCTGTTCGTCTACAGCCCCAGCGCGGTGATCAGCGCCTTTGCCACCACCGCCGGAACCTTCGGGGCCATGAGCGTGGTGGGTTACGTGATCAAGAAGGACCTGAGCGCGTTTGCCCGCTTCTTCATGTTCGCGTTGATCGGGTTGATCGTCGCCATGATCGTGAACATTTTCGTCGCCAGCAGCGCCCTGACCTTCGGCATTAGCATTATCGGCGTGCTGCTGTTCGCGGGCCTGACCGCCTACGACACGCAGATGCTGCGGAATATGGCCCTGAGCGGCATCAGCGGCGAGCAGGCCGAACGCGCCGCGATCAACGGAGCGTTGAGGTTGTACCTAGACTTCATCAATATGTTCCTGTTCATCCTGCGCCTGTTTGGGGGCAGTCGCAACTGAACTGAGTTTCAATCAAGTGAGCGCCAGACGAAAACCGCCCCGGCACCGGCTGGGGCGGCTTTTTGCGGTCTCCGGCTTTTCTCAGCCGCCCCCGTACATCTGGATCAATCCCGGCAGATCCTGCTGCAATGCTCCGCCGATCACTTCCGAATTGGTGTAGACGCGCACAAACTGGCCCGCCGTATTCACCACGCTGACCTGATCGCCGTGGATGCGGGCGGCCTCGCTGGCTCCGGCTCCGGCAGCCTCCGCATTGTCCGCGCCCTGCCCGGACGGGGGGGCCATGTGGGTGCTGTGGTCCATGGCCATGACCGGCTGAGGCTTGACGTTCGCCACGAACATGTCTCTGGCGGCCTCGTCGATGGTTGTCGCCCTGCCCGTCAGTCCGGTGAAGGCCGGATCGAAGCGGTCCAGATAGGCGCGCATCACTTCTGGCGTATCGAACTGCGGGTCCACGGTGATGAACTGAATCTGGAGCTTTTGCTGTTGCTGTGGCTTGAGTGTCCCGTAGCTGTTCTTCAGGCTTGCCAGCGTGGCCGGGCAGACATCCGGGCAGCGCACGAAGCCGTAGAAGACCAGGCGCAGCCGTCCGTCACCGTGGGCCAGCGTGGTGGTCTGGCCCCGGTCATCCACCAACCCCAGTGCGGGCAGCGTCGCCGGGTTGTCCAGCGCCTCGCCCCCCGTCACGCTGGGGCTGGCCCCCCGCGCGAACAGCAGACCGCCCAGAATTGCCGCGATGCCCAGCAGGATGCCCGTCAACCATTTCATGCCCGCAGGCTAGGGCGTCTGGCACGGGCGGGGTGTCCCCATCTCAAGCTTTCAGTTCAACACCCGCCGTTCCACGCGCCTGGCCGAGACCGGGCGGCCCTCCCACACGGCCACCACGATCAGCACCGCCGTCGCCAGCGCCGCCAGTGTCAGCGGCGTGACCAGTGCGGTCAGCAGGACCAGCAGGGCCAGCCCCCCCCAGCCCGGCCAGATGCGACACCGGAACCTGCCCGGTGATGTTGCGCTTGAACAGCAGGTTGCCCAGCAGGAACAGCGCCGGACCGCCCAGCGTTGCCAGCATGACCTTGGTTGCGGTATGGCCGCCCGGATGCGCCAGCACAAATTCGTCGGCCACGGCGGTCAGTACGATTCCGGCGACGATGGCGACATGGATAAAGGTGTAGGCGCTGCGGGCAATCCGCCCCGGATCGTCCGAGTGCGTGATGGAGTGTTCACCCGCCTGCGCGTTGGCAATGAAGTAAATCCACCACAGCGCCACGCTGCCCACGAAGGTGACCGCCAGCGCGGCGACATGCACAGCGTCCCAGGACAGTTCGGCGAAGGTTGCCTCGGCCACCAGCAGGCTCTCGCCCAGCGCGATAATGATGAACAGCCCCGCCCGCTCGGCCATGTGCGCGCCGCTCACGTCCCAGTCCTGCGTGGTGCTGCGGCCCAGGCCCGGCACGAAAAAGCCCACCGCCGCCGAGAGATAATCCACCCCCAGCGCCAGCAGCCACAGGCCCAGCCGCGCCTCGCCCTCGCTCAGTGCGCCTGCGGTCCACAGGGCACCGCTCAACGTCCGCCAGCTCAGAATGCGCGTGAAATTGGCCTGCTGGTGTGTTCCCCACATGGCCCACAGGGCAAAGCCGCTGCTGACTGTCCCCATCAGCGCGTAGGCCACGGCAAACCACAGCCCACGCTCCCCAAAGGCTCCTGGTAATGAGGCCGCCATCACCAGTCCAATCAGCATCAGGGCGATCAGACACAGCCGCACGGGCAGGGTGTCCGGGTTGAGCCAGTTGGTCATCCAGGCAATGCCCACCCAGACCCACCACACGCCCATCAGCAGGATCAGCACCTCCAGCGCGCCCGGCAGCGTGAAGTGTTCCAGCAGCCTGTGCGCGAGCTGCGTGATGGCGAACACGAACACCAGATCGAAGAACAGTTCCAGAAACGACACCTTGATGTCGCCTTGCCCGTCCCGGTGGCGCATCCAGGGCGTGAGTCGGGCAGATTAGGGCTTACGCGAAACTGGACAAATTTGAGATTCTGAGCTGATGGGAAGACCTCGGAAAGTCAGTCGGCAACGGTACTGCGAGTTTTTGGCTGCCACACAGATCAACCGAACGCAAACCTATTTTGCCGATCACATCGACGATTTTGCTCATGACGCAGTTCAGCGGTACTTGCAAGGAGATCGCCTGACGGCAGCGGAGCTGTGGACGCAGGTGCGCCCACACGTCCAATTCAGCGACAGGGGCTATGTCATCTTCGATGACAGCGTCATGGACAAGAACCATTCACGACGCATGGCATTGGT
>NZ_JNIW01000017.1 GCF_000701425.1 Deinococcus frigens DSM 12807 | reverse complement strand
GGATGCTGGTGAAAGAATCGCTCGATCTGGCGGATGACGGAAGCCGTTTGAGCGTTGCCAGGGCAACGCTCGGCCAGTGCCGCGTGGCGAACGTCTTTGGCTCCAATCAAGGCCAGGACGAGCAAGGCGAGCAGTTCCACCTGATTCTTGCGGTATTGGGGGAAGTGGGAAACGAAGCACAGACTGAACGATTTCAGGGCAACGGGAGACGCGCTCTGTTTTCGCGTATTGGACGACGGATTTCAAGCCCCCTCGAAAAGTGTCGGGTACTGAGGTCATCCGGATGCTGAAGCGGCGGCGCTGCACGCGCTAGGCGACTCGCGGGAGGTTAGGCGCAGGTTGGAAGAATCGCACTTCACGCGGGCAGAGGTGGATGGGCTGAAGGTGGACCCGGCCACCTGGCGTGCACTGACAGAGGGCTTTTATCCACGTGGGTGGTGGCGTTCTCTTGTCGTCCTGAGCTACGTATTCATCATCTTTCTGCCGCTGGCCGACTGGTGGGTGGACCGTGTCTTCAGTTGGCTGCCGTCTGTCCTGTGGTGGGCTTTTTACGTGATAACAGCGAGCGTCGAACGGTTCGTGGTCAGGCGATTTTCCAGGGTGGCAGCCGTAATCCTGTGGCGAGGGCTGGGCGCGTTCTCCGGCCCCCTCTCGTTGGTTCTGGTCCAGCTTTTTATGCGCGATGCCGTGCGGGACTGGACCGCAATGCTCGTTGTGGGTTTTGTCGCTTGCCTGGTCACCTGGTTTCACCGACCCCAGGCCACCTTCGCCCTCCTCCCCAAAGCTCTGCGGAATGCGGCGTGAAGCGTGCCGCTGATGGTGCGAGGCGTGCGCTGGCTGTCGTGGGCAGCGTCCTCCTCGTCAAACACGCCCCAGAACCGCTGGATGACGCGGGCGCTGCGCACCAGAAGGTTGGGGATTCCAACCTCTTCGTCGCGGCGGTCTTTTTGCCCTGACCCCAGCCGGTGCAAATGCAGGAGTTGCGATTTACCGTCACCGTTCTGGGCCTGCTGCTCACGGTCTGGAACGGGTGGCTGTGGCGCAAGGTGCAGTGGCGCGGCGCGCTCTTGAACCACAGCGTCGCCCCAGCTTGCTCCCCTCGCCCCCGACCCGCTATCTTGCCCCCATGAAGCCGCGCGTCCATCACTCCGATCTGGTGATGGTAGGCGTGTGGCTGCGAATGTCTGAACGGCCCGGTCTGAACACGCGAACTCCACGCGCCTGAAAGCCCTTACCCGGTTTTCAGGCGTTGTGCTGGAGTGCGGTCAGATCGGGCTTTTTTGGGTCGAATACAGGAGTTGACTATATGCACGTTTCTCTTCCCGATGGAAAACAACTGGAATTACCGCAGGGCGCGACCGCCCTGGACGCCGCTCAGGCAATTGGTCCCCGGCTGGCCCAGGATGCTCTCGCCGCCACCGCCAACGGCGTTCTCACCGATCTGATGACCCCGCTGCCCGAAGGTGCGGAGATCAGCCTGATCACCAAGAAGAATCCGGGGCAGGCCCAGAGCGTCTTCCGGCACTCGCTGGGGCACGTCATGAGCCAGGCGGTAGGCGAGTTCTATGCGGCCAAGGGCTTTCCGGCGGACGCCATCAAGCGCGGCGTCGGCCCCAGCATCGAGAACGGCTGGTATCAGGACTTCGATCTGCCCGAGCCGCTGCGCGAGGAGGAGCTGCCCGAGATTGAGGGGCTAATGCGCGAGATCATCAAACGCGACCTGCCCTTCTCGCGCCGCGAGGTCAGCCGCGCCGAGGGCCTGGCGCAGTTTCCAAACGATCCGTATAAGAAAGAGCTGATCGAGGGCCTGCCCGAAAACGAGCCGATCACGCTGTACCAGCAGGGCGACTACGTGGACCTGTGCCGGGGGCCGCACTTCCCCAGGACAGGCCGACTGCCTGGCTCCTTCAAGCTGACCAGCACCAGCGGCGCGTACTGGCGTGGCAACGAGAAAAACCCGATCCTCCAGCGCGTATACGGCGTGGCCTTTGCCTCGCAAAAAGAGCTGGACGAGTACCTGGAGCGGCTGGAAGAGGCCAAGCGGCGTGACCACCGCAAGCTGGGCCGCGAGCTGGAGCTGTTCACCATTGACCCCCTGGTGGGCAAGGGGCTGCCGCTGTGGCTGCCCAACGGCACGGTGCTGCGCGAGGAACTGGCAGCCTTCCTTAAGGAGCAGCAGTTCCAGCGCGGCTATCAGGGCGTCATCACGCCGAACATCGGCAATCTGGAGCTGTACAAGACCTCGGGGCATTACCAGAACTACTCCGACAGCAATTTCTCGCCGATTACGGTGGACGACGAGCAGTACATGCTCAAGCCGATGAACTGCCCGCACCACGTCCGCATCTATGCCAGCAAGCCGCGCAGTTACCGTGACCTGCCCGTACGCCTGGCCGAGTTCGGCACGGTGTACCGCTACGAGCAGTCCGGCGAGCTGAACGGCTTAACGCGGGTGCGCGGCTTCACGCAGGACGACGCGCACATCTTCTGCCGCCCCGATCAACTTAAAAAAGAATTCCTGGACGTGCTGGACCTGACCGTGCTGGTGCTGCGGACCTTCGGCATGAACGACGTGCGCTTCCGCGTCGGCACCCGTGATGCGGAGAGCGACAAGTACGTGGGCGACGCCGCGAACTGGCAACTGGCGGAGGACCAGATTATTCAGGCGGTGGAGGAAGTGGGCCTGCCCTACAGCATCGAGCCGGGCGACGCCGCGTTTTACGGCCCCAAGCTGGACTTCGTGGTCAGGGACGTGCTGGGCCGCGAGTGGCAACTGGGCACCATCCAGGTGGATTACAACCTGCCCGAACGCTTTGACATCTCGTATGTCGGCGAGGACGGTCAGGACCACCGCCCGGTGATGATCCACCGCGCGCCCTTCGGCAGCCTGGAACGCTTCGTGGGCATTTTAATCGAGCATTACGCCGGGGACTTTCCGCTGTGGCTGGCCCCGCGCCAGATCGCCATTGTTCCCATCGCGGACCGCCACAACGCCTACGCTGAGGAACTGCGCGCCGAGTTGCACAAAGCGGGGCTGCGTGCCGAGGTGGACGACACCTCCAACCGTATGCAGGCCAAGGTCCGCAACGCCGAACTGTCCAAGATTCCGGTGATCTTGGTGGTGGGCGACAAGGAGCAGGAGGCCCGTGAAGTCAGCACCCGCGAACGCTGGCCCGACGGCCACCGGGAACGCAAGGGCGTGGGCTTTGACGAGTTGAAGGCTGAATTGCTGGAACGCTACACCAGCCGCAGCTAGCACAAATGGGGGAGAGGCTGCCTGCCGGGGTTCGGGGGCGGCCTGCTGCTTTTGGCCCTACATTACGTTCGGTCCGTCTCATGAGGGGCCATACTGGCCGGATGACCACGAACGCCCCCGATATCGACCTCGTCGCCGATCCACTCAGGCAAGAAGCGCTGGAACTGCCCGGTCTGAGCGCCTTGACTGGGCAGTGGCTCTCGGCGGTGGGCGAGGACCCCACGCGCGAGGGGCTGCTCAGGACGCCGCACCGCGTCGCCAAGGCCTGGAACTTTTTAACCGACGGCTACCGCATGACCCTGGAAGAGGCTGCCGGAAACGCCGTCTTTGAGGCCGAGGGCAGCGAGATGGTGATCGTCAAGGATATTGAGTTCTACAGTATGTGCGAACACCACATGCTGCCGTTCTATGGGCGGGCGCACATCGCCTACATCCCCGACGGCAAGATCCTGGGCCTCAGCAAATTTGCGCGCATCGTGGACCTGTACGCCCGGCGTTTGCAGGTACAGGAGCGCATTACCACGCAACTGGCCGACGCCGTCGAGGAATTGCTGGCCCCCAGGGGCGTGGCGGTGCTGATGGAAGGCACCCACCTGTGCATGGTGATGCGCGGCGTGCAAAAGCAGAATTCGTCCACCACCACCAGCGCTATGCGCGGCGTCTTCCGCGACGATTCAAGAACCCGCGCCGAGTTCATGAGCGCGGTGCAGAATACCTTGCGCTCGCGCTGAATCGAAAATTGAGAGGGTGAGCGGGGGCCGTGATTCGCGTCACTGGCCCCCTCCTCCTTGTTCGCCCTCCTCCTGCCGCTCCAGCCAGCGCGCCAGCCACGGCAGTTTCTTCTGCATCTTGCCGCGCATGCCGCCCCAGTAGCGCCGGGACCAGCCCTCGATGTTGCGCTGCTTGCCGCGCGCCACGGCCATTGCGCCCTCGGGGACGTCGTCGTGGACGGCGCTCCCGGCGGCGATAAAGGCGGCGTCGCCCACCGTGCGCGGGGCGATGATGGTGCTGTTGCTGCCGATGAAGACGCCCGCGCCGATCACGCTGGGATGCTTGTTAATGCCGTCGTAATTGGCGACGATGGTTCCCGCGCCGACGTTGGTTTCCGCGCCGATGGTCACGTCGCCCAGGTAGGCCAGGTGTCCGGCCTTGACCCCGGCGTCCAGCCGCGCGTTCTTGGTCTCCACGAAGTTGCCGATATGCACGCCTTCTCCCAGCACGCTGCCGGGGCGCAGGCGGGCAAAGGGGCCGACATCGCTGCTCGCGCCGACGTGCGCGCCCTCCAGGACGCTGTGCGCCTTGATGACCACGCCAGTCTCCAGCACGCTGTCGGTGATGACGCTGTAGGCACCCACCGTCACGCCGCCGCTTAACACGGTCTGGCCGCGCAGGATTACGCCGGGTTCCAGGGTCACGTCGCGGGCGATCTTTACGCTGTCCTGAATACGAATGGTATCGGGGGCTTGCAGGGTCACGCCCGCCCGCATGTGCCGGGCATTGATGCGGCGGCGCAGGATCGCCTCCAGTTCGGCCAGGCCCGCGCGGTCATTCGCGCCCATCACCTCGTCGGGATCGCTGAGCTTAAAGGCGTGGGCGGCCTCGCCCTCGGCGCGGTACAGCCCCAGCAGATCGGTCAGGTAATACTCGCCCGCCGCGTTGTCGTTGCCGATGCGGTGTGCCAGATCGGCGGCGCGCGAGTCCATCAGGTACACGCCGCTGTTGAACTCGCCCACCTGTTCCTCCTCGGACGTGGCGTCCTTTTGCTCCACGATCCGCGCCACATCGCCGTGTTCGTCGCGGATGATCCGCCCGTAGCCGGTGGCGTCGGGCAGTTCCCCGGTCAGGAGGGTCAGGGCGCTGCCCCGCGCGCGGTGGTCCTCCAGCATGGCCTCCAGGGTTGTGGGGCGCAGCAGCGGCGTGTCGCCGTACAGGACCAGCACATCCGCTCGTTTGTGGTCATCCAGGGCGTCGATGCCGCAGATGAAGGCGTGGCCGGTTCCCAGGCGCTGTTCCTGGCGGGCAAAGATCACGCCCTGACCTTCCAGCGCCGTTTCCACCTGCTCCGCGCCGTGCCCCGTCACCACCACCACGTTGCGTGCATTCAGTTTGCGCGCCGCCCTCACGGCCCAGGCCACCATCGGGCGGCCCGCGACGGGGTGCAGCACTTTGGGCAGGGCAGAATTCATGCGGGTTCCCTGACCCGCCGCAAGGATCACCACGTCCAGTGGACGTAAAGTTACAGTCATTTCATTTCACCTTTGCGCCAGTGTAGTACACGGAATTTGTGTCCCGTGAGGCGCTGGTCAGACCTCTGCTCAGACCTGTGGCCCACGCACCCCGGCAGGCCCCACAATGCCCCGTATGCAGCGTTCCATCAAGCGTCTCGCGGTGATCCATACCGGCGGCACCATCGCCAGCCGTCCCAGCCCCGACGGGCGCGGCCTGACCCCGCAGCAGGCCCCCAGCGTGCCGGGCCTGACAGACGTGCAGGTCCACGACTTCCAGCCCCTGAACCTGCCCAGCCCGCACATCACGCCCGCGCACATGCTGGAACTGGCCGGGCTGATCGCAAGGCTCGCGCCAGAGCATGACGGCACGTCTTTTGATGGAATGGTCGTGACTCACGGCACCGACACGCTGGAGGAAACCGCCTTCGCGCTGCACCTGCTGCTCTCGACGCCCACCCCCGTGGTCCTGACCGGCAGCATGCGGCACGCGGGAGAGGTGTCCTGGGACGGCCCGGCCAACCTGCTGGACGCCGCCGGGGTGGCGCTGCATCCGCAGAGTGCCGGACGCGGCCCGCTGGTGATCTTTGGCGGCGACATCTTCGACGCGCGCACCGTGACCAAGGTGCATACCACCGCCGTGGACGCGTTTGGCGGCTATCCCGGCCCGATTGGACGGATTGATCGCACAGAGGACGCGGCCCATGTCCGTTTCTTCGCCACCCCGGAACAGCGCCGCACCTACGCGCCGCACAGCCTGAATGCCCGCGTGGACATTCTGTACGCCTACGCGGGCTGGCGCGGCGAGGGCTACGCCGGGGCGCAGGCCGGGGCGGACGGCATCGTGATCGCTGCCCTGGGCACCGGCAACCTGCCCGCCGAACTGCTGCCCCTGATCGCGGCCACCGAGCAGCCCGTGGTCATCGCCACCCGCACGCACGCCGGGCCGGTGCTGCCGGTCTACGGCTACGCGGGCGGCGGCGCGACACTGGTGGAGGCCGGGGCCATTCCCGCCAGCTTCCTGAATGCCCACAAGGCCCGCATCCTGCTGCTGACGCTGCTGGGATCGGGCCTGCGGAAAGCGGAGATTCGGCGGGTGTTCGGGGAAGCGGGGTTCTAGGGGCGGTCTGACCGTCAAACGGTCTAGCTGCCGCCGCCTACTCCACGCCGCCTACTCCAGATCCAAGCGGATCAGAAAGCGCCCACAAGACGGGCATTTCACGGGCGGCAGCTTGCCCAGCGCGGCTTTTTGCTGTACGTTGACCGGCAACACCACGTTGCAGCCGGTGCAGCGCCCGCTCCTGACCTCCACCACGCCCAGGCCCTTTTTGGCCTTGCGGATCATGTCGTATTCGCGCACGGTGCGGGCGTCCAGGTCGCTGACCAGCGTGGCGCGTTCCTGGCGGTCTGCCTCGCCCTGGGCGCGCAGGTCCTGGATACGCACGTCGTCCTTGTCCTCCATCTTGCCCAGGCCGGGGCGCAGGGCGCGGTGCTGGGCGCGCAGGCCGGTGGCGCGCTCGTTCAGCTCGCGCTGGCGTTCGCGCAGGGGCAGCAGGTCCTCTTCCATCTCGTCGGCGCGCTCGCCGAGCTGCTGGATCCGGCTGCCGTACTGGCTCTGGGCGCGGGCGTCGAAGGCGTTCTTTTCCTGCTCCTCGGCGGCCCGCGCCATCTGCTCGCGGGTGCCGCCCAGATCCTGCTCCTGCTGACGCACGCGCCTGTCCACACCTTCGAGGGTGATCTCGGTGTCCTCCAGTTCGTTGTTGAGGCGTTCTTGCTCGGTACGGGCCGCCCGCAGGTCGTCGGGAAAATTCTGTTCCTCGTCGCGCAGACGGTCAAGACCAAGGTCAAGTTCCTGAACGCGGTGCAGGCGACGGAGGGGGGAAAGATCAGTCATCACCCGCCAGTGTACCCCCCAATCGCCGGGGCCGCCTCCAGACGGGCAAGGAAACGTGAGGACCGCGCGGGCCGGGTCTCTCCCGGTCTTCCGCTGTCCCTTCAGCTCTGTCACGCACAAAACTGCGTCCGTGGGACAGCCGTCCGGGCATTCACGCTGCCCCCGGTGAATCCTGTGTCAGAGAGGGGGAAGCCGTCATCGGGCGCGCGTCGAGTTCGGCCTCGCCCGGCTCATGCTTCGGTCACCCTTGCAGCCATCTGGCTCCCCGCACAGGCGTAGCCTGATGGCATGTTCTCGCGCCCTGGCCGTGCCGCCTCCACCTTCGATCCCGACGCGCCGCGTCCCAAACGTGATCCCAAACAACTGGTGCGGCTGCTGGCCTACGCCAGGCCGTACCGGGTCATCTTTATTCTGGGCGCGCTGGCTACGCTGATTTCCAGCGGCCTGAATCTGGTCTTCCCGCTGCTGTTCGGGCGGCTGATCGACGCCTCCTTTCTGAAGGTGGGCAGCACCGACACCAGCCCGCTGGACCGCACCGTGCTGCTGCTGCTGGGCATCTTTGCGCTGTCGTCGCTGTTCGGGGCGGCGCAGTCGTACCTGCTCTCACGGGTGGGGGCGGGCGTGGTGGCGGACCTGCGGCGCTCGCTGTTCTCGCACCTGCTCACCCTTTCGCCGCGCTTTTTCGGGGACCACAAGACCGGAGACCTGACCAGCCGCCTGACGGCAGACGTGGGCACCGTGCAGACCGTGACCAGCACGGCGCTGGCGCAACTGGCAGCGCAGTCGGTCAGCCTGATCGGGGCCGTCATTCTGCTGATCCTGACCAGTGCCCGCCTCAGCCTGCTCACGCTGGCGGTCATTCCGCTGATCATCGGCACCGCCATTTTTATCGGGCGGCGCATCCGCAAGGTCAGCCGCGAGGTGCAGGACGCCGTGGCCGCCGCCAACGCCAACGCCGAGGAAGCCATCAGCGGCGTGCGCGTGGTCCAGAGCTTTACCGCCGAGGGCGTCGAACGCAACCGCTACGGCCAGGGCATCCTGGTCAGCTTTCTGGCCGCCCTGCGCCGTGCCCGCTTGCAGGCCCTGATGGGCGGCGTGATGAGCTTCCTGACCTTTGGGGCGCTGGCGGTGGTGTTGTGGTACGGCGGGCGGCAGGTCATGACCGGCAGCATGACCCCTGGCAATCTGGTCACCTTCCTGATCTACGCGCTGCAAGTGGGCGGCACGGTGGCCGCGCTGACCGGCATCTTCAACCAGTTTCAGGAGGCGCTGGGGGCATCGAGCCGCATCTTCGAGCTGATGGACGAGCGCAGCGACCTGCCCTCTCCCGCCGCACCTCTGCCCCTGGCCCGCGCCGAGGGCCGCGTGGAATTCCGCGACGTGACCTTCACTTATAGAGACAGTACCTACGACGGCGGGTCTGAATTTGTGGGTGCGGCGGTGCTGCGGCACATCAATGTGGATGTGCCCGCCGGGCAGGTGGTGGCCCTGGTCGGCCCCAGCGGTGCGGGCAAGACCACCTTCGTTAACCTGATTCCGCGCTTCTGGGACGTGACCGGCGGCTCCCTGCGCATGGACGGCCAGGACGTGCGCGAGTACGGCGTGGAGGACCTGCGCGCCCAGGTGGGCCTGGTGCCACAGGAAACGCTGCTGTTCTCCGGCACCGTGCGCGAGAACATCCTGTATGGCCGCCCCGACGCCTCGCCGCAGGAGGTGGAAGCTGCCGCAAAGGCCGCCAACGCCGACGATTTCATCCGCGCCTTCGAGCACGGCTACGAAACGGTGGTGGGCGAGCGCGGCGTCAAACTGTCGGGCGGGCAGCGTCAGCGCGTCGCCATCGCCCGCGCCATCCTGAAAGACCCGCGTATTTTAATTCTGGACGAGGCCACCAGCGCCCTGGACAACGAATCCGAGTCTCTGGTGCAGGCCGCGCTGGAACGCCTGATGCTGCGCCGGACCACCTTCGTCATTGCCCATCGCCTGTCCACCATCCGCAACGCGGACCGCATTCTGGTCATGAATGCCGGGGAGGTCACCGAGGACGGCACCCATGCCGAACTGCTGGCCCGGGGTGGGCTGTACCGTGATCTGTACGAGCTGCAATTCCGCCAGGAGCAGGAGGCGCAGGCGGAACTGGTCTGAGGCAGGGTGGTCTCCGCTGCGCTTTGTGGCGGGGCTTGCGCGTTCCCTGGGGGGATGGTACTATCTTTTTCGCGCCGGAAACGGCCCGCCACCTTGCGCCCAGCGCATGAAGGTTCAGTGTTCGGCAGTAGCTCAGTGGCAGAGCGTTCGACTGTTAATCGAATGGTCGTAGGTTCGACCCCTACCTGCCGAGCCACCAGAAAAACCCCCGCTTAAGCTGCGGGGGTTTTTGCTGTCATACGGTGTTAGCGGTTGCGGTACTGGGGCAAGTTCTTCCAGGGTTCCAGAATGTTCGCGCCGAGTGACTGGGCAGACGTTGACGTTCCCCCACTGGACTTGATCCAGGACGTGTAATCCGTGGCCAGCGGCTTGGGCGTGGTGGCCGGAGCGTAAGTGGTTTTCTTGGTCTTGGTGTTGACCTGCGCGTCGAAGACGTTCCAGCCACGCTTCAGGACCACGTTGGCGGTCACGTCGTCCAAGCCAAAGCAATTGCCTTTGAAAGTAAACGAGGCATCCTGCTCTGAAAAAACCCAGGATTTGTAGCTGTAAATATCCGGGTTCTGGTTGACCGGCGAGATGATAATGGCTTCATTATCAAGGCGTAATTTGTTGATCGGGCGAACTTCCAACGAGGCGGGCGCGTCAGTGACTACCATTTCACAGGGGCCAAACAAATCTGTAGCCTTGATCAGATTGTCCTGATAGGTCGTCGCCATGGCCTGAGCGTTCGGCAACGGCAGGTCGAATTTACCTTCCGCATCGACCGTCGTGGAGATCGGCGGCTCCTCGGCGCGGACCTTGGTGGTGATCTTGGGCGCGATCTGCCCCTTGATCAGCCCCAACTGTTCGGTGGGCTGGGGGTCAGGGATGGGATCGGGTTCGGGCGCGCCCCCACCCCCGCCGCAGGCGCTCAGCAGCAGGCTCAGACCGATGACGGCGGCGAAAGAGGCGGCGGGCCGTTTCAGGTTAGTTTGGTTGAACATGGCCCCACCCTGACAGGCGACGGCATGAAAGGAATCCCGCTTGCATTCAGGCGGGCCGTGCATTTTTCTCACCCTTGGATCAGGGAATGGCGGGCTGTCCCTCCCATCCTCAGACCGGCTGCACCGTGAAGCTCAGGCCCAGCTCGTTCATTTCCTCGTTGGGATCGCGTCCGGCCACCAGCGCGTAGGCGGCGCGCTCCGGCGTCAGGTAGGCGTCCATCACGCGCTTCAGATCGGCCATTGCCACCGCCAGCAGCCGCGTCTTGTACGCCTCCTGCACCTCTGGCGTGAAGCCCGCCTGATCGCCGAAGAAACGCAGGCGGCCCACGGTGTCCGGGCTGGTCAGCGGGTCCAGCGCCTTGCTGGCCGACAGGACTGCCTCGGTGACCTCGCGCTGGCCCAGCTCTGTATCCAGGAAGGCGCGGGCGTCGCGGAACACGCGGTAGGTGCGGAGAATGTGCGGATCGCGGTAGCTGGACATGGCAAACACGCCCTCGCGCGGGTCAAAGGACGCGCTGCCGCCGTACGCGCCGCCCTTCTCGCGTAGTTCCTTGAGCAGGTACTCGCTTCTCAGCAACCGCGCCAGTACCAGCAGCGCCGGGCTGTTGGGGTGGGTGTACGGCACCGTCTCGAAGGCCACCGCGTTAAAGGCCACCGGCGAGTCAGTCACGCGCGCCTGCGGGCCGTCTGCGCGGGGCCGGGGCAGCGGGTGGCCCACCGGGGCGTCAGCCGTGAACAGGTCCGTCAGCGGCGTCAGGTTCAGCTTCAGGTCATCCTCGGTGGCCGTCAGACACAGCACCGGCTGCCCCGAGAGCAGCAGCGTGTGAATGCGCCCGAAGCGGTCCAGCAGGTCATCCAGCCCGCCCTCCTCGACAATGTGCTTGAGGCGGTCCAGCGCGCTCAGGCCGCCCCAGGTCTCCCCGATGCTGGCGGCGGGGCTAACCTGCGCGGCGGCCAGGCGCTCGGCGTAGGCATTGCCGGAGTTGACCACGCTGGCCTTGAGGCCCGCCAGCCGCTGCTTGAGCAGTTGCTCCAGCCGTTCGCGGGTGAATTCGGGCGCGGCGATGATGTCGCGCATCACGGCCACGAGCGCCTCCGCGTTGCGGGCCAGCGCCTTGCCGCTGAACGACACGGCCAGCCTCAGCAGGTGCAGGTCATCCGGGCGCACGCCGCTGCTGGCGCTGGCGCTGACGCCGCCGGTCACGGCCTCCATGCGGCGGCTGAGCGCCACGTAATCCTGTCCCGCCGCGCCGCTCTTGGTCACGGCGGAGGTGTAGAGCGGCAGCACTTCCAGCAGGTCGCCGGGCAGCTCGGGCAGGCGCACCTGCACGTCCAGATACGTCAGGCCGCCGGTGGGCTGCGGCACGCGGGCAACGAGGGCGCGGCCCGCCTGCTCCGTGCTGTACGGCACCGGGGGAACGCTGGCGGGAACGTCGGACAGGGCCAGCGTGGGCAGCACGCCCGGATCGTTCTCCTGCGCTTGGAGTTCCTTGAGTTTCAGGCTCTCGGCCACGATGCGGGCGCGGTCCTCGCCGGTAAAGTCGGCGCTGAGACTCTGCACCAGCTCGCGCTCCTGCTCTGCCATGTGGGCCACCAGTTCGGGATCGGGGGCCAGTTCCAGGGTGACGCGGTGGGGGTTGTCCAGCACTTCGCGTTGCAGCATCGGCTCGAACACCTTTCCCGCCGCCAGATCGGCGCGCAGTTTCTCCAACTGGGCGTCCAGGCGCAGGCCGGTCAGCGGATCGCCGCCGTACAGCCACGGCCCCAGCAGCCGGAACATCACGCCTAGCGCGTAGGGAAAGCCGGAATTGCTGACCTCCTTCTGCGCGATCTCGAACTGGTGCAGGCTGCTCTCGATCAGTTCGGGATCGATGCCGTCCTGCACGACGGCGCGCAGGGTGTCCAGCACCAGCGCCTGAACTTCCTCCACTTTCCCTGCGCCCAGCCCCTTGAGGCCCACGGCGAAGGCCCCCTCGCGGAAGGAATCGCGGTAACCGCTCAGGTCCGCCAGCGCGCTGCCCAGGCCGGAGTCGATCAGCGGGCGGGTCAGCGGCGCACCCGCGTTGCCCAGCAGCACGTCGCTCAGCACGCTCCAGCGCAGATTGGCGTCGGCGTCGTTGCTCAGGCCCAGTTTCCACATCACGCTGACCTGGGTGCCGCGCTCCACGTCACTGCCGGGGTAGGTCACGCGCTCCTGGCGCGGCTCCGTGAATGGGGTCTGATCGGGAATGCTCACGTCCAGCGTCTGGGCCTGGAACTGCGACATCACATGTGCCTCGATCTCGTCCAGAATGCGGCCCAGCGGCAGTTTGCCGTAGGTGTAGAAGAAGGCGTTGCTGGGGTGGTAGTGCGCCGCGTGAAAGGCCCGCAGGTTATCGTAGGTCAGATTCGGAATGTCGCCCGGCGAGCCGCCGGAGTTGTTGGCATACGTCAGGTCCGGGAACAGCGCCTTGCCGAAGGCCCGCCACATCACCGCGCCGGGGGCGGCCATCGCACCCTTCATCTCGTTGTAGACCACGCCCTGCAATTTCAGTTCAGTTGTGGGGTCTTCGGGCGTCTCGAACTCGAAGCGGTGTCCGTCCTGCCGGAAGCTCTCGTAGCGCATCAGCGGGAAGAAGGTGGCGTCCAGATACACGCCCAGCAGGTTGAAATAATCCTTCTCGTTGCGGGTGGAAAACGGGTAGGTGGTCCAGTCGTTGCTGGTCATCGCGTTCATGAAGGTGTTCAGGCTGCGCGGCAACATGGCAAAGAAGGGGTCCGGGACCGGGTATTTCTGGCTGCCCATCAATACGATGTGTTCCAGGATGTGCGCCACGCCGGTGCTGTCGCGCGGCACGGTGGGAAAGGTCACCCCGAAGGCGCTGTTGTCGTCGTCCCGCACCACATGGGCGTGCCTGGCCCCGTTCTGGTGGGTCAGCAGGATCAGGTGGCCCTGCATCTCGGGCAGGTCTTCCACGCGGTTCACGGTGTAGCGGCCCAGGCGTTCGCCCACGCCCGGCAGGGCGGGCAGCGGTGTTGCAGCAGCAATGGTCATGCACGGGAGTTTAGAGCATGGGCCGGGAGAGACCGTGGCTGAGGGTGGTTTGTCGGGCTGGATTGGTGCACCCCGCTGGAGTCCGGGGCCTGCCCGGCGGCTCCCCTCCCCACCCCGCCGCTCTCACAAGGTTCTTCTCCCCCTGAGGGAGAGGCCACCGATCAGGTCTCGTCTGTCTTGTCCACGCCCATATGCAGGTGGCCCATATGCGGGTGGACGTGCCGCTGGGACATGAAATCATTTGCAGCCCGCAGAACCACACCCCGCCGCCACTCAAATCACCGCAAACTCACGGGACTGACACGGCGCGGCGGGTAAACTGGGGGCATGAAGCATGTTCGTCAGACGTTCCCGGCGCTGGCCCTGAGTGCCGTCCTGGCCCTGGCCGGATGCGGGCAGCCCGTCACCAACACGCCCGATGGCAGCGGCAGCGGCAGGGACATCCTGTATTTCGCCGATAGCGCCGCTGGCCTGCCCGTGATGTACTTGGGCGAGGACTACAGCGCCGATCTGAGCGTCTCGGGCGGCGCGGGGCCGTACAGCCTGAAGGTGGCGAGCGGTGAACTGCCGCCCGGCATCAAGCTGGGCGGCCAGCGCCTGAGCGGCACGCCCACCAAGACCGGCAGCTACAAGTTCACGCTGGAAGTCACCGATTCCACCCTGAGCACGCGCAGCAAGGAATACACGCTGAACGTGAACACCCTGCCGCCGCTGTCGCTGGCCCCTACCCTGCCCACGGGCGAGATTCGCGGCGAGACCCGTATTCCGCTGACCATCACCGCGCCCCGGAACGTGCGGGCCGCCCGGCTGAACTGGGAACTGCCCGCAGGCGTGAGCGTGACCCGCGTGCAGGCGTCCGAGCAGAGCGGCGTGCTGTTCTGGCAGCAGCAGGGGCAGGTGCTGACGGTGGATCTGGGCTTCAAGACCGTTCCACGGAACGGCGTGCGGATTGCCCTGATCAGCGTCAAGCCCAGCAAGCCCGCCACCCTGACCATCACCAAACTGGGCTTCGAGGCCCGTGACGGCACGGGCAAACTGCTGGCAGGCAAGACCCTGCTGGGAACTGTCCTGACAGAAACGCCGACGGTGGACGGGGCCGGGGCAGATCAGTCTGAGACGAATCCGGCCAAGCCTGGCGACACTGTGCCCCCGCCGACGCAAACGACGCCTGTTCAGACGCCCCCTGCCACAACGCCCACGCAGACGAATCCGGTCCAGACGCCCATCCAGACGCCGCCTGCGGAAACGCCCGGAACGCCGCCCGTTCAGAATCCCGTGGAGCCGCCCAAACCTCCTGTCGACGCTCCGCCCGGAGCGCACCTGTGGACCGGAGCGCCGCTGTGATGCGCCGGGGAGCGTGGCTGGCGGCCCTGCTGGCGGCCACCGCCGGGGCCACCACTGCGCCGCCGCTGACGCTGGCGCAGCAGGTGGGGAAGGCGGAAGTGATCGTGCGCGGCACGCTCGGCCCCGCCGTGAGTGTCAAGGAGGGCGAGGTCACGTACCTGGCCTACCCGCTCACCGTGGCCGAGACCATCAGTGGGGACGCTGCCCGTCTGCCCCAGAATGATGGCAAGCCCGCGCTGTTCTTCCTTCAGGGGCTGGCCGATCTGCCGAACCTGCAAAGCGGGCAGGAGGTCTTTGCGCTGCTGTACATCCGCAAGCAGGACAGTCCGCTGGTGGGCTTTAACCAGGGCCTGTACCCGGTCACCGGCGGCAAGGTGACGGCTGGGGACGCAAAGGCACCCATCACCGATCCCGCCAAGCTGCGGGACGCCATCCGCGCCGCGCTGGAGGCCAAATGAAGCGCCTGACCTTCGCGGCACTGCTCCTCAGCGCTGCCCTGGGTCTGGCCGATGCCGCCGGCGTCAAGCTGCAACCGCAGGGCGACACCCTGACCCGCGCGGTGCAGGCGGCCCTGGGGGCCATCAGCACCAAGGAACTGCCCGTTACGCTGGACACTGGCAGCGGCACCATTCTGACCCTGGGCGGCGCGGGCAGCAGCGCCGCGCCGTTCAACCCCGATGTGGCGGCCCGCGTGGTCACGGTGGCCGGGACGCGGCGCATCGAGTTCAATCCGGCGGGGCCGTTGCCGCTGCTTCAGGCCGTGCAGCAGGAACTGGCGCGCGAACTGGGTTTCAAGGACTGGACCGCTGAAGCCGCCCGTACCCGCCTGAGCGGCGCGGACCTCAACGGTGACGGCAGGATCGATCTGAAAGATCTGGCGATCCTAATGGAAAATTACGGCAAATCGAGTTCGGTGGGCGACCTGAATCAGGACCGCAAGGTGGACGACGCGGACCTGCGCATCTTCAGTGGCCAGTATAAGCCCACGCCCGAGCCGCAAGCGAAACCGGAGGAGAAGAAGGCAGCCGAGACGCCGAAAAAGCCGACTGATCCGGCGGCCCCCGGCACGACGCCTCCAGCCGACACCGCCCCGAAGGACGCTGCGCCCGGCACGACGCCCAGTCCAGTCCCGCCCAGTCCGGTCCCGCCCTCTCCGGCCCCGCCCGCCGATCCTGCGCCAAAGCAGCCTTAGACGCGATTTGCCCCCGACCCTCTTCCCTGTGAAGAGGGCTTTTTTCTGTGTTCTCCAGCCGCCGTGCCTGCTACGCTGCCCGCATGACAGGCAGGCGAGACGTGGGGCAGACGGAGCAGCAGGAGACCATCGATCTTCAGGACTTCCTGAAAATGAGCGGTGTGGTGGAAACCGGGGGCGAGGCAAAATTTCGCGTCCAGGGCGGCGAGGTCCGTCTGAACGGCGAGATCGAGACGCGGCGGCGCAAGAAGCTGCGGCGCGGCGACATCGTGCAGTACGCCGGGCAGCAGTTGACGGTGGACTGGTGACCTCTCCCTACCAGGAAGCGGTGATGGACTTTCGCCGCCGCAAGGACGAGCATTTTGCGGCGGGGCGCGGCCCGGTGGACCCGGCAACATTCCACGGTCTGCGCTATTACCCGCCGGATCAGCAGTGGGCCTTGAGCGCGCCGCTGACGCCCACTGAGCAACAGGCTGAACTCGTCCTGGACACCAACACCGGCCAGCCGCGCACGATGGCCCTATACGGCACGGTCACGCTGCCTTTGCCCGGCGGCGACCCGTCTGAGCAGGAGCGGACGCTGAGTGTCTTCGTGCCGCTGGGCGACGGACAGCCCCAGCGCGTCTTTATCCCCTTCCGCGACGCCACCAGTGGTCAGGAGACGTACGGCGCGGGCCGCTATCTGGACGCGCCTTTGGCCCGCAGCGAGGACGGCGGGGCACTGGTGTCGGTGGATTTCAACCTGGCCTACCATCCGTACTGCGCGTATGACGACGGCTGGACCTGCCCGCTGCCCCCGCGTGAAAACGTGCTGCCTGTGGCGGTCCAGGCCGGGGAGAGGTTGCCTGAAGGCTGAGGCTCCACCGAGGGGGACGCCCGCCCAGGCCCGGCTGCTCTAGACTGGGCCGCTATGACGAACGCCGCCACATTGAAGACTGCGAGGAACGCCGCCCTGATCCTGAGCGCCCTGCTGGCGCTGACCGCCTGCCAAAAGAAGGCGGACGACACCGCCGCCGCCAAGCCGGACGAGACCACCGCCGCAGCCGCCGAGAATCCTGCCACCGAGAAGCCCGCAGAAACGGCACCTGCCACCCCCGCCGTCACCACGCCGGGTGAGGTTCCCGCCGGGTACACCCTGGTCCCTGCGCTGACCAAGGAGCCGGTGCGCGAATTTAGCAAGGAACCCGCAATGGCCCTGCAAGGCGGTCAGGACTATTACGCCCTGATCGACACCAGCCGGGGCCAGATTCTGGCGGACCTGTACGAGCAGGAAACGCCGGTCACCGTCAACAACTTCGTGACGCTGGCCCGCGACCACTATTTCGACGGCATCCGCTTTCACCGCGTGATCGACGGCTTCATGGCCCAGACGGGCGATCCGTTGAGCGTAGATCAGGACAAGAAAGCCCAGTGGGGAACCGGCGGCCCCGGCTACAGCTTTGCCGACGAATTCCGCATCAAGCTGGCCTTTGACTCCGGGGGCATCCTGGCAATGGCGAACAGCGGCCCGGCCACCAACGGCAGCCAGTTCTTCATCACCTTCGCCCCCACCGACTTCCTGAACGGCAAGCACACCATCTTCGGCAAGGTGGTCACGGGCGACGACGTGCTGCCCAAGCTGACCCGCACGATGGGCCAGGACAACGCCGACATTCCCGATGCGATGGCTGACGAGATTCTGTCGGTGCGAATTCTGACGAAGAACAAGAGCTGAGGGTTGTGGGGTTGCGGTGGCTGGGCGGCTGCCGCCCTGTAAAATCCGCCCTCCTGTGCGTCCCGAATGCGCCACATTGCGTATGCAATTCAGCCCGCGCCGCTCTAGCCTGTGGGAATGACCGCCGACGCTTCCCCTCAAGTCTCTGACCCGTCCCAGCGAAGTTCCATGCTGGGTGTGCTGCGCGTGTACCTGGGGCCGCTGAAGTGGCAGGTGGCGGGGCTGGCGACGCTGCTGCTGACCAGCACCGGCCTGAATCTGCTGCTGCCGCAACTGCTCAGGACCTTTGTGGACAGTGCCAAGCTGGGCGCGGGGGCCGATGTGGGGCTGCTGGCGCGGCTGGCCGGGTTTTACATCCTGCTGGCCATCGGCGTGCAACTGATGACGGCGGGGGCCACCTACGTGGGCGCGCGGGTGGGCTGGACCGCCACCAACCGCCTGCGGGTGGACCTGATGGCGCATCTGCTGTCGCTGGATATGCGCGAGCACAAGGAACGCACGCCCGGCGAGATGATCGAGCGCATCGACGGCGACGTGACGGCCCTGAGCAACTTCTTCTCGCAGTTCGCGGTGCGGGTCTTCGGCGCGGCGCTGCTGCTGATCGGCGCGCTGTTCATGTTCTTCCGCGAGGACTGGCGCGTGGGCGCGGGCGTCACGCTGTTCACCCTCGGCACCCTGCTCGCCATGAACCGCGTCCGCAAGCTGGGCGTGGAACCCACCCGCGTGGAGCGCGAATCCAGCGCCAAGCTGTTCGGGTTCGTGGAGGAACGCCTGGCGGGCCTGGAAGACATCCGCAGCCTGGGCGCGGGCGGCCACCACCTGAACGGCTTTCTGCGGACGCAGCGAGCCTTTTTTACCAACAGCGTCTATTCGTGGCGGCGGCGCAGCGTGGTGTGGCAACTGAGCATGGCGCTGTTCGCCATCGGCTACGTGGGCGTGCTGGCAACGGCGGTGGGCCTGTATGCGGCGGGAACGATCACGCTGGGAACAGCCTTTTTGCTTTACAACTACATGAGTCTGGTGGAAGAACCGATTGACCAGCTCACGCAGCAACTCCAGGAGTTACAGAAGGCCGGGGCCAGCCTCTTCCGCGTGGGCGAGATTCTGGCCCTGCGGAGCGCGATTCACGGCGGCAATCTGGAGCTGCCCGAGGACGGAGCGTTGTCCCTTGATTTCCAGGACGTCTCCTTTAGCTATTCCCCCGATGAGCCGGAACTGCGCGGCGTGCTGTACGGCGTCTCCTTCCACCTGCCCGCCGGACAGACTCTGGGCCTGCTGGGGCGTACCGGCAGTGGCAAGACCACCCTGACCCGCCTGATCTCCCGGCTGTACGACGCCACGTCCGGCAGCGTGCGCCTGGGCGGCACCAACGTGCAGGACGCGGACCTGCACGGGCTGCGGCGGCGCGTGGCGGTGGTCACGCAGGACGTGCAACTGTTTCAGGCCAGCGTGCGCGACAACCTCTCATTCTTTGATCCGCAGATTAGCGATGAGGAGGTGGAGGCGGCGCTGAACGAAGTCGGGCTGGGAACGTGGCTCTCACGCCTGGGGGACGGCGTGCATACCCCGCTGCCCACCGGCAGCCTGTCGGCAGGGGAGGCGCAACTGCTGGCCTTTGCCCGCGTGATGCTGCGCGATCCTGCCGTGATCATCCTGGACGAGCCGAGCAGCCGCCTGGACCCGGCCACCGAGGCGCTGCTGAACGCCGCCATGACCCGTCTGCTCTCCGGGCGCACCGCCATCATCATCGCCCACCGCCTGGACACCGTGGCCCGCGCGGACCGCATTCTGGTTCTGGGGGGCGGCCAGGTGCTGGAGGACGGCCCCCGCGCCGCGCTGGCCCGCGATCCCCGCAGCCACTACGCCGAACTGCTGCGCGCCGGAACGCTGGAGCAGGAGGGCGAGGGGGTGCTGGCGTGAGTAGGTTTGCTGTTCAGTCCCTTCTTTTTGCATCCATCCCTGACGACTCACCCCTGACCGGAGCCTCCGCATGACCGCCGTCCCTACCTCCAAACCCAGCACCACCCCGGACCGCACCTTCGCCTTAACCAAGCGGCTGTTCGTGTACCGGCCCGGCCTGTTCGTCTTCAACCTGCTGATGTGGGGCCTGTTCCACACCGCGCCCGCGCTGATCACCCTGGCCGTCAGCCGGGTCTTCGGGCAACTGGACGCCGCCGAGGTGTTGCGGAAGGGCGGACAGAGTGTCGCGCCCGCCATCGCGGGGGCCTGGATCTTCGTCGGCTGGTTCGCGCTGGTGCGGGCTGGCCGCTTCGGGATTTTTTACGGTGCGTTCCGAGCTTTTATCGAGATCTGGTACACCCTCGACGCCCTGCTGCGGCGCAATCTGCTGGGCTACCTGCTGACCGCGCGCGGTTCGCGCCGCCTGCCCGACACCCCCGCCGAGGCGGTCAGCCGTTTCCGCGACGACGTGGAGGACGTGGCCGGGTACATCGAGGTCTGGATCGACAGCCTGGGCATTCTGGTGTTCTCGCTGGTGGCGATCACCCTGATGGCCCGCGTGGACCCCATGATCACGCTGCTGGTCTGCGCGCCACTGCTGCTGATGGTGGCCTTTGTCCAGAAACTCTCGCCCACCATCCGCGCCTACCGCCGCCGCATGCGCGAGGCCACCGCCCGCGTCACCGATTTCGTGGGTGAGACCTTTGGGGCCGTCAGCGCCGTGAAGCTGGCGGCCCGCGAGGACGGCATGGTGGCCCACCTGAAAAAGCTGGGCGAGACCCGCCGCCACGCCGCCCTGCGCGACGTCCTGCTGACCGAATTGATCCGGGGCGTCAACTCCAACATGGTCAATATCGCCGTGGGCCTGGTGCTGCTGCTGGGCGCAAACAAGATTCGCGGCGGCGCGCTGGAGGTGGCCGACTTCGTGCTGTTCATCGGCCTGCTGCCGCGCCTGACCGGGAGCATGGGATTTTTTGGCGACGCGATTGCCCGCCACCGTCGCACCGGGGTCAGCTATGACCGCATGACGAGGTTGCTGCAAGACGCGCCCGACACCGATATCGTGGCCCATCACCCCACCTACCTCCACGCCGAGCCGCCCGTTCCCCCTGCCGCGCCGCCGGAGCTGCCGCTGGAGGAACTGCGGGTCAGCGGCCTGACCGCCACCTTTGAGAGCGGCCTGGGCGTGCGCAACGCCAGCTTCACCGTCCGGCAGGGCGAATTCGTGGTGGTCACCGGGCGCATCGGCAGCGGCAAGAGCACGCTGTTGCGGGCGCTGCTGGGCCTGATTCCGGCGCAGGCCGGGACGGTGCAGTGGAACGGACAGCCGGTGGAAGACCCCGCCTCGTTCCTGGTGCCGCCGCGCACCGCCTACACTTCCCAGATTCCCAGCCTGTTCAGCGACAGCCTGCGCGAGAACGTGCTGAGCGGCAGCGGCGAGGACCGTCTGGGCCGCGCGGTGCGCCTGGCGGTGCTGGAACCCGATCTGGCGCAGTTGCCGCAGGGCCTGGACACGCCCGTGGGTGCGCGCGGCGTCAAGCTGTCCGGCGGGCAGATGCAGCGCACGGCGGTGGCGCGCATGCTGGCAAGAGACGCCGACTTGCTGGTTTTCGACGACGTGTCCAGCGCCCTGGACGCCCGCACCGAGGCGCAACTGTGGGACGGCCTGTTCGCCGAGACCGACGCGACGTGTCTGGTGGTCAGCCACCGCCGCGCCGCTCTGAGCCGCGCCGACCGGATTGTGCTGATGCAGGACGGGCGCATCGTGGACGGGGGAACGCTTGAGCAGTTGCTGGGCCGCAGCGCGGAGATGCGGGCGCTGTGGGCGGAAGACGAGCAGAGCTGAACGTTCAATAGAGACGTTCAATAGAGAAGGGCGCGCATCCTTTCCAGGAATGCGCGCCCTTTGTCGTTGAGGCTCTACAGCCTGCCGCTCAGAAGAAGTTGCCGATGCGGAAGTAGAACTGCCCACGCTGGTTCTGGGGGCTGTAGCCGTAGTCGAAGCGCAGGCTGGGCAGCAGCGCCCCGCCGATGCCCAGGTTGAGCTGAACGCCCGCGCCCACGCCGTATTGCAGCTTGAAATCTGGGTTTTCCTTGGTGCCCCAGGCGCTGCCGGCGTCCGCGAAGGCCACGCCGTACAGCCCCTGTGCGATACCCGCCTTGAGGCCAAAGTCGAAACGGTACTCGGCGCTGGTGGTGAAGTAGTTGACGCCGAACAGCGAGCTGTCGGGCAGGCCGCGAATCTGCCGCGCCGCCTCGGGCGTGCTGCCCCCGCCCACCGAGAAGCCGGTGCCGCCGGGCGCGCCCTCCTTGCCCAGGATGGTCCCTGCGTTGGCGCGCACGGCAAAGACCTGCTGCTTGTTCTGGAGGCCCAGATCCTTGTCCAGCGTGCGTCCGAAACCGTAATAGGTGCTGCCGCCGCCCTCCACGTCGCTCCAGCGCAGCGGGGTCTCGCCCTGCCGCCCGGCGTTGTACCCGGCGTTCAGATTGGCGCGGAACCCCCTGTCGGGGAATTCGGGATTGGTGGTGCTGTCGTAATTCAGGCCGCCGCTGACACGGGTGGTCACGCCCGCCTCGGGCAGCAGGCTCTCGGCCTTTTTGGCATCAAAGGTGTAGCTCTGGGCCGGTTGACCGTCCTGGCCAGGAATCTCGGCGGTGGTCTTGTCACTGTCTTTCAGGGCTTCCAGGAAGTAGGTCTTGTAGCTGACCCCCACCCCCACGTTGGCGTACAGGTTTTTGGTCAGGTTGCGCCCGGTGTTGACGCTGAACCCCGTGCTGCGGACGGTGTAGTCGTAGCCGGTGTCGGTGTTGGCCGGAAAGCCGGTGGTCCCGGGCGTCTCGCCGGGACGGGTAAAGACCGCGTTGTTGCCGTTGACGTTGCTGCCCACGCCAAAGGACAGGCTGGTGCGGTTCTTCTGGAAATCCAGGAACTTCAGGTCCAGCCAGGGGATGGTGTAGCTGACGTTGCCGTTGAAGTTCTGCCCGGCGTCGTTTTGCTGCGCGCCGATGGCCACCGTAAAGGCGTGGCCCAGCCCAAAGGTATTGGGATTGGTGTAGGCCGCGTCGCCGCTGAAGCCGCCCGCGAAGCTGTCGTAGGTCAGGCCCAGGCTGACGGGAATGCCCTTGGCCTTTTCCGCGATGCCCAGCACGTAGGTCACGTTTTCAGGGTTCTGCGGATCGCTGCGCACCGACTCGGTGGTCACGCTCACGAAGCCCAGGCGGCTGATGCGGCCCAGCGCGGCGCTGAGGGTCTCGCGGTTAAAGGCCGTGCCGGGATCGGGCAACTCGCGCAGGATCACGCGGTCCTTGGTGCGGTGCGTGCCCTGCCACGCCAGCTCGTAGCCCACCAGCTTGACCTCGCGGATGTTAAAGGCCAGCGCGCCGTCCTTAAAGGTCACCGCGTCGCGGGTGCTGATCTCGAAACCCTGCTTGCGGTAGGCGTCGCGCAGCGCCAGGAAGTCGTCCTGCGCCAGTTGCGGGCTGTAGATGTCGCCCGTTTTGGTCTTGATGACCGCCAGCAGCGTGGCGCTGGGCACCAGGGTGTTGCCGGTAATCGCAATGGTCCCCACTGGCCCGGAGGCCACGTCCGACGCCCCGAAGAGCACAGTGACCTCGCCGGGATTCTCGGGATTGGGTTGCAGCGCGAAGCCCACCGGCTTGCCGGTCTGGTTGGCCAGGGTCCGCACGTCGGCCTGAAGGTTGGCCAGCGTCACGGGCTGTCCGGGGGCCGTCTGGAGGGCCACCTTGGGACCGTCCAGGTTGCTCAGGTCCACCGCCGCCACCTTGCCCTCGATCACATTCACCTTCAGCACGCCGTCCACCAGGGCGCTGTTCCGCACGTCCACCCCGGCTTGCAGGTATCCGGCGTCGTCGAAGGCTTTCTGGAGCTGCTGCACCGCGCCGTAGTACAGATCCGGCGTGAACTTCTTGGCGTCGTACAGCGGCTTGAAGATGCTGGTCACGGTGGCGGCGGGTAGCAGGGTCACGCCGCTGACCTCCACCCGCTTGACCGGGGCCGTTTCATCCACGATAAACGTGATGGTCACGTTGCCGTCCGCGCCCGCCTTGACCTGGGCGCTGATGCTGGGCGCAAAGGGATAGCCCTCGGTCTGGTAGTTCTGGGCCAGGGCTGTCTTGGCCTGGTCGATGCGCTCGGTGTTGAGCGTTGCGCCGGGGGCGATGTTCAGCAGCTCACCAATCGACTTGGTGAAGGCTGCCGGGTCCAGAAAGGTCAGGCCGCTGGCGTCCACCGCCGCGATCGTGGGGTTGGGGACCACGGTGACGTTCAGGGTGTCCTTGCCCGCCACGGTCCGCAGTTCGGCCACGGCACTCTTGAAGTAGCCGGTGGCCACCACTTCCTGCTCGACGGTACGCAGGTTGACGCTGGACAGCGGCGCGCCCGGCTGAACGCTGAGGGTGGCGCGCAGGAAATTGGCCAGCAGTTCGCTGGTTCCGGCCACGGTGATGTCTTGAACGGTGCCTGCGGTCTGGGCCTGGGCCACGGCGGGTGCGGCCAGAACGATGGTCACGGCGAGCGTTAGGGGGTGTCGCATTCTTCTCCTAGTTTCGCACATCTCTGAACTCGCCCTGGCCGCACAAATGCCCGCAGGCGGGCGCGGGCATGGCAGGGCTGGGGGCCGGATGGAGCGATCACTGCGTCCACACTTGCCGCTAGCCCCCTGAGAAGGGTGAAGATCGGGTGCGCCACGCTGAAAACGGCCCCCTGGCGGCGCGGTTTGGGGGGGGAGGACTTGAGCCGCCCGGCGGGGTGGGGGAGAATAGCGGGGATGTCCTCTACTCAGATGGTTTGCGGCGCTGTTCTGGGCGCGAGAGGGTCTGGGCACGGGTCTGGGCACGCTCCCACGCAGACCCCTCCGTCCGCTGCGCAGCCAGCTCCCCTTAAAGGGAGCCAAGAAGCGCTGGGGACCGGACAGCGCAGGAGTCTCCTTGCCTCCCTTCTATGGGGAGGTTCCCCGAATGGGGGGAGGGGTCAAACCGTGGCACCCACCCCGAAAACCCGCAAAGTCACTCCTCTCCCTTCCAGGTTCACTCCATGAGCCTGCCCGAAGTCGTCGCCCACCTGCGCGCGCTGGAGGCCGAGGCCGGACGGGAGCCGGGCAGTGCCAGGCTGGTGGCCGTGACCAAGGGTCAGGACCTGGAGAGCATTGAGCGGCAGGTGCTGGCCCACGGCAGCTATCCGCTGGGCGAGGGCCGCGCCCAGGAACTGCGCGACAAGGCTGCCGAGCGTCCCGACTGGGAATGGCACTACATCGGCCCGCTCCAGCGCAACAAGATCAAGTACCTGCGCCCGGTCACGCTGGTCCATGCCATCGAGGCCGTGTGGCAGGCCGAGGCCATCGCGGAGGCGGCGGCCAGGTGGGGCCACGCGCCGGACCTGCTCTTGCAGCTTCACAACGGCGAGGAACAGAAGCACGGGGTCCTGGCCGACGAGCTGGCCGACACGCTCAGAGGTGTGCGCGAGACGGGGCTGACCGTGCGCGGCCTGATGGTCATGGCCCCGGACTCCGGCGCGGACCTGACGCCCCCGGAGGCCGAAACCCGTATCCTGCGCCTATTCACCGAGACCGCTCAGCGCGCCCACGATCTGGGCCTGCCTGAACTGAGCATGGGCATGAGCGGCGATTATCCGCAGGCCGTGCGCGCAGGAGCCACCCTGGTGCGGGTGGGAAGGAGCCTTTTTCAATGACAGATTCAATGCCTGACCTGAGCCGAGATTTGCCCTCTGACCTAACGCCCGGCACCACCGCCCGCCGGGATTCCAACAGGCTGACCCCGCTGGACATCCGCCACCAGGAATTTCCCGGAAGGCTGGGCGGCTACAACCGCGACAGCGTGCGCGCTTTTCTGGCACAGGTGTCGGACGAACTGGAGGCGCTGCTGGGCGAACAACTGCGCGGGCGCGAGACCCGCACCCGCCTGGAGCGCGAGCTGGAGGAGTTGAAAGCCTCCCAGGACCAGATTCGCCGCGCCGTGGTGGCCGCCGAGCAAATGGGCCACGACATGCGCCAGAACGCCACCAGGGAAAGCGAGCTGATCGTGGCCCACGCCAGCGCTCAGGGCGAGAGCCTGATGCGCGAGGCCCAGGCCCGCAACGTGGAATTTGAGGCCCAGCACGGGGCACGCATGACCGCGCTGGAGGCCACCTTCCATGCCCGCTTTGCCGATCTGGAGCGCGATCACCACCAGTTGCTGCTGGAGCGCGAGCGTGTGCAGACCGAGCGCATTAACGCCCTGGAGCGCGATTTTAACGAACGCCACACCGAATACACCTCGCGGCTGGCCGGGGCACGGCAGGAATACACCCAGTTCCTGAGCGGCTACCGCGCCCTGATGACCTCCTTTTCCGATCTGTCGGCCCGCCATGTGCTGCCCGAGGACATGGCCCTGCCCGTTTCCAGTTTGCCGGGCCAGCACCTCAAGGGCCAGGGCCGGGCGCAGGACAGGGCGCAGAACCGGGAGCTGCCCGGTGCGGACCCGGCCCCCGAACAGGACGCCGAGAAGGACACGGACCTGCTGGAAAACCACCAGTTTCTGTGATGTCCGGCGAGAATCTTCCGCACGTTCGGCTGCCCGTAGAGGACCCGGATTTCGTTCGGAACCCGTACCCGCTGCTGACCGAATTGCGCGGGACACAGCCGGTCTTCTTCGATCCAGACATGAACCGCGTGGTCCTGACCCGTTACGCCGACATCAGTGCGGCGCTGCGGGACAAACGCTTCGGGCGCAGCGCCCTGCACCGGTACTCGCGCGACGAGCTGGGCTGGCCGCCGCCGGACCCCGCACAGGTGCACTTCGACGCCTTCAACGGCAACCACCTGCTGGACTCCGAGCCGCCCAAGCACACCCGTCTGCGCTCGCTGGTGGGACTGGCCTTCACGCCGCGCCGGGTGGAGGGCTTACAAACTCGCATCGAGTCGATTCTGGCCGGGCAATTGTGCGGGCTGGGGACTTCTGGCGCGTTCGATCTGGTGGCCGACTATGCCGAACCGCTGCCCGTCACCGTGATCTCCGAGCTGCTGGGCGTGCCGGAGGGGGACCGCGCCCTGCTGCGCCCGTGGTCCGCCGCCATCGTCCGGCTGTACGAGCCGAGTACCGGGCCGCAGGCACAGGCCGCCGCCGAACGCGCTGTGCTGGACTTCAGCGCTCTGCTGAGGGAATTGAGCCAGCAGCGCCGCCTCGAACCACAGGATGACCTGATCACCGCCCTTGTGCAGGCCGAGGATGCTGGGGACCGCCTGAGCGAGCAGGAGCTGATCGACACCTGCATCCTGCTGCTCAACGCCGGGCACGAGGCCAGCGTCAATGGTCTGGCGGCAGGCGTGCTGGCGCTGCTGCGAGAGCGGGAGCACTGGGACGCGCTGGTGGAGGCGGCCCCGCGTGAAGACAGCCTCCCCGTCTTCCGCCGCGCTAC
Source organism: Deinococcus frigens DSM 12807 (assembly GCF_000701425.1). Taxonomy (GTDB): domain Bacteria; phylum Deinococcota; class Deinococci; order Deinococcales; family Deinococcaceae; genus Deinococcus; species Deinococcus frigens. The sequence goes on along the minus strand of NZ_JNIW01000017.1, from coordinate 51,277 downwards.
CGAGGAACTGCTGCGCTACGACACCCCGCTGCCGCTGTTCGAACGCATCGTGCTGGAACCGCTGGAACTGCACGGCGCAGCCCTGAAGCCGGGAGACCGCGTTTCGCTGCTGTACGCCAGTGGCAACCGCGATCCGCTCAAGTTCGCAGAGCCGGACGCCCTGAACCTGAATCGCGGTCCCAACCCGCACCTGACCTTCGGGCTGGGCATTCATTACTGCCTGGGTGCGCCGCTGGCCCGGCTGGAACTGGCCCTCAGCTTGCGGGCGCTGTGCCGCGCGCTGCCGGGGCTGCGGCTGGTCAACCCCGACGAGCCGGGCCAGTACACCGGCGGTTTCGTGATTCGCGGGCTGGCGCGGCTGGACGTGGTGGCGGGTTGAAGGAAGAGGTGGCCCGGCAGTGGGACGTGGGCAGGGTCTGGTCCATTACCCCACTGGGCGGGGGCAGCATCAACGGCGCGTTCCGGGTAAAGGCCGGGGCGGGAAGCTTTCATCTGCGCGTCTACCGCGACGCTCAGCGCCAGACGATTGAACGCGAACACGCCGCGATTGCGGTTGCGCTGGCGGGCAGCGTCTCGACACCCCGGCCCGTGCCTCTGCGGGCTTGTGGAACTGGCGGCATCGGTCAGCTTGGATCGGCCTGGGCAGCGCTGTTCGAGAGAGCGCCCGGCGCAGTCATCGCCCGCGAAGCGTTGACCGAAGCGGACGTGCGGCATATGGGCGGCTTTCTGGCTGATTTGCATACCCGATTGCCGCAGAAGGTGAATTTTGAGGCTCCGCGCGTTGGCAGCTCGGGTAGAACGCGGGAGCGTCTGGAACGCGTCGAGCAGGCCATCGTGAACCTGCCCCGACCTGACGAGACGGATGGTTGGGCGCTGGAGAGAACCCGGCAGCGGCTGGCCCTCTTGCGAACCTCGCCCCAGGCCCCCTTTGTCTCTGCCGCTCCTTTTCGTTTCCTGCACGGTGATTTCCACGGGGGCAACGTGTTCTTCGTGGACGGTCAGCCGGCCTCCATCATCGACTGGGAGCAGACCCGCCTGGCCCCGCGTGCCTGGGAGGTGGTGCGGTTTCTGGATTACAGCCTGCGCCTGCGCCCGGACCTCTCGCGGGCGTTTCTGGCGGGCTACCGTCAAATCCTTCCGCTGGGTGCGGCGGAACTGCTGGACGGCGTTCACCTGTACGCGCACTTGCAGGAAAGCAACGTCTGGGTCTTCGAGAGCGTGTACACCGACAATAATCCTGGCCCAAAGGTCTTTATTCGTCCGCCGCCCTACGTGCCGTTCGCTCGGGCATGGCGTGAGGCGGACCTGCACTGAAATCCCGCCACCACACCGCCGCCAGCTCTCCGTCTGTCGCCTCGGCCTGCGCTTCGGCTGCCCTTTGCAGGGCGAACAGCGCCAGCACGCGGGCCGGGCTGCGCGGCAGGCTGCGGTCCAGGGCTTTCTGCGCCGTGCGCGTTCCCTTGGCCCCGCCCAGCCGCAATTGCGCGTGGGCCAGCACCGCCAGCAGATGTGCGTCGCTGGGCTGCCCGCTGCCCTCGGCCACCTTCAACCCTTCGGCCAGCGCGCGCAGAGCGGCATATGGCCGGAGGAACAGTTGTTCGCCGCGCAGGACAGCGGCGGCGATCACGGCCCCCACGTCGCCCTCCTGACGGGCCAGGGCCAGGGCCTCGTGTGTTGCGGCCTCGGCGCGTGCGTCCGTCAGTTGCCACAGGGCGCGGGCGCGCAGGGTGGCGGGGCGGGTGGTATCGGGCAGCGGCTCCAAGACCCGCAGCGCGTGGCCTGACTCTCCCAATCGCAGCAGGGCTGCCGCGTGCGTCAGCGGGTCCGCCCCGGCCCACAGCGCGGCGAGGCGGGGGCGACCCAGTTGCAGGGCCAGCCTCGCCGCCTCGGTTTGGTGCTGTGGGGACCGCTCTTCGAAGGCACTGGCGGGTTCGCCGCGTTCCAGCGCCGCTCTCAGCTCGGAATGCGCGTCGGCCATTGCGGACGCAGCATAACCCGGCCTCGGCCTGTTTGCTTGCTTATGCGCTCAGCGCCAGGTCCAGGCCCAGAAAACGCCACAGGGCGCGGCGCGGCACGCGCAGGCCGCTGGGATGCTCGACTGCGCCCAAGCGGCCATCCCTGATCCAGCGGCGCACGGTGCGTTCGTGGGTGCCGGTAAAATCGGCGACCTGGCGGACCTTCAGGAGCATGGGCAGGCTGTGGAACTGGTCTGAAAGGGTCATGGTGGACCTCCCAAAAAGAGCGCGGGGCTGCCATACGGCCAGCCCCAGACAGGATTTGATTTCAGTGTTCAGGCGTCCAGCGACGGCAGTGTGGGTTAAAACAGAGCAGGTTAAAACAGAGCAGGTTAAAACAGAGCAGGTTAAAACAGAGCAGGTTAAAACAGCGCCGCCGCCCGGTCCGTCGCCCGGTGGGGGCGCGGTATCGGAACGGATAGGCATGCGTTTCAACTTGCGCGGAGAGTACCACAGGCCAGGTCAGGGCAAAATCAGGCCCGACCTGACCAAGCCTTGAACCTTGGGGAGGGGGGAGGGCAGTCCAAATATTCAGCAGTCTCACCACTGAACAGCGGCGCTCACCGTTCACCGGTCTGGCCATTCGAATCTCAAGCCGCTCCCAGACGGCTCCGGCCTGTTGCACCCCGGCCCCCCGTACCTTCCGCCAGGCACGGCCTCCTGACCGCCCTTGTCACCTGCTAGCCTCCTTCTCAATGAGCCTCTTTGCGCAACTGTCGGGCACCCTGGTCAATGTCGGCACGGTGCTGCTGGGAACCCTGCTGGGCCTGACGGTGGGCGGACGGCTGCCCGCGCGGACACAGCGCTCGCTGCTGCAAACCCTGAGCCTGGTCACGCTATTCATCGGGCTGGATATGGCGAGTAGTCTGAACCGGGTGGCGGCAGGCAGCATTCCTGGCGTGATCGTGGCGCTGGTCAGCCTGGCGGTGGGTGTGGTGATCGGCGAAGCGCTGGGCATCGAGGAAGGGCTGAACCGCCTGGGCGAGACCCTCAAAAAGCGCTTCAGGGGCGAGGGCCGCTTTACCGAGGGCTTCGTGGCCGCCAGCCTGCTGTTCTGCGTGGGGCCGCTGACCTTTGTGGGCGGGCTGCAAAACGGTTTGACGGGCGACGCTTCCAGCTACATCCTGAAAAGTACGCTGGACGGCATCGCCTCGCTGGCGCTGGCCGGGGCCTACGGCATCGGCGTGGGCTTCAGCGCCGTGACGGTGCTGATCGTGCAGGGCGGCATCAGCCTGGCCGCCGGGGGCTTTGCCGCCACGCTGCTGGGCGGCGCGGACCCCGAGACGCTCAAGACCAATCCCTACGTGCTGATGCTGACCGGGGCGGGTGGGCTGACCATCATCGGCATCGGCTGGAACCTGATGCTGGCTGGCCTGGGCATGGAGGATAGGCGCGTACGGGTGGCCAGCATGCTCCCGGCGCTGCTGCTGGCCCCGCTGCTGCTGTGGGCGGCGGGCCTGTTCGTCCGGTAGCGCGGGAAAGGGAGAGCAAAAGGCTGCGTCGCCCTGAGCGGAGTGGAGGGGTTCCGGCCTGCCTCCAATCCCTTTACCGTTTCTGACTGGCTTTAATAATCGCAGCCTATCAGTGCCTCATCAGGTTCAGCCCGTACCTTACGCGCATTCAAGCCGATCACCACCGAACTTCGTCTCAGCACTCATAGAGGGGTACACCATGACCAGCTTCAAACCGTCCAGCTTCAAGCGCATCTCGGTCCTCACTGCCCTGCTGGGCCTGGCCGCCTCTTCACTGGCAGCGGCCAGCGACGCGCGGATCAGCGCCCAGAGCATCATCGTCAACCCTTCGCAGCCGGACCTGAATGTGCAGGTCTGGACCAACCGCGACGCCAGCGGCACGGGCAACCCCACCTACCAGATCGGCGAGCGCATCAGCGTGGGCGTCAAGACCAATGCCGACGCCTACATCTACCTGTTCAACGTGAATGCGGACGGCAACATCGACCTGTTCTTCCCCAACAGGTACGAGGATAGCAACTATGTCCAGGCGGGCACGCGGGTCTTTCCACAGGGCGGCGCAAAATATAACCTGAGCGTCGGTGGTCCCAATGGCCAGGACAAGCTGCTGGCCGTGGCGAGCACCACCGAGCTGAGCTTAAAGGACATCGCCACCTTCGAGGGTCAGCAGCAATTCGCCACCGTCAGCGTGAAGGGTCAGGATGGACTGGCGCAGGCGCTGAGCATCGTGGTTAATCCGCTGCCGGCCAACGCCTGGGTCACCGACACCGCCTTTTTCCGGGTGGGCAACGTGGCGCAGACGCCGCAGCCCACACCCACGCCCGTCACCAGGATTCAGCCCGGCCAGCGCCAGGACGGCTTCTTTGACGGCGCGATGGTGGACGCCTACGCCCGCCTGAAGGGCGACGAATCGCTGGGCCAGGCCACCACCTACGCCGTGCCCTGGGGCGACGGCTGGTGGCAGAAGTTTAACGGCGTCGGCGCGTACGGCGACGCGGCGCTGCTGCATGCCAACGGCAGCAGCCGTTCGTACTCGGTGCATGGCCGCCTGCTGGCGCGCTACCTGTCGCTGGCTCAGGCCGAGAACGGCGCAAACCGCCCCCCCAGCCGACTGGGCTGGGCCGCCGGAGACGAAAAGGTCATTCCACAGAACCTTTACGGCACCACTGGCCTGTACGGCTTCTTTCAAAACGGCGCACTCTACGATTCGCAGAAATACGGCACCTTCTGGCTGACCGGCCCAGTGCTCAAGTCCTACCAGGGCCTGGGCGGCAGCGGCAGCTTCCTGGGCTTTCCCACCCGCGATCAGTACACGCTCAGCGGGGCCTGGGCCGCCGACTTCGAGGGCGGCAGCATCCGTACCGTGAACGGAGCCATCAAGATCTACCGCAAGTGAGCAAGGCCCCCACCTGACCCCCCTGCGCCGGGCGTGACTGGACACCCAGTTCGTGACCCCATGCCCGGCACTCTTCTTCCCAGCCTCGTTTCAGGGGCCGGGTCCCAATCCGCGCGCTTTTGCGGGCACACGAGTTGCCCCGGCGCACCCTCCAGACTTCCCCGACACAGATATTCATGCAGGAAGCCACAAACCCCGACTCCGTAGCGAGTGCGGGGGTTTGTGGCTGTTTGAGGTGACGTTGGATCAGCTTTCGGCCTGCCTGCGAAAATTCTGCCGATGCAGCTCACGGAGGCGTGCGCTCAGCGCCGGTTCCAGTCCCTCGACAGACCACTCGCGCAGCACGTCCTGAATGGGCAGCGGGTTGACCCGCCCAGGCTGTGCGCCGAACTCGCCCATCCACTCAGTCAGTTGTCTGGAGGAACTGGCGTACACGATACGGCCCAGGCCCACCCAGCCGTGGGCAGCGGCGCACATCAGGCAGTGTTCGCCGGAGGTGTACACGGTGGCCCGCGCCCGCTGTTCCGGTGAGAGGTGCGCGGCGGCCCAGCGGGCAATGGCGATTTCCGGGTGCTGCGTGGCGTCGCCGTCAGCAGTGCGGTTGTGGTCCTCGAACAGTACCTCGCCTGCGCCCGACATCAGCAGCGAACCGAAGGGATCGTTGCCCGAGCGCAGCGCTGCCCCGGCCAGCTCGGCGCAGCGCGTCAGGTGCTGTCTGTCCTGGTCATTCATGGCGGCCTCCTCTTAGCTCAGCTTCGCCTTGAATTCCTCGTAGCCAAACGTCTTGACCCGCTCGTAACTGCCGTCCAGATGCAGGATGCCAATGTCGGGGTGCTTGACGCCGTTGAAGAAGGTGGTCTTGACCATCGTGTAGTGGATCATGTCGTCGAACACCACGCGGTCCCCGATATGCAGCGGCCTGTCGAACACGTACTCGCCCACCACGTCCCCGGCCAGACAGGTGGTGCCGCCGATCAGGTACGGGTATCCACCGCCGTAATCGCTCACCTCACGGTGCTCGTGTTCGGGGGGATCGCCCGCGCCCAGAATGCGGGGGCGGTACGGCATCTCCAGCACGTCGGGCATGTGGGCGCTGACCGACACGTCCAGCAGCGCGGCGTCCTTGACGTTGTGCACCACGTCCAGCACGCGACTGACCAGCCAGCCCGTCTGCCACCCAAAGGCGCTGCCGGGTTCCAGGATCACGTCCACGTCCCACTTCTGGCGGAAGGCGCGGACCACCCGGATCAGGCGGAGGGTGTCGTAGCCCTGGCGGGTCATCAGGTGGCCGCCGCCGAAGTTGACCCATTTCATGCGCGGCAGGAATTCACCGAAGTTGCGCTCCACGACTTCCAGCGTGCGCTCCAGCGTATCGCTGTCCTTCTCGCAGAGGGTATGGAAGTGCAGGCCGTCCACGCCGCCGAGCAGGTCTGCGCGGAACTCGCGGCGGGTCACGCCCAGGCGCGAGAACGGCCCGGCGGGGTTGTACAGATCGGTCTCGACTTCGGCGTATTCCGGGTTGATGCGGATGCCCACCTGAATGTCGCGGCCCCCGGCGCGGGCGGCCTCTACCTGCGGCTTAAAGCGTGCCCACTGCGAGAACGAGTTGAAGACCAGATGGTCTGCCAGCTCCAGAATCCGGGGCATCTCCTCATCGCTGTAGGCCGGGGCATAGACGTGGACCTCGCCCTGCATCTCCTCGCGGGCCAGAATGGCCTCGTTCAGACTGCTGGCGGTGGCTCCACCGATGTCGTACTCGCGCAGCATCGGGAAGGTGCTCCACATCGAAAAGCCCTTGAAGGCCACGATAATTCGCGCCCCGCTTTCACGCTGAACGTGCGAGATCAGCGCCAGATTGCGCCGCAGCCGCGACTCGTCCAGCACGAAGGCCGGGCTGGGGATAGTGGCCCAGTCGATACTGCCTTCGGGCGTCACATCGGGAAGCTGAAAATCGGCGCTGTGAAAGTCGGAAACGGTCATGCTCGGAGTCTAGCGGGCGGGGGCCGGGCAAACCGCCCTCCTTAACGCAGAATCTTGAAACTCTTGATGAAGGCCGCGTTCACGGGCGTCATCTTGGCCTGAAGCCCCTGCCTGGTCGTTGCGGTGATCAGATAAGCCTTGCCGCCCTTGACCGTGTAGGTGGAGATGAAATACAGCTTGTACTCGCCCTGCCGCCCGGTAAAGATGGTTTCGTTGGCCGCCGCTCCACCCAGGGTGGTGGCGCGCGTGCTGATGACCTTGCTGTCGGTGATCAGTTTCCCAACCTGATCTAGACTCAGGGCGTGGTACTGCGCCAGGGTCATCCCCGGCGGAAGCGGTTGCACAGCCACATTCAGGTTGGGCGTGAAATTGCCCTGCGGTTTGTCGGCGAAGGCCACGGTCACGCCGGGAACGCTCATCTGGGTCCAGCCGGACGGCGGCGTGACCGAGAAGCCGTTCTCGGCGTTCCTGTAGCCAGCGGCCAGGGCCGAACCCAGTACGGTCAGTCCAGCCAGGCTCAGGGCAAGCAGTTTCGTCATGGCCCAGTGTAGATGAGCGCCCCGGACTGGAAAGGCTTGCATGAAGATTTTTGAGGTGTTCCCAGGCAGGTGTCCCGAGGCCCGCTCAGCCGGAGTGGCCCGTGTCCCCGCGCCCGTCGGCAGCGTGGCCGTCAGCGGGGTGAATGTCGTCGGCCTGGACGTCGATGGTGGGATGTTTCTTCTGGAACCGCACGGTCAGCACGCCGCCCGCCAGGTGGGCCTCGCCAGACTGCGGCAGCACCTCGCGCGGGAAGGCCAGCACGCGGCGAAAGACTCCGGCAGGGCGCTCGGCGCTCAGCAGGTCTTGCGGCGCGGCGCGTTCCCCGGCCACGGTCAGCAGACCGCCCTCCTCGTGCATTTCCAGCCGGTCCGGGTTGATGCCCGGCACGTCCAGGTACAGCGTCAGGTGAGCGTCCCCGTCGGCCCAGTCGGCGGTGGGGGTCCACGGGCCGCCAGAGAGGGTTTCCACCTCCTCGCGCAGCGTCATCAGGTGTTGAAGTCGGGCCAGCACCGGCTCATTCATGCCCACCACGCTACCACCCGCGCCAGATGGGACACCACCGCCTAAAGTGGGAGGGATGACCCCGCCCTCGCTCCGCATCCCCCTGCTGACCGCGCCCACTGCCGCCGGAAAATCGGCGCTGGCGCTGCGGCTGGCGCAGGAATTTGACCTGGAACTCATCTCGGCAGACGCCTTCACGGTGTACCGGGGCCTGGACATCGGAACCGCCAAGCCCACGCCCGCCGAACGCGCTGCCGTTCCCCACCATCTGATCAATGTGGCCGACGTAACCGCGAATTACGACGTGGCCCGCTACGTGCAGGACGCCGAAACTGCCATTGCGGATGTGCTGGAGCGCGGGCGCATGCCGCTGGTGGTGGGCGGCACGACGTTTTACCTGGTGGCCCTGCTGCGCGGCCTGCCATTGACTCCCCCCGCCGATCCACTGGTGCGCGCCGATGTGGAGGCCGAGCTGGCTCAGCGTGGCCTAGACGCCCTGCTGGCCGACATCGCTGCCACCGACCTGGCAGAGGCGGCACGCATGGAACGCAACCCGCGCCGCGTCGTGCGCGCCACCGAAGTTCACCGCCGCACCGGGCAGTATCCCGGTTCTTTCGGGAACCGTCCGCCGCGTTTTCAGTACGCCGTGACTGCCTTTTCCCGGCCCGGCCCGGAACTGGAGGTACGCATGGCTGCGCGTGTGCAGGCTATGTTCGCTGCTGGCTGGGCGCAGGAAGCGGCGTGGCTGGCTGCCCACCTGGACCCCGCCACGCTGCCCCGCCCCACCGCCTGGCAGGCCCTGGGCTACCGCGAGGCGTGGGCGGTCCACACCGGAGCGCTGGAGGAGACCGAGGCAGCGGGCCGCGTCGTGCTGGCCTCGCGGCAGTACGCCAAGCGGCAACTGACCGCCACGCGCAGCCAGTTGGGGGCGCAGATACTGACCCAGCCACAGGCGGACGCGCGGCTGCGAGAAGACCTGAGCGCCGTCCTTAGGCCGAGGGTGAATTAGACCGGGGCTGAAGTTTCCGGCCCGGCGCGGGTAGAGTGGGGGCGAGATCAATCTCCAGCTCAGCCCCCATCATCGGGGAACGCATTATGGGAGGGACCACCTTCCCGTCTCAGCCCACGTTTGTTCAGCACTTCTTTTTGCAGGGGGTAAGACATGAAACCACGTGTACTAGGCATGATTCTGGCCGGGGGCCAGGGATCGCGGCTGGCTCCGCTGACGCAGAAGCGCTCCAAGCCCGCCGTGCCGTTTGGCAGCAAGTACCGCATCATCGACTTTGCCATCAACAACTTCATCAACTCCGGGCTGTTCAGCATTTACGTGTTGACCCAGTACAAGGCCCAGAGCCTGACCGAACACATCCAGCGCGGCTGGAGATTTGGCACCTTTCTCAGCGACTACTTCATCACGCTGGTCCCGGCGCAGATGTACCGTATCGAGGAACTGGGGCCGGTGTGGTACCGGGGCACGGCGGACGCGGTGTACCAGAACCTGCACCTGCTGGACAACAACAAGGCCGATTATGTGGCGATCTTCTCGGGCGATCACATCTACAAGATGAACGTCGAGCACATGATCCAGACCCACATCGACACCCGCGCCGACATCACCATCGCCGCCTACCCGATGCCGCAGGACCAGGCCCACCAGTTCGGCATCATGCATGTGGACGAGAAGTGGAAGGTCACGGACTTCTTGGAAAAGCCCAAGAACCCGCCCAGCATTCCGGGGCAGCCCGGCACCAGCCTGACCAGCATGGGCAACTACATCTTCTCGCGCCGCGCCCTGGAAGAACTGCTGGTGACCAGCATGTCCGACGGCGAGGACGGCTTCGATTTTGGCGGCGACGTGATCCCGCGCGCCCTGTCGGACGGTTACAGCGTGATGGCCTACGACTTTCACAAGAACCCCATTCCCGGTCAGGACGGCGCGAATCTGTACTGGCGCGACGTGGGCACGCTGGACGCTTACTTTGAGGCCAACATGGACCTGGTGAGCGTCAACCCCGAATTCGGGCTGTACAACGCCGAGTGGCCGCTGCGGACCAGCAGCGAGTTCTCGCCCCCTGCCAAATTCGTGCATGAAAGTGATGGCCGAAAGGGTCAGGCCTTTAACACCATCATGGCCGGGGGGACCATCATCAGCGGCGGCACCGTGCGCGACAGCGTGCTCGGGCGCAGTGTTCATACCCACTCGTACTCGCTGGTCGAGAGCTCCGTGCTGTTCGATGAGGTCCAGGTCGGGCGTCACTCGCACCTGCGCCGCACCATCGTGGACAAGGACGTGGTCATTCCCCCTGGCACCAAGATCGGTCTGGACGTCGAGGAGGACCGCGCACGCGGCTTCACCGTCACCGAGAGCGGCGTGGTGGTGGTGCCCAAGGGCTACACGTTCTAGGATTCACAGCGAAGCGGAGGGGAGAGGCCAGTCTGGGACCTCTCCCTTTTTCTTTGAAGTGTTGGTACAGCGGTGCCTGAGCCGGGCGGTGCCGTCTTCAGACGCCCACCGCCCGCCCCTCGGCAGCGTCCTGAGTCTGCGGCTGCCCCAGAACTGCGTGATGTACCCGGCAGCGGGCCTCGTAGCTTTCCTGCGCGCCGACCAGCACCACCGCGTCGTCGTAGCGCGCGGGCTGGCCGCCGATCAGGCGCTGCGAGCGGGTGGCCGGTGCGCCGCAGACCGTGCAGATGGCCGTCAGCTTGTCCACGCTCTCGGCGCGGGCCAGCAGTTGCGGCATGGGACCGAACGGCTCGGCGCGGAAGTCCAGATCCAGCCCGGCCAGAATGACGCGCACGCCCGCGTCGGCCAGTTCGAGGGCCAGCGCCACCACCTCCGCCTCAAAGAACTGCACCTCGTCGATGCCTACCACATCCGGGAGTGGCGGCTTCTCGGTTTCCAGTTCCGCGCCCAGCAGACGGTCCTCGCCAGACAGGTGGGCGCGGATATCGGCCACATTGCGTACCGCCAGCGCCTGCACGCTGCGCCCGGCGTGGCTGGCGACGGCAGACTCGTGGTAACGGTCATCCAGCGCAGGCTTGAAGACCAGCACATTCTGTTTGGCAATGACCGAGCGGGTCACGCGGCGGATCAGTTCCTCGCTCTTGCCGCTGAACATCGGGCCGACGATCACTTCGAGGTGGCCGCCGTGGAAGGGAGACTTAAGCACCCTGGGAGTATGTCAAACCTCAGTCCAGCTTGATCCACGACAACGGAAAACGCCCCACCACATGGGCGGGGCGCATCCGAAGAATCGGGCTTATTTCTTCTTGAGGCGGTAGCTGTCGCCGAAGCGCTTGTTGAACTTGTCCACGCGACCCTCGGTGTCCAGAAAGCGTTCCTCGCCGGTCCAGAAGGGGTGAACGCCGCTCCAGACGTCGACGTGAATCTCGGGGCGGGTGCTCATGGTTTCCATGATGACCTTGCCCTGATAAATGATCTTGGTGGGAACCGCTTTGGGGTGAATATCCTTTTTCATGTTGGTGCCTCCTCCGCCACGTCGCTTGTGCGTAGCGGGCAACCGCAGAAGTATACACCCGCGCGGGGCGAGAGGGGAAGGCTCGAAACGGCACAGCTTGACAATCCACCAGTTGTAATGATAATAATTACAGGATTCGGGAGGGTCAGCAGGTGAACAGTGAATATTCCATTGCCGTCCATGTTCTGTCGCTGCTAAATGGGGGAGACGGACCACACAGTTCCGAGTATCTCGCGGGCAGCGTGGGCGTCAACGCGGTGGTCATCCGCAACGTGACCGGGCGGCTGAGGCAAGCTGGCCTGCTGGACACCCGGCGCGGCGTGGCCGGAGCTGCATTGACCCGCCGCGCCGATCAGATCACGTTGCTGGACGTGTACCGTGCCGTGGACGCGCCCCGGTCCACGCTGAAGATGCACCAGAAACCCAATCCCGCCTGCCCGGTGGGGGCCAACATCCAGAGCGTGCTGGATGAGGTCTTTACTCAGGCCCAGGCTGCGCTGGAAGACCGTCTGTCACAGACGACGCTGGCTGACGTCACCGCCGCGCTGCATGACAAGGCCAGCTAAGTCTGGCTCCCTTTTTCGAGCCTAGATGTAAAGAAAAGTTTTACATCTCATCAAGCCTCCCTCTCGTCGCCCGTTCAGCGCATGAACCCCAGGAGTTTTATGATCGCCATCACCGGAGCCACCGGCCACCTCGGCCAATTGACCATTGACGTCCTGCTGGAGCGGGGAACGCCCGCCAGCGAAATTGTCGCCCTTGCCCGGAATCCCGAAAAGGCCCTGGGCCTTGCGGCGAAAGGTGTAGCGGTCCGGCTGGCCGATTACACTCTGCCGGATACCCTGAACGCTGCCCTGGAAGGCATCGACAAGCTTTTGCTGATCTCGTCGAACGACGTTGTAGACCGGGCCACCCCGCAGCGCAACGTGGTGGACGCCGCAAAAGCCGTCGGGGTAAAATCGCTGGCCTACACCAGCATCCTGCGCGCCGATACAGCCGATATGAAGATGGCGGCAGACCACAAGACCACCGAGGAGGCCATCCGCGCGTCAGGCGTCCCCTTCGTATTTCTGCGTAACGGCTGGTATATGGAAAATTACAACGTGGCCCAGGCGGCCCAGTCCGGCACGCTGGCGGGCAGCGCAGGTGATGGGCGAATCAGCGCTGCCAGCAGGGCCGATTACGCGGCGGCGGCAGCGGCGGCGCTGACCCTGCCGGATCAGGACAACACCATCTACGAACTGGGAGGCGACAGCGCCTTTACCCTGGAGGAACTGGCCGCCGAGATTGCCACCCAGAGTGGCCGCCCGGTGACCTACCAGGACATGCCCGAAACGGCATATTTTGAAATGCTGAAGGGCTTCGGCCTTCCCGCGCCCCTGGCTGACAAACTGGCCGATGCCGACGCCAACGCGCAGGAAGGCGAATTGCACAGCGACAGCGGCGATCTGGGCCGCCTGATCGGACGCCCCACCACGACGCTGAAAGAAGCGGTGCAGGCAGGGTTGGCGGGTTAGAGCCGCCGCCGCACATCAAGAAAAGAGCCGGAACCCTTACAGGTCCGGCTCTTGCTCATCCGCCGTGATTCAGTCGGCGGCGATTTCGGTGGGGGCGGCGGTTGCGGCTTCAATGCTGATAAAGCGGCCCGTGTTGCCGCGGTTGGTAAACACGACGCGGCCATGCTCCAGCGCGAACAGGGTGTGATCGCGGCCCATGCCCACACCAGGACCTGCCTTGAATTTGGTGCCGCGCTGGCGGACCAGGATGTTTCCGGCCTTGACGACTTCGCCGCCGAACTTCTTGACGCCCAGGTACTTGGGCTGGCTGTCACGTCCGTTCTTGGACGAACCTACGCCTTTCTTATGTGCCATGACTCTTCACCTCTCCCGTTGTTCGGCTGCCGCTCCGCTCCGCAATGCTCGGAAAAAGTCCCTTACCTTGCTCCGCTGCGCGTCAGCCTTATCTCGTCCTACTCGCTCCGCTCGGTCCCGGCCTGCGGCCAGGGCAGAACTAACCCTTGATTCCAGTGATTTTAATCGCCGTGAAATCCTGGCGGTGGCCGGTGCGGCGGCGGTACTGCACGCCGCTCTTGTACTTGCGGATGTAGATCTTGGGGCCGCGTCCGTGTTCCACCACTTCGGCATTGACCACGTACTTGCTCACGGCGTCGCCGAACAGAGCGCTGTCGCCGCCCACGAACAGTGGGGTCAGGTCCAGCGTGTCGCCCGCCTCGCCCGCCAGACTTTCCACGCGGATCACGTCGCCTTCCTGCACGCGGTACTGCTTGCCGCCGGTCTGAATAATTGCAAACATCGTCTACCTTCCTTGTGCTGCCGCCGCCGGAACGCTGCCGGGCGTGGCCTCTTTTGCTGTTGCGCCGCCTGAGCACAACACACCAACTTGGAACTTTAACACAAACGGAACCGCCCCGTTGCCAAACAGAAGAGAGAAGCTCCTCAAGACAGCGGGGATGCACAGGTCACACGCCCCCATGAAGGGGCCAAAAGGTGTATGGTGTGCGTGTTCCCGTGTCTGTGGAGGTGTCCTCACGGTACACCTAGACTCACGCCCTGAAACTGAGCTGAATGAGCCGCGCTTTCTCTGTCCTCCGGCGCGGCCAGTTGGGGGGCCGCTGCGAGGACACAGCATAGCAAACGGTGGCCGCAGTTGGCCAGAGGCCGGGACTTCATTTCGCCCCGCCGCATATAGGGGGACGTGATCACTCGCCTCAAACCCATCTGGCGCGACGCGCTGGCCCTGCTGTTCGCGGTGTGGGACAACCGTACCCCCATGTCCGCACGGCTGGGGGCGCTGCTGGCGCTGGTGGCCTACGCGCTCAGCCCGGTTGACCTGATTCCCGACGCGGTTCCTGTGCTGGGGCTGGGAGACGACTTGCTGGTGGTCCCGGCGATTCTGGCGCTGGCGGCCCGCTCGTTGCCCGCCCCGGTGCTGCTCAGCGCCCGCGCCCGCAGTGCGGACCTGCAACGCCGCCTGCCGTGGCTGCTGCCCGCGCTGGGGGTGAGTGTGGTGGTGGGAATAGTGCTGCTGGTATGGGGGCTGTGGCGGGGGCTGAGCGGGTGAAAATTCGGCTCTAATGTGCGTGCGGGCAGATGGATTTCCACAGATGTCATTCCGTGCGCTTTGGCATGAACCGCATGCTAAATTTGCCTGCCATGAAACCTCAATCAATCCTGATGCTGGCTTCTGCTCCTGTTGTTTGTCGCCTGTGATCCCCCGGCCCAGCCCGCCGTCAATGAACTGGTCGGCACGCTGGCCGATGGTGGTTTAAGCATGGACAAGGAGAACAATCCTGTTCTGACCACCAGCGCCTGGACGGGCGGCGCAGGTCAAGTTACCGTCTTTGCTCTAAGTTCAGGCAAAGGCTCTGAAACAAGCTTAGCCAGTACTGCCCTGGAAAGTGATGGTAAGTTTTCATTTGCTGCATTACCTACGCCTGCTGCCAGCCTTCTGGTACCCGCTCTTGATGCCGTCCCAGAAAATTGTACCCAGAACGTCGTGGTCAGCGACGCCAAGGCGCTGGCAACCGCCGCATACCTTTCCGTTACTGCGGACAAGAAGAGTGGAACCATCGCGCAGATCGCCGTTGATGACGTCACCCACACTGAACAGATCAGCCTTCCGTTTTATGTGGACCGCGACGTGACTTTGAAAGGTCAGCAGACATGCGCGTATCCGTTCGTAGAGGCTTCACTCGACGTCGATGCTCAGTTTCGTAAGGGCTGGAATACGGTCGTCATTTCACAGCAGATCAGCGCGAGTGAAACCGGTATCACGGTGAAGGGAACCATCCGCAAGGGCAGTCTTGGCGACGCCAGATGGTATCTGACCGATAATGCAGCGCAGCCTCTGAGTCTCAACGGTTTAAACCTCCCCTTCTCCCGCTAAACCCCCTCGCATCGCCCGCCCGCGCCGTGCAGGCGGGCCTTCCCGTTTTCATCTAACCCTCCCTTAACGCCGCCCCGTAGACTGACGCCCATATGCGCTTACTGCTGGTGGAAGACGACGCGCGCATCGCCGAACCGACGGCAGGGGCGCTGCGCGAGGCGGGCTACGCCGTGACCTGGGCGCAGACCGGCCCCGAGGGGCTGGAGGCCGCGCTGCTGGGGGATTTTCCCCTGATCGTGCTGGACGTGATGCTGCCCGGCATGGACGGCTTCGAGATCGCCCGCGAACTGCGCGCCAGCGGCGTGGAGGCCGCCGTGCTGTTCCTGACCGCGCGCGGCGAGGTCTCGGACCGGGTGCAGGGGCTGGATCTGGGCGGCGACGCGTATCTGGCCAAGCCCTTTGCGGTGCCGGAGCTGCTGGCGACGTTGCGTGCACTCTCACGGCGCGAGCGGGGCCAGGCTGCGCCGCAGGTGGCTTTCGCGGGTGGGCGCGGCGCGCTGGACACGGTGGCCCGCACGGTGGCCTGGGACGGCGCGGAGGTGGCGGTGACGGGCCGCGAATACTCGCTGCTGGAGGCGCTGGCCCTCTCGCCCGAGCGCTGGTTTAGCCGCGAAGATCTGCTGGACCGCGTGTGGGGACCGGAATTTGGCGGCGAGGCCCGCATCGTGGACGTGTACGTGCGCTACGTGCGCCGCAAACTGGCTCCGGAGGCGATCAGCAGCGAGCGCGGACGCGGCTACCGGGTGGAGAAATGAGGAGGAGGGAGCGGCACTCCCTTACCATCGGTGTCCTCCTGATGCTCGCGCCATCCGGTGTGGTGTGCGGTCAGGCACTACCGTCTTTTTTGCTTGCGTCCCGCCCATGCGCCTGACCCTGCGCCTGCGGCTGGCGCTGTTCTCGGCGCTGGCGACGGGGGTGGCCGCGCTGCTGGTGGCGACAGGCCTGTTCTTCGCGGTCAACACCTTCCTCCGCCAGGCACAGATCGAGCGCCTCCTGACCACCAGCGCGGTGATCGCGGTGCGGCTGGAGGCGGCCTTGCAGCGGGCCAGCGACCGCAACTGGCCGTTCGGGCTGGACGGGGTGGCGATCCGTCCAGCGGACCTGGAAAATCTGGCCGACACGCGCGGCGAGTACCGGGCCTTCGAGGTCCGCATCCAAGGCGTGCAGGGCGGGGAGCTGTCGGATGTGCATACCTCCCGCTTTCCGCCAGGGGTGCCGCTGGACCTGCCGATGGGCGTGGGGATCAGCGGCGATCAACTGCTGACCGTGCAGAGACTGCGGGGCAGCACGCTGCGCCTGACCGTCATCTCGGACGCGCGGGCGCTGGGCGAGGCCAGGCAGGCGTTCACGCGGGCGCTGGCGTGGCTGCTGCCGCTGGCGCTGCTGCTGGCGCTGGGCGTGGGCTTCTTCGTGGCCGGGCGGCTGCTGCGCCCGGTGCGGACGCTGGAAAACGCGGCGCGCGAGGTGGGCGAGGGAGCCGAGTTGCGCCGCCCGCTGCCTGGCGCAGGCCAGGACGACGAGCTGGCGCGGCTGGCGCTGACCTTGCAGGGCACCTTTGGCCGCCTGGCCGACGCCCGTGACCGCGAGCAGTCGTTTTTCCGGGCCGCCGCGCATGACCTGCGTTCTCCGCTGGCTGCCTTGACCGCGCGCGTGGAGGGCAGCCTGGCCCGTGACCGGGACCCCGCGCGCTACCGCAGCGACCTGCGGGAGATCGGCACCGACATCACCCGCCTGTCCACGCTGACCCACCACCTGCTGCTGCTGGCGCGCGACGCCTCGCAGGTGGCCCGCGCCCCGGTGCCGCTGCGTGAGCTGGCTGCCGACGCCGTGGACCGCGCCCGCGAACTGGCCCCGGAGGCCGATGTGGACCTGATCGCGCCGCAGCCCGTCACGGTTTCCGGGGACCGGGTGTTGCTGGGCCAGGCGATCTGGAACCTGACCATGAACGCGGTGCGCCATGCCCCCGGCGCAACGGTGACGGTGACGCTGGAGCAGCAGCAGGCGGCGGCCAGCGTCACCGTACACGACGACGGCCCCGGCGTTGGCGCGGACGTGCTGGCGCGGCTGGGCGAGGCGTTCTACCGTCCGGACGCCAGCCGCAGCGGCGAGGGCCATGGTCTGGGCCTGGCGCTGGTCCGCCGCGCCGCCGAGTTGCACGGCGGCACCCTGACCCTGAGCAGCGCGCCGGGTAGGGGTTTCACGGCGACGTTGCGGCTGCCTGGAGAGGGACTGCCGGGGTGAGTCCGCCCGTATGCCGCTGCCGTGCTGAGGCCAGCACCCTTCACGCTAGAGAGAAGCGAAAAACACATCATAGAGAAACGAAAAAACCCCGCGTAATGCGGGGTTGTGCCTGGCGGGCCCTGCAGGACTTGAACCTACGACCCTCGGTTTTGGAGACCGATGCTCTACCAACTGAGCTAAGAACCCCTGCCAAGACGTTGCTGACCAAACACCCGCCGGGAGATGGCGCTTTCTCGCGGGCCTGTACAGGTTAGCAGAGGCTGCGAAACGGTGCAAGACGGGCGTGCCCCAACTCGGCCATCAGCCAGGCCATTTAGCTGGGCTATTTAACTGGGCCATTTAGCTGGGCGCGGCCCCGGCCTCGTTCATGGCCCCCTCGTCTTCCAGCGGGAGGACCAGCGGAAAGGTGTGGAGTTCTTGCACCTCGCCGCGTTCCTCGCGGGTCAGGCTCAGGGCCTGAACGGTGAAGTGGTCCAGTGGGGGCCTCAGCGCCTGCACCTGCTCCCACAGCAGGTCCTCGGCCCACGGCAGAATGCCCAGCGCCAGCGTCAGGTGCGGGCGGTAGTCGGCCCCGTCGTAGGGCGCGCGGCTCGATGGGCCGATGTTCAGCATCCGGGCGTGCAGGTCCGAGAGCGCCGGGTCCAGCTCGAACTCCAGAAAGATCACGCTGCTCAGGCGTTTCCAGCCGCGCACACGGACTTCCAGTGCCGGTTCGCCGCGCAGTCCCTCCCGGAAGGCGGCCATCAGATCGGGGCTGCCCAGGCTGGTCTGGAATGGGGCGCGCAGGTTCAGGTGCGGCAGGCCAAAGCCACTGACATTCAGCGTGGCCTGGGCACGGCGCATCCAGGTGTCCAGCACCTGCGGGGGCCAGGCCACCAGGCTGTACAGCGGCCTGGGCGGCTCGGGAATGGGGGGAAGGTGATGGGTCATGGGGGCGGGGTCCTGGTGGTTACTGTACCGTCTCATGATCCGGTCAGCTTCAGGAATGATAGGCAGCGCTCAGCCGATGATGCGGTAGCGGCAGGCACCCTGCCCGCAGGCGATGCGCGTTTCCCGGACGACTTGCGCGCCCAGCAGCTCGGCATACAGGTTCAACTCCGAGTCGCAGAGCTGAGCGTACTGGCGGGCGACGGCCAAGTTGGGGCAGTTGCGCTGGGTCAGGCACCAGTCCGCGCCGTCCTGCTCCAGCACGGGATCGAAGCCCATATCCCCCAGCAGGGCCGCCAGCCGCCGAACCCGCTGTTCCAAGGGCAGATGCTCCGGCAGCTCGGCCTCCAGGCGCGAGGCGATCTCGACGCTGCGGGCGTCCAGCACCTTCAGGACCGCGCCCTCACCAAACAGTTCCTCGACGTGGCGCAGCACGTCCACGCACAGGCCCGAATAGCTGCGGGGAAAGGCTGCCTCGCCGCGTTCGGTCAGGCTGAAGACGTGCTGGGGCCGTCCGCGCCCGCCGGGCCGCTCGGTGCGCGCGAGCAGCAGCCCCTGCTCCTGCAAGTCGCCCAGGTGACGCCGCGCGGCGGGCACGCTGACCTCCAGCCGCGCGGCCAGGTCCTGTGCGGTCTGCGGGCCGTGGCGCTGCACCAGTTCCAGCAGCCGCACCTTGGTGCGTTCCGGCGGGGCAGGGGGCGGCAGTTCGGGGGCGGCCTGGGCAGAAGCTGTGTGAGCAGACCCGGTATTCATACGACGGTCAACTGGTCCGGCAGGTCCGAGAGCGACTGCGCCAGCTCTTTATTCACCGCCAGCACGCTAACCTGTCCGGCCAGATTGCGGGCCACGCGGATCAACGCCTGTGAGGCGGGCGTGTCCGGGTGGGCCAGCACAGCGGGCACCCCGGCGTCGGCGTCCTGACGCACGTCCAGGTCAATGGGCACCTCGCCCAGCAGCGGGTACTGCTCGCCCAGCTTGCGGCTGCCCCCGCGCCCAAACAGGTCGTAGACCTTCCCGGTGTCCGGCGCGACGAAATAGCTCATGTTCTCCACCACGCCCAGTACCGGCACGCTGGCCTTGCGGAACATGTCGATGGCCCGCGCCGCGTCGATCAGGGCCACGTCCTGGGGGGTGGTCACGATCACCGCCCCGGTGACATTCACGGTCTGCGTCAGGGAAAGCTGCACGTCCCCGGTGCCGGGCGGCAGGTCCACGATCAGGTAATCCAGCTCGCCCCAGGCCGCGTCCTTGATGAACTGCTGCACCGCCGAATGCAGCATCGGCCCGCGCCACACCAGCGCCTGCCCGGCAGGGGAGAGGTTGGCCATGCTGATAAACCGCAGCCCATGCGCCTCCAGGGGCTGCATCTTGCGCTCGGCGTTGGCGGTCACACGGGCCGCACCCTGGCCCAGCATGTGCGCCACGCTGGGGCCGTAGACGTCGGCGTCCAGCAGGCCCACCCGTGCGCCGTCCGCGGCCAGCGAGGCCGCCAGATTGACCGCCACGCTGCTCTTGCCCACGCCGCCCTTGCCGCTGCCCACCAGCAGGACGTGCTTGACCCCGGGCAGGGCAGGCTGCGCGGCCACGCGCACCGTCGCGCCGAAGGTCACGTTTACCTGGGTCACCCCTGGCACGGTCAGCACCGCCTCGCGGACCTCGCGCTCGATCTGGCCTTTCAGGGGACAGGCGGGAGTGGTCAGCTTGACCTTGATCCCGGCCACGCCGCCGGTGACCTCAGCCCGCTCGATCATGCCCAGCGACACCAGATCGCGGTGCAGTTCCGGGTCGTTGACGGTACTCAGGGCGGCCATCACGGCGTCATGCATATGGGCTAGTAGTACCGCAAAGCCGGGTGGGGGGCAAGTCACGCGCTCACAGTGGGGGCCGGGCAAGCTGCGCTCGACGGTGGGGGGAGGCGCGGCGGGTGTGGGCCTGCGGTACCGCTGCGGGTTGTCGTCCCGCGCCACCCGGTGAGATTGAATCTCGGACCTGCGCTTTTCCCCTCGCCCCTTGCGGCAGAAGGAGGCGCGAAGGAACGGAAAGGTGAGAGAGCCGCCGGGCGAGCCGCGAATCGACCTGAACGGGGACCACCCCATGCACCGCGCCACTGCTGGACACGCGCCGGAAGTTACTGACCTCGCCCCGCCAGGAACTCTAGACTGGAACCATGACCGACGCCCCCGCCACCCGGACACCGCTTGCCCGGCCCCCCGCCGCGCCGCCGCGTGCGCCGCTGTCGGACCGGGTGCGGCTGGTGCGCAACCTGCTGCCGCCGCTGATCGTGCTGGTGGTGGGCGCGGTGGAACTGGCGATCTCGCTGCTGGGCAACGGGCAGCGCGAGCTGTGGGCGCACCTGCTGTTCTACGGCCTGGTCGGCCCCGCCGTGACCTTTTTCAGCGTGGAGTGGATCGCCGAGGGCACCCGCGCCCGCGAGCGTGCCGAGCGTGAGCTGCGCGACCTGTACGGGCAACTCAGCGCCTCGCACGGGCGCTTGCAGGGCGTGCAGGAGCTGATGCGCGATCTGGGTGGGGCACCCGATCTGGGCGCAGTGCTGGAGGTGGCCGCGCGCGGGGCGGTGCGCGTGACCGGGGCCACCCACGCCACCCTGACCGTGCCCGGCGGTCTGAGCGGCACGGCGCGCGGCGAGACGTTGCTCAGTGCGCCCAGCGCCGCGCTGCATCCCCTCAAGGTCAGCGTCCCCGGCGGCGGCGCGCTGCTGCTGCACTTCGAAACGCCGCCGGGGGCCGATACGGCGGAACTGGCCCAGGCCCTGGCCGCCGAGGTGGCGACCGGCGTGGAGGCCGCCCGGCAGCGCACCCTGGATTTAATGACGCTGTACAGCGTGGACCAGAGCATCCGCGCCGAGCGCAACATGCGGCGGTTGCTGTCACGCGTGACGGGAACGATGGCGGGCCGGGTGGGCGCGGAGGCCCGCGCGGCATATTTAAGCGACGAGGACGGCGTGCTGAGGCTGGAATACGCCCAGGACCGGCGCGGCGAGGTCAGCGGGGTGGGCAGCGGCGGTGTTGGCGGTGGCAGTGTTGGTAGCGATGGGGCCAGCCGGGACGACGCCCCCGGCGGCGTGGTCCCGGCCTTTGCCGCGCAGGTGGCCCAGGCCAGCGGGCCGCTAATCGTGACTGGGGCCGAGGCCTGTCAGGTCTTCCCCGAGGCCCGCAGCGTGCTGGGCCTGCCCATGCGCGACGAGGAGGGGCTGGTGGGCGTGCTGATGCTGGGCGACCCGCGCGAGGGGGCTTTCGAGGCCGCCCGCGTCTCGCTGCTGGCGCTGATGGCCGGGCAGGCCACCCTGGCGGTCCGCAACGCCCGCGCCTACCTGTACTCCGAGGAACTGGCGATCAGCGACGAACGCGCCCGCATTGCCCGCGAGATCCACGACGGTGTGGCGCAGTCGCTGGCCTTTGCGGCCCTGAAGCTGGACGTGGTGGCCCGTCAGATGCACAGTGACCCGGCGCGCGCTGAGGCCGAGGTGCGCTCCGCGACGACATTGCTGCGCGAGCAGATCAGGGAAGTCCGGCGCAGCATCTTCGCGCTGCGGCCCATCGATCTGGAGCGCTACGGCCTGCTGGAAACGGTGCGCCGCTACGTGCTGGACTTCGGCGAGCAGAACAACATGAGAAGCAGTCTGGACGTGACCGGCGAGGTGCATCTGTCGCCCGGCGACGAGGCCGTGATGTTCCGCATCCTGCAAGAAAGTCTGAACAACATTGCCAAGCACGCCCGCGCGGGCGAGGTCCGCGTGACCGTGGACGGCGGCCCGTATCAGGTCTTGCTGCGCGTGCGCGACGACGGCGCGGGCTTTGACCCACAGGCCGTCACCGGGCGCGTCAGCAGTGCGGGCGGGCTGGGGCTGGTCCAGATGCGCGAACGCCTCCAGGCCAGGGGCGGCCAGTACCGCATCCTCAGCGCCCCGGCCCAGGGGACCACCATCGAGGCCCAGATGCCGCAGGCGTAGACGCCAGAGAGGCTAGAGAGGCCAGAGATCTTCCCGCCCACCGTCCTTTTGCCCCCGGCGGCGGGCGCTATGGTGGGGGGATGATCGCCTCACCCTTTTTCTGCCCGACACTTACCCCCGCTGGGGACCGCCCGTGAGCTGGCTCGAACGGCTGCGCAGCGGCCTGAGCAAGACCCGCGCGCAGATCAACGACACCGCCGGATTCATGGGCAACGACGTAAAAGATGTGTTCAACAACCGCCTGGACACCATCGAGGATCTGGAATACGCCCTGATCGCCGCCGACGTGGGCCGCGCGGCCACCGGGGAAATCCTGGAGGACGTGCGCCGCAGCGAGGGCAAGAATTTGCAGCAGGCGCTGATGGACGCGCTGACCCTGCAACTCGAACCCAATGCCAGCCGCGCCGAGTTCCGCAAGCTGGGCTTTTCACCGCAGGCCAGCCGCGTGTCGGTGCAGCCGGGCGGCCACGTGGTCATGGTGATCGGTGTCAACGGGGTGGGCAAGACCACCACCATTGCCAAGCTGGGCCAGTACTACATGGGCCGGGGCAACAGCGTGATGTTCGCGGCGGGCGACACCTTCCGCGCCGCTGCCGGGGCACAACTGGGCGAATGGGGGGACCGGCTGGGCGTACCCGTGGTGCAGGGAACGGACGGGGGGGACCCCGCCGCCGTGGCCTACGACGCCGCCACCGCCCGCGCCGCCCGTGGCACGGACCTGCTGTTCGTGGACACCGCCGGACGCCTGCACAATAAGCACAACCTGATGGAAGAGCTGAAAAAGGTGCGCCGCGTCATTGAGAAGGCCGATCCCGGCGAACCCGCCGAGGTCTGGCTAGTGCTGGACGCCGTGACCGGGCAGAACGGGCTACAGCAGGCCAAGAAGTTCCACGAGTCCACGCCCCTGACCGGCGTGATCGTCACCAAGCTGGACGGTACGGCCAAGGGCGGCATTTTAATCCCCATCGTGCGCGAGCTGGGCGTGCCGATCAAGTTCATCGGCGTGGGCGAGAGCGCGGGCGATCTGCAACCCTTCGACAGCCAGGAATTTGTGCGGGCACTGTTCGATGTGGACGTGCCGAGGGACTGAGCCGGACTTCGTTTGTTTCGTGGATGCGGTGGGAAAGCGCCGGTTTGTCCCCCCACGCCCGGAACCCGTTGTTCGCCTGCTCGCGGCCTCCTCCAGAGCAGCGCCCATGAGGACGCCTGGACGTCCTCCCGGATGTCCAAGTGCCTTCGATGCCTTTCAATCGGAGTCCGTGTGGGCAGGCGACCCATGGGTTGCGGGATGACGGAGCGGTACGCAGAGGCGTGACCTCGCTGCTGTGCTGACCTTTATTTGATCGGACCTCCCGCGCCAGCCAGGGCCACACACGAGCTGAACACGGCGCACCTAACCTGCGGGGCAGGAGCAACGCCCCCAGGAAGTTTACCGATGACCCAGCACCACCCCCTACCAGCGGCCTCCCGCCGCGTTCTCGAAGTGGCGTTCAAAGATTGTTTTGGCGCGAGTGAGTATGCCGGTCTGGAGGACGAGCTGGCCCGGCAGCCCGGCGTCCACCACGCCCATCTGGACCGCACGCGCGGGGTGGCCCATCTGGAATACGATCCCGCCGCCGTCACCGGGGAGGCGCTCAGGACGCGGCTCCATGCGGCGGGGTACGCCTGCGCATGCCAGGACTGTGCGCCGTCTGCCTCGCAGCCCGGTCATCCGGCGCAGGCCGCCGCCGCTGCCCACGCTGGCCATGAGCACCACCCTGGCCATGACGAACACGGGGGTCACGGCGAACACGCGGGTCACGGCGAGGCGATAGTGGCCGACATGCTGCGCCGCTTTGTCGTCTCGCTGATCCTGACCGTTCCCACCGTGCTGTTCTCCCCGATTGGCGAGGCGCTGGGTTTCCGGGCCGCGCCGCCGTTCGGGCTGGACATGGCCTGGTTCGGGCTGATCCTGGCGACGCCGGTGGTGTGGTGGGGCGGCTGACCGTTCATCTCTGCGGCGTGGCGGGCGCTGCGGCGCGGTGAGGCCAACATGATGACCCTGATCGCCCTGGGCATCCTGGTCTCCTACCTCTATTCGGTGTGGGCCACCGTGTTCCTGGGATCACAGGACGTCTTTTTCGAGGCCGCTGCCATGCTGACCACCTTCTCGTTGATCGGCCACTGGCTGGAAATGCGCTCGCGCTTTGCCACCGGGCGCGCGGTGGAGGCCCTGCTGAAACTGGCACCCGACACCGCCCGCTTAATTCGGGACGGGCAGGAAATGGAAGTACCGCTCTCGCAGGTGGAGGTGGGCGACAGCCTGGCCGTGCGTCCCGGTGACCGCGTGCCGGTGGACGGCCAGGTGTCGGCGGGCCAGAGCTATGTGGACGAGAGCATGATCAGCGGCGAGCCGCTGCCGGTGGGCAAGGCGGCGGGGGACCGCGTGACCGGCGGCACGGTCAACCAGACCGGGGCCTTTCAATTCCGCGCCACTGCCGTGGGCGCAGACACCGCCCTGAGCCGCATCGTGGCGCTGGTGCAGAACGCGCAGGCCAGCAAGGCTCCCGCCCAGCGCCTGGCCGATACGGCGGGCAAATATCTGGTCTTCGTGGCCCTGGGCAGCGGCCTGCTGGCCTTTATCGTCTGGACCCTGCTGGGGCAGAGCGTGGTCTTCGCGCTGACCGCTGCCGTCTCGGCCATCGTGATCGCCTGCCCGGACGCGCTGGCGCTGGCGACGCCCACTGCCATTACTGTGGGCGTGGGCAAGGGAGCCAGGGAAGGCGTGCTGTTTAAAAATGCGGGCGCGCTGGAGGCCACCGCCAGCATCGACACCGTGGTCTTCGACAAGACAGGCACGTTGACTGAGGGTAAGCCCGCCCTGACCGATCTGCGGCCCGCAGGGGGCGTATCTGAGGACGAGCTACTACGTCTGGCCGCCTCTGCCGATCAACCATCTCAACATCCGCTGGCCGCTGCCATTGTCGCGGGAGCGAAAGAGAAGGGAATAGAGCTGGGCGAGGCGCAAGATTTCGACTCGGTGCCGGGACAGGGCGTGACCGCGCGGGTAGAGGGCAGGCGCGTGATGATCGGCAACCGCAAACTGATGGACCGGGAGAACGTGGCTCTGGGGGCGCACCTGGAGCAAGCCGAGACCCTGGCGGCGGACGGCAAGACCCCTATGTTTGTCGCCGCAGACGGGCAGCTTCTGGGCGTCGTGGCGGTGGCGGACCGGGTGCGGCCCTCGGCGCGGGTGGCCGTTCAATCGCTCCGCGAACTGGGCATTCAGACCGTCATGCTCACCGGCGACAATGCCCGCACGGCGGGGGCGGTGGCCCGTGAACTGGGCCTGGATACGGTGATCGCAGATGTGCTGCCCGAGGAGAAGTCCGCCCAGGTCAAGACGTTACAGGACGCGGGCCGTCAGGTGGCCATGATCGGTGACGGCGTGAATGACGCTCCCGCGCTGGCGCAGGCCACCGTGGGCATCGCCATCGGCGCGGGAACGAACGTGGCGGTGGAGACGGCGGACGTGGTGCTGGTCCGCAGCGATCCGGCCAGTGTCGCCGGGGCCATCACGCTGGCGCGGCAGGTGCGCGGCAAGATCAAACAGAACCTGTTCTGGGCCGCCGGATACAATCTGCTGGCCATTCCCTTCGCCGCCGGGGTGCTGTATCCCTCGCTGGGCATCCTGCTGCGCCCGGAGTGGGCCGCCCTGCTGATGAGCGCCAGCACGGTGATCGTGACCCTGAACGCCCTGTCCCAGAACCGGGTGAAATTTGCGCCCGCCGCCTCTGCCCAGCCCGCGCCGTCGTGATCCGGGGCTGAGCTGACCTCCTGGGGCCATGCGGCGTGAAGCGCGCTTTGCAGCGGCTGGACCCGATGCGCCTGCGGTGGGGGAAGTCGAACCTTGATCCGTGTCCATCCGGCTTGCGGTGAACGTCCCCGCTTCAGCCCGACTGGAGGGAGAAGCAAAGCAGACGCGCTGCGAAGCAACCCGTATCACCTCCCGTCCCCCGTGCTCATGGAGGTTGCTCCGGAATCCAGGCCAGCGCTGGTCCTGAAAACCGCGTTTTCCCTGCCGCCAACGCTCAGGGTCCATCGCGCCAGCCTGGATGCGGATGATGCCGCGTGCCAGCTCCAGGCTCTCCCGGACGATGGTGTCCACGTGGTGCGGCAGAAGGGTGAGGTCAGGGGCCAGAGCAGCGCCAAGTGTTCCTCCTATGGAATCTTGATCTCTTCCCGCCCGCCCGGCTCCAGCGCCAGCAGCAGTTCCAGCGGTGTCTCGCCGTGCTTGAGCAGGTAGGTCAGAAAGTTCATCTCGCGTTCCTGCGGCGTGCCGTTCGGGAGCAGATGTGCCTTGAGCCGGGTGAGCTGCCCGCTGCGGTCATCTTCCTGCCGGGCCAGGGCGCGCGCCGCCTGACCCTGGAGGCGGCCCACCCGCGCCGTCACGCGCTGGCGGGTGCGCTCCGCCGCGCCGACGAGGGTGGGATCTAGAGCGGCGATCTCGTCCATCACGGTGCGGAGCTGGGCGTCGATCTGCTCCAGCGCCTGAGAGGTCACCGCCTCCGCTCCGCGTTCACGGGCCAGGGCGCGGCCCAGTACGCTTTCTGGATCGGCCTGAACCTCGGCGGCGGTCGCGCCCAGCCGTCCCAGCAACCGGGCCACATTTGGCTCCAGCCAGGTCACGCTCAGGCGCGGCCACAGCAGCGGCTGGTTCAGACCGTGCAATTCGTAGACCTCGCGAAGTTGCGCGCCATAGGCGATTTCCCCTGGCCCCACCACAAAGGCCAGCGTGGGCAGCAGCGCGTCCTGAACCACCGGGCGCAGGCCCGCTGCCGGGGTCAGATGGCTGGGATCGGCGTCCAGCACGGCCAGCAACTCGGCGCGGGTGTACCTGCGGGTGTCGGTGCTAAAGGTCTGTCCGTCCAGCCGCAGCAGTCGCCGCCCCCCGTCGTCTTCCTCGATAAAGAGGTTGGTGGCCCCCGCCGGGCGGCGCAATTGCGGCGCGAAGCCCTGCGCCGACAACTGGGCCGCCGCATCCTCGATGCGCGCTGAGGACGCCAGCGGGTCTTCCAGTTCGCGCGCCAGCGTGGGGGCCATCAGCCGGGCCAGGGCAGGGTGCAGGGGATCCAGCACGATCAGTCCGGCGGGGGACAGCAGCCCGTGGATCAGGCGGGCAAAAACATCTGCATAACTGGCGTCGGCGTCACAGCCCCCCGCCTTTACTGCCCGCAAGATTCGCGCACGCACGGCGGCAATGTGTTCGGGTGGGGCGTCGAAGGCGTCCAGCAACGCCAGCGCCTGCGCCGTCCAGTCCTGTCGCCACGGCACACGGCCCACCGGCAGTCCTGGCGACACGTCGAATGTCAGGCGGTGCAGCACCTCTGAGAAATCCAGCAGGCTGGTGCTGGCGACTTCTGCCGCGTCATGGTCTTGGCTCGCCACCCAGTAGACCGCCACCACCGGGGCGTCCTCGGTGTTCAGGCGGCGGGCCAGCAGCGCCGCGTCTGCGCCCTTGTGGACGCTGTAGGCCGGGCCGCTCAGCGCGCCCGCCTGCTGCCCGGTCACGATCACCCTGGACGCGGGGTGGGCCAGCCGGATCAGGGCGTCCTCCACATTCCGGTCCAGCGTGCCCAGGTCGCGGTGATACGTCCGCAGCGCCTCGGCCAGCGCCACGCGGTCCAGCTCTGGCCTGGCCCCGGCCTGAGCCTGTTTCATCCCGTCCACCGGCAGACGGAAGAACTCTTCCAGCCCCCCGGCCCTGTACTCCGCCGCTATATTCCGCGCCATACCGCCCATTCCTTCCCGCCCCGGCGCATACCGGGGACCAGTTGCTGGTTGATTTGAAAAACCCTGCCCTGCCTAGCGCAGCGATTCCCGTGAGGCCTTTTGCAGACCTCCTCTGTCGGTCAGGATAATACGGCGGTAGCCCAGGTCCAGCAGCCCGCGCGTGCGGAAGTCGCCCAGCAGCTTGGTGATCGTCTCGCGGGTACTGCCCACCACGTAGGCCAGGTCCTGATGCGACACCCGGTCCCGCAGGGCAATCGGTCCCTCGTTGGGCCAGCCGCCCTCGCGCTCGGCCAGGTTGAGCAGCGCCAGCGCCAGCCGCTGCGAGACCTCTAGAAAGACCAGCCCGGACAGGCGTTCCTGCACGCCGCGCGTCTGGCGGGTGATCTGCTCGGTCAGGGCCACGCCCACCGCCGGTTGTGCGCCCGTCAGGCGGCTCAGGGCGTCTTGGCCCAGCATCAGCGCCTCCACGTCGTCCATCGCCTCGCCGTAGACGTTGTAGCTCTCGCCGGGGGTCAGGGCCGAGACGCCCAGCAGCGCGCCGGGGCCATGCACGTCCAGCGTGACCTCACGTGCGCCGGTCCCCAGGCGGTACAGCCGCACCGTGCCGCGCAGGATCAAAAACAGCGTTTCGGCGGCGTCTTCCGGGTGAAACAGCAGCCCGGCCCGCGCCCAGCGCCCCACCCGCCCCGCCGCCATGACCTGCGCCTGCGCCGTCTCAGGCAGGGTTCCAAATGCTCCGGGCAACATATGTGCGTCAGTATGCCGCAATTGCCGCCGGGGAACGCAAGCGGGAGCACGGGGCCGGTGGGCAGACGCCATGGTCAGGCGGTCTGGCAGGGTGTTGCAGGGTGTTCCCTGCCGCGTAACCCCTCCGCCCCGCACCCTGAGACCGGGGAGTGGACCGCCCCCGTTCCGGCGCAAACGTTTAGAATCCCCCTTGAATGTCCTCACCTGCCTCCCGCCCGCGCCTGCGGCTGTTCGATCTGCCGCTGGACGTGATCGATCTGCAAGGCACCCTGACGCTGCTGGGCGACTGGCTGGCGGACCCGGCCCGCGCGCCGCACACCGTGGTCACCCTGAATCCCGAGATCATCGTGCAGTCGCGCAGCCACCCTGAATTCGCGGGGGCCGTGCAGCGCGCCGATCTGGTGACGGCGGACGGCGTGGGCATCGTGTACGCGGCCCGGCAGCTTCGCGGCCAGGACGTGCCGCGCGCCCCCGGCTTCGACATCGTGCAGGGGCTGATGGAGCGGCACGGCGCAGAGTTGCGGGTGTTCTTCCTGGGCGCGAAACCCGGCGTGGCCGAGGCTGCCGCGCAGAAGGCAGCCCGCGACTACGGCGTCACGGTGGCCGGACTCCACCACGGCTACTTTGGCCCGGAGGACGATGAGCGGGTGGCCCGTCTAGTGGAGGGGAGCGGCGCGAATCTGCTGCTGACCGCGATGGGTGCGGGGCGGCAGGAGGTCTTTAATCAGCAGTGGCGCGGCGTGCTGGGCGTGCCCGTCATGATCGGCTGCGGCGGCGTCATCGACGTGCTGGCCGGAACGGCGGAACTGGCCCCCGCCTGGACCCGCAAACTGGGCGTGGAATGGATCTGGCGCGTCGCCGGGGACCGCAAGAGGTGGAACCGCGCGCCCCGCCTGCTCAATTTTATGCGGATGGTGGGTGCGGAGAAGCGGCGGAAAGGGTGAATTCACCCCTCTCCCCTCGTGGTGACTGGCACAGCCGCTTGCGACAGGGGAGAGAACAGTTCAGCAGCGAAGCCGCCCTCAATCCCGCGTGTCCGCTAAAGCCCCGTCCAGCCCCGACAGCATCTCGTCCACCTGCGCCGCCGTGATGCTCAGCGCTGGCCCCAGCAACAGGTGATCGCCGCGCACCCCATCCACCGCACCGGAGCCGGGGTAGGTGATCAGCCCGCCTATGCGCGCCGCCGCCGCCACACGCTCTGCCAGCCCCGGAGTCTCGAACGCCTCGCCAGTGGCCGGATCGCCCAACACCAGTCCCAGCAGCAGGCCATGACCTCTGGCCTCCAGAATCTGCGGATACTGTGCCTTCAGCTCCTGTAAGCCTTCGAGAAGCTGTGCGCCCCGTTCATTCGCCGCCTCCATAAGCCGTTCGCCTTCCACGATGTCCAGCACGCTCAGGCCCGCCGCCACGCTGACCGGGTGGCCCGCGTAGGTAAAGCCGTGCTTGAACGCCCCGGAGCCGTTCATCACCGTGTTGTGAACCTCACCGCTCGCCATGAGTCCGGCCAGCGGAGCGTACCCGGCGGCCAGTCCCTTGCCCAGAACAGTGATGTCGGGCGTGACGTCCTCATGCAGCCGCAAGGCCAGCGGCGTGCCGCAGCGGCCCATGCCGCACATCACCTCGTCGGCAACGAACAGCACGCCGTATTCGCGGCAGATCTGGGCGATGCGCGTGTGGTAACCCGTGTTGGGGGCCAGCGCCGCGTCCGACGCGCCCACCACCGGCTCGCACATGAAGGCGGCCACCGTGTCCGGCCCCACCTCTTGCAGCAGCGCGCGCAGGCGTTCGGCATCGGCCTGGCCGGACAGTTCCGGGTCAGGGGCTGCCAGTTTGGGCCACGCGGCCTCGTTCATCAGCGGCGTGTACAGCTCGCGCCGCGCGCCCATGCCCGACGCCGCCAGCGCCCCCAGCGACGCGCCGTGGTAGCTGGGCCTGCGCGTGACGATCCGGTAGCGGCCCGTCTCGCCCCGCTCGGCGTGGTACTGGCGGGCCAGTTTAATGGCACTCTCGGTGGCCTCCGAACCGCCGGAAACGGCCCAGAAGCGGAAATCCGGCAGACCCAGGAAGGTGGCCAGGCGGGCGGCATACTCCTCCAGCACGCCACTTGAAAACTGCGAGCCGTGCACAAAGGCCAGCCGCCGGGCCTGGGCCGCCATCGCGTCCGCCACTGCCGCCCGCCCGTGCCCGATATTGGCGACGAGCGCGCCGGAACTGCCGTCCAGATAGCGTCTGCCGCTGTCGTCGAAGATATAGACGCCCTCGGCACGGGTGGCGACGGGGTAGGGTTTGCGGGAACGGTAAAAGACGTTGGACATGGGATGATCCTAGAGTTGAATGGGGTCAGCCGCCTTAGCGGCCAGTGTGACCCTGCCCGCCCAGACGTTCGGGGCCAGCCGCGAAGCCGTCGCCGTCGGCCAGCAGGTACTTGGTGAAGATGGCCTGCGCGATGCGGTCCCCCGCCTGCGCCGTGAATGCCTCGGGACCGATGTTGTGGAAGGAGAGGCGGATATTGCCGTCGTTGCTGGCATTGGCGTAATAATCGGCGTCCACGATGCCCACCGTGTTGGTGAGCATGACGCCGCGCAATCCCACCGATGAGCGCGGATACACGCTTAGAACCTCGTCCGGGAGCATGTACGACTTGAGATCGGTGACGATGACCGCCCTGGCCCCTGGCATGAGCGTGAAGCCGACCGGCGTGTGCAAATCGTACCCGGCAGAGTGCCGTGAACCCCGGCTGGGAAGCTGAATCCCGGCGTCCGGGTGCTGGCGGTGCGGCTCAGATACCACCTCAAAACCGCGTTGCCGCCCTACCACGTATCGCCCCCACCCGGCGGCGGCCACAGCCCCAGCGCCTGCCGGATGGTCACGACTTGACCCAGGTGATAGACGCTGTGTCCGGCGGAGTTGGTGAGCGTGGCAGCGTGGGGAACGCCGCTGCGGTCCAGGGCGGCGCACAGTTCAGGATCGCGGGCGTGGGCACGCAGTTTCCCGGCGTCTCGCAGGAAGGTGGTCCGCAGGGTTTGCCAGTCGCCCGGCGCAGGCCAGCCTCCCGCCGAGTGTTCGGGCGTGGCCGGGTGCTTCCCGGCCAGCGTGTCCAGCAGGTGCGCCTGCCAGAACTGGACGTGCGCCACGATCTGCGCGGCGCTGTGGGGCAGGTTGTTCGGCGTGCGCTCGGCGTCCCCGGCCTCCAGGTCTGCCAGTGCTGCTTCCCACGACACGTTGGCCGGGCCGCCCGGGAACAGGTTGCCCACCGCCTTGCCAAAGGTCTGGCCGCTCACCAGGTATCGCCTCCTCCGGGGGGGGGCCACGCGCCCAGCGCCTGGCGCACCGTCACGATCTGCCCAAAATGGTGGGCGGTGTGCAGGGCGAAGTCGGCCAGCAGCTCGCCGATGGTCTCCTGGTGGTTGACCGGGTTCGCCAGATCGGGGCGCGAGGCGTGCGCGTCCACGCGGGCCAGCAGCTCGTAGAATTCGCTCCTGACCCGGCTCCAGTCGGCGGCCCCCACCTCCGGCCAGGTGTCGGCGGCGTGGGCGGGGTAGGGCTGCGCCTGGCCCATCTCGATGATGTCCAGCATCCAGCGGTTCCACCAGTTCACATGCGCCAGCAGGTCCAAGGCGCTGTGCGGCAACCCGTCCGGCACGCGCGCCGCGGCCCCGGCGTCCAGGCCGCTTAAGGTGGCCTCCACGCCCACGAACGCCTGTCCGCCCCGGAACAGCTTGGGCAGCAGGCGGGCAAAGGCCAGTTGGGCGCGTGCGTTGCGGTGGGCGGGATCGTGGTCAGGTTCCGTCATGGTCTCAGTTTCGCAGACCGGGGATTTGTTAGCCTGCTTTCCAGATAAACCCGCATGAAGCGTTCCGCGTCCAGACGGCCCGGAACCTGGGAGTGTCCCTGCGCGGCCCGGACGACATCCACACCCTGATCGGCGCGGCCTTTGATCTGGACGGCCTGAGCCTGAGCGAGGCGGACCTGTCGCCGCAATTCTTTGACCTTCGCAGCGGGCTGGCGGGCGAGGCTTTTCAGAAGCTCACCAACTACCGAATCCGGGTGGCGCTGGTCCTGCCGGATTTTGCGGCCCACGACGAGCGTTTCGCGGAACTGACCCACGAACATGCTCCCCACCCGCTGATCCGCTTCGTCCACGGCGAGGCGGAGGCGCGGGTGTGGCTGGAGGGAAACGCCGGGACGCGCTAGCGCAGACCAAACAGACCGAACACCAGCCCGGCCCCCACGAACAGCAGCATCAGCAGCTCGCGCACGAAGACGCCGAACAGGGCCGCCGCCGCGAAACTGCGGCGCAGGGGGTCCTGGCGCTGCGCCGCGCTGACGACCAGGACCACCAGCGCCAGAATCAGAAACAGCAGCGTGGCGGGCAGGGTGGTCAGCAGGACAAAATTGCGCTGCTCGGTGTTGAAGCGGCCAAGAGTGATGAACTGAATGACGGATGCCATGACGCTGGGGGTGGCGGCGGCCACCAGCCCGGCCAGCGCGCCCCACAGGCCCAGCGGACGGCCTGCCTTCTCTCCCGTTGCCACCGGACGCAGCGCCAGCCACAGCCACGCCGCGCCGAAGGCCAGCAGCCCCGGCAGCAGTTGCAGCAGGTTGGGGATGGTCAGCGCCAGAGCGTCCACCTCAGTTCAGCCGCCCGGCGTCGTCCTCTTCCGTGGGCGGCGCGGCGAAGGCGGTCAGTTCCGGCGGCAGGTCACCAAACAGGTCGCGCCACTGCTGACCGTCAAAACTCACCTCGGATTCCATAAAGGTCTGGGACAGCGGATCGGGGTCCTGTAAGGCGTCCTCGGGGATGTCCAGGCGCATGGCGACAGGAACGGGCAGGGTCTGACCTTCCGGCACCTCCAGCTCGTCGCCGTAGGTTTCGCTCAGCATCTGGGCGGTCCATTCGGCCCACTCCTGCGCGTCCCCGGCCCCGGTGGCCTCGCGCAGTTCGGTGCGGATGCGCCCGGTATGGTCCTCGGGAGCACCTTCCTCAAACTCCACGCGCCCGTCGGCGTACACGGTCACGCCCACCGTCTCCATATCGAAGATGCTGGCGAGTTCAGCGGGCAGGTGGCCCCCGTCTACCTCGGCGTCGGGGTCCGCGTAACTGAGCCAGGTTTCGCCATCGGGGGTATGGGCATCCGTGTCCATGACCGGACTGAACTCCGCGCCGTTGCGAATGGCGAACACCTTCCCCAGCGGATTCTGAAGTGGCGCGGGAACGCGCAACTCGAAGGTGCTGCGGCGGGCCAGTGGAATGGGGACGTCATGGTCCTCCATGCGGTCCCGGTGCAGTTCGGCCCACAAACTCTCGGTTTCGCCGTGCCACTCGCGCACCACGTCTTCCAGCGCTTCCAGCAGTTCTTCCGGCGGATCGGGTTCGATGTCGATGCGCCCGGCCTGCCAGTGTTCGGCATTGAACTGCCCGATCAGCTCGCCTTCCAGGAAAAAGGCCGGATTGTTCTGCATGGCCGACATGAGCTGCTGCGGGCTGTGCGGCGCGCTCAGGGTCTCCCAGCACTTGCCGTCAAAGGAATGCCGCTGCTCCCGCAGACGGATCGCGCCGCCCTCCACCGGAATGGTCACCTGTTCGCTGCTGCTCCCCAGCGGCCCCAGCGCCAGCTCGCCCGTGATGCGGCGCAGGTCCGGCACGGGTACGGCCTCCACGTCCGCCGCCGTGGACAGCGTGCCCCCGTGCTTCCCGGACAGCACCAGCGAGGTGCGGTACTCGCTGTCCCAGGCCGCTCCGCTGAGCTGCGTGCCTTTCAGCGCGTCCACGATGGTCCGCGTCAGCGCGGCGTCGTCTGGCCCCCGGATCAGCGTGACCTCGCCGGACGCCTCAAGCTGCGCCTCGAAGGGATGGACGGTGGGCATCAGACCCAGTTGTTTGCGGCGTTTGGCTTCACCCATAGGGTTGACAGTCAAGCATGGATTGGTCTGGGTAGGATGGCGGGCGGTCTTGGGCCTGGTCTGAACGGCTTCGGGGGCCTCGACAAAAAAAGGGGAGGGGCGCATTCCTCGCTCCCCTCCCCCTTTGAACTAGCCACTCCAGCCCTGAAGTCAGTCCGCCGCTTCGATGCTGTCGTTGTACTCGCGCGGGTCAGAGATAAAGCCGCTGACCGCGCTGGCTGCCACCGTCGCGGGCGAGGCCAGGTAGATCGCCGCCGTGGGATCGCCCATGCGGCCCACGAAGTTGCGGTTGGTGCTGGAGATGCACACGTCGTCCGGCCCCAGTACGCCGCTGTGCATGCCCAGACACGCGCCGCAACTGGGGTAGGACACGCTTGCCCCGGCGTCCACGAAGATTTCCAGCAGGCCCTCGCTGGCCGCCTGCTTCCAGATCAGTTGGGTGGCCGGCACCACGATCATCTGCACGCCGTCGGCCACCTTGCGGCCCCTGAGAATGCGGGCCACGTCGCGCAGGTCACCGATGCGCCCATTGGTGCAACTGCCCACGTAGGCGTGCGTCACGGCAATCCTGTCGCTGCCCGCCACGCGCCCATTGCTGGGAATGTGCGGGTAGGCCACAGTGGGTTCCACGGCGGAGGCGTCCAGCTCGATGACCACGCGGTATTTGGCATCCGCATCCGAGGTGTATTCGGTGTAGTCGCCGGGGCTGATGCCGCGCTCTTGCAGGTAGGCGCGGGTGGTGTCGTCCACCGCCACGATGCCGGTCTTTCCGCCCGCCTCGATGGCCATGTTGGTCAGGGTGTAACGCCCCTCCATGTCCAGATTGTCGATGGTGTCGCCCACCCACTCCATGACCAGATAGTTCGCGCCGTCCGCGCCGATGCGTTTAATGACTTCCAGCACCAGGTCTTTGGGAGTCACGCCCGGCTGCAACTTCCCGGTCACGCGGATCAGCATGGTCTCGGGGACCTTGAACCACACCCGGCCCGCGTAGATCGCTCCGGCCAGATCGGTGCTGCCCACGCCTGTGGCAAAGCAGCCCAGCGCCCCGGCGTTGCAGGTGTGAGAATCGCCGCTGACCAGCGTCTGCCCCGGCTTGATCAGGCCGGTGTTCTCCAGCACCACATGGGCGATGCCGCCCCTGCCGACGTCGTAGAAGTGCTTGATGCCCTTTTCCTTGACCCAGGACTTGAGCTTCTGGTACATCTGCGCGGCCTTGATGTTCATGGCCGGGACCGAGTGGTCCGGCACCGCCACGATCTGATCGGGGTTAAAGACCCGGTCCATGCCGCGTTCTTCAAGCATCCGCAGGGCGGCGGGGGTGGTGATCTCGTGGCACAGCACCCAGTCGGTCTTGCACTCAATGAGTTGGCCGGGCACCAGCACGTCGTGGCCGCTGTGGGCCGCTAGAATCTTTTCCGCAATCGTCATTCCCATGTGTCGTTCCTCCCCATCACCAAATCTCCCACATCATCAAACCTCCCGGACGCGCTGCTGGCGGTCTGGGAGAGAACTGAACGCTTAAAGTCGCGCCCGCCGCCCCGCCTTCAGCAAGGTCCGCCCGCTGGACCGCCTCGCGACGCCGTGACCTGCTGGACGTGCCCCCAAGTCTAGCGCCTGACTGCATGCG
Organism: Deinococcus frigens DSM 12807; assembly: GCF_000701425.1. GTDB lineage: Bacteria > Deinococcota > Deinococci > Deinococcales > Deinococcaceae > Deinococcus > Deinococcus frigens. Next base: position 14,797 of record NZ_JNIW01000017.1, on the reverse strand, counting down.
GGCGGCCCGAGGCGGGATAGACGGGCCGCCGCGCTTCATGCCGCCTTGGCCGTTGACCGTGAAGGTGGGACGCGGCCCTAGCCCCAGCCCGCGCAGGACCGCTAAACTGCGGGCTGTGCTGAATCTGCTGCGAAAACCCGCTGTCCAGGCCGCCGAACTTGACGAGGGGCTGGCCGCGCTGGGACTAGACGGCACGCAGCACCTGATCGTCCACGCCAGCCTGAAGTCCTTTGGCACGCTGGACGGCGGGGCCAGGGCGCTGGTGGACACGCTGTGGCGGCGCACGGCCACGCTGGTGGCCCCGGCCTTCAGCTACAACACGCTGCTCAGTCGGCCTGGCGGCATGGTCCACGCCAGATTTCACCGCGACACCCGCGTCAGCCGCGACATCGGTCGGGTGTCTCAGGAACTCGTGGAGCGGCGCGACGCGTATCGCTCATTTCATCCCACCCTCAGCTTCGTGGCGCTGGGCGACGAGGCCGCGCGGATCACGGCGGCGCAGTCGCTGAACAACCCATACCAGCCCATCGGGGCGCTGTATGACCTCAACGGCTACGCGCTGCTGATCGGCGTGGATTTCGGCAGCAACACCAGCGTCCACTACGGCGAGTACCTGGCCGGAATCCCGCTGCTGACGCGCTATGTGCCGCTGGACGGCCAGGTGCTGCCCACCGCCTTTCCCAATTGCTCGGCGGACTTCGACAACCTGCTGCCCGAGATGCACTTCAAGTTCCGCTCGGCGCGCGTGGGGCCGTCCACGCTGCGGCTGTACCGGGTGCGCGATCTGGTGGACAGCACCGTGCGGCTGCTCCAGCATGACCCCGAGGCCCTGCTGTGCCAGTACAGGGGCTGCCGCTGCCAAGAGGTGCGCCAGACCGTGCGGCAGGGCGGATTAAAGCCACGGGTGCATGTGGGGCTGTAATCCTGACTTCGATTGAATCACTCGCGCAAACGAGGCAATCCGGGCGGACTTGAGCCGATGACAGATGGGTTCGGACGTGGAGTTTGCCAACCGGGGCTTTCGCAGTCTGTGCATCAAACGAACGGAGGCCGCTCCTCTCCTTCTCGCATCCGCTTGGATTAAACCGTTGTTGCAAACGGTTTCACCGGAGTCCGTATCAGACCGGCAGGGCGTCGGCGAAGTCGTGGATGAACTGCTGCTGTGCGGGGGTTTCGATGGCCTGGGGGCCACGGGTCCGGCGGACCAGCGCGGTGGCCCCCTCCGCCGTCATGCCCCCCTGCACCAGCAGGCAGGCGGCGGCCAGCCCCGCGCGGCCCAGCCCGCCCCGGCAGTGGACCACCACGCCGCGCCCGTCGAGCAGATCGGTCATCAGCTCGTCGATGAAGGCGGCAAAGTCCGCGCGCTTGCCGGGGGCGTGCTGATCGGGGACGGCAAAGGGCTTGACCTCCAGGTTGTTCAGCTCGGCGGCGGCGTGGTAGCCGTCCATGCCCAGCAGGTCAAACTCGAAGTCCTCGATCAGCGGGGTCAGGACGTTCACGCCGTCCGCCGCCAGCGTCTGCATGTCGCCGTACACGTCGCGGTCATGCGTCACGCCCTGCTGGATCACACTGCGCCCCTTCTTGCCGGGGGCAAAGGTCAGGCCCAGCCGTCCAGGCCACAGCCCGGTGGGAATCCAGTCCACGCGTATGGGGCTGTCGGGTGCCGGGTGATCAGAGGAGGGGGTCACGCTCCATTCTCCGGCACGGCCTCTTGCAGGGGCGTCACCGGGGCCGTCACGGGGCGCAGCGCGTCCTCCTGCAACACGGCCTCGCGCAACCAGCGGGCGGCGTCCAGCGCGTGGTAGGTGATGATCGCGTCGGCCCCGGCCCGGCGCATGGCGGTCAGGTTTTCCAGCACGGTGCGCCGCTCGTCCATGTAGCCCAGTTGTGCCGCCGCCTTGACCAGCGAGTATTCACCGCTGACGTTGTAGACCACCAGCGGCAGATCGAAGGAGTCGCGCAGCAACCGCACCACGTCCAGATACGCCAGCGCGGGCTTGACCATCAGGGTGTCTGCGCCCTGCTCGGCGTCCAGCCTGGCCTCGCGCAGCGCCTCGCGGTGGCCGCCCGCCGGGTCCATCTGGTAGGTGGCGCGGTTGCCCACGCTGGGCGCAGACCCCGCCGCCTCGCGGAAGGGGCCGTAATACGCGCTGGCGTACTTGACCGCGTAACTCATGACCGGAATGTCCGTGAAGCCCGCCGCGTCCAGCGCCGCGCGGATAGCCCCCACCTGACCGTCCATCATGGCGCTGGGGGCCACCACATCGGCCCCGGCGCGGGCCTGCGACACGGCGGTCAGGGCCAGCAGGTCCAGGCTGCGGTCATTGTCCACCGTCCACGCCTCCGCGCCGCTCTGGCCGGGCACCTCGCACAGCGGGCCGCAGTGGCCGTGATCGGTGTACTCGCACAGGCAGGTGTCGGCCATGACGGTCATCTCCGGCACCGCCGCCTTGATGGCCCGCGTGGCGCGCTGGATGATGCCTTCCTCGGCATATGCCCCGCTGCCGTGGGCGTCCTTGTGGTCCGGGATGCCGAAGAGGATGACGCTGGGCACCCCCAGCCGCAACGCCTCGCGCGCCTGCTGCACCGCGCCGTCAATGCTGTGGCGGCTGACGCCGGGCATGGAAGCGATAGGAGATTCGTCCGGCTGCTCGTAAACGAAGATGGGGTAGATGAAGTGCGCCGGGCTGAGGTGGACCTCGCGGGTCAGGGCGCGCAGGGCGGGCGTGCGGCGCAGTCGCCGGGGGCGTTCAGGCATGGCGTCAGGCTAACGCGAACGCGCTTCCGAAAGTGGAAGGTGCAAGATGGGTAGGTACAGAGGCCACGTCCACCTTTCTGCCACAATTTCCCCATGCCCGCCCCCACCGTCTACCGCCCCTTCCTGAACGGCGTCTACACGGTTTCGGCGGGGCTGTTGCGGCTGGGGGCCGGTCTGGCCGGACAGCCGATTCCCTGGCGCGAGGACGGTGCGGCGGAAACGCACACCTTCGCGTTGGAGGGCGACTACAAACGCTTCGTGGTCAGCAAGTGGGCGGCCCACCGCCGGGCGCTGCACGAATATGCGGGCGAGGCGAACCTGTCACCCGAATTGCGCGTGGCAGCGCTCGAATTCACAGCGCGCACCCTGGCCGCCGACAGTGGCGGGGCGATGACCTGGGACGGGCAGACGTTCCGCAATGAGCTGCTGGGCTGGAAGGCGCGGCTGGACCTGCGCTGGGGCGGCGTGCAGGACCTGCGCCGTTTCGGCGCGCCGCTGGCCGGACTGCGGGCAGACCTCGAACCGCTGGGCGCACTGGATTTCCTGGGCCTGAACGCCCCGGAGGACCTGGCGATTATCGCGCGTGATCCGCAGACCGGGCGCGACTGGCTGGCGGCCACGCATGTGCTGTCGCCGGAGCGCTGGGACCCGCGCGACAAGCTGGGGCGGGATTTCGTGGCGGTGCATTCCCCGGTGGCTGGCGCGGGGCCGATGAACGCCACTGTGTCCCGGCTGGTGGACGCGGTGATCGGGCGCGGGCCGTTCGTGCGTTTTGTCTGGGGCATTGCGCTGGATTACTGGCTGGACCACCATCCCGCCACGCTGGAACCCGGTGAGGCGGCCCCCTTTGACCCGGACACGGCGTTCGTGCGGGTGGAGCGGCAGACCCTGACTGGCTTTCCAGCGGCGCACGGAGCATTGTTCACCATCCGGCCTTACCTGTATCCATTGGAGGTGGCGGTGCAGACCCCGGCCCAGGCCCGCGCGCTGGCGGCGGCGCTGCGAACCATGACGCCGGGGCAACAGATCTACAAGGGTTTGCGGGGGATTTTGCCGAACCTCCTCATCTGGCTGGACGAGCGGGCGCTCTAGAGTCAGGGGCGTGAATCTGCGCGCCCTGTTCCTGACGCCCCTGCTGGCTGCCCTCCTTGCCGCCTGCGATCTGCCCGGTCAGGACACGGCGCAGGGGCAACCCCCGGCCCAGACGCAGCAGAGTCAGACCCAGCAGAGTCAGCCCCAACAGAACCAGGTCTCCAGCCGTGACCCGCAGAGTGGCCTGCGCTGGATCGACGCCACTGAACTGCCGCGCGAGGGCGCGCAGCTTCTTCAGACCATTGCGCAGGACGGTAAATTGCGGTACAGCAAGGACGGCGTGACCTTCGGCAACCGCGAGCGCCTGCTGCCCCGGCAATCCGGCAGCTATTACCGCGAATACACCGTGCCCACCCCCGGCGAGAACGACCGGGGCGCGCGGCGCATCGTGTGCGGGGGCCAGCCGGTCACCAGCACCGCCGAGTGCTACTACACCGCCGACCACTACGCCAGTTTTAAAAGGATTCGCCCATGATGCAAGTGTTCGATCAATCCCCCGAGGGCATTCAGAAAGCCCCCCATGATCCGCGCATTTTGGCCGCTGGCTATCAGGTGTCGTTGCGTGAGATCGGGTTTTCGGACGTGCACGACAAGGAATCGCTGATGCTTGCCATGTTGCGTGGCCTGGCCCTGACCGACAACTTCGGGCGCAACTGGGACGCGCTGTACGACGTGTTGACCGATCCCGAGGCCCGCCCCCCGCGCCTGGGCCTGCTGCTGTGCGACTTCGAGCATTTCCGCCGCCGTCACCCCCGTCTGAGCGGCGAGCTGGAGCGCGTGATGCTCGACGCCCAGCGCGACGCTGCCGGGCAGGGCTGCCAACTGTGGCTGCTTGCGGAAGAACTGGAGAGCGATCCGCAGAGCTGGTAGAGCCTTGTCGTGTCAGGGGAGACCTCAGCCCCCTGAGCGGTCTGGTCCACTTCTATTGCGATCTGCGGTAGGGGAGAGGACCGTGGCTGCTCACTCGCCAACACGCGGTAGACCCCGCCCCTCCTGTACGCATTCACACCTGGGCGCTCTAGCATGCCGACATGCCCCGCCCCGCTTTCCTGCGTCCCGCCCTGCTGTGTGCGCTGGCCCTTCCGCTGGGCCTGGGCCTCGGCGGGTGCCGTTACAACTTTGTGCCGCTGCTGCCCCCGGTGGTGACGCCGGACCTGCCGCCGCGCGTCACGGACGCCAGCCTGAAACGCGACGGCGACCAACTGATCGTGACCGCCACCGTGGATGGCCGCTTCGAGCCGGGCTACCTGGGCGTCAACTGGTTCGAGAGCACCCGCGCCATCGGCAGTGACAGCGTGTATCTGGACGCCAGCCAGCGCACGGCGACGTTCCGGCTGACCGCCCCGGACGAGGGCGCGTACCGCGCGGTGCTGTCCTTCGGCGGCGCGGTGATGCGGCAGGTAGAACTGTACGAGGTTCTGCCCTGAGCGCCCGCCGCTACCGGGGCGTGGTGAGGTAGACGGCAGAAACGCGCGAACGCTTCGGCGCGCGGGTGGGACCGGGCCGCTGTGAACCGAGTCTCATACGGCCTCCGATTGAGAAGTGTTGGAACCACCTGGACATCCGAGCGGGCGTCCAGGCGTTCTCATGGGGGCTGCCCTGGGCAAGACCGCGAGAAGCAGGAAAACGGAATCCGTTTAGAGCATTTGTCCGAATTACAGCATCGGAAAAGAAACTCCCGATGCTTCCATTCTCCCAAATACTCGGCAAAATTCACTCACTCCGTTCGGTCAAAAGTGGAGAACTCTTTTGACAAATGCTCTAAGCGGCGGCCCTACTCCTGCGTCACGCTCTCTTCCCCCTGCCTCGGCTCCGTCGTCCCGCGTTTGGCCGCGTCCTCCACCTTCCAGTGCACCTGCCGCAGCAGGCCCCGGAACAGGCGGCTCTCGACGCTGTTCATTAAAGCCCGGTCCAGCAGTGCCCGCCACAGGCGCAGGGTGTGGCGCGCGCGCACGGCGTCGGTGTAGCCGATCAGGTGCATGGTGGCGTGCAGGTGGCCGTACATGGCCTCCATCTCCTCGCGGGTGGCCGTTTTGCGGACCCGCTCCGGGGGATCGCCTTCGCCCTGAAGGAACTCGTAACAGACCAGCAGCACGGCCTGCGCCAGATTCAGGCTGGCATAGTCCCCGGTGGGGATGCGGACCGTCATCTGGCACTGCTCCAGGTCCGAATTGTTCAGACCGGACTCCTCTGGCCCGAAGACCAGGGCGGGGGCGGTGGCGGCGCGCACGAAGGGCCGGATCTGCGCCGGGTGCTGCGGCATGGGCAGGTCCGAGCGGATGCGGGCGCTGGTGCCGACGCTCAGGTCACGGTCCGCCAGCGCCTCGCGCAGCGTGGGGTAGATCGTCGCGCCGCGCAGCAGATCGGCGGCGTGAACCGCCATTGCCAGCGCCCCCGAATCCAGATGATCGCAGCGCGGGGCCACCAGCCGCAGGTCCTTTGCGCCCATATTCAGCATGGCGCGGGCTGCCGAGCCGATATTGCCGGGGGTCTTGGGGGAAACGAGAACGACAGCCAGGGTCACGCGCGGAATGCTAGCAGGCTTGGAGGACTGTGGAAGAGGACGCCTCGCCCTCGCCCTTCCGGCCTCGCAGGTGACCCGGAGAGCGGCTTGTGAAGGGAGCCACCCGGCAGGCCGCAAATCGGGACACGGTGGCGGGCCTTCCCGTTACCCCAGCCCATAACCCCAGCCCGTTACCCCAACCCATTACCCCAGCGCCAGAATCGGCGCTTCTTCCATGACGCCCAGGCCCAGTTTCAGGTCGTGGGCGAGGTCTCCCGGCGTGTCGCCCCAGGAATCCACGTTGACCCGCGTGATGCCCGAGGCGCGCAGGCGGGTGTTGACCTCGTTCAGCAGGGCGGCGCGGAGATTGGTGTGCCGCCACTCGGGAGCCACGCCGGGCGCATCCATCCTTGCCTCGCCGTCCTCGATGGCCGCGCGGCACACGCCCACGCCGCGTCCCCCGTCATCGAGCGCGATCACGCTCAGGTGAGAGTCGAAGCCGCCCGCGCCGTCCGCCGCCGCCTCGGGCGTGACCGCGTGGTGGCCGACGCGGTCCTCATAGGTTTGCAGTGCCTGGAGCCGGGTTTCGGGACCGGGCACCTCGGCCAGCGGCAGCAACCGGACGCCAACGGGCGGGTCCACGTGGCGGTACGGCACGCGCCCGCTCAGGCGGCGGTACGCGCCCACCTCGCGCAGCCCGGCAGAGAGCAGCGCCTCGGCGGGGAACAGGGAGCCGTCCGCGAACAGATACACGCGGCCCACCTGTGCCAGTGCCGCGCGCACCAGTGCCAGCACCACCTCGTCCCGCACGGGGCCGGGGAACACGCCGCCCACCAGTTCCGCGCCGTACTGCGGGCTGGGCCGGGTGCCGATTGCGCCGAGCATCTCGTTCCCGTCAGCCAGCGCGACAAAGCCTGCCGTGCAGGCGTCGGCCATCCAGATCATGTCTTCCGGCGTTGCACCGTATAGCGCGGCGAAGGCGGGCAATAGTTCGGCAGGCGGGACGCACTGAACTCCGAAGTTCACCGGCCCAGCCGCCCGTACAGCGCCAGATACTGCGCCGCCGGACCCTGCCAGCCAAAGTCCAGCGCCATGCCGCGTTCCATCCTGGCCTGCCACGCTTCCGGGCGGTCATACTCGGCCTGTGCCTCGGCGCAGGCGGCGCTCAGGGCCTGCGGGGTGGCGTCGGTAAAGCGGAAGCCGATGTCGGCGGGCACGGTGTCCACCAGCCCCCCGGTCAGGCGCACCACCGGCAGCGTGCCGTAGCGCATGGAGATCATCTGCGACAGGCCGCACGGCTCGAAGCGGCTGGGCATGGCAAAGATGTCGGCCCCGGCGTAGATGCGGTGGGCCAGCGGTTCGTTCAGGCCGCCCACGTAGGCCACGCGCGGGTGTTGTGCCCAGCCGGACAGCGCGGCGCTCAGCAGGGGGTCGCCGCCGCCCAGGACCACCACGTTCCAGTGCAGGATCAGTTCGGGCAGTGCCTCGATCAGCAGGTCGATTCCCTTCTGATCGGCCAGCCGACTGACCACACCCAGAATCGGCGCGTCGTCCAGCCCGAATTCCCCCCGCAGCAGTGCCGTGGCCGCCGCCTTGCCCGCCGGATCGCCGAATTGCGGCACGTCCGGGTCGGTGCGCGGGTCCCAGCGTTCCTGGTCCAGGCCGTTCAGGATGCCGCTCAGACGGCCCTCGATGGTCAAACGGACCAGCAGGCCCTGAAGGCCCTCGCCGTATTCGGGAGTGGTGATTTCCTGGGCGTAGGTGGGGCTGACGGTGGTGACCGCGTCGGCAAAGGTCAGGCCCGCTTTCATCAGGTTGAGGTCGCCGTGGAATTCCAGCGCGTCCGGTCCCAGCGTCCACTGGGGCAGGCCGGTCCAGCGCGCGGCCTCTTCCAAGTTCCAGCGGCCCTGGTATTGCAGGTTATGTACCGAGAACACAGTCTTCAGCCCGGCCAGGTGCGCGTAGGCCACCACCAGCCCCGCTTGCCAGTCGTGCCCGTGGACCACGTCTGCGGCCACCCCAAGTTGCCGCAGCATCGGCAGCACGGTGCGCCCGAACAGGCAGAAGCGGTGCACGTCGTCGTCAAAGTACAGCCCCGGACGGTCAAATTCCGGCAGCCCGATAAACAGGTACTGCACGCCGTTCTGGACGATCTCACCCACCCGGACCTCGAAGATGGGCGCGGGGCCTGCCCTCAGCTCTGGCACCACGCTGCGCCACACTTCGGTGGGCTGCCCTGCCAGCGAGCCGTACCACGGCGAGACCACGGTGGTCTGCGCGCCCTGAGCCGCCAGCACCTCCGGCAGGACGCCCAGCACGTCCCCCAGCCCGCCCGAACGCGAGAATGGAAATACTTCCGCAGCCACATGAACAACACGCATGGCTGCTACTGTACCCGCCCGCGTCGCTCACGGATCCACGGGTCTGGGGCCAGGCAGGTTTGACAAGCCGGGGGGCCGTTGCTACACTTCCCCTCGCCTGAAGACCCGCCACGCCCGTGGCCTTTTGGAGGGCAAGCGCGAAGGCTGCGGGCCTTTAGCTCAACGGTCAGAGCAGTCGGCTCATAACCGATTGGTTGCCGGTTCAAATCCGGCAAGGCCCACCAGGAATAGGGTGTCCGTTCAACAGTTCGGGCGGTTAGCTCAGTGGTAGAGCATTCGCTTCACACGCGAGAGGTCGTAGGTTCAAGTCCTATACCGCCCACCAACAAGAACCTCGGCACAGTCGGGGTTTTTTCACTTGTTGTCACTGTGGGAACAAACGCTTTGACCGACAGTTGACCGACAGACTGAGGAAAAGTGCTGTTTTTGGGTCGATTTCTGTATACCCAACTGCATACTCCACTCGCACATGATTCACAAGGTTCTGGACGCAAAACCGGTGATCTCGCTTGTGCCACGAAACCACCCGGTTTCTCTGCTTCCCCGAGCTGCGGTTAGACGCGCAGAGCGCTCAGCGAAGCCTGAGCAGGCGCAGGCCCTCCAAGCCGCCGATAAGCCGCCAGCGCCGCGTCCTTGACCTCCTGTGCCACCAGCGGGAAGGTGCCCAGGATGTGAGTGAACTCGCTCTCGGTCAGGTTGTACAGGTGGGCCACGCGCCCGTCGAGTTCGGCGCGCAGTGCGGCCCGCCCCGCCTCGTTGGACACGCCGTCCACCGAAACCCATGCAACAGACGCGGCCGGCCTCGACGGCCAGATCGTGCCGTGCGTGGGAGCAGCGCAGGTGGGAGTGTCGGGGCGGCCGTGCCCTCCGACCCCATGCCGCGCCTGAACCGGCTCGGGGAGGCACCGGCCCGTCTGCGTCCCAGTGAACCGTGCATGGCGGCCGCTCCGGTCGCAGAGCTCGACACGGAGGGCGCGGCGGCCTCCGTGCCAGCGCAGCGAAACAGGGCGGACGTGGTCAGGCAGGCGAGCCTGCAGGTGCGCCAGAAATGCGGATAGAGTGTGGCACCGCGCATCACGGCTTCAGACGTTCCAGGTGACCTCACACATTCGGCGGGTCGCCGCTCTCAGGTTCCTGATTCAACCAGCGCAGGTCATCACGGGGGGTAGCTTATGGACGAAGCCGCTTTTATCGGTCGCCGCGCAGAGCAGGAGCGCCTGCGGGGATTTCTGGAACGGGCCCTGGCGGGCGCGGGCGGGGTGGCCTTCGTGACCGGCGAGGCGGGCAACGGCAAGACGGCGCTGGTGCAAACCTTCGTGGCCCGCTCTCAGGCGAAGCACGAGACCCTGCGGGTGGCGGTGGGCGAGTGCAACGCCCAGGGCCGGTTCGGCGATCCCTACCTGCCCTTCAGGGAAGTGCTCTCGGCGTTGACCGGGGCGCGTCAGGCGGCCGACATGCACACGGGAAACAACCGGCTGAACACGATGTTCGCCCGCTCGGTGCAGTTGCTGGTCGAGGTGGGCCCGGATCTGGTGGGCGCCTTCGTGCCGGGGGCTTCGCTGGTGGCCAGGATAGGCAGAACCGTGATCAAGAGCACGGGCTGGCTGGACGAACTCACCCGGCTCGGTCAGCGCCAACAGGAGCACGGCGGCGCCATCGAGCAGAGCCGCATCTTCGAGCAGTATGCCAACGTGCTCGAGGCGCTCGCCAAGGAGCAGCCGCTGCTGATTGTCCTCGACGACCTGCAGTGGGCCGACGAGGCCAGCGTGGGGCTGCTCTTTCACCTGTCGCGCCGCCTGGCCGGCAGTCGGGTGCTGATGCTGGGCACCTACCGCCCGGATGAGATCGCCACGGCCAGGGACGGCGAGCGCCACCCGCTGGAAAAGGTGCTCGCCGAGATCAAGCGCTATGCGGGCGACGTCACCCTCGACCTCTCCCAGACCGGCGAGGCCGAGCGCCTGGCGTTTGTCAAAGAGCTCCTCGACCTGGAACCCAACCGGCTGGACGCGGCCTTTCGCCAGCAACTTTATGCGCACACCGGGGGCCACCCGCTGTTCACGGTGGAACTGCTGCGCACCTTGCAGGAGCGTGGGCAGCTCGTGCGCGACGCGGACGAGCGCTGGGTTGCGGGCCAGCTCGACTGGAGTACCCTCCCCGCCCGTGTGGAGGGCGTGATCGAGGAGCGCATCGGGCGGCTGGGGCAGCAGGAGCGCGACCTCCTCGACATCGCCAGCGTCGAGGGGGCCGCGTTCACCGCCGAGGTGGTGGCGAAGGTCACCCAGCGGCCCCTGCGCCCCCTGATCCGGGAGCTTTCGCAGGGGTTGGAAAAGCAGCACCGCCTGGTGACCGAGCGGGGCGAACTGGTGGCCGGGCGCAGCCGGCTGTCGGCGTACGGGTTCACCCACGCGCTGTTCCAGAAGTACCTGTACGGCGAACTGGGCCAGGCTCAGCGCCGGCTGCTGCACGGCGAGGTCGGCGAGGTGCTGGAGGAGCTGTGCGGCCCCGACACGGCCGAACTCAGCTCCCAGCTCGCGTGGCACCTCGACCTGGGGGGCGAGCCGCAGCGGGCGGCGCGCTACTACCTGCAGGCCGGGGAACGCGCCGTGCAGCAGGGTGCCCCCGCGAGGCCCGCAGCCTGCTGGAGCGCACCCTGGCCCTGGCCGACCCGACAGACGCTGAAACCCGCTGGAAGATCGCGCTCGCACAGGAGAAAACGCTCCGGCTGCTGGGCGAGCGGGACGCCCGGCAGGTCAACCTGGACTCGCTGGTGCGTTTGGCTCAGAGCTCCGGTGACAGGGCCTGGCTGGCCGAATCCTACGGGATCAGAACGGTCGTTCTCACCGATGAAGGAGTCCAGCGGGATGACCTGCCCCTGTTCGACCAGGCCATCGCTGCCGCCGCCGATGCGGGTGACCCCGCGCTGGAGGCCCAGGCCCTGTCGCGCAAAGCGAGCGCGCTGTTGCGTCTGGGCGACGGCGCGGCGCAGGACACCATGCGGCGGGCACTGGAACTGCTCGAGCACGTCCCCTCCGGCCCTGTCCGCGCCCAGATCCTGACCTTCACCCAGGCTTTCTACACTGAGGCAGGGGATCTCGTGCAAGCGATAAACCAGGGCCTGCTCGCCGTTCAGGAGGCGCAGCTCGCCGTAGACCGGACTCAGGAAATGATAGCGGCCAGTAATCTTGGGATGGCTTACTCGATGCTGGGACTCTACCCGCAGGCCCGCGACACGCTCGAGGAATCCCTGCGGCTGGCCACTGCTGTGGGATACCGGCGGGGGCGAGGCTATGGTCTGCAGAATCTTGCCGTGGTTCTTCTCCACCTGGGCGAGTTTGAGGTGGCGGAGCGCTCGGCACGGGATTCCCTCACTGAACTGGATGGAATCGGCGATATCTATGGTCTGAGTGGCAGCCAGATGTACCTTGGCCTCATTCTCGAGCGCACCGGTCGACTGGTGGAAGCGCGCGCGACTTACGTTGAGGCGCACACGCTGGTGGAACAGGCGGAACTTCCAGGCTACCTGGCCGAGGCCGACGCGGCGCTGGCCCGCTGCGACCTGGCCCTGGGCCGGCTGGAGGACGCCGGACGCCGCGCCGCCGAGGTGTGGCGGTACCTGCAAGAAAGCCAGGGGGCCAGCATCGAGGCCCTGACCCTCGTCTACCTGAGTTGCGCCGACGTCTTCGCCGCGCAGGGAGACCACCACACCGAGCGACTGGCGTTGGAGACCGGCCACGACGAGCTGATCGGGCGCTCGCAAAGCATCGGCGACCCGCAGTGGCGCGAGCGTTTTCTGAACCACGTCCCGGAGCACCGGGAGCTGCTGCGGCGCTGGCAGGCCCTTCAGGTCGAGAGTGGGGCGGAGGCGGCCGGGCCTGACCCCACGGGCATCGACATCTCGTTTGATGCTTAGGGCGGGGCGCCGCGTGGTCGTGCCGGTGGAGCAGGTAGAGCTTGGCGTGCAGCAAGAAGCCCAGGAACAACTTCACCTGCACCTTGCCTGACTTGAGCTGGCAGCTCAGGCGGCGAAGTCCCGCCTCGTCGCTGTTGGATGGCGCGCCCAGCATGAGCTGCTGCCGGAACCCTTCGGCCGCGCGCCGCTTGAGACGCACGGCTGTCTGGTTGTCGAGGCCAGTGGACGAACCCAGCAGCGTCAGCGACGCGCGCAGTTCGCCTTCTGGCAGTTCCTGCATGCCGACCAGCAGGCGGGTGCGCGCATCGTCGCGGCCACTCCACTGATCGGCCAGATCATCGATGAGTTTCCAGCCACGCAGGTTGAAGTACCCCACGCAGAAATCGGCGCGCACCGCAGACTGCATGGAGACCCGCAGGTCGTCAATCAGCTTGAGGTCGATATTGTCGAGAATTTTGGGCATGTGATCCGTTCCAAGGTATCGCACAGGTACCTTCCCTGAGGAACAGCACCAGCGCGGCGCTGACCTGACTGCCGCGGCCGCGCTCAAGAAGCATGCCTCAGCCTTTCGGTGGGTTCACGGCGGTGTCGAGCCCCAGACGCCTGGCGACACGCGCTGCAGCATCATCCGTCTTGGGCCGCTCCGCATACCGCAGGGTCATGACCGGCGAGGCATGCCCGACAGCGGCCTGGATCACGTGCATCGGGACATTGTCGTCCAGTGCCGCGGTGATCCACGTCGCCCTCACGGCATGGAAGACCCTGTCCTTCACCTGAGCTGCCTCCAGAATCCTGTGCCAGCGGCGCCCCACGTTGGTCTTGAAGTCGCGCGTGCCACGGGAGGTCGGGAACAGCCACTCGTGCGTCTCGGTGGGCACCGGTTTGGCCGGCTTCCAGGTCTGGTCGTAGTGTCGCCCATACTGCCTCAACGCGGCCTGGCGCTGCTTTTCACGTGTTTCCTCGCTGTGGACGCGCTTGATCCCCCAGGCCGGCCCGACCGCCTCCTTCAGGCGCTGCAGCCGATCCAGGTGAGCCAGCATCACGTCCTGCGCTCCCGGGTAGAGCGAGATCGGGCGATGGGCCCGGTCAGATTTTCCCTTGCCACGACCCCCACCCTCTTTCGCCGTGCCGTCCGCCCAGAAGACATTCTTGTCCAGGTCATAATCCTGAAGCCGAGCACCGACCAGTTCACCGATGCGGACGCTGCTGGCGAAGGCCATCACCACCAGCGGGTACATCGCCGGGTCGACCTCCCTGGTTGTACGGATGATTTTCTGAACCTCTTCAGTCGTCCATCCTTCTGCGGGAACCCTGGTTTTCACCGTCGGCTTGCGCTGGATCGCCGCCGCGACGTTGCGCACAACGACCTGTTCCTGCACCGCCAGATCAAGCACCCGGCACAACCGCCTATAGACCTTGCTCACCGTACTGTCGGCATGACGGCCGCGCAGCTCCTTCAAAAGATCCTGGACGTCTCCCGTAGTCAACTGAGTCACGAGGCGCCGGCCGATGTCCCGCGACAGGGCGTATAGCGGCCCGCCGCCAACTGGCCAGCGCACGGTGGGTTGCAGGACAGGAGTGGCCTCCAGGCTGGGAGGGCGCTGGGCGGGCGTTCCCAGCACCCGGCAGCCCTGCGCCGCGCAGCGTTCTACCGCCACCACCTGCGGGTAGGGGCGCAGTAGCGTGTCCAGAAAGGTGTCTAGCGTCACCGTGCCCTCTCCCTGCCCCAGGGCGTCCACGGCGTTCAGTACCGCCTCCTGCTGCTCCATGCGCTGCGACAGCACGCGGTGCAGGATACGCGCGTCAGTGTTAAAGGTCTCTGCGAACTGCCCGCGCGCCGACAGGAAGAGCGCCGCCACGCCCACACCGGCCAGCAGCAACCAGATCAGGACGGCCAGGGACAGGCGCTTCACATCGCCATTGTGGCGTGGCGAGGGCAGGATGGCAAAATCCTCGCCATGAACTCCTGGGGCCACTGCTCCGGGCCACTACTCGGGCCACTGCGAAGTCAGCGTCTGAGGCCGAATGGACGGCAGGATGAAAGGCAGACTCCTCGGCCCGGTCCTCTCCCGTAGGGAAAGATAGAGAAAAGTGAGGCGTCCCGGACTCGGTTGAATTCGGGACAGTTCGCGTGATTTCCGAAGCGGCGGGGG